>JAJEBT010000014.1 GCA_022822405.1 Alphaproteobacteria bacterium
CTGGTGCATGATCGCGACACCATGGGCAAGTGCTGTCGGCGGATCCCAGTGGCCGATGCCTTGACCGAAGACGGCCAGCGAGCCGCTGCTGGCCTGGTAGTACCCACCCAGCACCTTGCCGAGTGTCGATTTGCCGGCGCCGTTCTCGCCGATGAGCCCGTGAATTGAACCGGCGGCGATTTCGACGTCGATGCCCGAAAGCACTTCGACGTCGCCGAAGCGTACCGTGATCCCTTCCGCTTTCAGGGCAGGCTGCGTCATCGCGGCAACGATGCAGCCTCATCCAAGGTTCCGTCCGCCTCGACCGCGACCCCGTAGTCACGCCGCGCAGCCGTCGGGGTAAGGAATCCCTTCCTCACGTCTCGTGCCACCTCTTCGTGCGGGCGCTGCATCGGGTCGCCATTGCCACCGCCACCGCCAGTCTTCGTCTCGACGATCGTGCCGGCGCCAAGGCCGCGTGCCGCCATTTTCAGGAGCGATTCCCGCTTGCCGTCGGGTTGGGTGATCGTCACCTCGGGCCCCGCTCCGTCGCCACCGCCATTCAGGCCCCAGGCCGGCGTGTGCGAACGTTCGAACCAGATCGCGCCGAAGCAGTCTTCAAGCGCATGATAGCGGCGCACGACGCCACAGCCACCGCGCCAGCGCCCGGGACCGCCGCTGTCGGGACGAATGGAGAACTCTTCGAGACGGATCGGGAACTTGGTTTCCATCACCTCAGCTGGAATGTTGCGGAATCCACCGTTCACCAGGTTGATCAACGCGCTTTCCCCGTCGCCATCGGCGCGGCCACCCCAGCCGCCGGCCGTCGGTTCGATCGACATCCATTGCCCGCGCCGTTCGTCCACCGAGAAAAATCCCGCCACCATGGAGTCGCCGTAATGAGCCGCGGTCGAACGCTCGGGCATGGCCTCGCTGAGGCATGAGATGAAGAGGTCGGCCAGGAGCCCCAGACCGGTGAAATACCACTCGCAGGCTGCCGGCTCCTTGGCATTGAACATGCAGTCCTCGGGCAGAACGACTGTCATGGTCTCGAAGGAGCCGCCGGTGATGGCCCGATCGGGGTTGATCATCGTCTTGTAGGCGAGCCTCAGGAGGCTCTCCGTCTGGCTCGCACCGCAATTGACCGAGCCTGGCACCGGACCGGAGGTTCCGGTGAGATCGACGATCACTTCTTCGCCCCTCACGGTGAGTGTCAGCGCAACCTTGATCGGTTCCTTGCCGACCCCGTCGTCGTCGAGATAGCCCTCGCGCGACCACGTTCCGTCCGTGATCGCGGCGATCGCCGCGCGATCAAGCCGGCGCGCCTGCTCGAATATGTCATGACAGGCGGCACGATAGGTTTCGGCCCCGATCCGGTCGAGCAGCTGGGCGAGCCGCCGTTCGCCGGTGCGGATCGCCGCGATCTGGGCGCCGAGATCGCCGATCGTGGCGTCCTTGAACCGCGTGTTCAGCCGAAAGTGGTCGTACCATTCGCGGATGGGTTCACCTCGCGACACGATCCTTGTCGGCCCGAGCCTCAATCCTTCCTGGAAGATGTTCATCGAACCCATGACCGAGCCCGGATCCATGGCGCCGATATCGTTCCAATGCGCCCGGGCTGCGCCGAAGCCTACAAGCTCTCCATGAAAGAAGATCGGTCCGATGGCAGTGATGTCGTGGAGGTGCGTGCCCTGCATGTAGCTGTCGTTCATCACGAAGATGTCGCCTTCGCAAATGTCGTCGCTGTAATAGTCCTTGACGTGGTTCACGCAGACATCGATGGCACCTATGAAGAGGGGCACGCCGGTCGACTGGCCGAGCATGTTGCCTTGCTCGTCCATCAGCGCCACTGCCGAATCCTTGCCCTCGTATATCACCGCTGAATGGGCCGAGCGCCAGAGCGAGGCATTCATGTCCTCGGCGCAGGAAATCACGAAATTGCGCACCACTTCGGTGGTCACCGGATCGGCCTTGCTCACGAGGCGCCTCCTTTCGTCAGGACCAGATGCCCGCCCTCGGTCAGGCGTGCCTGCCAGGCGGGCGGCAAAAGAGTGGTGGCCGTGGCTTCCTCGATGATTGCGGGACCGTGAACGACGCCGTCCGGCGCGATCGCATTGCGGTCGAGTATTTGCGTTGGCTGCGCCATGCCGTCAAAAAAGACGTCCCGCGCCCGCGCCGCCTTGGCTGCGAGCGGTGCCGGCGGAGCGTTCTCGGGTCGCGGCAGATGCCCGAGAGCGGCAAGCCGGATATTGGCCATTTCCACCCGGTTCTCCGGGCTGTTGTGGCCATATTGCCGCGCATAGGCGGCATCAAAGCCATTGCGAACGCAATCCATGTCGATGGGACCGTCGGGCAGTGGGATCGTCAGCACGTATTCCTGCCCATAATAGCGAAAGTCGATCGCACGTTCAAAGCTGATGTCGCCAGGCGCGATGCCCTCGTTGATCAGGTGGTCGCGGCCCCGCCTGGCCAAGGCCTCGAAGGCAGCCTCAAGATGCGAAAGCTCCATGAGATCCCAGAATCCGTAGAGCGTTTCCTTGAAGTCGTGTCGAACATCCGTCTGAAGCATGCCCCAGGCCGAAAATGCGCCGGGGTGGACCGGGATGATCACTTCGCCGATTCGAAGTTCCTCGGCCAGGGCCGTCGCTTGCGCGGGCCCGGCACCACCGAATGCCACCAGCGAGAAATCGCGAGGATCGATGCCGCGACGCACGGTGATGGTACGGATCGCGTCCGCCATCTTGGAATTGACGATGTCGACCACGCCCTGTGCCATGTCTTCGGCGCTCATGCCGAAGCGTTCTCCCATGGCCGCGAGTGCGCCGCGCGCCGTGTTGCGGTCGAGCGCCATGCCTCCTCCGGCGAAGTTCGAACCGTCGAGCCTGCCCAGTACGAGGTTTGCGTCGGACACCGTAGGCTCGGTCCCTCCGAGGCCGTAGCAGACCGGGCCGGGCTTCGAGCCTGCCGATTGCGGCCCGACACGCATTGCCTCGGCTTCTTCCCAGGCGATCGATCCGCCGCCCGCGCCGATCACGTGGATGTCGACCACAGACATCTGCACGGGAAGCCCTTCGAGCTTGGTCTCGTTCGAGGTCGACGGGTGACCGTCGACGATCAGGCTCGCGTCGAAGGAAGTGCCGCCCATGTCGATGCAGATGAGGTTGGGCCGCCCGGTCGCGGCGGAGAGCGCCCTGCCGCCGATGGCGCCGCCCACCGGGCCGGAGAGCAGCGTCTGCAGCGGCGTCTCGCTGGCGGATTCCGCCGTCATCACCCCGCCGTTGGACTGCATGACGTGCAGGCCCCGGCCTTCGGGCAGGCGATCGTCGAGGCCGCCGATCAGCGTCTCCAGGTATCCCCGCACGACCGGGGCGAGGTAGCTGTCCATCACCGTGGTCGAGGTCCGCTCGAACTCCCGCCACTCCGGCGAGACCCGGTGCGAGAGCCCGATGGGGATGTCCGGCAGGCGGGCGCGCAGGTATTCCGCCGCCTCCAGCTCATGCGCGGGGTTCTTGAAGGAGAAGAGAAAGGCGATGGCGATCGCCTCGAATCCCTCTTCCTTCACTGCGTCGACGAGGCGGTCGAGGTCGCTCGTCTCCAGCGCCGTCACGACCTCGCCGGTGGCGGCGATCCGCTCCCGCGCCGTGAAGGTGTGTTCCAGCGGCGCGAGCGGCTCGGGCTTGTTCCAGCGGATCGAGAAGATCTCGCCGCGGTCGTTGCCCTGGATCGTGTAGATGTCCCGAAAGTTCTCGGTGGTGAGCAGCGCCACCTTGGCGCCCCGGCGGGTGAGCAGCGCATTGAGCCCCACCGTCGTGCCGTGGACGAAGAAGTCGATCGCTGCTTCGGTCGGAATCGCTGCCTCGATACCCTGCAACACCGCAAGCGCCGGGTCGCCCGGCGTCGAAAGGACCTTCGCAGCGCCGCAAGCGCCGGTCGTGCAATCCTGATAGACGATGTCCGTGAACGTGCCGCCGATATCGGCGGATACTCGGTAGTGTCGGGTCAAGTCGCCACCTCCCGGCGCAAGGGCGCCGCCGGAGCCCGAAGGCCCCGGCGGGTGCGATCGGTTACTGCTCCCATTCACCCCTGAAGTCGGGGTTGGCGTCGAGAACGGACTTGTCGATCATGGCCTGGAGCGGCCCCGAGACATCCATGTTGATGGCGTTGGTCACGGGCTTGCCCTCGATGGCATTGGCGATCTGCTCCATCGCCAGCGCGCCCATGGTCTTGGGGAAGTAGGCGAGGGTGGCGTCCCAGCGCCCTTCGCGGATCGCCTCGATCGCGATGGCCGCGGCGCCGCCGCCGGAGAGGTATAGATCGGCCACGGTGTAGCCCTCGGCCTCCAGCGCGATCTCCGCGCCGACCAGATGCTGGTCGGCGTTCGACAGCACAACATGCACGTCCCGCGCCGCCTGCAGCATGTCCTGCATCGCCTTCAGCGACGCATCCGGCGAATACCAGCCCTCGCCGGTGCCCACGATCTCGATGTTGGGATGCCCGGCCAGGACCTTCTCGAAGGTCTCGAGCCGGAGATTGTCGAAGGCGAAGATCTTGGCGCCGATGATGATGATCACGTTGCAGGGATCCCTGTCCGCACAATGCGCCACCGCAGCTTCGGCCTGCAGGGTGGCACCGGCCACAGGGGGCGATGCGACGGTCGCCGTAATGCCGGGCACCTGCGGCTCGAGGGTGTTGAGGTCTGGCCCGACCGGGAAGAGAACGGTCGCGATCGGCACGCCTGCCTCGATCACCTGCTCGAAGGCGCCGGCGATACCGACACTGTCGTTGGGCGCCACGATCATGCCGGCGAACTGGCCCCCGGCGAGCACGTCCTCGATCTGGCTGTACTGGTGGGCAGCGTCGAACTTGCCGTCGAAAATCTCGGCCTCGTAGCCGAGCTCGATGGCTCGTTCCTCGACACCTTCGTAAGTCGCCTGGTTGAAGCCGTTCTGCGAAGAGGCGGCGAAGTAGGCGACCTTCTTCGACTGCGCCATTGCCGGCGAGGCAAGGGCGAGTGCCAGGGCCGCAGCCGCCAGCACCAATGTGATGGAACGCGTCATGTCATGCTCCCCCTAGTCTGTCTTGACTTCAACGAAGCTTATCATTATGCAAACATTATGCAAGACCCCTTGCCGAACATGTTGCCTCCTGAAGGGTAGAGCATGGCAGCAGAGACCGAGGCACGCCCCCGAAAGCGCGGGCGCCGCGGCGCGCTGCAGGTGTACGACGTGTTGCGTGAGGAAATCCTCTGGGTGCGGATCGCGCCAGGTTCCGCCTTGGACGAGCGTGACCTCGCCGCCCGCTTCGAGGTCTCGCGCACGCCCGTCCGGGAGGCCTTGCTCCTGCTCGCCGGCGAGCGGCTGGTCCAGTTTCTGCCCAACCGGACCAGCATCGTGGCCCACTTCTCGCTCGACAACGCAGGCGACTACCTGGACACCGCACTGATCATCTCCCGGGCCGTGGCGCGTGCGGCGGCGCTCTCCGGCCGGGCCGAAGCGGCGCCATTGAACGCGCTCGTGCAGCGCTTCGTCCAAGCTGTGGACGACGATGACTGGGAGGCTTCGCTGAAGAGCGAGCTGGAGGCGCTGCGCCACCTGGCGGGGCTTTCCCGCAACATCTTCCTCAGCAAGTTCTTCGATCAGGTGATCGATGCCGGCATGCGCATGCGGGTCCTGCACTATTATCCCAATGCCAGCGCAGAGGAACGCCGCGCCTCGGCCGGGCGCCTGGAGGCGCGGGCGGCGGCGGGCCTCGCCGGCGACGACGAGGCCAGCGATTGC
>JAJEBT010000172.1 GCA_022822405.1 Alphaproteobacteria bacterium
CGAACTTCTCGGCGTGGATCCGGCCCGGAATGTTCCCATAAGGCTGCCAGTCTGACGGCCGCCTGCCGGGCGGAAAAGCTACCGAAAATCAACGGATTGGGCTGGGATCCCGTTGCCGGTTCTCTGCCAAGTTCCGTCTAAGCCGCGAGAAAGAGGGGAATTCTAGATCGATGGTCAACCCGTAAGGCGCGGCGAGGTCGCAGGTTTCACCATACACATCGAGAAGGAAATTCCTGTCATCCCGGCGTGTCGTCCAAGCCGACATGATCATGTGCCGTGCCCCAAGCTCCCCGCCGAGCTCAAGCGCGGCCTCGAAACCGCGCGGATCGCAGTCCTCGGTGATTCGGGCCAGTTCGATGTCAAGGACTTCGAGGCCAGTAGTCGCCAGCGCTGTCCGGATGGCCTGAACCTGCGCCCGGTCCAGTGGTGAGTCGATGAATTCACCCGGAACGTTCATCGCAATGAAGCGCGGGCTTACAGCGTCATATCCTGCACGTGCTGCGATGTAGACCAACTCTGCGGGGGTACAGTTGATCAGGGTCAGATGCGCCAGCGAAAACACTGGACCGTCCGAAGGCTCTGTTTCCTGCACTGACATCGACCTGTCTCCAATGTGAGAGCTATATCTCACATGAAAACCAAAATATCAGACGTTTTTCAGAACATCAACTACAAATTCTGCATAGCACTCCTTGTGCCGCCGATTTCCTGGCGGCCTCACCGATGCGCTGCGCCATCAACCCGTCGTCCAATGTGGCAAGTACGGGATGCGGCACGCCGGTCGACAGAACGGACAGAAAGGCATCAAGTTCCTGTCGGTAGGTTTCGGCAAACCGCTCCTGCCATGTCGCAAGCCTGTTTCCGCGCCGCATCCATCGACCGTCGGCCTGAACGATCGTTCCTACCGGATCCTGATGGCTTGTCAGCAGGTCTTCGGAGCCATGAATCTCAATGCGTTCGTCCTGTCCATAGGCGGTTCTCCAACTGAAATCGAAGCGGCAGAGCAAGCCGTTTCGCATCCGCATTGAGATGATGGCGGTATCGTACTCACCTACATCCCCGAATGCCGGATCGACAAGAACAGAGCCCATGGCGAACAGTTCTTCCGGCTCTTCGCCGGATATCCAACGGGCAAGATCAAAGAAATGGCTGCCCTTTTCGGCGAACAGTCCGCCTGATGTCCGACTGAACTCCACTGTGGGAGGTGCGGTGCTTCTGGAGGTGAAGCAAAGCAGTTCGCACTGTCCTATACCGCCCGCAATGACGGCATCGCGCATGGACGCATACTGGCGATCGAATCTGCGGTTCAGAGCAGTTGCGGCGACAAGCCCGCTTTCCTGAACCGACCCGACGATCTCCTCGGCGGACTGCAGGTCGCGGGAAAGCGGCTTCTCGCAAAGAAACGGAATGCCTGCCGCAACGCATTCCCTGACAATGTCACCGTGTGTCGCCGTGGACGAAGAGACAATGACTGCATCGGGTCGGGTATCAAACAGATCCGACACATTCGTGGTCACCAACGCGCCGGTTTCTTCACGAATGAATTTGGTCGCCTCCGGCCTGGGGTCGCAGACCGCCGAGAGCTCTGCCTCGCGGTGAGCCGCAAGATTTGCGGCATGCAGCTGGCCGACGGTGCCCAAACCGATCACAGCGATGTTCTTCATCCGGTCAACCCTCTAGAGCTGGACCCATCCTCCCGCCCGGTCATTGGAGCGGACGCAGGCGTCGATGAACCGAACTCCCGCCGCTCCCTCGGAAACGCCTGGCATTTCGAGCCAAGCTCTTGGCAAACTCTTTCCGTCACGGCGGGCGGCAACGGCCAACGCGAACTCGGTATAAAGGTTGCCCCAGGCTTCGATAATCCCCTCAGGAAACCCGCGTGCGGTGCGCACGAGCCGTTCCGTCCTTGGGGAAACGCCATGACCGTGACCCCGGGACACAATTCGGTCCGGTTCACTGAATCGGTTGAACCTCAACCGGTCGCAGTCTTCGAGATCCCACTCCAACCCCCCTTCTGAACCAAACACTCGAAGCCGAAGTCCAGCGCGGTTGCCGGGCGCGAGCCGAGTGGCCATCAGCGTGCCCGGAACATCACCGCCATGTCGCGTCCATGCAAAGAAAGTGTCTTCCAGCGGCTTGGGCGAGCCGCAGACATGAAACTCGGACCGCAGATGAGTGAGCGGCAGGTGGCTGACAAAACCCGCGAGGTGGGCCGCGTGGGTGCCGATGTCACCGACACAGGAAGTGCGGCCGGACCTGGCCGGATCAAGTCGCCACTTCACGTGAGGGGCGTCGGCCGCTTCCTCCGGCGTCATCCAGTCCTGCATGAATTCAACGTGTACCTGATTAATCCGGCCCACGCCGCCTTCCGCCACTATCTCCCGCGCCTGCCGGATCATCGGAAAGCACGACATTACGTAGGAGACGCCGAAAACACAGCCGGTTTCGCCAGCCAGCTGCACAAGCGCCTCGGCTTCCTCCACCTCGTTCGTCAGAGGTTTGTCGCAGAGCACGTCGATTCCGGCATCGAGAAAAGCTTTGGCGGCAGCATAGTGCACGTGATTCGGTGTCGTGACCATCACCGCATCCACTCCGTCAGTGCGGCCGGCCTCCGCCTTCGCCATCTCTTCAAACGACGCATAGCAGCGCTCTTCGGGCAGGAACCATTCCCCCGCCGCCGCCTTGGCACGGGTCGGATCGGACGAGAACGCACCCGCAACGACCTTCCACCGGCCGGTCAACCGCGCGGCCATGGCCTGCATGCCCGAGACGCGGCCACCTCCGACAACGCCCAACCGCAGCCGACGGGACAGGCGCGGAAACGGGCCGTCGAAATCGATCTTCTCAGGCAAAAGCATGTCAGGTCTCCTTCAAGCCGGGGGCTTTGCACCGTCGGGCAGCATCTCCACCGCCATGAAAACGGAAGGCGTGATCGTCTCAAACTGATGCCAGGGGTAGTTGCCTTCGGAATCATACATCGGCCGGTGGGTGCAACCCGGGGCCATAGGCTCTTCCAGATAAAGCGTGTCCACGTCGCGTTCCCGGCATTGCTGCATTTTCCCGAATCCGACAATCTGGGTATGCACCTCGCGGAAACCGGGCACCGGGCAGAACGCATGCTCCCGATGCAGGCCGACATTCAGCGGAACCGAAGCCGAATGGTAGAGGGTGAACCCGACCTGCCCAACCCAGACCTTGGGCGACATGTAATGCTCGACCCCGCGCAACCGCTCCTCGCCGCGCACCTCAAACGCGGACTGCCAGGTTTGACGGATCCGCGACATCAGCACTGTGTCGTCACCGTGGTCAGCGAATCCCTCAATGACAACCGCGTGGACCACATCATGAATTTCGGTATCCTTCAGGATGACCGATTCCAGGGCACCCAATGTCTGTTCGCGCACCCTGATTTCAGTCTCCGAGAGATTGAGGGCAATGACTTTCCCCGAAACTTCATGGGATGTCTCGTTCCTCAGCAGGCGGATCCTGAAGAATGGATCGCCGATGTTCAGCGTCTCTATGCTCATTGCGAGAGTCCCAGATTGACGTTCAGCCCGGTTTCATCGGTTTCGGGGAGCATTGCCGGACGGGCGCAGGTGCTTTCGATCTCTACAAAGCGGCCCAGACGTGGGCTGTCATGCATACCTTTCATAACCTCGCAAAGATGCAGGCCAAGCGCCCCGCTGGCCCGCGGTCCACGACCGTACGATGCCGCTTGAGCGAGTTCGGCAAGCCCAACGCCGCGGGCGTCGAAATTCAGGCCGTGGGTGTTCTCGGCCACCTTCCAGTCAGGGGGGGCTTTGGGCCGGGGCCGCATCGTCCAGCGCGACGTGGCGCGCGTGCGAACCCAAACCGGGCCCTGGAATACGTTCGCCCCATCGCCGGGATCCGGATCGGGAATGCAGACTGTGCCGTCAGTTCCGTAAATCTCCAGCCGCGGCGTTTCGCTTTCCCAGACATCGAAGCTCACCATCATCTGGCCTATCGCGCCGCTCTCGAACTCAATGAGGCTAAGGCAATGGGTGTCAACCTCTACCGGTATCATCTCGCCGTTTCGCGGGCCGTTCTCGATCATGCGCTCCGGGAAGGTTCTTCGGGCCATGCCAGCCACACGGGCGATCGGACCAAGACAGAAGACCATCGCCGCCAGATAATAGGGGCCCAGGTCAAGCAGCGGACCGCCGCCGCTGGCATAGTAGAAATCGGGGTTGGGATGATGACGCTCGACACCATGCGTTGGCACGAAGGCGGCAATGCCGGTCGGGTCGCCGATCACACCTTGGTCCAGAAGTTTCCGCACGGTCTGCCAGCGTCCCCCCAGAAACGTGTCGGGCGCAACGCCGACGAGAAGACCTCTGGAGGCCGCGAGATCGAGAATGCGGTGCCCATCGGCCAGGTCGGTTACGAATGGCTTTTCGGAATAGACATGTTTGCCGGCATTGATGGCGGCAAGACTGACTTCCGCATGGGCCGCCGGAACCGTCAGGTTCAGAATCGCGTCTATGTCAGGATCGGCAATGATCTCGTCGGGACACGAACATTGCGGCACGCCGAACTGCGCCGCCTTCGCACGGCTTTCGTCCATGTTCAGGCTGCCGCACGAGACGATGTCCAGCCGGTCCAGCGCTGCGCAGTTTCTCAGGTAGATATCACCGATCCGGCCGGTTCCTATGAGTCCGACACGGAAAGGTCTTTCAGAGTCAATCATTTACGTCCTTGCCATCATACCAGGGCAAATATTCCGCGGGCATCGGCCCCTTGTTTCGCCCTCCTTGCTGCATCTGTTCCCAGCCATGGGCGAGAATGCCGACCGAGCGGCTGAGGCAGAAGAGACCACGCGACAGCGGCGGCGGAAACCCCAGTTCACAGAAAATCACTGCGGTGGCGCCGTCGATATTCATCGCTATCGGAGCGCCACGCTGCCTGCCAACCTCGGCCTGCACGGCTTCTCCTATATCGGCGAACCGGCCCGAGACGGTTCCAGCCCTGGCGGCCTCGCGTACAACCGCCATCAAACGCGGCGCCCGTGGGTCAACGGGTTTATGAAACCGGTGCCCGAAGCCCGAGACGATCTTTCCATAGGTTTCGCGCCAGGCATCGATGGCATCGCGCGTTGCAGCTTCCAGACCGCTGCCGCCGTCAAGCCGGGCGGCGGTGTCGAGATAGAGCTCGGCGCATTGCTCGCCGGCGCCGCCATGCACGTCTCCAAGCATGTTGACGCCGGTGGCCAAAACGTTGTTCAAACCCACTCCGCAGGTTGCCGCCATCCGGGCCGCCGCGATGGACGGCGCCTGCGGCCCGTGATCGACGCCCGCCACAAGCGCGCACTCCAGGAGCGCCGCCTGTTCCGGCGAAGGCAGATCGCCCTTTGTCATCAGCCAGACCATCTGGCCAAAACTTACGTTGCCGATCAGTTCCTCGATGGGACGTCGCCGGAACGCAATTCGCCCGGGAGCCATATCGATGATCGACGTGCGCCACCAATGGCGCACTGCCTGCGCGTCGTCGCTCATTCCTGTACCTTTGTCCTGCGATGGTGCATCTGTGCGGCCAACCGGATCGGCGCATTGCGGGCTCCGTAACCTTGATAGCCCCCTTTACGTTGGGCAATCTCAAAAAAGAAGCCGTTGAATATGGGCAGGCCGTAAATCTGAAAATACTCCGCCCGCCCCTCCCGATCATAAAGGATGTGGCCTTCACGCAGTGCGCTGACAAGATCCTCCGGTAGACCGAACCTGACCTTAAGGTCGTCATAGTAGTTGCCGGCGATAGACAGGCGCTCGAACCCAAAGGCAGCCAGTTGGCTGGATGTCTCGAATATGTCATCGCTCAGAAAGGCGATGTGCTGCACGCCTGCTCCGAAGCCTTCCGCCAGAAACGCGCCCGCAAACGTACGACTCTCACCCGCGCCGTTGAGGTTGAGCCGCACTTCACCGTCCGGACTGGCCAGCGCCTGGCTGAGGACAATACCCAAGGGATCCGCCACATCCACGATCCGGGCCTTTTCCATCTGAAACGTCGATGTGTAATAGGTGAGCCAGCTCTGCATTTCCTGGTAACGCATGGTCTGTGCCACGTGATCGACCCTTCTGAGTCCAGCCGGCTGGGAAGCTTCCGCCTTGGAAACCGGTTCAAACTCAATGTCCCAGACGTGGTGCAGGTTAGACTTTTCATCAATAAAATGCACAACCGTCCCGCCCACGCCCTTGATCGCGGGAATATCCAGTTCTCCGGAACCGACGGGCTGCGAAAACTCCGGCGTTCCGAGCCGCGTGGCGCGGGCAACGGTTTGATCGGCATCCTTTACGCGCAGCCCCATGTCACAGACGCATGGACCATGTTCGGCGAGAGCTTCGCCCTGCCCATAGGACACATTTCCCGCTCGACTCGCTAATTCGGCCATGCTACCGTCGGTGGCATGGACTGCCATGTTTCGATTCCGCGGGCGCTTTCCTCGACGGAGGGCATGAAGAAGCTCTCGGGGATTCTCGCCCAGCCGGGAGCCTCCCGGGCCGAGATCGGCCGCAGGGTCTGCGCCGCTTTCGGTTTTTTCGATCTTCGCGGCCGGCCGCAGGTCACGAGCTGCCTCTCCGCCCTCCGCCGCCTTGAGCGGGCGGGCGGGATCGTTCTTCCTTCGCCCCGCCGCGGCGGCGGCCGCGGGACCGTCGCCCGCAGGGAAGCGGCGGTTCCCGAGCCGACGGGCCTTCCGGCCAGCGCGGGCGCGGTCGAGGGCCTCGAGCTAGTCCGGGTCGAGGGATCGGAGCTTCGGCTGGTCTTCAGCGAGCTGATGGCGTCGGAACATCCCCGCAGCGCCCGGCTTCACGTCGGTCGCCAGCTGCGCTACCTGGTCGGGTCTTCGCACGGCTGGCTCGGCGGGCTCCTGTTCGTCCCCGCGACGCGGGTCCTGGCGGCGCGGGACGCCTGGCTCGGCTGGGACGATGCAGGCCGCGAGCGGCATCTCGACCAGGTGATCGGCCTGGCGCGGTTCCTGATCCGTCCGTCGGTTTCCGTGCGCTTCCTTGCGTCGCGGGTCCTGGGCATGGCGGCGCGGCGCGCGGGCGGGGACTTCGCGGCGGCCTACGGCATCCGTCCGGTCCTGGCCGAGACCTTCGTCGCGCCGGAGCACCGGGGCAGCTGCTTCCTGGCGGCCGGCTGGCGCTGCGCCGGCGAGACCTCCGGCCGCCGCGTCCGTGACGGCGTCCCGGAGCCGGCGAAGCGCATCCTGGTCCTGCCGCTGGAGCCGGACTGGGAGGCGCGCCTCGGGGCGCGGCGCGCGCTGGCGCCCGGGGAAGGGCTTGACAGCGCGGCCTGGGCGGAGAACGAATTCGGGGCGGCGCAGCTTGGCGACGCCCGCCTGACGCAGCGGCTTGTCCGGAGCGCGGAGATCCAGGCGCGGTCGCCGACGAAGACGTTCTTCGCGGCGGCGGCCGGCTGCGAGGCGACGGTGAAGGGGTACTACAGGATGATCGAGCATCCGGACTACGGCGCGGTCTCCGCGTCCACCATCGTCGGGGCCCATCGCGAACGGACGCTGCGGCGGATGCAGGGCCAGCCGCTGTCGCTTCTGGTGCAGGACGGCACGGACCTGAACTTCGCGACCCGCCACGGCTGCGAGGGGCTCGGGACGATCGGCCGCACCAAGGGGTCTTCGGGGACGCTTGGCCTGCACCTGCACACGACCTTCGCCGTGAGCGGCGACGGGGTTCCCCTGGGCGTCGTCAACCTTGAGTTCGACGCGCCGGACGGCGCGTCCGAAGAGGGCCGTCCGGTCGAGGAGCGCAAGACCGGACGGTGGCTGCGCGGCCTGCGCCACAGCATCGCGGCGGCAAAGGAGCTGGACGGGGTGAAGGCCGTCGCGGTGATGGACCGCGAGGGGGATGTGTTCGACGTGCTCCACGAACACCGCGCGGCGGGCTGCCGCCGGCTGGCGCTGCTGGTGCGGGCGCGGCATGACCGCAGCTTCGGCCGCGGCCGGCCGAAGCTGTTCGAGCGGGTGCGCGCGGCTCCGGAGGCCGGACGGCTGTCCATCACGGTGGAGCGCCTGTCGGCTCGGCGGTCGACAGGCGCGCAGAACGCGTTCGCCGGGCGGGCCCGGCGCAAGGCCGCGGTGAGCCTGCGCTGGCTGGAGCTGGAGCTGCCGCCGCCTCCGGACGAGAGGGCGCGCTTCGGGCCGGAGCCGCTGCCGCTGACCGTGATCCACGTCGCGGAGGCGGACGTTCCCGAGGACGGATCGGAGCCGGTGTCCTGGACCCTGCTCACGACGCTGCCGGTCACCGGCCTGCACCAGGCCCGCGAAGCGGTCCGCCTCTACGGGCTGAGGTGGCGGATCGAGGACTGGCACAGGATCCTGAAGTCGGGATGCAAGGCGGAGACTGTCGCGCACCGGACCCGCGCGCGCATCGAGCGGGCGGTAGCGGTCAACGCGGTGATCGCCTGGCGCATCGCCGCCCTCACCCAGCTGGCCCGGACGGAACCCGGGCTTCCGGCAGCGACCGCGTTCACCGGCATCGAACTGGCGCTGCTGGCGGACTTCTCGCGCGCCCGGAGGCTGCCGCCTCCCGAGGATCTCGGACAGGCGTTCCGCCTCGTGGCGGCGATGGGCGGCTACCTGG
>JAJEBT010000079.1 GCA_022822405.1 Alphaproteobacteria bacterium
TCCGGAACCTCGGCCTCGAAGGCCGCCGTATCGTGCTTGTCGTCCGTGCGGGCGGAGTATTTCGTCCAGTAGTCGACGATCGGCGAGAGGTCGCCATCGTAGTCCATGTTCTTTGCGAGCACGTCGTAGTCCAACAAATCGCCGTGACAGAACACCTCGGTCTCGCCGGTGTCGGCCAGGATGATAAACTCGTGGCTCAGCTTGCCGCCGATCGGACCGGTCTCGGCCTCCATCGGAATCGCCTTGAGATCCATCCGCGCGAAGGTTCTCAGATAGGACACGAACATCTTATTGTAAGCTATTCTGGCAGCTTCGAAATCAATATCAAAAGAATAGCTGTCCTTCATCAGGAACTCGCGCCCACGCATGACACCGAAGCGAGGCCGAACCTCGTCGCGGAACTTCCACTGGATATGGTAGAGCAGCTTGGGTAGATCGCGGTAGCTACGCACGGCGCTCCGGAAGATATCGGTAATCAGCTCCTCGTTGGTCGGCCCGTAGAGCATGTCCCGGTCATGGCGGTCGCGGATACGGAGCATCTCGGCGCCATAATCGTCATAACGCCCGCTTTCGCGCCACAGATCGGCGGGCTGAATCGTCGGCATCAGCACTTCCTGGCATCCCGCGCGGTCCTGTTCCTCCCGCACGATGCGCTCGATCTGGCGCAGCACCCTGAGGCCAAGCGGCAACCAGGAATAAATTCCCGCGCTGGACTGACGGATCATGCCGGCGCGCAGCATCAACCGGTGCGAGACGATCTGCGCCTCGGCCGGATCCTCCTTCAGGGTCGGCAGGAAATAGACGGACATCCGCATGGTCGGGACGCTTTCTCTGTGGCGGCGCGCGAAGATATGCAATCGCCGCGCCGGCGGCAACGGCTCAACGCCGCGAAATCGGCTTGACCTCGCGCTGGCTGGCGCCGCCATAGGCGCTGAGCGGCCGGATCAGGCTGTTGTCGGCATTCTGCTCGAGGATATGCGCGGCCCAGCCGGTGATCCTGCTCATGACGAAGATCGGCGTGTACATGTCGATGTCGAACCCCATCAGGTAGTAGGCCGGACCGGCAGGAAAATCGAGATTCGGATGAATACCCTTCTCCCCGATCATGATGCCCTGGAGAACGTCCGATATTTCGACCCAACGGCTGTCGCCGCTCCACGCCGTGAGGTCCTCCAGCGCGGCGCGCATGGTCGGGACCCGCGAATCGCCCTGCTTGTAGACGCGGTGCCCGAACCCCATTACCAGATCCTTTGCGGCGAACCGCTCGCGCAGCCAGGCCTCCGCGCGCTCGGGCGCGGCAATCTCGAGGAGATTGTGCATGACGGCTTCGTTGGCGCCGCCGTGCAGCGGCCCCTTGAGCGAACCGATCGCACCGGTCACGGCGCTGTAGATGTCGGATCGCGAAGAGGTGATCACCCGGGCGGTGAAGGTCGACGCGTTGAAGCTGTGTTCGGCATAGAGGATCAGGGAGGTGTCGAACGCCCGAATCACTTTTGCCGGCGGCACCTTGCCGAAGCACATGTGAAAGAAATTTTCCGAGAACGAAAGGTCGCCGCGCGGGCGCCTGCGCGTCTGTCCCTTGCGAAAGCGGTAGTCGGCGGCAATCATCGTCGGGATCTTGGCAAGCAGGTTCATCGCCCGGTCGAGGTCGCGTTCCCGCGGCTCGCCGCCCCACGCGGTTTCCGTGGTGCCGAGATAGCTGACCGCGGTGCGCAACGTGTCCATGGGGTGCGCGGATTTCGGAAACTGCCTGATGACCTCAAGGTGCGGACGCGTCAGCTCGCGGCGGCCGCGTTCGTCGGCGACGAATGCCCTGTACTGGCGGCGGTTGGGAAGCTCGCCATGGAGAATCAGGTACGCAACCTCCTCGAAACGGCACTTGGCGGCAAGATCCTGCACCGCATAGCCGCGATAGGTCAGCGAATTGGTCTCCGGCATGACCTTGGAAACCGAGGTGGTGTCGACGGTGACCCCGGCGAGGCCCTTGTGGATCACGGGCTCCGCCGGCTTCGCCGCCGGTTTGCGCGACCTGCCTGTCCCCGCCCCTCTCTTCCGGGCTGATCCTGCTGCCATTTCCGGGTGCCCTCCTGTCAGATCCTGAAATCGTAGATGTCGCTGTCGAAGCGGTTGTACTGCTCGTAGCGGATGAGTTCGTAGAGGCGCTTGCGGGTCTGCATGCGCTCAACGAGCCCCTTCTGCGTCCCCCGGTCCTTCAGTTCCGCGAGACCGTCCTCCACCGCCTTCATTGCGAGGCGGAGCGACGATACCGGGTAGATGACGATGTTGAATCCAAGTTCCTCGAGCTCGTCCGCCGTCAGGAGCGGAGTCTTGCCGAACTCCGTGAGGTTCGCCAGCAGCGGCACATCGCCGAGCTCCCTGCGCGTCCGCTCGTATTCGGAGACGTCCTGCAGCGCTTCGGGAAAGATCGCGTCGGCGCCGGCATCGACGTAGGCGCGAGCGCGGTCGAGCGCGGCGTCGAGCCCCTCGGAGGCACGGGCGTCGGTGCGCGCCATCAGGAGGAAGTTGGGGTCGCGCCGCGCGTTCGCTGCAGCCCGGATCTTCATCACCATCTCGCCGGCCGGCACGATGGTCTTGTTGTCGAGATGACCGCACCGCTTGGGATTGACCTGGTCCTCGAGATGGCAGCCCGCGATTCCGAGCTCCTCGAGCTCCTGGATGGTCCGGGCCGCATTGAGCGGCTCCCCGAAACCGGTATCGACGTCGATCAGCGCCGGCAGGCTGGTGACGCGCGCGATCTGGCGGCCGCGCTGGGTCACCTCGCCCAGGGTGGTAAGCCCGATGTCCGGCAATCCAAGGTCGGCCGAGAGCGCGGCCCCCGATATGTAGATACCGTCGAAGCCCTGCTCCTCGATGACCAGCGACACGATCGGCGCGTGGGCGCCCGGAAAGCGGAGAAGCCGGCCCGACGCCAGGGCGGCGCGGAGGTCGGCCCTCTTCTCGGCACCGCTCTTGGCGGGAAACAGCATCAGAAGATTCCCCGCCCGTCGGGCTCGGCAGAGGAGAGTTCGGCAAGATCCAGGGTCACGTTGAGGCCGCCAAGTTCGGATGCCGACAGTTCGGGCAGCCGGTACGCGGCCTCAAGGAATCGCTGCCGCTCCTTTTCCGATACAAGTTCCTGTGTCAAAATGTTGAATTTTCTGACATAGTCATCACGAGCGAACGGCCGCGCCCCAGCGGGATGTGCGTCGGCCACCGCGAGCTCGTCCTCGAGAATGTCGCCGTTCTTCATCGTGATCACGACCCTTCCTCCGAAGGCGCGCCGGCCGGGGTCGGGATCATGGTAGCGTTCGGTCCACGTCGGATCCTCAACTGTGGATACCTTGTGCCACAGGCGGACGGTATCGGCGCGCTGCGCCCTTTCCGGAGCATAGGACTGCACATGGTGCCAAGCGCGGTCCTGGAGCGCGACGGCAAAGATGTACATTATCGAATGGTCGAGCGTCTCGCGGCTCGCCCGGGGATCCATCTTCTGCGGATCGCCGGCGCCGGTGCCGATCACGTTGTGGGTATGGTGGCTGGTGTGAATGACGATGCTCTCGACTGAATCGGCATTCGCGATCCGTTCACCCATTCTTCGCGCGAGATCGATGAGCGCCTGACTCTGGTATTCGGCCGAATGCTCCTTGGTGTAGGTCTCGAGGATTGCGCGCTTGGGCTCGTCCGGCTCGGGAAGCGGAACCACATATTCGCGATCCCGCGCGTCGAGCATCCAGGCGAGCACGCTGTCCTCGCCCTCGTAGATCGGCGACGGCGCGCCCTCGCCGCGCATGCAGCGGTCGACCGCCTCGATCGCGAGCTTTCCCGCGTGCGCGGGCGCATAGGCTTTCCAGCTCGAGATCTCGCCCTTGCGGGACTGGCGGGTGGTACAGGTCACGTGCAGCCCCTGCTGCACGGCCTGGTAGACGGAGGACACGTCGAGCCCGAGCAGCGTGCCGATGCCGGCCGCGGCGGACGGTCCGATATGGGCTATGTGATCGATCTTGCGGGCATGCAGACAGATGCCCTTCACCAGATCGACCTGGATCTCGTATGCGGTCGCGATGCCGCGGATGAGGTCGCGACCGCCGCACCCCTTCTGCTGGGCGACCGCCAGAATCGGCGGGATGTTGTCACCGGGATGAGAATAGTCGGCGGCAAGGAACGTGTCGTGGTAGTCCAGCTCGCGCACCGCCGTGCCGTTGGCCCATGCCGCCCATTCGGCCGAGAACCGGCGCCGGGACGGGATTCCGAATATCGTCGCGCCGCCTTCGCGGGGATGACATACGCCCATGGCGCGGGCATTCGCCACCGGCCGCCGGTTGAGGGCGGCCACGGCCACCGACGCGTTGTCGATGATCCTGTTGACGATCATTTCCGCGACATCGTCCTCGACGGCCACGGGATCCGACGCCACCGCCGCGATCTTCCATGCCAACTGCTCCTCGCGCGGCAGATTTTCTTCCGAACGGTATACCCTTAGGGTATGGTTCCTCACGATCTCGTACTCCGGGACGGTATTGCGGCGGGGCACCATCATAGCCGCCGGCACGTCACGGTCAACGAAGCGGCAACCGCGGGAAGGACAACAACATGGCAGCGCATACACTGCGCCTTTATGGCGACAGCCTCGCCGCCGGGGCGGCCCTGGCCGCTCCCCTGCCCGCGGCGGTGAGGGCAGTCTGCCCGCTGTCGGGATCCGTCGACATCACCCATTCCGGCACCACCGTCACCGTCGAAGCGGGCAAGGCGTGGCTCGGCAGCGGCGAAACGACGATCGCGGCCCGGCAGGCCCCGGCGAACCTCCTGCGCTACGAGCTCGTGGGGCCCGATCCCGCTGACATGCCGGCGACCGGCGCCAACGTCGCATCGCGCCTCGAGCTCTCGGCCGGGGTCAGCCTTGCTTCCGGCACCGATTTCCTCCTTCGCTGCGACCGGGTGCTGATTCCACCGTCGGGCATCGCCTATCTCCACACCCATCAGGGCCCCGGAATCCGCTACCTTCTCGACGGACGCCTGACGGTCGAGACAGGCGGCGAGACCCACGAAATCACCCGCGGCGGCTCCTGGTTCGAATCCGGGCCCGAGCCGGTGATTGCCCGCGCGCCCGATGACCAGCCCGGCGAATTCTGTCGGGTGATGATCCTCCCGCGCGCGCTCCTCGGCAGATCCTCGATCTCCTACGTCAACGAGGAAGACAGGAACAAGCCGAAGAGGCAGCAATACACGATACTTCTCGACCAGTTCATCGAGGTCTAGCAATGGCCGACACGGGAACCGGCAGCAACTTCCGGACCGGCGGACAGATCCTCGTCGACTGCCTCCGCCTGCATGGCGTCGACACCGTCTTTTGCGTCCCGGGCGAGAGCTATCTCGCGACCCTGGACGCGCTCCACGATCTCCAGAGCAGCATCAACCTCGTCGTCTGCCGGCAGGAGGGCGGCGTCGCCTACATGGCGGAAGCATGGGGCAAGATGACCGGCCGGCCGGGCATCGCCTTCGCCACCCGCGGCCCCGGGGGGACCAACGCCTCGATCGGCATCCATACCGCGCATCAGGACTCGACGCCGCTCATTCTCTTTCTCGGCCAGGTCGCCCGCGACATGACGGAACGCGAGGCGTTCCAGGAAATCGACTTCCGCCGCATGTTCGGCGTCATGACGAAATGGGTCGCCCAGATCGACAACCCCGCCCGCATCCCTGAAATGGTGAGCCGGGCCTTCCACGTCGCAACATCCGGGCGTCCCGGACCGGTGGTGCTTGCGCTCCCCGAGGACATGCAGACGGAGCGGGCCGACACCGGCGATGGCCAGCCGTTTCACCTGCTCCGCCCCCACCCGGGGCACGAGGAGATGCAACGGCTGCGAACGCTTCTGGAAGGCGCGAAGCGGCCGCTGCTGCTGGCCGGCGGCGGTGGCTGGTCGGCCGGCGCATGCGACGATCTGAAGGCCTTCGCGGAAGTCAACGAACTGCCGGTCGCGGCGGCGTTCCGGAGGCAGGATCTCCTCGACAACCGGCATCCGAACTACGCCGGCGTCGTCGGGCTGGGCATCGACCCGCAGCTTCGCGCCCGAATCGATGACACCGACCTTCTGATCGTGCTGGGTTCGCAGCTAGGCGAGATCGTCAGCGACGGCTACCGCTCCTTCACCTTCCCCAAGCCGCGCCAGACGCTCGTCCATGTCGCCGCCGGAATCGACGAGCTCGGCAAGGTCTACCAGCCGGATCTCGCAATCAATGCCGGGATGGCGGAGTTCTGTTCGGCGGCCCGAACCATGGAGCCCGTCGCGACCGCGTGGCGTGGCGAGGCTGCAGCTGCGCATGCCGCGTATCTCGCCTTTTCCGCACCCGGCGCCATGGCCGGCGATCTCGACTATGCACGCATCGTCGCCTGGCTCAGCGAGACTCTGCCCGACGACGCCATCGTCGCCAACGGAGCCGGCAACTACACGGTCTGGATTCACCGGTATTTCCGCTACAAGCGCTACGGCACACAGCTGGCGCCGCAGGCCGGCGCCATGGGCTACGGCGTTCCCGCCGGCGTGTCCGCCGCCATCCGCCATCGCGACAGGGTGGTGGTCTCGATCAGCGGCGACGGCTGCTTCCAGATGAACGGGCAGGAGATCGCAAGCGCCGTGCAGCAGCGCGCGAAGGTGATTTTCATCGTGGTCAACAACGGGATCTACGGCACCATCCGCATGCACCAGGAACGCCACTATCCGGGCCGCGTTTCCGGCACCGACCTTGTCAATCCGGATTTTGCGGCGCTGGCGCGCGCCCACGGCATTCCCGGCGCGACGGTGCGCCGGACGGAGGAATTCGAACCGGCGTTCGAGGCGGCGCTGGCGGCGGGCGGGCCGGCGCTTATCGAACTCGTGCTCCCGGCCGACACGGTCCTGCCGACGGCAACCCTTTCCGGAATCCGCGAGACGGCGCTCGCCGCCGGCTGACGCCTTCGAGGTCCGGGACGGCATCCCGGCGCCATGGTCGGTGCACGTATCTCCGGTCAAATCCGTGTTCGTATCGCGAATCGCTTCCATCCGGAACGCGAGAGTCCTTGCTCGTCGCGGGCTTTCCCGAGGTCAAAGGGCCACAACGTCGAGCGATTGAATGAATTGGATCCCGGGGACAACTCTCCGGCTGAGACGTTTGTCGTTCGTGATGAACAGGTCGACGCTCGCCACCGAGGCGCATGCAAGCTGGATCGCATCCGGAGGCCGGATCGTCCGATCTCGGCGAACGGCTGCGAACACGGATGCCGCAGCCTGGTCAAACGGTATCACGGTGGCGGCGGCAGCGATCGCCTGCTCGTAGCGGCGTACGAGAAAGTCGTTGCCCGCCTCCATGGGCTTGACGAGGAGTTCGCCGAGGGTAAGCGCCGAAGTCAGCAATTCGTCGCTGCGTTCGACCATTCGCTCACGCAACAGCACCGTTCTCTCGGTCAGTTCGCCCTTGTCCTCAAGGAGATACACGAACAGGTTGGTGTCCCAGAATATCCTGCTCATTGCCAGCTGGACCGTTGGCGGCGGACATACGCATCCGCGTCCTCGTCCGCCCAGATCTCTGCGCCGAGGCCCCGCAGCAGTAGGACGGGATCTTCGGGATCGTCCGACGCTCCTCCTGCGTACTCCGCGACATACCAGTCGATGAGGCCGTGAAAGCGGATCGGGATCTCGTGGCGCCTGGGCATGTCCTTTCCCGCAGTCCGAAGCGGGTGGCACGGATCGCCCGGCCGGAACAGCCGCCGCCGCCCATCCTCCGTTTCGACGAGCATGCGATATCGGCCTGGATTGGGAGGCCTGTTGGCAACGCAGTGAAGATAGGCGTGCACTTTGACCCCTGGACGCAGCGGCTTTGCCCCCGTCACGTTCTCGGACTCGGCCCGTGCCATGATCTCGCCGATAGTGAAGTCCGCACGGTTCGGATGGTCGCGGTGCAGGGATGCCGCCACGATCCAGACCTCATCCGCAACACGAATCTTTTTTTCCATGTTCAGTCTGTCTACCATGCATTTTTAAAGTACCAATAGTACCATGTTTTTTTAAATGAACAATGTATCTTTGAAACGAGCGCTCCGCGTTGTCTGATGGCGACGCGCGTGACTACCGCGTCGCTCACCCAACTCCGCCGCGACGCCGAACCGGCAGGCCCGGCGCAACCCTGGAAAATCAGCCCCTCGCCGCAGCGCCCGCCAGCGCCCGGAGCTACGTCCGCGCGTTCTCGAACTCGGTCCAGGCGCGCTCCAGTGCCTCGAAGTCGAATCCCGGCTCGCGTGCCGGACCGATGATCAGGGCTTCATTTGCAAGCAGCCGGTCAACGGCCGCCGCAAGGCCATCGACGATTTCGGGCGGTACGACGACCGCGCCGTGACGATCCGCATGCACGAGGTCGCCTTCGCGCACCGTCAGGCCGAGGATCGTCACCGGCTGGCCGAAGTCGCGAACATGCACGAAGCCATGGCTGGGTCCGACGGAACCGGCAAGCACGGGGAAGCCCGGCGGTATGTCATCGAGGTCGCGCATCACCCCGTTGGTGACGGCGCCGGCTAGCCCGAGGCCCTTGTGCACGGTCGCGTTGACCTCGCCCCAGTAGGCGCCCACGCAGTCGGGAAAATCTACGTCCTCGATGATCGCGACTGCCGGCGACGGTGCTTCGGCCATATAGCGGTAATAGTCCATCCGCCGCTGCCGCACCGCCGCGGGAGGATCCACCGGCAGCTCCGCTCCGGCGATGCGAGCGGTCCGCGCGTAGCCGACCATGCGGCTTTCCCCGGGCGCACTGCTGATCATCGTTCCGCGCGTGAAGGCGCCGAAGCCGCGCTGGCCCTGGGCGACCTCGACGGCGTTGCAGACGGTCGGGGTATCGACGCCGCGCAGCAGCTGCAGGAGCGCATCGTTCATGTGGCGCTGGCACTCCCCCGATGATCGGCCGCACTGCCGCCGCGCAGGATCTGGCCCCAGACGGCGACCTCGTCGACAACGATCCACTCCGCGACGACCCGGCCGCCGGCGATATGGGCATGATTGATGCCGGCGATCCTGACGGGCGCGCCCGAAGGCGGCCCGAAGGCGCCCCGGCCGTCATGCGTGCCTTCCGCGGTCCACCGCATGGCCACGCGCGCCGGCAGGCCTGGGTCGCGGCGAATGACCAGATGCTCAGGCCGAAAGCCGCTTCCGGGGAACGCCGCAAGATAGCCGACCAGGAAACGGTCCATAGCCGCGATCCCGGTCGCGGTCTCGCCGCCAGGAAGTTCGAGCGCCACGGCGGAATGGCGCGTCTCGCTCAGTGTCGCGAGCCGCTGTTCCTGCCAGAGGCTGCGCCAACCGTCAGCATAGGCCCGCGCCTCGGCGTCATCGTCCATTATGGGCACATGGCTGCCGACCGGAATTTCTTCGGGCGGGTCGCCGTCACCGAGCGGCAACAGTCCCGCAGCAAGCGTCCTGACGTCGAGGCCGATCTGGCGGGCGATCGCCCCCCGGTCGCGGACCAGCCACTCCTCGTGGATCCGGTTCTCGCGCACGGCGCAGTCGGCGATCGTCCGCACGCGGACGGGACGGTTGGTGGCCGACCCGAAGGCGCCGGCGCCGAGATGATGCATGGTCGAGAGAATGCGATGCGAGGAGAAGTAGCCGTCATCGTCGTTCCCGGCCCAGATCACGTCCTCGCCCAGCAGGCGCCGGTCAGGAAACTCATGCAGCATTTCCAGGGTCGTCTTCACGACGCCGTCAGCGCCGACAACGACGGCGTCGGGACCGCGCACGACACAGCGTTCGGTGTAGTAGCGACGGATCAGGTCGGGGCGCCGCCCCTCCCAGATGCGCTCGGTGATCTTGAGTATGTAGTCCGGCAGATCCGCGAACTCGGGATCGAATCCGCGCATGCCGGCCGGCACCTCCGCATTCACCTTCCCGGCCTCCCGGCGTGGGCTGTCACGCGGCCACCCAGACCGGTCCGTCCGGCCGGTCGCCGCCGCGTACGACGACGATGTCAGCATCCCGTGGACCGGTGTTCTTCCAGCTTCGCACGAGGCCCTTGGGCACCGTCAACTGGTCGCCTTCGGCGAGCGAAAGCGTTCCGCGATCCCAGATGATGTCGACGCCGCCCCGATGGACGAACAGGACCTCTTCCTCCATGCGGGCGTGCGGCGCGATCATGGCCCCGGCGGTCAGCCGGACCCGCCGCAGCTGAAGGCCGATCCGGTCGGCAATCGGCGCCGCTGCAATCCCCTCGGCCGGGCTGGCTTCGCCAATGACCGGACATTCACCGACGCCGGGACCAGCTAGCGGTGAGTTCGGGTCGGCCTCCAGGTCATCGCTTCGCGCGATGCAGCCCTCGAGATCGTCGGCATGGATGCGCCGGAAACGCCGCATCTCTTCCTCCGTTGCCGGCTGCATGACGGCGCTTTCGGGCGGCACCCGATCTCCGGCGGCGGTATCGATGAGGCGGCCATCCTTGAGCAGCACCAGACCGGTGCCCCGCGCCGCCTCGAACACGTAGGGCGCCCAGGTCACCGGCCCGGGATCGTCTCCGGCAAGCACGGCCATCAGATATCCCGCGCCGGGGCCGATGTTCTCGAAACCCCGAAAGATCCGGACCGGCACGGAAACCGTATCCCCCTCGCCCAGGACGATCGAGCCGTCCTGCCGGTCGGGGCCGAAGTGAAACCGGAAGACGCCGGAATGGACGACGAATATCTCCTCGCGTTCGTGGCTGTGCTGGGAGTTGAAGGTTCCCGGCGTCTGGCGCGCCCCGCCGACATTGAAGCCATGGGGAATCCCGACATGCACGAACTGGCCAGCAGATTCGGAAACCCCCGGCCCGATCACGGCGAAGTTCTCGTTGCCCTCGCAGCCCGGCGTGCGCCGGTCGATGAAGGCCTCGGTGCAGGGGACCAGGTCTTCGTACCGGACGCATCTCCGCGCCATTTCGGCCTCGTCGATCAGTACCGGAGCGCAATCATCCATCGTGCGTTCCCGCCGACAGCGCACAACAGCCCACCGCTTTGCATCCGTCATGCGGCATCGGCCGCCCCGAGTTCCGCTGCCGGGGCGCCGTCGAGACCGCGCACGGTGGCGCGAACGGCAAGTTCTCCCGGTATCATGCGCCTTTCCGGGGGGCGCGACGGGTCCGCCATGTGATCGAGCAGCATCTCGACCGCGGCCTGCGTCATCCGGCGCACGGGCTGGCGCACGGTGGTCAGCCGGTAGCTGTCCCATCGCGCCGGGTCGATGCCGTCAAAGCCGGCGATGGAGATGTCGCCAGGCACTCGCCGGCCCAGCGAGCCGCGAACCGCATCGACGGCACCGAGGGCCATCATGTCGTTGGCGCATACGATCGCGTCGAGCGCCGGGCCCGCCTCACGCGCAAGCTCCCGCGCGGCGGCATGGCCGCTCGCATAACCGTAGTCGCCAGCGACGACCGCGGGCTCGGCGACGCCCATCTCGGCGAGCCGGCCGAGGAAGCCGCGGGTCCGCTCCTGGCTGACGAAGGAATCCGTGGGTCCGGAGACAAACCCGAAGCGGTGATGTCCGGCTTCCGCCATCCTGGTCGCCAGCAGACGCGCCCCATGGACGTGATCGCAGCAGATCGAGCTCGCGGGAACGTCGTCGAACGACCGGTTGTAGAGCACGACCGGACACCCACGATCGAGGAAATCCGAAACCTGGCCGGCCGACAGCCGCGCCGCCGACACGATCCCGTCGAGCTGATAGCCGACGACATCGCCGAGGATGCTGTCGACGCCGGCTTCGCGCGCGAGGGTGAATAGCAGCACCCGCTTGCCGCGCCCGGAGAAGCGGGCGGAAAGTTCCGACAGCACCTCCGGATAGTAGAGATTGGTCAGGTCGGAAATGATGACCCCGACCATGTTGGAACGGCCGGTGGTCAGGCTGCGGGCTATGGCGTTCGGCCGGTAGCCGAGTTCGTCCGCGGCCGCAAGCACCCGGGCGCGCATCGCCGCCGACGCGCTCGCGCCAGGCTTGAAGACCCGGGACACGCCGGACTGGGACACGCCGGCGCGGTGGGCGACATCGTAGGATGTCACCTTGCGCGTACCTCTTTCCCTGCTTCCGGGGCGGGTTCCAGCGTCGCCGGCGGCCCGGCCCGGTGTCGCGTCTTTTGACATCTGCCACTGTCCGCCAACACTGCCTTCCCTGCCGACAGGATAGGTTGCGTTGAATGCGAATGCAAATCCGCACCGCCGCAACCCGGACAAGATACAGCCGCGCCTGGACCGGATTGAGCGTGACGGCGGCGTTGCACAGGAATGCCGGCCGTGCTATGGGTTATTGCATGCGTATGCAAAACCAACGCGGGAACTGACCCCAATCAGGGAGGATACGATGCAGCTAACCAGACGTCGCCTCATGGCGACGATGACAGGCGCCGCGCTCGCGGCCGGTGTCGCGGGCACCTCAGTCGCCAAGGACATGCCCTACAACCTCAAACCCGGCAAGCCCTACGCCGGGACGCAGGTCAACATTCTCTCGGTGGTCACGCCGCAGTTCGACGGCCTGATGCTGCGCGACAAGGAGTTCACCGACCTCACGGGCATCAAGACCAAATGGACATTCATTCCCTTCACCGCCCTGCAGGAGAAGGTTTCCGCGGTCGGCGTTGCCGCCGACGGCAGCTTCGACGTCGTGAACTATCTCGACAGCTGGGGGCCGCCCAACTCACACTGGCTGGTGCCGCTCAACGACAAGCTGGCGCGGGACGGAATCTCGATGGACCGCTATCCTGCGGCATTCGCGAAGTCCGCCAGCTTCCAGGGCAAAGTGCTGGGCTTCCCGCTGCGCGCGCACGCAATGCTGATGTTCTACCGCAAGGACATCTTCGGCAAGCTCGGACTCGCGGCGCCGAAGAGCTGGGACGACGTCATCGCCGCGAGCAAGAAGATCCGCGCTTCGGGCGAGAAGATCGAGCCGCTGGCGCTTTACTACCATAATGACGGAAACCGGCAGAACCTGTTCATCTGGCTGAACTATCTCTGGTCCGCCGGCGCCGACGTGTTCGACAAGCAATTCAAGCCGACCTGGGCGACGGAGGCCGGCCTCAAGGCGACCGAGGACTATATCGCGCTGCACACCTCTCTGAAGGCAACCAACCCGGCATCGCTCTCGTTCGTCGAACAGGATGCCAGGCAGTCCTTCATGCAGGGCAAGTCGGCGATGATCCCGGTCTGGTGGTGGGCCTATTCGTCGATGATCAATCCCAAGTCCTCGGTGCTGAAGGCCGACCAGGTGGCATTCACCGGACTGCCCACCTACCAGGGCCGCTCGGTGACCTATGCGATCTCAATGCCGTTCTCGATCTCAAAACACTCGAAGAATCAGGAAGCTTCCTGGGAGTTCCTGAAGTGGCTGTCGAATCCGAAGATGGACAAGGCCAACGCGACCGAACGCAAGGTCGCGGGCAAGACCATCATCAACAACGTGGTCACCCACAAGGTCAATCTGCAGGATCCCGAAGTCAACGCGGCCAACGCCAACATCCAGATGGCGGCCTGGGGCTCGTTGAAGAATTCGGACATCATGCCGCAGATTCCCGAGTGGACCGAGGTCGGCGACATCCTCTCGGCCGCCATTGCCAAGGCGGCGGCCGGCGGCGATGTCCGCAAGCTGATGACGGACGCCGCCGCGCGCACCGAGAAGATTCTCAAGCGGGCGGGTTACTACAAGTAGTCCGGAGCGTTCGCGGAGGTTCCGGCGGCCCCGCGCCGGAACCTCCGCATTCCGGTCGGTTGCCCAGACAGGAGGCACTCCTCCAATGCGCGACCGTCATCTGAAGTACCTGATGGTGCTGCCCGCAGTGGTCGTGGTGTTCGCGACCGCGATCTGGCCGCTCCTGCAATCGCTTATCCTCAGCTTCCGCACCTGGAAGCTCTCAAAATCTTCCGTGCCCGGCCCGTTCATCGGCTTCGAGAACTACAGCTGGGCGCTGTTCGAGGATCCGGACTTCTGGAACGCGACGGTGGTCACCTCCGTCTACACGGTGCTGACCGTCGCCCTGACCACACTGCTGGCGCTCGGCATCGCGCTTTTGCTCGCTCCCGGCGGGCGGTTGAGGCTGACCGTGCGCACGCTCCTGATCCTGCCTTTTGCAATGAGCCCGGCATTGGTCGGGGTCTCGTTCCGGTTCATGTTCAATCCCGAATTCGGCCTGTTCGATGCCTTCTTCGGCCTCCTGATCCCGCCGCTGGCGGACGTTTCCTGGCTGTCGGATCCGACCCTCGCCTTCTCGGTCGCGGTCATGGCCGACATCTGGGGCTGGATCCCGTTCATCACGCTGGTGCTGATCGGCGGCATCGCGGCGCTGCCGAGGGAAACCGTAGAGGCCGCGCACGTCGACGGCGCCTCGAGCTGGCAGGCGTTCCGGGACATCACCCTGCCCCAGCTCACGCCGGTGCTGGCGATCGTCGTGATCCTGAAATCGATCTTCTCGATCAAGACGTTCGACCAGATCTACATGCTGACCAACGGCGGACCCGGCACGGCGACCCAGACGCTGGCGCATTACGCCTATTTCAGCGGCTTCAAGTATTACGACATGGGCTTCGCGGCATCGGTCGCGTGGGTGCTCGTCATCCCGATGATCGTCCTCACGTTCTTCTACACGCGCTACGTCTTCCGCGAGAACTAGGAAAGGACGATGAACAACCGCCAGAAAAAGACCGCGGGAGAGGCCGTCAGGGTCGCGCTCATCCTGATTGCCGCCGCGGTCATGATGGTGCCGATCATCTGGATCGGGATGGCGGCATTCAAGACGCATGTCGACGTCTACCAGTTGAAACTGTTCTTCACGCCGACCTTCGAAAATTTCCTCCAAGTCTTTGATTCTCCATATAACCTGCACGAAAAGCTTTGGAACAGCACCATCGTCGCGCTGGTTACGGTAGCAATCGCGATACCGCTGGCGACAATGGCCGCTTACAGCTTCTCCCGCTTCCGGCTGCGCGGCCAGCGCGTCATGTTCGTGATGATCCTGGCGACCCAGTTCCTGCCCGCCGTCGTCATCGTGCTGCCGTTCTTCCTGATGTTCCGCGACTTCGGCATTCTCGACACGCGCCTCGGCCTGATCATCGTCAATCTCTCGATCGTCATGCCCTTCGGGGTCTGGATGATCAAGGGCTTCATCGACGGCATCCCCATCGACACCGAGGAGTCCGCGCTCGTCGACGGGTCGACCCGCCTCCAGGTCATCCGCAACATCGTCCTGCCGATGGCGGCACCGGGCATCATCACCGCGTCGATCTTCTGTTTCATCATCGCCTGGAACGATTTCCTGTTCGCGCTCATCCTCACCAACAACGAGGCGGTCACGCTGCCGGTCGGCCTGGCGCTGTTCAAGGCGGAGGAAGGCGATCTCTGGAACCTGCTCGCAGCAGCGGGAATTATCATCATGGTGCCGATGTTCATCCTCGCGCTGATCATCCAGAAGCACTTCGTGCAGGGCATGACCATGGGAGCTGTACGCTGATGGCAAGCGTCTCGCTGAAGAACGTCACCAAGCGATGGGGCGATGTGGTTGGCGTCGACAACCAATCGCTCGAGATTCGCGACCGCGAATTCCTCGTGTTGCTGGGGCCGTCGGGGTGCGGCAAGACCACCACGATGCGCATGATCGCCGGGCTCGAGGATCCGACCGAGGGCGAGATCTGGATCGGCGACCGCATGGTAAACGACGATCTGCCCAAGGACCGCGACG
>JAJEBT010000126.1 GCA_022822405.1 Alphaproteobacteria bacterium
GCCGCCCCCGGCCGGCGTCAGGTCGGTACAGAAATCCGCGTCGAGAACCGCCATGCGCGAGACGGTAGCGCATGCCCGAAGTAGTTACCAGTCAGAAAATTCGTGGCAGTCTACGATCCCCCGGGACCCGAACGGATACGCTGGCCCCGCCGGCCCGAAAATGGAAATCGGGTGTCACTCGCCGCCAGGGGGCGTCCAAATTTTGAAAAAATCTGCATTCGTTTTGATGACTGATTTGGAATCATCGGCTACATGCCATCGAATACGCTATAATTTATTACATGAAATCAATGATTTATAGGATATTCGCCGAAAATTCTATAGACTTGTTCCGGGGATACGACCAGGCCGCTGTTCGGCATGTGTCCGAATGTCTTAGGAACATTCTGTTACCCATGTCTCCGGTCTGGACATGCAAGGTCTGGCGCGCCCGGAAGGATTCGAACCCTCGACCTGCGGATTAGAAGTCCGCTGCTCTATCCGGCTGAGCTACGGGCGCCGGGTGCCAGCACCGCTCCATAGCACAATGGCGGCCAAGATGGGAGCGAGCGGCGCAGATCCACGACGGCTGCGCCAGCATGCGCCGCGTTGCCGATCCTGTATATTTGGCCCCTCCGGCGGGCGAACCCGCCACTTGAACGGCGACGGAAGGATGACGGCAATGGGCGGAAGGGTTGAAGGAAAGAGAACGCTGATCGTGGGCGGTGGCGGCGGCCTTGGCGGCGCAACCGCCAGACGGTTTCACGCCGAGGGCGCCAGCGTCGCCATCGTCGACGTCGACGCCGAGGCCGGCGCGCGTATGGCAGAGGCGCTCCGGGAAGGCCCCGGCAACGGCAAGGTCCTGACGCTCGCAACCGACATCGGCGAGCCCGGCGCCGCGAGGGAGGCCGTGGACCAGGCCGCCGCCGAACTCGGAGGCCTCGACGTCACCGTTCATTCCGCGGCCGCCCGCGAGTCGACGGCTACGGTCGAGGAGCTGGCCGTCGAGGAATGGCACGAGGTGGTACGCGTGAACCTCACCAGCATGTTCTATCTCTGCAAGTACGCCCTTCCCCACCTGCGCGCCGACGGCGGCGGGGTAATCGTCAACATCGCCTCGCAATTCGGCAGTGTCGCGACAGCCGGGCGTCCCGCCTATCACGCGACGAAGGGCGCCGTCATTCAACTCACCCGCGCGCTTGCGGTCGAAAACGCGGCCAACGGCATCCGCGCCGTCAGCATCTCCCCGGGGGCCATCGAGACCAATCGCCTGCTGGCACGCCACAAGACCTTCGAACGGGTGCGCGAACGGCTTGTGCCGGGACATCCGATCGGACGGCTCGGCCTGCCCGAGGAGATCGCGAACGCCGTCCTGTTCGCCGCCAGCGACGAGGCCGCGTTCATGACGGGATCCGATCTCCTGGTCGACGGTGGATACACCGCCGTCTGACGGGGCGGGAACGGAAGGAGCCTCCGGCGCGCCGGAACCGGGCTTCAGCCCCTGCCCCGCTTCGCGCCGCCCCTGGACAGAATCCGCCGCTTTCGCCATTCTCCGCCGCCATGCCGCCTGTCGCATACTTTCCCGCCGACTACCGTAGCGGGCGCGCCGCCTTCCGGGCGGCGGCCGCGGCCGCGGGAGCACGGCTCACCAGCCACATGGCGCCGTCGACAGGGCCGGACGGCAAGCCGCTCCATACCGACGTCGCCGTCATCGGCGCCGAGGATGCACCCCATGTCCTCGTATGCAATTCCGCAACACACGGCGTCGAGGGTTTCTGCGGCTCGGGCATATTCACCGGCTGGCTCGACAGCAACGCGGACGCGCGGCTCCCGGACTCCGTCAAGGTCGTGCTGATTCACGCCCTCAACTGCCACGGTTTCGCGTGGCTGCGCCGCGTGACCGAGGAGAATGTCGATCTCAACCGGAACTTCGTCGATCACTCCGCGACGCTTCCCGCCAACGCCGGATACCGACGGTTCCACCCGTTGCTGCTTCCCGACAGGTGGGATGATCAGTCGACAGCGCCGATGATTGCCGAGTTCGAGCGCTATTCGGCCAGACACTCGCCCTTCCGGCTGCAGTGCGTCCTGACCGCCGGTCAGTACGAGTACAAGGACGGCATCTTCTATGGCGGCCAGCAGGAGACGGCGGCGCGCCGGCGTTTTCTCGAGATCATCGACACGCACGCGTCCAAGGCCGGCCACGTTCTGTTCCTTGACTGGCACACCGGTCTCGGGGAGTACGGGGCTGCCGAACTGATCGGCCAGACCCGCCCTGGAAGCGCACATGGCGATCGGGTGACGAAATGGTTCGTTACCGGCCTGACCTCGACGAAGGACGGAACGTCGTCCTCGGCGCCGGTCTCGGGCACCATCGGTTCCGGACTGCGACGTCGGCTGGCCGCCGCGCCTACGGAGGTCACGAGCCTGACGGTCGAATTCGGGACTTACCCGCCACTCGATGTCCTGATGCCGATCATTGCCGACAACTGGCTGCATCTCAGGGGCGATCCCGGCGACGGGACCGGCCGCAGCATCAAGGCCAGCATCCGCAGGGCGCTCTATCCCGACCAGGACGACTGGAAGGAACTCGTATGGATGCGCGGTCGTGAGATCATGAACCAGGCCGTCGAGGGGCTTGGCAGCCTCTGACGGCGGACGTTCAGTGCGTCCAGTTGCCTTCGCGTCCGAAACGGAAATTGTCGGAATAGCTCTTCGGCTGCTGCGCACGCGTTCGGGGCTCGATCACCCGGTAGTCGAGATTTTCACGCTCGCAAAACGCGATCGCACTCTCCCGACTGTCGAAGACCATGCGCAGCTGGTTCCTGGTGTCGCCCCGGCCAGCCCAGCCCATGAGCGGGTCGCTGACCTGACGGGCACCTGGCTCGAATTCCACGAGCCAGTTCCGCGTCCGCGCCCGGCCGGACTGCATCGCTGTCTTGCGGGGCTGGTATATGCGTACCGCCGCCATCCCGTTCCGCCTCGATTGCCGTTGTGCCCATAATCCCACAGCCGCAGACGAGGTCAAGTTGCACGCGGCGGACGCAAATGCTAACCTGCAAAATACTAACCTGCGACAGGTGGAAGCGCTGGCGCTTGAGCGCTGCTAAACGGCCGTGCCGCCGGACAAATGACGCGCGCGTCTGCCGCCCATACCAGATGGAGACCCCTTTCATGCAACTCAGAAAACTCGTACCGCTTGCCGGCGGCGTGCTCGCCGCGACCGCCATTCTGGCGGCACCGGCAAAGGCCGCCGACTTCGACTTTGCCGGCAAACAGATCAAGCTGGTGATCGGCTTCGGCTTCGGCGGCACCTACGGCAAATACACCCGGATGTTCGCCGAGCATCTGAAGAAGCACATCCCGGGCACACCGAACATCATCGTCGAATCGCGGCCCGGCGCCGGCGGCGTGCTGGCCACAAACTACGCGGCCAAGGCGATGCCCGCGAACGGTCTCAACTATCTGGTGCCGCCGGACAGTTCGGTCATCGTGCAGCTCATGCGTCCCAAGAAGGCCAAGTTCGACATGAGCAAGTTCACCTGGATCGGCAGCGCCAACCAGACCAACGTGATCATGGTCGTGCGCAGCGACACCGGCGTCACCAAGTGGGAAGATCTCCGCAACACCGCGGTTCCCATGGGATCGACGGGCCTGGGCTCAACCTCGACCATCATGCCGGGGCTCGTCAACCGCATGCTGGGAACGAAGATGAAGATCGTCACCGGCTACAAGGGCTCGTCGAAGACCGGCCTCGCGGTCGAGCAGGGCGAGGTGCGTGGCGCCGCGTTCAACTGGCTGTTCTGGAAGTCCAAGTACGAAAGATGGTTCCAGGGCGACAAACCCTATGCCCGCGCCGTCCTGCAGCTCGGCCATTTCAAGGATCCGGAACTCCCGAACGTCCCCATGATGAAGGACGTTGCCGATCCCAAGTATCTTCCGGTCCTCAAGTTCATCGGCGCGCTCGGGCTCATCGGCCGCGGCGTCGCCGCGCCGCCGGGCACTCCGGAAGGCGCCATCTCCGTGATGCGGACAGCGTGGGACAAGATGGTCGTCGACCCGGCATTCATCGCCGATGCGAAGAAGCGCAAGCTTCGCGTCATCCCGGGGAGCGGAGCCGACATCCAGAAGGTCGTCAACGACGCCGTCGCAAACACCGATCAGGGTGTCGCCAAGCAGGCCGCTGCGCTCGCCTACGGCACCAAAAAATAGACCGGCATCGGCGCTCGGGCGTCGGAGTGGTCGCGAACGGCCCTTCCCCGTGAAGGGCCGTTCGTCTTTTGGGGCAACATCATGACGATCTACAAGTACAATTCCGCCGACAATCACCTTGATCAGCGCTGGATTCCGGCAGACCTCTGGCAGAGCCGGGTTGCATCGAACTTTCGCCGCGACGCCCCGAAGGTGGTCGAACGCGATGGAAGCTGGGTCTGGGAATGGGAGGGCCGCATTTTCGGCGGCCGCGACGGCGGAAGCGCCGACAGCCCCGACAACCGGCGCATCCTCGAAGAGCATTATGGCACGCATGCGGACGGACTGCCGGACGGAGCGCTGCCGCCCGCCGATCCCGAGATCATCCTCCGGCACATGGACATGGCCGGAATCTGGGCCTATGTCGGCTATGCCGCGGTCCGCAAGTGGCAGGTCGGCGATGTCGCGCTGCGCCACGAGATTCACCGGGTCTACAACGACTGGATGATGGAGCTGAACGCGGTCCAGCCCGACCGTCTGCTCATGCTTCCGATCATGCCGGTATTCGATCCCGGAGCCACGCTCGTCGAGCTCGAACGCATGAAGGCGCTGGGCTGCAAGGCGGTGGAGTTTCCCGTCGCCGATCTTGCCGAGGACATCTGGGCGGAATGCTGGGATCCGTTCTGGTCAGCCTGCGAGGACGGCAACGTGACCGTGTGCAGCCACATCGGCGACAGCGCCGGTGCGCCCTATCCCCCGACCACGCGCGGCGCGCGCATGGCCTATTTCTCATGCGTGCCTTTCAGCGCCGCGAAACCGATCTCCGAACTTGCATATTCGGGCACCCTGATGCGCCACCCGCGGCTGCGCTACAACTACGGCGAATGCCGCGCCGGATGGGGGCCGATGCTGCTGCAATGGATGGACCGCCAGGCCATCGAGCGGCCCGGCCTGTTCGCCGACACCGGGCTGAAGGAAATGCCGAGCGCCTATGTCAGGCGCCAGGTAACGATCACCTACGAGGAGGACTATGTCGCCGGGATGCTGCTCCATCATCCCGAATCCGGGATGGCGGACATCCTGATGTGGGGCGCCGACTATCCCCACGGCCAGGGCGTATGGCCGGACGCCAGTCAGGTGATGGACCGGATGTTCGAGGGTCTTGACGACGGACTGCGCCGCAGGATCGTGTTCGACCGCTGCCTCGAGGTGTTTGACCTCGAAGGACCACCGGTGTAGGGAAACGGAACTCTCCGATCGGCCGGAGAAGGAAGGGGAGACCATGGCAAAGCTCAGGCACATCGCGCTTTCGGTTCCGGATCCCGAGAAGGCGGCCGACTTCTACTGCGAAGCCTTCGACATGGTCCGCGTCGGCAAGACGGATTCGCCGCTTGCCAAGGGGTGCTACGTCTCGGACGGGGTGATCACGGTTGCGCTTCTCGCCTACAAGACCGACAAATGGGCCGGCTACGTTGAAGGCGAGGACGAGCGCGGCAAGGACCATGTCGGATTGCATCACATCGGCTTCTGGGTCGACGACCTGCGCGAAGCCGAGGAAAAGATCGAGAAGGCCGGCGGCAAGTACTTCATGGGGCGTCCCGAAGACGACGCACCGAGCACCTTCTACGAGATGAAGTTCCGCGATCCGCACGGGGTGATCGTCGACTGCACCCATCTCGGATGGGGCGGTTCCGTCAAGGAGGTGATTCCGGCGGACGAGTCGGAGCGCGAGAAGTTCCGGAAGCGTTTCGCCGGCACGGCGATCGCAGAGGCCGCCGAATAGCGAGCGAGACCGCGCCGGATCGGGCGCCGGCTTACTCTGGGGCCAGGCCCCCGGTCGGGGGCAGCGGGATGCCGCGGCCTGCGGCACGGGCGGCCTCGTAGATGTGGTGGCAAACGGCCACATCGTGCGAAACCAGACCGGCAGTGTGAACCAGCACGCGCTCGCTGTCGCGCTCGCGCCCGGCAACCCTTTCGGTGACGACGTCACAAATCTCGCCGTGGAGGCGCTCGCGCGGAAACTGCCCGTCACCAACCATCTGCGCGAACTCCGGATACAGCATGTTGGTGTTCCAGTCGTCGACCACGACCTTGTCGAACGCCGACCAGCCGCCCGGATCCATCTCCCGCCGCGCCAGCGAGATATAGACGGCGCCAGGCTTGACCCACCCCTCACGGGCGTTGATATCGTTCGACGTGGTGCCGCCGACGCAGATGTCGGCCGGCCGCACCACCTCCTCGATCGAATCCACGGCGTCGACCGCGATCCCGAGCCGCGATGACCAGTCGGCAGCGAATTTCTCGCGAGTCTCGCGCCGCCGCGACGTGCAGACGATCCTCTCGAAATCGTAGAGCGTCAACAGGCAGCGGAGCGCGTTGACCCCCATCGTCCCGACGCCCACAAGCCCCAGCACGCGCGGTGCAGCAGGCCCGAGCCAGCGCAACGCAAGAACGGCTGCGGCCGCACTCCGGATCGCGTAGGACCAGTGTTCCTCGACGATCGCCTGTGCCCGGCCTGTCGCGGGATCGGACAGCACCACATAGCGCGTGCAGTCGAGCTGGCCGACGGTGTTGCGCACGCCATCGTCGTAATAGTTGTACATCCGCACGCCCGACGCCGGGATATCGGGAAGGAAAGCCCCCTTTACATGCCAGTGATTGTGCCATGGGGCGGCGGCGTCGATACGCCAGGACAGCGGCGTCGACCATTGCACGGTTCCCCGGGCGTGCATGCGATAGACGTCCTCGCAGATCCGCATCGCGTCCTCGACCCCCAGAAGGTCGAGCGTCTCGCGATAGGGTACGAACAGGACGCCGTCGGACATCTTGTCTCCTTTGCCGATCCGGCTCGCCCGGATCAGCTGTCTATCACGAAGTCGAAACTGTCGCCGGCCGGCGCATAGATCTCGAACAACTCGAGCTCGCCGTCGCCGGCATTGGTGAGCGAATGCCGCAAGCCCGCCGGAATGTAGACCACGTCGTCCTCGCGGATCGTATGGCTCTCCCCTTCAACCACCAGATGGCCCGTTCCCCGCTTGACGATGTAGACATTGTCGGACGAGGTGTGATGGTGATAACGGCCACCCGGCTCGCCGGCGCGAAGCAGATTGAGATGGACATCGACCGCAGCGACATCGACGAAGCGCTTCTGGAAGCCGCGTCCCCGCGGCATGGCGACGGTCTCCGCCTCGTCGCCGCGCACTATCCTGAATTCCAACGCCGGCCTCCCAGCCACGCTACATCCTGAGCAGCCGCTCGGCGTTCCCGGAAAGGACTTTTTTCTTGTCCTCTGCCGAAAGCGGAAACGCCTCGATCCAGTCGGCGCCGGCCTTGTTGGAGGCGAACGGGTAGTCGATCGAGTACATGATCCGGTCGATGCCGAGCTCCGCGATCGAACAGGTCATCGCGGTGTCCGAGAAGTTTCCGCTCGTCGTAACGTGGACGTGCCTGCAGAAGATCTCGCGAAACGAATAGTCCGTGCCGCGGCTGAGAGCGTCGTTGATGCGCCACAGCAGGAACGGCAGCCCCTCGCCGAGATGCCCGATGATCACCTGCAGTTTCGGATGGGCGTCGAACACGCCGCTGAGCACCATGCGGATTCCCTGCGTGGCGGTCTCCACGGTAAAGCCCCAGCCGGCCGTGAGCAGCCCCGGATGGGCGCCGACATAGTCGGCGTAATACGCCTTGATGACATCGGGATGCGGGATTGCGGGATGGAGGTAGATCGGCACGTCAAGCGCCTCGGCGCGCTCGAAGATTGGCCAGAACTCCGGAAGGTCGATGAACTTGCCATGGGTCAGGCCGTGAACCATGCCGCCCTTGAAGCCGTAGTCCGATACGGTCCGCTCGAGCTCGTCGGCCGCAGCCCTCGGATCCGGCGTCGGCAGCGTCGTGAACCCGGCAAAGCGTTCCGGATGGCGCCGCACCGTTTCGTGAAGGCGATCATTCGCCTCGCGAGCGAGCGCGACCGAGCTTTCCGCGTCGAAGCGCTGCACCCCCGGCGCCCCCTGCGACAGCACCTGGATATCGATGCCCGCCGCATCCATTTCCCGGATCCGGATGTCGTCGAGGTCGTCGAGCCGCTTACGCACGGGCTTGCCCTCGAATCCCGTGTTCGCATCGTATTTTGCAGCGATGCCGGGATCGAAATAATGCTCCTCGAGCGCAATCACCCGATATCCGTCGCTGGTCGCCATCGGCGCCTCCCACTGTTCGCACAAGCTCGTGTGCGCCAGTCTACCAAGCCCCCCTGGACGTGTCAGCCTCGCCGAAGGGGACTGCACAACCATTTTGCGCTGCTGGAGGCCGGGGTCCGCACCGGCCTGCAACTGACCGAGAGCTGCGCCATGCAGCCGGCATGATCCGTCTGCGGCCTCTACTTCAGCTACCCGGAAAACGCGTATTTCGGGATCGGCAAGCTTGGCCGCGATCAGGTGACAGACTATGCGCGGCGAAAGGGAGCCCCGGTCGAGGAGGTCGAGGAGGTCGAGGCGTGACTCGCACCGAACCTCGCCTATGAGCCGGACTCCCGGTCGTAAAGCGGAAGGAACCGGTGGCCGCCCGCCGCTTTCCGCGGGCCGGGCTCAAGCGCAGCCAGCCCGCAACGTCCTGCAGAGCGCCGTGCTGATCTCGGCCCGGTTCAGCGTGTAGATGTGGAAGTCGGTCAAGCCCTCGGCGGCGAGGCGCCGACATTGTTCGACTGCAACCGCGGTGGCGGCTGACGCGCGCGCCTGCGGCCGTTCGTCCAGGCCCTCGAACAGGCGATCCATCCAGCCGGGGATCGAAGCCCCGCACTTGGCCGAAAAGCGCTTGAGCCCACCGAAATTACTGACCGGCATTATGCCAGGCACGATCGGCGCTTCGATTCCGGCCGCTCTGACGCGGTCGAGGAAGCGCAACACGGCGTCGGTGTCGAACGCATATTGCGTGATTGCAAAGCGGGCGCCGGCGTCGAACTTTCGCTTCAGGTTGGCGATGTCTGCTTGCGGGCTTGCCGCCTCCGGATGAACCTCCGGATAGGCGGCCACGGCGATGTCGAAATCGGCAACGCGCATGAGTCCTTCGACCAGATCGGCGGCAAAGGGATACCCGTCCGCAGACGGGCGGTAAGGCCCAAGCCCCGGGGCATCGCCGCGCAACGCGACGATCCGCCGGATGCCGAAGTCCCGGAGTTCGCGGGCAAGCGCATCGATCTCGGCCCGGCTCGCCCCGACGCAGGTCAGATGGTGAGCAACCGGCAGGCCGGTGCGCTCGGCCACCCGCTCGACCACCCCTCGGGTGCGATTCCGGGTCGTGCCGCCGGCACCGTAGGTGACTGAGAAATACTCCGGCCTCAGTGCCGCCAGACGGTCGACTTCGTGGTCCAGCCTTGTCAGGCCTTCCGGCGTCTTCGGCGGAAACAGTTCGAACGAGACCCGGATACCCGAGGAGCCGGTATCTCCAGAGTGGTCGTGCAGGTTCATCATGCGCACCGATGGTGGACGAGCCGCCGCATCCGACGACTCATTTCGGCTTGCGGAAGAGCTGGATGGCCCAGGCCAGATGTCCGACATCCGCGGCCTTCACCCGGTTCTCGAGACCGACGGTCATCCTGTCGAGATATGCAGCAGAGGCTCCGTTTTCGCGCAGCCTGTCGTAGCTGGCCGTAAGCTCTTCGCGCACCCGATCATAGTGGGTGCGGAGATGTCCGGTCATGTCCTCCTGCGCCAGCACCTCGAAGCGCAGCGCCTGCGCCTCGCGGTAGAAACGCATGGAGCCGAGGCTTTTGAGATGGGGCCGATCGTAGACAGGCTGGAGCACGTCGTCAGCCTGCATCGGGTCGGTGAACACCAGATAGCCTCCGGGCTTCAGCACGCGCCAGACCTCCGCCAGCACCTTGTCGCGCTGGTTCGAGTGCAGGATGGCATCTTGGCTCCATACCACGTCGTGGCTGGAGTCCGGGTCGGGAATGTTCTCGAAAACGCCGTGCACCACCGATATCCGGCTGCCGAGTTTTGCCTGCCGGTTTCTGGCCCGGTTGGTATCGTTCTGCATCTCGGAGATGTTCAGGCAGGTTGCCGTGCAGCCGGTTCGGCCCACGACGCGCCGCATCGAGCCGCCATATCCCGCACCGATGTCCAGGACGCGGCTGTCGGGGCCGAGGTCGGGTAGCATTGCCATCATCCGGTCGACGGTCGCGGCCCTGGCCTCGCGACCTCGCATTGTCGAAGGCCTTGGCCAGCATCGTCGCCGACCCGTCGCTCGATGTCACGTTGAAGCCGGATTCGGTCAGGCGCACCGAATGGAAGCCTGTGCCGCAAGCGACGTCCAGCACGGATTCCTTGCCGCAGGCGCGAAGCACGTCGATGAAGAACTTCCCCTCGTTCTCGGCGCGCGCCGTCCAGTCGATTAGTTCATCCCGTTTCTCCACAAACGACAGGATGTACTCGCCGCGGCAGAGGTCGGTTTCACGGTTCTCGAACGGATCCCCGCTGTAGTTCTGACGATCGAGCATGAACTCTGAATTCTTCGTCGCCAAGGGCACATTTGACATGGTTCGGCCCTTCTCCCAGTTGTCCGCCAGCCCCGTTCGGACCGACCTCTTTTGTATCGGCCCGATACCGGGCCAATACTCGTTGGATGGGGTTCGCGCCGTAGCGGACCGGCAAGTCGGCCCGGCCCCCTCAAGGGGTTGGCGCGCCCTGCCCGGGCGATCGCTTGCGTCGTCGCAAGGATGCAAGCAGCGGCTCATTGCGGTCGATTCAGCCGCCGTGGAGACCGCAATCGATGACAGCGAAGCTGTGCTGTCGCAGCCGGTCCAGTGACGCCCCCCGGAACCGTTCAGGTGCACGGGTTGGCCTCTCCCAATGGATGAGGCAATTTTAATGCAACGCGAGACACTTGTAAAATCGCCAAATGCGAGGAAGCCCAAGATCCCGCTCGCGGGAGAATTTACAAATAGTTCTGTATAAGTTGAATTGCGGATAGAGTTTTGCTCAAACTATTGCTGAATTTTCAATATTTCTACTAATGTTTCAGTTTTTGGGATAAATTATCCAATTAATGATTTTTTGATTTGAAAGTATTTTTATTTAATATATGGTGTCAGCCGAAGTAGACCGAAGCATCAGTGTCGCTGAGAGCAAGCGTAGGCGTGTGTTTGACTGCGGTCGGATTCCGCAGTTCGGTTGCCATGTCAGTGATTCAGTCGACACCGGTCATCCTCGGCACCTGCGAAATCCAGAGGGGCCTCGTCCATGTCGGGTCACCGGTACGCCCAGTGCCTTCGACAGCGCATTGGCCGACAACTCGAGCTCGTCAAGTTCGCCGCGCAGGATTTCGCCGGGATGCACCGGCTTCATGCCGTTCATTGCGTTCATGTCAGGCTCCCTCAGTGATAATCCACGATCTCCACGTCACATGGCCCGTCGTCCGTCCACCGGAAGCAGACACGCCATTGCACGTTGATCCGAATGCTGTGCTGATCGATGCGGTCGCCCCGCAGCACTTCCAGCCGGTTGCTCGGCAATGCGGCAGGGTCTCCGAGCGTCTCGGCGCTGTCCGGCAGGATCAGTCGGCGCGCCGCCCGATCGGCGAAGCCTTGAAACGCCGCGACGCGTTACCCCTCGAAGAGGCGCGCGTTTCCGGATCCTTGAAGCTCCGTATCATGCACGCCGGCCATAGCTCGTCTTGTGCTTTCCGTAGAGGATGCTGGCGGCCCAACTCATGCTCTCACTCCTGGCGGCGGCGCTCGTGCCGTCCGACGGCGCAGACCGAGCGAATGACGCCGACGGTGAACGAGACTTCGCACATTGAGTTGTTGCCTCGTGCTTCTTATAGTGCGGCTCGAAAGCCGCGCGACGGTTCGGGAACCGTTTCCCCGGAGTGCGCGGTGGGCGCTGCCGCTCAAGCGCCGCTCGGGCTAACCGCCAGCCAGATAACGGCTTGCATGGTCCGGACGCTCGAGAGGGAGAAGCGGGACAGGAGACGCCTTGCGGCGGTTGATTGACACACCTGCCGCACCGCCGGATTCTCCGCCGCCATGACACCGTCGCACATCGCACTGTCCGTCATCGTCATGGCGGTATGGGCCTCCAATATCGTTGCCGCGCGATACGCCGTCCTGGAAATGCCGGGGTGGCTGGTCATCACGGTCCGCATGGCCGTGCTCGCGGCACCGCTCATTCCCTTCGTGCGTTTTCCGCGCGCCCATCTCGGCAGGATATTCGCGCTCTCGATCACGATGGGGACAGGTCATTTCGGCCTGATGTTCGTCGCCCTCCAGCGCGTCGACGCAGGGGCAGCAGCGCTGCTGATTCAAACGGCGGTCCCCTTCGCCGCGCTGCTGGCCTGGATTCTCTATCGCGAGCCCCTTGGTTGGCTCCGCGCTGCCGGGATCACCGGCGCTTTCGCCGGCGTCGCGCTGCTCGTCGGCGGACCGGATGCGCCCGCCGGCGTTCCCCTGTCTGGCGCCGCCCTGATTCTCGCTTCGGCCTTCTTCTTCGCGATCGCCAACATACAGCTTCGCGGTCTCGGCGGGGTCAATGTCTTTGCGGTCAACGGCTGGATGGCGGTCTTTGCCGTGCCGCAGATGGCGATCCTGTCACTGCTGCTCGAAGACAACCAGATCGCGGCGCTCTCCGACATCTCCCTTCCGGCAGTGCTCGCCATTCTTCACATGAGCATCGTCGTGAGCCTCCTTGGCCACGGCCTGTGGTACCATCTGGTGCCCAAGTACCGAACCAACCAGACTATGCCCCTGACCCTGCTGATTCCCGTATTCGGCGTGACGTTCGGCATCGTGCTTCTGGACGAGGCCGTCACCTGGCGCGTCTTCGTAGGCGGACTGGTCACGATCGCCGGTGTCGCCACCGTGATGTTCGACGGCGCCCGGAAAGGCGAGGGTCGGGAACAGCAGGCGGCGCCATGAAGCTGATCGAGAGGCCCTCCCCCAATTTTGGTCCCCGTCCGGCTGCCGCCGTGATCGACACGGTGGTCCTTCACTACACCGGCATGCGTACTGCGGCAGAGGCGATCGAACGGCTCTGCGATCCGGAAGCCGAAGTCAGCGCGCACTACGCGATCGACGAAGTCGGCGAAGTCCTCCGTCTGGTCGACGAGAGCCGACGCGCCTGGCACGCAGGACGATCCAGCTGGCTGGGAGACACCGATATCAACGACAGATCGATCGGCATCGAACTCGTCAACCCCGGCCATGAATTCGGCTACCGCGCCTTTCCGGAACCGCAGATGGCGGCCCTCGAAGAACTCCTCGGGGGTCTCGTCCGTAGGCACGGCATCCCGCCGGCGCGGATCCTCGGGCATTCGGATGTTGCGCCGACGCGCAAACACGATCCCGGGGAACTGTTCGACTGGCGGAGACTGGCCGGAAAGGGGCTCGCAATATGGCCCGACGCCAAAGACGTCGGCGACACGCACGGCGACACGCGCGCGATGCTCACCGCTATCGGCTACGACGCCGACGCGCCGCTGGCAAGCGTCGTTACCGCATTCCAGCGCCGGTTCGCCCAAGATACCGTCACGGGGGAGCCTGATCCGCAAACACGAAGGATCATCGGCGCGGTATACCGGCTCTCGCGATGAGTCCCTCGGGACGCATCGTTGCCGACTCCAGAAGCCACGGAACCGGCCGGCCGGCCGGGGCAACCTACAGCCGCGCCGCTATCATCTCGAAGGCGATATAGCCGAAGAGCAGGACACCAACCACCAGATAGAAGCCGGCAAGCCACGGATTCCGTTCCTTCCTCGTGGCAAGGCCGAGGAAATCGATCCGGTGCTTTTCGCGCGGAAACAGCTTCATGTCGATCTCCGTTCCCGCAGCCGGCTCGCCGGCAGCAACGCCGATGTCTCCGGGACGGCTTTGCCTCCGCACCCGATAGTGCCAAGAGGTGCGCTGGTGCCGGTTGAGGGACTCGAACCCCCGACCCCCTGATTACAAATCAGATGCTCTACCAGCTGAGCTAAACCGGCAACTCTTCCGCGCAGTCGTCGCGCCCGTATAGCGCGGCCGGCCAGCCGGAACAAGACAGCGGAGGCTGTTCAGCGCTTCGCTTGCGTCTTGCGGCGAAGTGCATCCAGGAGCCCCGCTACCCTGCCCCCGCTCTGACGGATGACAGCGGTGAACTCGTCGCGCAGCGAGATCCGCATGCTTACCCCTTCGAGAACGACATCGACGATCTTCAGTTCCGACTCGTGCGCGCGAATCCGCCAGCCGACTTCTATCGGCGCCCTGTCCGGGAGTTCGATGAGCGACGACACCAGCACCTGATTCGCGGAAACCTCTCTCGACTTGACCACACTCAACCGGGCGCTGCCGATCTCGCGGAAGCGCCCGGCATAGGCCTGAACAGTGAAATCCTCGAACAGGGAAACGAAGCTCTTCCGCTGTTCATCGGTTGCCTTGCGCCAGTACCGCCCCAGCACGAACCGGGAAATCTTCGGAAGGTCGAAACTCTGCGTCAACAGCCCGCGGAACCGGCGATCATGTTCCTCGTCGGCAACCCCCTTCTCGCCGAGAGATGCCAGGGCATTGGCAGCCAGATCACGGACGAACGCTTCGGGAGCGGACGCGTACGCCGGTGTCGCCAGAACCAGAAACACCGTGCAGAGGGCGCTCACGCGCGACGTTTTTCCAAACATCTGTCTCCGTGGCCTCCGTTTAATTCGGTTACCTGACGCTCTCGGTAATCACGCGCGCCGGCACACTCGGCGGCGGTACCCGCGGCAGGCGACGGTTGTCGATCTCCCTGGCCCGATACTGACGATAGAGGCTCCGCGCGGCAGCATAGAAATCGAGCGAGTTTTCTTCAAGATCGTTAAACGCGCTGTAGTTCCGGGCGCGGAAATCCAGCACCGACAGCCCGGCGGTACTGATGCGGAAGCCGATCGGCGTCGTCCATATCAGAGGATCGCCCACCGAATCCACGAACCGCCCGCCTGCATCCCTGAAATTCGACGGGCCAAGCACCGGGAGGACCAGATAGGGGCCGCTTCCGATACCCCAGGACGCGAGGGTCTGGCCGAAATCCTCTCCGTGTTCCATGATTCCGAACTCGGACGCGACATCGATGAAGCCGAACAAGCCGACGGTCGAGTTCATGCAGAACCTGGCGAACGTGTTGGCCGCAAGTTCGGTCTCGCCCTGCAGCAGCTCGTTGGCGAACGTGACCGGAGCTCTCAGGTTCTCAAGGAAATTGGAAATCCCGATCCGCACTGGGCGCGGCACGCTCTTGAGGTACGCGTGCGCCGCGGGGCGCACCACCGTGCGGTCAAGCACGAGATTCGCCTCGAACACAGCCCTGTTGAGCGGCTCGTAGGGATCGTTGATTTCGACGAATGCCTCAAGGGCGTCAGGATCATCCTCCGGCGGCGCCACCGCGCAACCCGCCATCGCGAGAATCGCGCAAAGCATCGCAGCAATGCGGCAGAGATCCCGAAAGGCGCACCGGGCCGGGGTTCCGGCAGAATCTCGATACATCCGCTGTTCCAGTTCAGCCACTGCCGTGCCGATCCGGCAAGGTTTCGAACCGGAAACCGGCGAGACACGAGGCGCCGTAACTCCGGCGTCGGCAGGCCCGGAAGGCCTGCTCCGGAATCCGGCCAGTTCGTTTGCCCGCCAACCCGGCCTTTGCCGCAAATGAAACGAAACGCTACCATTGGGTGCTCCCCGACGCAAGCGTCGGTGGGTGGCGGCTGCCGGCAGCGGGATCGAATCCGCGCCTGCAACGCGGCGTCATGCGGGACAAATCGCCTTGAGGAGCACGGACCCATCGTTACCCGGCGCGAGATACCCGAAACATGGCGCGAGCATGTCCGCAGCGAATGGTGCGATTACAATAACCACCTGAATCTCGCCTATTACGTGTTGATCTTCGATCACGCGACGGACGCCTTCTATGACTCCCTCGGCCTTGATCGATCCTACCGCGAGGCGACCAATTGTTCGACATTCGCGGTAGAGTCGCACACGGTCTATCTCGCCGAACTCCTCGACGGCGACGAGGTGTTCTGCACGACCCAGCTTCTCGACTACGACGAGCGCCGCCTGCACTACTTCCATCGCCTCTACCACTCGGAAAAGCGGTATCTGTCGGCAACCACGGAACTGCTGGCCGTCCATGTCGATCTCGGCCTTCGCAAGACCGCGCCGATGGCTCCGGGCCTGCTGGAACGGCTATCCCGAGAACTCGAGGATCATCGCCGCTTTCCCCGGCCCGACCAGCAGGGACAGGTTATCGGAATCCGGCGGAAATAGACTCCGCTGTCGAACTCCGGGGTTGCCTTTCCCGGCCGCTTGCGAACGAGCATCCCGAGCGGGCACAAGCAGGGCTTCGTCCGGACCCGGCGCCGCGCCGGGCGCAATCGCCTTCACTAAAACCGTCGATCCCTGACACGAGGCAACGTTCGGAAACGGCCGCCACCGGCGCAGCCGAAGATTTCCCTTCTGCATCCGGCGGGGCGGCGGCAGGCTCGATTCCACCTTCCCGCCGCCGAGTCTGTATTTCCGGGCGTCGGGGGACTGTATACTGGAGCGATGGAGGAGATACTTGAGCCTTCCGATCCCCGGGAGCTGACGACGGAGCCGCGCTACATGCGCGGCCTTACCGATGCGCAACGCGAAGCCGTCGAGACCCTGGACGGGCCGCTGCTTGTGCTCGCCGGAGCCGGCACCGGCAAGACCCGCGTCCTGACAACGCGCATCGCCCATATCCTGGCCACCCGCCACATCTGGCCGAGCCGGATCCTCGCCGTCACCTTCACCAACAGGGCCGCCAGCGAGATGCAGGAGCGCATCGTCGCGATGACCGGAGAAGATGTTGCAGGCCTCTGGATCGGGACATTTCACGCGATGTCGGCCCGCATCCTGCGCCGCCACGCCGAACTCGTCGGTCTGAGGCCGGACTTCACCATTCTCGATCAGGACGACCAGACCAGGCTGGTAAAGCAGGTTCTCGACGCCGAGCAGGTCGACCCCAAGCGATGGCCGCCGCGAGTCGTGCGCGCAGCGATCGAGCGCTTCAAGGATCGCGGCCTGTCTCCGGAACAGCTGAAGCCTAGCGATATCGGAGATCTCGTCGACGGGCGCATCGGTGATATCTACTGCATGTACCAGGAGCGCCTGGGGACGCTCAACTCGGCGGACTTCGGCGACCTCATCCTCCAATGCGTCAGGCTCCTTTCCGAAAATCCCGACATTCTCGCCACCTATCATGACCGGTTCGACTACATTCTCGTGGACGAATACCAGGATTCCAACGTGGCGCAGTATCTGTGGCTGCGGCTGCTGGCACAGGGGCGGCGCAATATCTGCTGCGTCGGAGACGACGACCAGGCAATCTACAGCTGGCGCGGCGCGGAAGTCGGCAACATCCTGCGGTTCGAGAAAGACTTCGAGGGCGCGCATGTTGTCAGGCTTGAGAGGAACTACCGCTCGACGCAACCGATCCTGACCGTTGCCTCGACGATGATCGCGCACAACAGGGACCGGCTCGGCAAGGTTCTCTGGACCGATGTCCAGGACGGCGCTCCCGTCCAGGTCTGTGTCGTGGAAAACGGCGATGACGAGGCCAGATTCGTGTGCAGCGAGATTGCGAACCTGCAGCGCCGGGGCGCATCGCTCGACGAGATCGCGATTCTGGTTCGCGCCGGCTTCCAGATGCTGCTGTTCGAGGAGCATCTGCTTCAGGAGCAGATTCCCTACCGGGTATACGGCGGACCACGTTTCTTCGAACGTCAGGAGATCCGCGACGCGATCGCCTATATGCGTGTAATCGCCCGGCCGGGCGACGATCTGGCCCTCGAACGCATCATCAACGTACCGCGTCGGGGGATAGGTGATGCAACGCTGCAGAAGCTTCGCGCATTCGCGCGGGCGCGCTCGGTGCCGCTTTGCGATGCCGTGCTCGATCTCGTGGAGACGGAAGAGATCAGCGCACGGCCGCGACAGCAACTCCGGAACCTCATGGCCGATTTTGCGCGGTGGCGCGCAGATGCCGAGACCGGCGGCCATGTCGAACTGGTGCAGATGGTGCTCGACGAATCCGGCTACACGGACATGTGGCTCAAGGCGAGCACGCCGGACGCCCCGGGACGCCTTGAGAACCTGAAGGAGCTGGTCTCGACGCTCAACGATTTCGGGTCGCTCGCGGAGTTCCTCGAGCATGTGAGCCTGGTGATGGATCGCGAACGGCGCGACACCGGCGAAATGGTGAGCCTGATGACGCTGCACGCCGCCAAGGGCCTCGAGTTCGCCCACGTGTTTCTTCCCGGATGGGAGGAGGAGATCTTCCCCAACAAGCGGGCGCTGGCCGACGGCGGCAACCGGGCGCTGGAAGAGGAACGCCGGCTGGCCTATGTCGGGCTTACGCGGGCAAAGCAGCACGTCCGGATATCCCGCGCGGTCAGCCGAAGGGTCTTCAACCAGTGGCTTGCCGGGGTCGAGTCCCGCTTCCTCAGGGAGCTGCCGGCGGAACATGTCGAAACGATCGTGCGGACAAGACGCCATGGCGGCACCGGGTGGGGCGGCGGCGGATTCGACAGCAACAGCAACGGCGGCCGCGGGCCGGGCTACCGGCGCCTGCGCGCCGGGGCCCGGAGATCACGCGAAACGCCGCTGCTTCGAAGCGGAAGCCGCGAGCCGATCGAGGTCGGAACCCGGATATTTCACGAAAAGTTCGGATACGGCACCGTGACAGCCGACGATGACGGTCGCCTCGATGTCAGTTTCGAAAAGGCCGGCGACAAGAAGGTTATGAAAGAATTCGTCAGGCCGGCATGACGGAGCCGGGATCGTGGACGATCAGGGTCGACGTCCCGGACGCGGCCGCAGTGCCGGTTCTTGAGGTCGCGATCGCTGATCTGATAGCTGCCGTCTCGGTGCAGCACGACGAGCGCGCAGGAATCTGGCGGCTTACCGGCTACTCGGCGGAACGGCCCGATCGTTCGGCCGTCGTCCGTTCCCTTGCCGCCGCTGCCCACGCCGCCGGCATCGCTACACCCGCGATCGCGATTTCCCGCCTCCCGGCGACGGACTGGATCGCCGAACAGGAACGCGCGCTGCCAGCGCTCGACATCGGCCGTTTCCGTGTCTTCGGATCCCATGTGACCGATCCCGTTCCAGCCGGACACGTCCCGGTCCGTATCGATGCGGGCCTGGCGTTCGGAACCGGGCACCACGAGAGCACCGCGGGCTGCCTCGTCGCCATCGACCGCCTGTACGGGGACGGCCGGTCGCCACCCCGAGCTCTCGATATCGGAACCGGAAGCGGAATTCTGGGAATCGCGATCGCACGGTGGCTTGATGGCCCGGTCATCGCCACCGACATCGATCCGGTTGCGGTGCGCGTGGCCAACGCCAACGCCAGCATCAACGGGGTCTCCCACCGGTTCTCGGCCCTTGTGGCCGACGGATTCGGCAACGACGAAGTTGTCCGTAATCAACCTTACGGCTTGATCGTCGCAAACATCTTCGAGAGGCAGCTCATCGACCTCGCTCCCCTGGCCGCGCCGGCGCTCGCTGTTGACGGCCACGTCGTGCTCTCGGGGCTTCAGGCTGAAAGCGCTGACCGCGTCGCAGACGCCTTCGCGGCAGCCGGTATTGCGTGCATCGACCGCGTCGAACTGTCCGGCTGGACCACCCTCGTCGGCGCACAGGTGCGGTGACTGCGGTCATCCGCACGCCACGGTCGCAATCGTGCCGACAGGAAAAGAGCCGTAGCGGCTGTGATATGGTGGCAAACCGGCGTTCCCGACCTGTCCGGCAGGCAGGGTCCCGGGGATTTCGCATCTGGGTACTCCGGGAGTTCACATGGTTTCTCGGACGATTGATATCGACGACGACGCCCTGATCCGGGGCATTGCCGCGTCTGCCTTCGATACCGCGAGGGACGATGCCGAAGCGGTCCTGGCATCTGTCCGGTCCGATCTCGACGCCGTCCAGTTGCGCCTCCGAATCGACGCCGTGCGGGATGCCAATGCCGGCGCACCCGCAAGCCGCGCGTCGGGAGGGGAACTGGCAACCTTTCGCCAGCTGTTGGCCGAGCGGGAGCTCGACGGCTTTCTCGTTCCCGTGGCAGATGAATATCAGGGGGAATTCATCCCGCCCAGCGCGCAGCGCTTGCGATGGCTCAGCGGTTTCAGCGGATCCGCCGGACTCGCCGTCGTACTTGTGGACAGGGCTGCGATCTTCGTTGATGGCAGATACGAGCTGCAGGCGAATGACGAGGTCGATGTGGATATTTTTGAACTGCATCACCTGATGCGGTCCCCGCCGCGCGACTGGCTTGCCTCCCATGCCAGCGCTGGCGCGCGGATAGGTTTCGATCCGTGGATTCACACACCGAGCGGCCTCCGTGGCCTCGGCGAAGGATGCCGAAAGGCCGGCGCCGAACTCGTGCCCGCGGAGCCCAATCCCGTCGACACGGCCTGGACCGACCGTCCGCCGGAACCGGTCGGCCCGGTGGCGCCGCACGAAATCCGCCATGCCGGCGTCAGCGCCGAGGACAAGCGCCGGCAGATTGCCCGGAAGATCGCCGGGCAAGGGCATGAAGCGGCGGTGATCAGCGCACCGGCCTCCGTCGCATGGCTGCTCAACGTACGCGGATCGGACGTCGCCAACACCCCCCTCCCGCTGAGCCGGGCCATCATCTATGCCGACGGTCGCGTTGACTGGTTCATCGACCCCCGCAAGATTGGCGATGCCGTCCGCGAAGCGCTTGGTTCGGAGGTCGCGGTCCGGGCTCCGGGCGGATTGGGCGAAACGCTTGACCGTCTCGGCGGCGAAGGCGCCTCCATCCTCGCTGATCCCGCGACGACGCCGGAATGGATCGTGCGACGGCTTGCCGCCGCAGGTGTTGCGCCCTCGACGAGCGGCGATCCCTGCGAGGCAGCCAAGGCGACAAAGAACCCGGTAGAGCTTGACGGCGCCCGCGCCTGCCATATCCGCGACGGCGCCGCGCTGTGCGAATTCCTCGCATGGCTGTCCCGGGAAGCGCCGGGCGGCGGGGTGACGGAGCGTTCGGCAGCGGAACGACTGGCGGAGTTGCGCCAGCGCGATGCGAGCTACAGGGGTCCGAGTTTCGACACGATATCGGGATCGGGACCCAACGGCGCGATCGTGCACTACCGGGTGTCAGAACGGACGGACCGGACCATCGCTGATGGCGACATCTACCTCGTCGATTCGGGCGCCCAGTATCCCGACGGTACCACCGACGTCACGCGGACCGTCTTCATCTCCGGAGACGCCGCCACGCGGCCGTCCGACGAGGCCAGGGACCGCTTCACGCGGGTGCTAAAGGGCCATATAGCCATTGCCACCGCCCGGTTCCCGGAGGGCACCACAGGCGGGCGGCTCGACACCCTGGCCAGGGTGTCGCTGTGGCAGGCGGGCCTCGACTACGATCACGGCACCGGCCACGGGGTCGGCAGCTATCTCGGTGTTCACGAGGGGCCCCAGCGCATTTCGTCGCGCCAGGACGCGACAGCCCTCGAGCCCGGGATGATCCTCTCCAACGAGCCCGGCTACTATCGGCCCGACGCGTACGGCATTCGCATCGAGAATCTTGTTGCCGTGCAGAAGTGGGAAGGTGGCGGAGAGGACGGCCGGAACATGCTGTGTTTCGAGACTCTGACTCTTGCACCCATCGACCGCCTCCTCGTCGAATCCGCGCTGCTGACGCCCGAGGAACGGAACTGGATGAACGGTTACCACAGGTGGGTACGCGAAACGCTCGCCCCGAGCCTGTCGCCAACGGCGAGACACTGGCTCGAAGAGGCCACGGTCCCGATCTGACCGCGGGTTTCCGCCCGTCCTGAACCTTCGCAAACTGGATTCGCCCGCCGGCATGGAAGCGGTACGATCTCGCCGAAGGGCCGGCGGGACAGGTCCGTCCATACTCGATGGTGCACCGGCGTTTCCAAGTCCGCCCAATGGCCGGCAATCAACTCAGCCGGAGCGTGTCCTCGAACAGGCGCCAGACGATGTCCGGACGCTCCACATGGCAATTGTGTCCCAGCCCGTCGAGGACGACAGCGTCGGGATCCAGCACCCGCATATCGTCAAGCGTGCACATCCGGTCTTCGCCGCCGGCGGCAAGCCGCACGCATCCGTCCGCCGCACGATAGAAAGCGGCGAGCTCGGGTCCGGCAACGGCATTGACCGCATTGTCCGCGACCAAGCGAAAACGTCCGCCCTCTTCCACTACGCCAGCCGCCGCCATGTCCGAATCCGGGGCGACGAGGCCGATCAGTCCCGAGACCTTGAGGTAGCGGTCGATTGCCTGGTCGCGCTCGTCGAACCAGCGCACCGGCCTGGCGGCCAGGTCCTTGAGCCTCGCAACCTCCTCGCCGGTCCAGCTGATCTTCACGCCGAAAGCCAGCGCGCAATTCACCGTCACTCCAAACCAGCCGGTCGCCAGCGCCATCGCGACGGCACCACCCATCGAATGGCCGAGAATCGCGATTTCCCGATCCTGCCCGCCGACAACCGCCGCCACGTCCGCGGCATGGATCGCATAGCCGTAGGGCGAGGCACGACCGGAACGCCCATGCCCCCTGAGGTCAGGCACGATCCAGCGATGGGGCCAGGCCTCCCGGACAATGGGCATCAACGGATCCCACACCGAAGCGTTGGCACCGAGACCATGCAGAAGCACCAGCGTCGGATCACCGGATCCGCCCTCTTCGAACCACAGCGAACCCCCGTCGGCAGTCGTCGCATTCATTGCGGAAATTCCTCGCGGGTTGAAAACCGGCCGCAGCCCCCGAGCGTCATTGCGCCCCGGAGGAAAGAGCGTAACGCCCGTCGTCCAGCCTTTCCAAGCCGTGCGTCCTCCGGATGTCATCGAGCGCCGTCACGATCTCGCGGCCATCCCGGCTGCAGGCCGCCTCCATGAGATCCCGGAAAGTCCGTGGGCCAAGCTGCAGCGCCTCCAGCACCGAGCACGGCGTTCCGGCCGCAATAGTCGGCGGTTCAGGCACCAGATAATCGGTCTCCGGATTCCACCCGAAGGGAAAGGTGAGATCGAATCCCGCCTTGGCGCCGAGACGCGAACCATCGAGCGACGGATCCAGCGGAACTGCCCGGTAACCGCTGGTCGGGATGAAATCCCTGTCGGCTTGAAAGCGGGTCGCCAGCGCCCAGTCCATCTGCTGATCGGAGAAGATGTCGATGTCGGGATCAACCGCAAAGACGTGCTTGACGTCGGCCTTCGATCCGAGCACCGCGGAAATCGCGTTGCGCGCCTCGCCGGGATAGTTCTGCTCGATGCAGATGCGCGCATTGAACATCCCGCCGCATGACGGCGTGACATATACGGCGCGCGGATTGCGCACTGCGGTCTCGAGGGCTTGCCATACCGCCGCTTCGGTGCGAAGCGCGCAAAGCTGGGCAGTGTCGGTGCAGTCCAGATGCCGGCCACCTATCGTCAGCGTCTGGAACAGTGCGTCGCGCCGCTTCGTGATCGCCGTCAGGTGAAAGACCGGGTTGATCTTCATGTGGCCGTAATAGCCGACATATTCGCCGTACGGCCCCTCGCCCTCATGCCAGCCTTTCTCGTCCAGATAGCCTTCCAGCACGAACTCCGCATCGGCGGGAACCCAGGCATCTATCGTCACGCATTTGACCAGCGGCACCGGGGCACCGCGCACCGAACCCATGACACCGAGTTCATCCTCGTGGACCGTCATGCTGGTGGCGGCAATGCCGTCGGCGGGATGCGATCCGACGACAAAGGCCATCGGCATGCGTTCGTCCTCCTGGACGAAGGGCGCATACATGCCGCGGAGATCGCTGGGCGCCACGAGGTCGATGCCCGCTTCCCTGCGTCCGCGAAGCATGATGCGGCGATATCCCACGTTGCGCTTCGCTCCGTCGAGACTGCAGGTGATGTCAATGCCGGCCGAAATGTACGGAGCGCCATCGAGTTCGTGCTGGAGATGAACCGGAAGGCGCGTGAAGTCCGCGTCCTCGCCCTCCCAGACCACCTCCTGGCAAGGCGCCTCCGCCGCGGCAACTTCCACCGGAGCAATGGATCCGCGCAGGCGTTCGATGACGGTCTGCAGAAGCTTGTCCGGTTCGACGCCGAGCGCCATCGCAAGCCGCCCGCGCCCGCCCATGACATTGCCGACGATCTCGGCTTGTTCAGGGCCCGCGGCCTCGAACAGCACCGCCCTGGCATTGCCGTCGAGGCAGGACGCCACATCGATGAGATCCGTACGGGCCTCGACCCGTTCCAGTTCCCCGGCCTCCTCGAGACGTTCGACAAAACGCCGAAGCCGGAACGCGTCTGGCCCGGATCCGGCAGACTGTGCCGCAGCCGCAGCGTTCATCCGTACCTCCGTTCCGGCAGCGTCTCGACGTTCGTCCGCGTCGCAACAGCGCCGGGTCAAAGCCGGATCGCGGGCTGGCGCGTTCCGGAAAGCACCCGCATCCCGAACCCGCCGGCCCATCGACGGACACGGAACCCACCGCCCCGAGCCTCTCCTCCGGTTGTTACAGGACCGGGCCTGCCGCCCTTATATCATATGTCCCATGGAGTTGCCCGGAGCAGCAGCCCCACCGCAACGGTCTGCGCGCCGGCACCGCCTTCGCCGCTGCTGCCCGGCGCGTCGACAATGGGCGACCGGCCGCGGCGATGACCTGCGGCACGGTGCATGCGGTCTTCGGCCCGCACGAGATCGGCGGGGCCCGCGGTCAGCCGGACTGCGCACCGACCATTTCGCGCCACTCGGCTTCGGACAGAACCGTCACGCCGAGTTCCAGCGCCTTTTTCTCCTTTGCCCCCGCGCCGGGTCCAGCAACGACGTAGTCCGTCCTCGCCGATACCGAACTCGACACCTTGGCGCCCAGAGCTTCTGCTCTCGCCTTGGCCTCACCTCTCGTCATGGTCTCGAGCGTGCCCGTGAACACCACGGTCCTGCCCGCAAACGGCGTGTCGGCAGCTGCCGTCTCCACGGGCTCGACAGTCACCCGCTCGACGAGTTCGTCGACGATCGCGGCATTGCGCGGCTCGCCGAAGAACGCCGCGAGATCGTCGGCGACGCCGATCCCGATCTGGTCGATATGACACAGTTCGGCATAGCTCTCTCCGACCTCTTCGGGTTTTTTCGGAACCGAGGCGCATTCCGCGCGTTCACCGGCCACCGCCTTCATGGCGCCGCGCCAGCTCTCGAGATCTTCGTAATGTCTGGCAAGAAGGCGCGCGGTGGCCGTCCCTATCCGGCGTATGCCGAGCGCGTAGATGAACCGGTCCAGATGAATCGTCCTGCGCGCCTCGATGGCGGCAAAGAGATTGCGGACCTTCTGCTCTCCCCAGCGCTCCCGGTCCGTGAGCGATGCGCCGGATCTGCCGTCGCCGGACCTGAGATCGAATATGTCGGCCGGTGTGCGGATCAGCCGATCATCGAAGAATTCCTGGATCTGCTTCACCCCCAGCCCCTCGATATCGAAGGCATCGCGGCTCACGAAGTGGCGCAGACGCGCCACCTGCTGATGGGGGCAGGCGAGCTCCCCGGAACAACGAACGACCACCTCGCCGTCGGGCCGCACCACCGGGGTCGCCAGTTCGCACGGGCACCGGGTCGGAAAGGTGAACGGTTCGCTGGTCGCCGGCCGCTTCTCGGCGACCACGCGCACGACCTGCGGAATGACATCACCGGCCCGCTGAATGACGACCGCGTCCCCCTCCCGTATGTCCTTGCGCTGGATCTCGTCCTGGTTGTGCAACGTGGCACGGCTCACCACGACGCCGCCGACGGTCACCGGACTCAGATTGGCAACCGGCGTAAGCGCGCCGGTGCGGCCGACCTGGATGGTGATCCTCTCAAGCACCGTCTCTGCCTGCTCGGCGGGGAACTTGCGCGCAATCGCCCAGCGCGGCGCGCGGCTGACCGTGCCGAGGCGCTCCTGCCAGTCATGCCGGTCGACCTTGTAGACAACGCCGTCTATGTCGTAGGCGAGGTCGGGACGGCCGGCAACTATCGTCTCGTAGGCAGCAACCATTTCTTCGAGGCCACGGCATTGCCCGGCCTCCGGATTGACCTGAAACCCCCACGCGGCAAGCTTCCCGAGCCAGTCCCAGTGCGTTGCCGCCACCGGTTCGGAGATCTCGCCGGCGGCGTAGGCGAAGAAGTGCAGCCTGCGCCCCGCAGTGATGCCGGAATCGATCTGGCGCAGCGAGCCTGCGGCAGCATTGCGCGGATTGGCGAAGAGATGGATGAGCCTTCTCGTCCGCTTTCCCTCCGCCGCGAGCTTCTCATTCTCCTCTTCGAGGCGTTTGTTCTCCGTCGCACGTTCGGCGTTGAGCGCGGCAAACTCCTCATGGAGCATGTAGACCTCGCCGCGGACCTCGACGACATCCGGCGCGTCCTCCGGAAGGCTGTCCGGTATGTCGTCCAGGGTGCGAAGATTTGCGGTCACGTCCTCGCCGACGGCGCCGTCGCCCCGGGTCGCCCCCTGGACGAAGCTCCGGTTCTCGTAGCGAAGCGAAACCGACAACCCGTCGATCTTGGGCTCGGCCACGAAATCCATGACCTCGCTCCCGTCGAGACCAAGGAATCTCCGTACGCGGTCAACGAAACCCGCGATGTCTCCGTCGTCGAAAGCGTTCTCGAGCGACAGCATCGGACGGCTGTGCGCGATCTTGCCGAATCCGCCCGCCGCGGGAGCGCCAACCCGCCTGCTCGGGCTGTCGTCGCGAACAAGATCAGGGAAACGCGCCTCTATCTCGCTGTTGCGCCGGCGCAGCGCATCATAGTCCGCGTCGGGGATGATCGGCGCGTCCTGGCGGTGGTAGAGATCGTCATGCTTGGCGATTTCCGCCGCGAGACGGGCGAGTTCCTCGACCGCCTCCGCGGCGCTCAGCCTGCCCGTTTCGATCCCCGCCGTGCCGGAGTTCACTGCCCATCTCCTGCCATTAGCCGTCCCGCCGCCGCTCTCGCCTCATCCGTGATCTCCGCGCCTGCCAGCATCCGCGCGATCTCCTCGCGCCGCCCGCGCGCTGACAGCGGCACCACCTGCGTCGTGGTGGCGTCGCTGCCGTTCCCGCTGCCCGCGGCTCTCCGGACCTGCAGGTGCGAAACCCCGCGCGCCGCGACCTGCGGCGAGTGCGTCACGACCAGCACCTGCGCCTCCCCCGCCAACCGGTAGAGCCGGTCGGCCACGGCCGCCGCCGTGGCCCCGCCCACGCCGGCATCGACTTCGTCAAAGACCAGCGTGTCAATCCTGTTGCTCCGCAGGAGCACCACTCGCAAGGCCAGCAGAATGCGCGCCAACTCACCGCCCGAGGCCACCTTGTCAATCGGCCCGAACGGGAGGTCCGGATCGCTGGCGATCTCGAAACGTATCTGGTCGACGCCGTCGCGGCCGCGGGACGCGGGCGCGTCGGAGGAGACCGAGGTAACGAACCGGGTGCCGCCCAACCGCAGGCTCGGCAATTCGCCGGCCACCGCCTCATCGAGGGCTGCTGCGGCTGCCGTCCGTGCGCTGCTGAGCGCCGCAGCGCACGTGGCATATCGGGCGCGGGCATCCCGCGCCCGCTCCTCGAGCCGCGCAAGATCCTGGTCGGCCGCATCGAGACCCGCGAGCTGTCCGGCTACCTCTTCCTTGAGGACGGCCAGGGTATCAACATCGGTGTCGTGCTTGCGCGCCAGGCGGCGGAGGGCAAACAGCCGGTCTTCAAGCATCGCGAGCCGGCCCGGATCCCGATCGATCGCGTCGCGCGCGGCGGACAGCGCCTCCACGGCCGCCGACGCCTCGGCAGCCGTCCGTTCCAGCGCCGCCAGCGCGTCTGCCATGCGGCCCGCGGCCTGCTCATCCGCGCGCTCGACAGCGCGCATCGCTCGGCCGAGACGGCTTTCGATCCCGTCGTCGCCGGCAAACAGGAGGACCGCCTCGTCGACGGCCTCGATGATCTTCTCACCCCTTCTCATCACCAGGCGGGCTTCCGCAAGTTCCGCCTCCTCGCCCGGTCGCGGGTCGAGTTCGGCAAGTTCGCCGTGGGCATGGCGGAGAAAATCGCCTTCCTTCGCCAGCCGTTCGATGTCCGCTCGCACCGTCTCGAGTTCCGCCTCGGCGGCCCGCATGTCGTCCCACGCGCCGCGTGTTTGGTCCAGCCGTTCGCCAAGGCCACCGAACGCATCAAGCATCTGGCGATGGTTGGCTTGGTCCAGGAGACCATGGCGAGCGAACTGACCCTCGATCTCGACGAGGATCTCCCCGACTGCTCTCAGCGCGGACACGCTCACGGGCTGATCGTTGATGAAGGCACGGCTGCGTCCCTCGGCGGAAATCGTGCGGCGCAGCATCAGCGGCTCGCCGCCACCGATCTCGACGTCCTGCTGCGCAAGGTGTCTGCGAACCGGGTGGTCGTCGGGGAGCTCGAAGGTTGCCGTCACGCTGGCGCGCTGGCCGCCGTCCCTGCCGACGGCAACGGCATCCGCACGGGCACCGATGGCGAGGCCGAGCGCATCGAGGAGGATCGACTTGCCGGCTCCGGTCTCGCCCGTGAGTACACACAGGCCAGCACCGAACTCGACATCGAGCCGGTCGATCAGCACGAAATTGCGGATGGCGAGAGCCGTGAGCATGGCAGGCCGGGCCGGCGGACCGGACTACATGTCCATCGCCGGCGTCCGGGCGGGCCGCGCATCATCGACCGGGATCAGATCAACCGGTCCCATATTCGCCGGAACAGTCCCTTCTCCTCGGCTTCGGGCCGGCCACTGCCGACGCCGGTGACAAGGGCATGGCTGTCGCGGTACCACTCGCTGCCCGGATAGTTGTGCCCGAGGACAGCGGCAACCCTGCTCGCCTCGTCGGTGATTCCGAGCGCAAGATAGGCCTCGACGAGCCGATGCAGCGCCTCCGGCACATGGGTCGTGGTCTGATAGAGATCGACGACTCCGCGGAACCTGTTGATCGCAGCCGAATAGTGCCCGCGCCGGAGATAAAACCGGCCAACTTCCATTTCCTTGCCTGCCAGGTGGTCGTGCGTCACGTCGATCTTGATCTTCGCATCGCGGGCATAGGCTGTCTCGGGGAACCGGCGCACGACCTGCTGGAGCGATCCGAGGGCCTCTTCGGTCATGCTCTGGTCGCGGACGGGATCGGACATGCGTTCGTAGTGGCAGAGTGCCCGCAAATAATAGGCATAGGCCAGGACCTGGCGGTTTCCGGGATGCAGCTGGATATAGTGATCGAGCGCCGCAACCGCCTCGTCATACCGGTTGGCCTGATAGTTCGCGTAGGCCGTCATGAGCTGGGCCCGGGTTGCCCATTGCGAGTAGGGGTGCTGGCGTTCGGTCTCCTCGAACAGCGTCACCGCGTCCGGGTAATTCTGGCGCTCGAGCGCGTCCATTGCCTCGTTGTAGAGGGTCTCCACCGGCCTCTCGACATATTCCTCCTCGGTGGATCCGCAGGCATGGAGTACGACGGCCAGCAGCACCGCTGCCGTCAGGCGCGTTGCCTGCACAACCAACATCGCTGACCGTGAAGGCGGCATGAGGCTGATCCCGTCTGTTTCGCCGAGACTGCCGGACCGATCACCGAACCGGCCTGTCTTGTATAACGAAACCGAAACCGGCTGTCAGCCCCGGCCTTTCGGGCGCCAGGACTTTCCCACCCTGCATTCAATTTTGCCGTCTGCTGCTGACCGGAGGTTGCACAGGCCCCCGTTGGCGGGTTTTCTGGCGGCGTGGCCGTCCGCGGGTGGTCGCGGGCGCCGTTTCCGGCGTCTGGGTGGGTTGTTT
>JAJEBT010000186.1 GCA_022822405.1 Alphaproteobacteria bacterium
AGGCGGCGTTGGCCGGTCTGGAGCGCACCGTCCGCGGCGGCGGCAACGTCATGGAGCCCTCCATCGCCTGCGCCCATGCCGGCGTCACCACCGGCGAATGGGGCGAGGCGCTGCGCGGCGTCTTCGGCCTCTATCGCGCGCCCACCGGCGTCGGCGCGGCCCCGGCGGTCCGGGCTTCGACGGAAGACGGCATCGCCGCCCTCGAAGCGGTGCGCGGCCGGGTCGAGGCCCTGTCCGGCCGGCTCGGCCGGCGGCTCAAGATGCTGGTCGGCAAGCCGGGGCTGGACGGCCATTCCAACGGCGCCGAACAGATCGCCGTCCGGGCGCGGGACTGCGGCATCGAGGTGGTCTACGAGGGCATCCGCCTGACCCCGGCGCAGATCGCCGGCGCCGCGCTCCAGGAGGATGTGCACATCGTCGGCCTGTCGATCCTGTCGGGCGGCCACGCCGCGCTGGTCGGCGATGTCGTCGCGCGGCTGGCGGAGCAGGGGATGGGCGACGTGCCGGTCGTCGTCGGCGGCATCGTCCCGCCGGCCGACGCCGCGGCCCTGAAAGCCGCCGGCGTCGCCGCCGTCTACACCCCGAAGGACTTCGACCTGACGGCGATCATGGGCGAGATCGTGGAGATCGTGGAGCGCGGGACGCGGGAGGCGGCGTAGGGGGGGCAAGGTGCGGCGTTCATGTGGTGTCGCGGTATTCGGAAACGCTACTCCCCCGGACACCCTTCTTGTGTCACCCCGGACGGAGCGCAGCGACGATCCGGGGACCAGGGCCACCCGGTACGATCCTTGCATGCGGCTCTGGTCCCCGGCTCTCCCGTTGGTCGGCCGGGGTGACACTCCGGTTGACGGAGAGGGCTTTGCGCTTGCCCCGCACCGAATTCAAACTGAGACACTACTCTATCGCACACGCCCTTGCCGGACCTCTGCGAGGGCTATATCGGTTCCCTGTACGTCCATTTTCCGGAACCGGCCATGTGCCCCGAACCGCCATCGAAGATGAAGCCGGACCTGCCCGGGACCGTCCCCGACGCCGCCGGGAGTGCCGGCGCGCCCGCAACGAACGGCCCGCCCGTCCGCCCGCCGGCTCCGGCGAGCCGCGCCGATGCCGCGCGCGCGAAACTTGCAGAACTCCGGCTGTCCGAGGCCGATGTAGAGGCCGCTGTTGCTTGGGCGCGGTCACGAGTTTAGGCGGAACGACCGGGATGGACCGAGCGAGTCGGACAGACACTTACGGCTCACCGATTCGATTTTGTGGAGAGTTCGATTATGGATGAAAAACTGGATGCCCTCATAACGGCGGCGAAGTCGGTGACAATGACTCGTGAAGATATCGAGAGGCAGATAGAGAGCTTCGCCTTCGGCAATACGCATATCGGAAACGGCAGAATTTCAAAGGAAACGATCTCCGAAGCGGCGATTAGACTCAAAAAGAATGGCGAAGTATAACTTTTGATCGACGCTATCAGTCAGCGGTTGGTCGAATCGACCGGCAGAAAAGCTCACAGCTAGAATCTGCCCTCTCTCCAATCGAGGTAGAGGATCAACGCGAGCACGATCAGCCCTGCTCCGGCGAAGATGATTCCCTTGCTCATTTCGCTGCCCAAGTCGAAGGCTCCGACTAGTATGAAGAACAGTAGGAGTGCAATAATGAGCAACCCTTGGATGAAGACGGTCATTTGGCTTCCGACATGCCGATTTAGATATCGTCGCCTTTCCGGCGCCGCTGGCGAATCTGAAGCCATTTCTCGGCATGTGCAGTATCGACGGCCCAAATTCCCCTGCGGGGCGAATAAAAGGGTGCATCCGAATTGGGCAGACCCCTTTTCCTGAAGACAGCGGAATCCCGGCAGTTTTGATTGTAGGCGCTTTGGACGGCTTTTTCGAATGTGACCGGTATGGGCAATCCATCCTCTTTACGTTGCCGTTCGAGCATGTCGAGAACCATACGCCGGGATAGACTGCCCTTGTACGACAACAAGAGGTGAATCAAATCTTCGACGTAGGTGTGCTCTTTTCTCTTCCTCTTCAGCTCTCTCTCCTCATTGAGTTCTTTGAGAAGCCGTTTCAGAGTGTCTTCGTCCATGTGTGCTCTCCTTATCGTTGACGCGCCTTCGATGGCCGTGCCGGCGGCGGTCATACAAATTCCCTCCCCCGACGCAGGATGCGTTTCCGGTCGCGCCGGTTGGAGCGGTAGCAGGTGACGGCGGTATCGTTGGCGACGACGAGCTTCCAGCCGCTCAACCGTTCCAGAGCCTGGATTTTGCGCTTGAGTCGCCGGATTTCCCGCTGGTGGGCCGTGTTGGCGGATGTGTGTTGCAATCGGTTCAGACGGCGGATTTCCCGGTTCATCGGGCGAACCGCGCGCCGAACGGCCCTACGGCTGAGATACAGGATATCGCTGCCGATTTCAGTTCCGTAGCTCCAAATCAACTCCAGGTCGGCAGGCCGCCGGCCGCGCTGGCTCATGCGTGCCTCGGCATGGCGAGAAAGAACGATGGCGCTCATCGGGCTGTCTCCTCTCCTTCGGATTCTGCGAGATCGATTTTGAGAGCAAGCAGCTTGCCGATCCAATCCTTCGCTTCCGCCGGCAGCTGGTTCTCATACTGCTCCTCCAGCCATGCGCGTCGTTCTTGAGCAGCCTCGTCGGCCTCAAGCTCTTCCGGAATATGATCGATACGCAAGTGTCCGGCCCGAAGGGCGTAATTGATTTTCTCGTTTCCGCCGGTGAACCGGTCGAGGTCGCCGTTGCAAATCGTGAATTTAGGAAACGATTTCAGGGGGCCGCGGTCGAATACCCAATCTTTCCAAATATCGACGATATCGGAGTTATCGACCTTCCCTGCCAAATCCCGCAGATAGTCGGCGAACGGATTACCGGTGTCCCGAAAGTAGCCTTCGTCGAACCCATCGTGGATATTGTTGTCGTCGAACAGCTTTTCCCCGAACAGATCCCGTTGCCGGACCGACTCCTCTTCTTCTCTAACGGCGTCGGAGGCATGGGCGACCGCGAGTAAGAATCCGCGATGTCCCAGTCCCGAATCCTTGAGACGGTCCGCTTCTTCGGTCGCCAGACTCGCCCTTTCCCGCCGCCAGGCGAAGCTGCCCTCGGCGAGCAGCACGAACATGAGCGGCGCCGCATTGAAAAGGGTGGTGCGGCTGACGCCGTACCGCCGCTCGATCAGCGCACAGGCGAGGCTTGCTTCGGGCTGAAGCCGGGCGCTCACCTGCCGCGGGACGCCGCGGCTTGAATGCGGGTGGAGGCCGGCATCGGGCATCGGCAGGTCGCCGGTCAGGACGCCGGGTTCGACGCCGAGCGCCCTGGCCAGTTCGGTCACCGTTCGCTCGCGCACGTTGCCGGTCGCCGCGGCATCGTTCTCGATCCGGGTGATCTGCCGCTGCGAGATTTTCGATCTGTCCGCCAACTGTGCCCGGCTGAGTCCCTTGCCTTGGCGGATTTCTTTCAATCGGTTCGGATCGATCTGCATGTCGCGCCCCTTGTCTGTTGGGGACAACATGGCGACATCATGAATTGCAAACAAGTGACTTATGGAGATATATGACAGATAATAAAATTCAAAATAACGCCTTTAATGTCTATATGTCCTGATATACGGGCCGAATTCGCCGGAATCCGCAGCCGGGCAGGCCCCGGCGCCGGACATTTCGGGACATTGCCGCCACCGCCGCAGCGCTCCCCGCCCTAACCGCCCTGCATCGCGTCCAGGCGCAGGCGGGCGATGCGGTGGACCTGGCGGAGGGCAGTGGCGAATTCGGTCTCCCGGCCGTTGCCGGCGCGGTTGCGGAAGGCCTCGAGAATGTCCTGCCGGGTCAGCCCGCGCACGGCGACGATGAAGGGGAAGCCGAAGCGGGCGGTGTAGCGCGCGTTGAGGGCGTGGAACTCGGCGAACTCTTCCGGCGTGCAGCGGTCGAGGCCGGCCGAGGCCTGTTCGGCGGTCGAGTCCGCCGTCAGGTTGCCGGCCACGGCGAGCCGGCCGGCCAGTTCCGGATGGGCCCGCAGCAGCGCCAGCTTCGCGTCGCCGTCCGCGGCGTCGACGACCTGCGCCATGCGGCCGGCCAGCGCCGGCGCCGCGTCGTCGCCGGTCCCGATGCCGGCGTCGTACACCGCCTCCGCCACCCAGGGCGAATGCTCGTAGACGCCGCCATAGGCTGCGACGAAGGCGGCGCGGCCGAGGGTCGAGGGGCGGGGCGAAAGCATGGGCGGAACCGGGTTTCCTGTGGCGTTCGGCCCACACTAGCCGATTGTCTTGCAAGGGCAAATCGGCTCTAGTAACGGGCTTGCCGACACGGAGTCCGCTCCCGATGGGCCGTTTGACCACCCATGTTCTGGACACCGCCGCCGGCCGCCCGGCCGCCGGCATCGCGATTGCGCTCGACCGGCTGGAGGCCGGGGGACCGGTGCGGCTTGCCGAAACCGTCACCAACAGCGACGGCCGCTGCGATGCGCCGTTGCTGGAGGGCGACGCCTTCGCCGCCGGCGCCTACGCGCTGACCTTCGCCGCCGGCGCCTATTTCCGGGCGCGCGGGGTGGACCTGCCCGACCCTCCCTTCCTGGACGAGGTGACGATCCGCTTCGGCATCGCCGCGCCGGACGAGCATTACCATGTGCCGCTGCTGATCTCGCCCTACGGCTATTCCACCTACCGCGGCAGTTGACGGCCATGACGCGCGAGATCGCCTTCCTGCTGAACGGCGCAGTGGAGACGGTTTCAGGCGTCCCGCCGACCATGACGCTGCTGCAGTATCTGCGTCGCCGCAAGCGGCTGACCGGCACCAAGGAAGGCTGCGCCGAGGGCGATTGCGGCGCCTGCACCGTAGTACTGGGCGATCCGGCGGAAGACGGCGCACTCCGCCACCGGGCGGCGAACGCCTGCATCCTGTTCCTGCCGATGATGCACGGCAGGGCGGTCACGACCGTCGAGGGGCTCGGCGGCGGTGCAACGGGCGAGGCGCTGAACCCGGTCCAGCGCGCCTTCGTCGAGCATCACGCCTCCCAGTGCGGCTTCTGCACCCCCGGTTTCGTCATGTCGGCCTATACGGCGTGGCTGGAAGGCGAACCGCTGGACAAGCCCAGCGTGGACGACCTGATGGCCGGCAACCTGTGCCGCTGCACCGGCTACGGGCCGATTATCGACGCAACCCTTGCCCTGAACGGGGCGGCTCCGCCCGATGTGGAACGCGCCGGCGCGAAGGAGGCCGCCCGGCGGCTGGAGCATGCCGCG
>JAJEBT010000016.1 GCA_022822405.1 Alphaproteobacteria bacterium
CCATCCGCTTCCTTGATCAGCTGTTCCCGGTAGGCTTTGGCCTCGGCGCGCAACCGCTCGGCCTCGCCCTTGGCCTTGGGCAGGACATCGTTGCGATACGCATTGGCCTCGTTTTCCTGGCGCTCCTTGTCCTGGCGCGCCCGCTGCACGTCGTTGAAGGCGTCGATCACCTTCTGCGGCGGGTCGACCTTCTGGAGCTTGACCTCGGCGATGATGACACCGGCCTTGTAGTCGTCGAGAATTCTCTGGAGCACGTCCTTGGTCCGCGCCTCGACCTCCTGGCGCTTGGTCGCGAGAGTCTCCTCAAGCGGCGTCTGGCCGACGATCTCCCTGATCGAACTCTCCGCGCCGCGCTTGATGGTCTGCTGCGGGTCCCGAATGTTGTAGAGGAAGTCGCGCGGCTTGCCGATGCGCCACTGGACCACGAAATCGATGTCGATGATGTTCTGGTCGCTTGTCAGCATCAGGCTTTCCTCGGCGACGTCGCGGATGTTCTCCGTGCGGCTGACGTTGCCCAGCGCGCGGAAGCCGATATTGAGCTGGTTGGTGCGTTCGACATTGGGGGTTACGACCGATCCGATAGGCCACGGTGCCCAGAAATTGAGGCCCGGGTCGGTGGTCTTCACGAAACGGCCAAAGAGAAGTTCCACGCCCTTTTCACCGGGCTGCACGCGGTAAAGCCCGGTAAGCATCCATACCAGCGCCGCCAGCAGGATGATGATCATCACGGTACGGAAACCGCCGAGGCCGCCGGGGAGAAACTTGCGGAAACGTTCTTGGCCCTTGCGGATCAGCCCCTCGAAGTCAGGTGGCCCCGACTGGCCGCCACCGCCGCCCCAGGGACCCTGGCCGCCACCGCCCCTGCGTTGGCCGCCGCCGCCCCAAGGACCCTGACCGCCACCGCCCCACGGGCCGCCGCCATTGCCGCCGCCTTGCTGTTTCCATGGCATGCTGTCACCCCGCCTACATCGATATGGCCCGGTTCACGTCCCCGGAAGGCTTGCGTTGCGGCGCACCTGGCACCGCAGACACCGAAGGTACGGACGGGGGTTCGCCCCGGACCGTGTTTTCCGGCTCGTCCGGTTGAGTCTATACTCGTGTTGTACGGCAGTTCCTGCTAGTGCGCAATCCTGATCCGGCTGCGGGAACGAGCATCACCCACAGCGTATCGAAGTTCCTGCGGGGAAGTCAAGCATGGCACAGCCAAGCGAGCGCGAAATCACGGCTGCACTGGCCTCGGTGAGCCTGCCCGACGGTTCCCGGGATCTGATGTCATCAGGCATCGTCTCCGGCCTCGTCGTCAAGGACGGCCATGTGCAGTTCGCCCTCGACATCGCGCCCGAACATGCCGACAGGATGGAGCCCGTGCGTCGGGCCGCCGAACGGGCGGCGCAGGCGGTGCCGGGAGTGCTCTCGGTAACCGCGGTCCTGTCCGCGCACCGCGCAACGCCTGCGTCAGAGCCGGCGCAGGCGCAGGCAGCGCCGGAACTGCTGCCCCAGGTCGGCGCCATCGTGGCCGTGGCATCAGGCAAGGGCGGCGTCGGAAAGTCGACCACGGCAGCGAACCTCGCGCTCTCGTTCCGCGCGCTGGGGCTGCGCACAGCGATGCTCGATGCCGACATCTACGGTCCGTCTCTGCCGACAATGATGGGGATTTCGGGGCGGCCGTCCTCGCCCGACGGCCGCACCATCATTCCGCTCGAGGCGCACGGCATCACCTGCATGTCAATCGGGTTCCTCGTGCCCGCGGACACCGCGATGATCTGGCGCGGGCCGATGGTCATGGGCGCGCTCGAACAGATGATGCGCGATGTCCAGTGGGGACCCCAGGACATACTGGTCGTCGACATGCCGCCGGGAACCGGCGACGTGCAGCTGACCATGGCCCAGCGCGTGCCGGTCGCCGGCGCGGTACTGGTCTCGACGCCCCAGGATCTGGCGCTCATCGACGTCCGCAAGGGCCTCGACATGTTCCGCAAGGTCGACGTGCCCGTGCTCGGGCTGATCGAGAACATGAGCTATTTCCTGTGCCCCGCTTGCGGCGAACGGTCCGAGATATTCACGCACGGCGGCGCACGCACGGCAGCCGGCGAGGCGGGCATCGACTTCCTTGGCGAGATTCCGCTCGACATGGCGATCCGCGAAGCCGCCGATTCTGGGCAGCCGGTGGTCGCGCGCGACGGGTCGGGCGCGCACGCCGCGGCCTACCGGAGCATCGCGGAACGGATATGGCAGAAGGTCGGCGGCGGCGCGTCGCTGCCGGACGCGCCACGGATCACCTTCGAATAGCGGCGGGGCAAGGACATGAGCGCGGCAAAGATACCGTTTCGCAAGACCATGGAGTTCGAATACGGAAAACCCGCCGAGGTCGCGCACGGCGTACGCCGGGTCGTGGCCGAGAACCCGAGTGCGTTCACGCATTACGGGACCAACACCTACATCGTGGGCAGTGGCGAGGTCGGAGTCATCGATCCGGGCCCGGCAATAGCGGAGCATGTCGACAACCTGCTGGCGGCACTCGCCGGAGAGACGGTCATACATATCATCGTGACCCACACCCACATAGACCATTCGCCGGCCGCTGCCTGGCTGCAGCAAGCGACCGGCGCGCAGATCGTCGGCGCCCACCCGCGGCCGCTCGACGGCGGCGATACCGTCGAGGCGGCGCAGGAGGACTTCGAGCCCGATGTCGTTCTCGCCGACTGCGACGCGGTGGCGGGACCGGACTGGACCCTGGATGCCGTGCACACGCCCGGCCACATGTCCAATCACTTCTGCTTCTCGATGCCCGAGAACGGAGCCCTGTTCTCAGGCGACCATGTGATGGGATGGAACACGACGATCGTCTCTCCGCCCGATGGCAACATGGGCGAGTATCTCGCAAGCCTCCGCCTGTGCCTCAAGCGCGAAGACAGCTTCTACCTGCCCGGGCACGGGCCCGAGATCCGCAGGCCGCGACCCTTCGTCCGCGCCTATCTCGGCCACCGGCTGATGCGCGAGACCGAGATCATGAACTGCCTCGAACGCGGGCGGACCACGATCCCGGACATGGTTTCCGACATGTACCGTCACCTGCCGAAGGCCATGCATGGCGCCGCGGCACGGTCGGTTCTCGCGCACATGGAACACATGGTCGAGGAAGGGCGCGTCAACTGCGACGGACCGGTCGCGCCGGAGGCGCGTTTCGCGCTGCCGGAGGCCGGGAACTGAGAGTGTTGGCGGTGCGGGCTTACGGCCGCGCGGACCGGGTTCGGCGTTTCAGGGACGGATCTCGACGGGGGTGCCGTTATCCACCATGGTCCAGATCTCGTCTATCTCGCGGTTGGTGACCCCGATGCAGCCTTGGGTCCAGTCGAGCGACGGATGATTGAGCTGCTTCGCCGTCCAGTCCTGCGGCAATCCGTGAATCATGATACCGCCGCCGGGATCGAAACCGCGCGCAGCCGCGTGCGCCCGGTCCCGGGCGTTCGGGTAGGAGATCCTGAGCGCGCGGTGAAACAGGGAGCGATCCGTGTCCAGCCGCCCGGCAATGCGGTAGGTGCCTTCGGGGGTGCGCGCATCGCCCTTGCGGGTCTTGTGGCCGACGGGATAACGGCCGAGCGCCACCCGGTATTCCCGAAGCACGCGGTCGCCGCGCAACAGTAGCATCTGGCGCTGGTTCTTGTTCACGACCACGCGATCCGCCTTCGGAGCGCCCACGGCCGATCCCGCCTCGGCAGACACCGGAAGAATCGCCGGCGTCGCCAGGATCGAGGCCGCAGCCAGCACCAGAACCCATCCGCGCACCGCGACCCTCCGACTTCCGTCCATACTCTCCGACCAGCAACGGCAGCGATAGTGGCAAAGGCCTTCTGGGGACGCAAGTGGTCGCGATTCGCGACGGGAAGGCGTTCCTGCCCGGCACGGACCGCGCACGGCGGCGCCCGCATGATGCGCCTCCGGTACAGCGATGTTGCCAGCCGGCACGCTATCCGCTATATCACCGTCGCGCGTTCAGGAGAGGTGCCATGAAACCCGACATTCACCCGGATTATCACGAGATCACGGTCGTCATGACCGACGGGACGACCTACGCCACCCGGTCGACCTGGGGCAAGCCCGGCGACACGCTGAAGCTCGACATCGATCCCAAGTCCCATCCCGCCTGGACCGGAGGCGCCCAGCACCTCGTTGATTCGGAAGGCCAAGTGGCCAAGTTCAACAAGCGCTTTTCGGAACTGGGCCTCGGCTGACCGGCCGCGTCGGACGGTTCGGGCTTTCGGCTCGCGTTGCCCCGTCCCGCGTCAGGAGGTTGTCCCGAACAGTTGATCCACCTTGGCAAGATGGGCCTTTTTCCTGTCAATTTCTGCGCGCACCCGCGTGATCTCCCCTTCCATCTCCAGGATGTAGTCTTCGAGTTCGTCGATCGACATCGGGTCGAGATTGCGCTTGGGCTTGGGCGCATTATGCGGGAGATCGTCGTCCATCGTCCGTTCCAACATCGACTGCAGCGGTTGGCCAGTTTGCCGTGGATCGGGCAGGCCCGCAACCGCCGCCGCACCACCTGAGCCGCCCATGCCTGAACCCCTGCCCGAACAGATGACGGCGATCGAGATCGCCGAACCCGGCGGTCCGGACGTCCTCCGCCCCGTCCACCGTCCACGGCCGCAGCCCGCGGACGGCGAACTCCTCGTCAAAGTAGCCGCGGCCGGCGTCAATTTTCCGGACGTCATGCAGCGCCGGGGCAGCTATCCACCGCCACCGGGGGTGACCGACATTCCGGGGCTCGAGCTCGCCGGAACCGTGGTCGATGCCGGCGCCGGCACGGACCGGTTCGCTCCGGGCGACGAAGTCTGCGCACTGGTCGCGGGTGGCGCCTATGCGGAATATTGCGTCGTGCCCGAGCCACAGGCCCTGCCGCTGCCGGACGGTTTCGACCTCCTGCGGGCAGCCGCGCTTCCAGAGACCTTCTTCACCGTGTGGACCAACCTGTTCGACAGCGGCCGGCTCGCCGAGGGTGAGACCGTCCTGATCCATGGTGGATCCGGCGGCATCGGTTCCGTCGCCATCCAGATGGCGAAGTCATTCGGCGCGACAGTGTTTTCCACCGCAAGGACCGCTAAGAAGTGCCAGGCCTGCGAGGCGCTCGGCGCCGACCGCGCCATCAACTATATGGAAGAGGACTTCGTCGAGGTCGTGAAGACCGCCACCGGCGGCCGCGGCTGCGACCTCGTCCTCGACATGGTTGGCGGCGCGTATTTCGCCCGCAACCTGGACGCGCTCGGCACGGACGGCCGCCTCGTGCAGATCGCCGTCCAGAAAGGCGCCAAGGTCGAACTCTTCCTGCCCCGAATCATGACCGGGCGCCTGACCCTCACGGGCTCCGTGTTGCGGCCGCGGAGCGTGGTGCAAAAGGGCGCGATCGCGAAGGCCCTTCTCGATCAGGCCTGGCCCCTGCTCGGTTCCGGGGCGCTCAAGCCCGTGATCCACGAGACTTTCCCGCTTGCCGAGGCCGCCGCTGCGCACCGCGTCATGGAGGCCAGCACCCATATCGGAAAGCTCATGCTAAGCTTGGACAGCCATTCCTGACCGGGCCGCGGCACTTCCGGTCTCCGGACGGACCCTCGTCCGCACGTTTCATGGAAAGGACACACGCACATGGACCGCCAGCCAAGCCAACAGTCACGACCGCTGATGCCGAGGGCGACAGCGGTGTGGCTGATCGAAAACACGAGGCTCACCTTCCGCCAGATCGGGGCGTTCTGCGACCTTCACGAGCTTGAGGTGCAGAGCATCGCGGACGACGAGGTGTCGCCGGGAATCGTGGGCTACGATCCCATCGCCAACGGGCAACTCACACGCGAGGAAATCTCGCGCTGCGAGGCCGATCCGGCAACGCGGCTGGAAATGGCGGAAACCGACGTCCCCAAGCCGATCGCCCGGGCCAAGGGACCGCGCTATACGCCGATCGCGCGGCGCGGCGACAAGCCCGACGCCATCGCCTGGATCGTCAAGAACTATCCCGACATGAGCGACGGTCAGATATCGCGGCTGATCGGCACCACCAAGTCGACGATCACCGCAATCCGAGAAAGAACGCACTGGAACATGCCCAACCTGAACGCCCGCGATCCGGTCGGCCTCGGGCTGTGCAGCCGGAACGACCTCGACCAGGCACTTCTGAAGGCGGGCTACACGTCGACCGGCGTCGAGAGCGCGCCCGCCGAGCCGGCCGGGGAACTGCCGCCGTCGCCGGACTCGTAGCTCAGCCCTGCTCGAGACGGGCGATCCGGTCCTTGGCCTGGAGTTTCTGCTTCTTGAGATCGATAAGCGTCGTCTGATCGGGAAACGGTCGGTTGGCTTCGGCTTCCAGTGCCCTTTCAAGTTCCGCATGCCGCGCTTTCAGTTCTTCGATCTGTCGACTCTCGTTCATGCCGATCTCCTCCGTGACCAGATTGGCGTCATGTGCACATTATATGGCACCGGTAAAGCCGCGTTACAACATGCGGAACCGCAACGACGAGTTTCCGTTGTGGAAAAGTCTGCCGTGGTCACGGCCGGGCACTGAGCTCGCTGATCCGGGCCGATGACAGGTCGGGAAACACCACGCCGAGCATAACCGACAGACAGGACCGGTCCGCGTCCGAAAGCGTCCGCCCGAGCCCGTCGAAATAGCGCGCGGCATTGGCCCCGGCATCCGCCGCGCGATCGTCGCCGGACAGGGAGTCGTCCGCTGCCCGGTCGACGCAGGCCGCAAGCATGAGCTGTTCCGTGTGCTCGCAGTCGATCTCGATCTTCTGCACCCGCTGGCGCAGCGATTCGGCAAGCGCATCCGGGGCCGGTGGCATGCCGCCTTTCATGCGGGTACGCACGGCGCGGAGCGCACGCACGACATCGTCATGCCAGGCCCGTACCGCAGATATCAGTTCCTCGACTTCCGCCTTGGCGAGGGTGCCGCGCCCCGACGCGCCGAGCCAGATGCAGAAGAGAAGCAAGTTTACGTCGAGCCCGTGCCGTTCCTGGAGTTCCAGACAGGCTTCTCCCACCCCGGGGGTCATGTAGACCTCCAGTGAAAAGTCCCAGAACGGATGGTCGGGGAATTCGGTCATTTCCATCCCCGGCGCCCGTCCCGGACGGCCGCAACAGGTTTCCTCGCCAGCGTCATGAAGCGCCCCCGAGGTCTCCCAGATAGATGCCCAGGCCGCGCGCGGTCACCGCCAGCGCGCCATAGGGGTCGACGAGCGGATGGGCCTTCAGCGCCTCCTCGATCGGAACGTCTATGCACTGGCGGTTTGACCATGCCACCATCCGGTCGAACCGGCCGGCGGCGACGAGATCGACCGCATGGACGCCGAATGTCAGGCCGAAGAGCCGGTCCCTCGGTGACGGCGCTCCGCCGCGCTGGACGTGGCCGAGCACGGTCACGCGGACGTTGATGCCCATCCGTTCCTCGATGATCTCGCAGATCCGGTGCCCGACGCCACCATAGCGCGAGGAGCCGTCGGCCTGGGTCTCGGTGACCTCCACGCCACCCGGCAGCTGCGCCGCCTCGGCGACCACGACAAGGGCGAAATTGCGGCCAGCGTCCCGGACATCATGTATCTTTCCCACGAGGCCGTCGACGGTCCAGGGAACCTCGGGGATCAGTATGGCGTCGGCTCCGCCGGAAATGCCGGCTGCCAGCGCGATGTGCCCTGCGCCGCGGCCCATGACCTCCAGCACCATGATGCGGTCGTGGCTCGCGGCCGTCGGCTGCAGGCGGTCGAGCGCCTCCGTCGCGACATCCACGGCGGTAACATAGCCTACGGAATTCTCGGTCACCCCGACATCATTGTCGATCGTCTTGGGCACGGTGACCATCTTCCATCCGCCCTGAATCGCCAGCCGGCGCAGGATGGCGAGGCTGCCGTCGCCACCGATTCCGATGAGCGCGTCGAGGCCGAGCTCGCGATAGCCGGCAATAAATTCCTCGGACCTGTCCACCACCGAGCCGTCGGGCATCGGAAAGGCGAAGGGATCGCCCTGGTTGACCGAGCCCAGTATCGTTCCGCCGGTACGGAAAACCTCGCCGCTGAACCTGTCGATGGTCAGCTCTTCACAGTCCACGGGCCGCGCCAGGAGGCCGTGGGTCCCCTGACGGATGCCGAAGACCTGCCATCCGTAGCCTCCGACCGCACGATGGACGATGCCGCGGATGACGGCATTCAGCCCCGCGCAGTCGCCGCCGCTGGTCAGCACTCCTATGCGTCTTATTTTCGCCATTACCGATGAGTTCCGGACCCTGAATCGCCGACTCGCACGGTAACAGATCGCTGCGATACCTGCTAGTATGGGACACCCAGGCAACGGGACCCGGCAACAGCACATGAGTGACGACGAAGGCCTTCGGCGCCGGTTGCAGGAACTCCGGCAGGAGCATCGCGATCTTGACGACGTGATCGCGCGCCTTACGGAACACGCACCCTACGACCAGCTCCAGCTCCAGCGGCTGAAGAAGCGCAAGCTCATCCTCAAGGACCAGATATCGCGCATCCAGGACCAGCTGTATCCGGATATCATCGCCTGAAGACGCCCTTTTCGGGGGCCGCGTCCGCCTGGCCGGCGGCGCGTACAGGTCACCCGACCGCAACGCCGACAACAGGGTCCGGGCCGGCACTGGCGGAAACCCGACCGGATCGAACCGGGAGAAGACAGTCATGGCCTCCCCTACCCCATCTAACAAAGCGGCAAAGCCCGCCGCGCGGGGACGACGTTCCGCGCGTGGCGCCACCCGGCCGCTGGTCGGCGTGATCATGGGCAGCCGATCCGACTGGCCAACGATGAAGAACGCGGCCGATATCCTGAAGTCGCTCGACGTCGCGGCGGAACACCGCGTGATTTCCGCGCATCGAACTCCGGACCGCCTCTACGACTACGCGACCACCGCACGCCAGCGGGGACTGAAGGTGATCATAGCGGGCGCCGGCGGCGCCGCGCACCTGCCTGGCATGGTCGCATCGATGACCTCGCTGCCCACGCTCGGAGTGCCCGTCGAGAGCGCCGCCCTCAACGGACTCGACAGTTTGCTGTCGATCGTCCAGATGCCGGCCGGAGTGCCGGTCGGCACACTCGCCATCGGCACCTCGGGCGCCACCAACGCCGGGCTGCTTGCCGCCTCGATCGTTGCCATCGGCGACGACGAGCTGGCGGCGCGAATCGAAGCGTGGCGGTCGGCACAGACCGCGTCGGTGCCTCAACGGCCCACGGGCCGCTGATGTCTGCGCGCCGGGTCCAGATCGGCCGGACCATGCGCAACGCGGCGTCCGTAGCGGCATGACGCGCGTACTCGCGCCGGGCGCGACAATCGGGATTCTCGGCAGCGGACAGCTGGGACGCATGACCGCGATGGCAGCTGCGGAACTGGGCTACCGCTGCCATGTCTTCAGCCCCGAGGAGAATGCGCCGGCCAAGGAGATCGCCGCAAGCTGCACGACAGCGCCCTATTCGGACATTGCCGCCGTCCGGGCATTCGCGGGCGCCGTCGACGTCGCGACCTTCGAATTCGAGAACGTACCGGCCTCGACGCTCTCCGCGATTTTCGAAACGACTCCCGTGCGGCCGAGCGTGAGGGCGCTGCAGATATCGCAGGAACGGGCAGTCGAGAAGGCCTTTGTGAACGGTCTCGGCATCGCGACGCCGCGCTGGGCCAAGGTCAGTTCCCCATCCAGCCTGGTAGCGGCTTCGGCCGAGACCGGGTTTCCGGCGATTCTGAAGACCGCCCGCTTTGGCTATGACGGCAAGGGCCAGGTCCGCATCGACAGTCCGGCCGATCTCATCGACGCATGGCACCAGATCGGCGAACGCGAGGCGATCCTCGAGAGTCTGGTCGAATTCGAACGCGAGATCTCGGTCATCGCCGCGCGCGGGCTCGACAGCGAGGTCGCGACCTACGCAGCCGTCGACAACGTTCACCGCGACGGCATCCTCCACACCACCACGGCGCCGTCAGCGGCAGCACCGGATGTTGCCGCCGCAACCGACGGGATCGCCCGCCGGATCGCCGAGGCGCTCGACCTGGTCGGCCTCGTCGCGGTCGAGATGTTCGTCGTCCCGGACGGCAGCGTGCTGGTCAACGAGATCGCGCCGCGCCCGCACAATTCCGGACACTGGACGATCGACGCATGCGCGGTCAGCCAGTTCGAGCAGTTCGTCCGCGCCGTGACGGGACTTCCGCTCGGAGACCCGGCCCGGCATTCAGACGCGACGATGACGAATCTTATCGGCAGGGACGTGGAATCCTGGGAAGCGATCGCCGGCGAAAAGGGGGCATGCCTGCATCTCTACGGAAAGGCCGAGACCCGTGCTGGGCGCAAGATGGGTCACGTCACACGCCTGTCGCGGCCTCCTTCCAGCCCGTAACGCTGGTGCAGGGTCTCGCGCAGCACGCAGATTGGGCCCGTAACCGCACCACGCAACCGCTCGATGCGGCCGCGGGCACCGTGCAGACGCATCACGTCGGCAAGGCGGCGGTCGAGAAAGCGCCTGCTCTCGAGCTGGCCTTCACTCCCGTCATCGAGCCAGTAGAGCGTAGTCGAGGCGACCACGCCGGCAAGCAGCCCGCGCTTGGTGTAGAACGAGAAATCGGCGGACCTGTCGCCGGCTGCATGCCAGATGTCGTCCACGGTCCGGTACAGGAGCCGGGACCCGAGGGGGGCGTTTCGCGGAAATGCGAGGAGCGTCATGCCGCGCCGCACGGCCTCGCGATGAGGCGCAAGGACATCAAGCCGCGCCTCGACCAGACGCGCGATCCGCTCGTGCATGCGAAGACCGGCGAGTTCGTCGGGCTCGACCGCATTGGTCATGGCGCGATCGGCCCAGCGTGAAAAATGCGCGCATGCCTGCCTTCCTCCGCCGGGGAAGATGACCGACGCCATGCCGGGATCGACATCGAGATCCCGCGCTCCCGCCTCCAGCGCCGCTGCGGACCAACCGTCGAAGGGCACATGCGCCAGCACGGCAGCCAGCAGGCGGTCCCGATCTTCCTGCACGGTGCGGCTCATTGCTCCTGACCGGCCTGCCTGGCCCCCGACCCGGCCCTGCGTTCCGCGACATACTCCATCAGATGCCCGAGTTCCTCGTTGAAGCTGAGGCAGGAGAGGTCGGTCATGCGCGATGGAAACAGGATGCCATCGAGATGGTCAATCTCGTGCTGCACCACCCGTGCATGGAAGTTCGTCGCCTCGCGCTCGACCGGACGCCCGTCCGGCGCGTAGCCGCGATAGATAATCCGCGCATGGCGCGGGACGATGCCCGTGATGCCGGGAATCGACAGGCAGCCCTCGAGGCCCATCGCGATATCGTCCCCGATTGGCTCGAATTCAGGATTGATGAGGGTCGTCAGCGGCGCGAAATCGGTCTCCGGGGCATCCTCTCCGGCGCGCTCTTCGGGCGCAGTGAAGATGATGACGCGGCGGCTCTCGTACACTTGCGGGGCGGCAAGGCCGACGCCTGCCGCATCCTCCATGGTCTCGATCATGTTCCCGACGAGGGCGCCGATCTCTGCGGAGGCCGGATCGACAACCGGCCGGGCGGACCGGAGCAGCACCGGATGGCCCATTCGGGCAATCTTGAGAAGAGTCATGGTCGGGCCTCTCGACAGCTGTCCCGCCACGGGGCTCTGCAATCCGGAAATAGTTCATCCGCGGCCAGAAGACAAGCCGTTTGCACGGCGGTGCGAATGCTGGTAAGAGAGTTGCCCGGATTTGCGGCAACCGGCCGCGAAATCTTGAATGGACCAGCCAGGAGATGAACTGCAGGTGCAAGTAACCGTACGAGACAACGATGTCGACCAGGCCCTGCGCGCACTCAAAAAGAAGATGCAGCGCGAGGGAATCTTCCGCGAGATGAAGATGCGCCGTTCCTACGAGAAACCCTCGGAGCGCCGCGCCCGCGAGAAATCTGAAGCAATCCGACGCGCCCGCAAGCTCGAACGCAAACGGGCCGAACGCGAGGGCCGCTAGGGCCCACCCGCCAAGGGGCGGCATCGGACGCCCGGAGCGAGGTGCGGGCACGTCATGCCCGTCTGGCAAACACACTCGGCCGGGGCAAAAAGACGCATGCGCGGTGCCGCAGCGCACGCGAGGTCGGGTGGTTCGGAGCGGCCGCCACGCGAAGCCGGACGGCAGGGACCCAGATGGCCAGCATCGCACCGGATCATGCAACCGACCTGCTCCTCGTCATTGACGTGCAGAACGACTTCTGCCCCGGGGGCGCGCTCGCCGTACCGGGCGGAGACGAGGTCGTACCGGCGATCAACGGGCTGGCGCAGGGTTTCGCCCATGTCGCACTGACCCAGGACTGGCATCCAACCGACCATCATTCATTCGCAAGCAGCCATGCCGGGCGCGCCCCGTTCGACACCGTCGATGTCGCCTATGGCGTGCAGGTGCTGTGGCCGGACCACTGCGTGCAGGAAACCGAGGGCGCTGCCTTTCATCCGAATCTCGAGGCCGGCCACGCCGAGTTGATCGTGCGCAAGGGTTTCCGCCGCGAGATCGATTCCTATTCGGCCTTCTTCGAAAACGACCGCAGGACGCCGACCGGGCTTGCCGGCTACCTTCGCGAACGCGGCTTCAGGCGGATATTCCTCGCCGGCCTCGCCACCGACTTCTGCGTCGCATGGTCGGCGCTCGACGCCCGGAGAGAGGGTTTCGAGGCAGTGCTGGTCGAGGATGCCTGCCGCGCGATCGACATGGAAGGATCGCTGGCCGCAGCGACCGCCGACCTGGAAGCCGCCGGCGTATCCCTTGTCCGCTCAACGGACATCGCCATTGCCTGACCTGCCGCAACGCGGCGGGCCATGACGGGAGACCGGCATGACGCTCATTCTTTCCAACGACGAAGTCGAATCTGTCCTCGAGATGCCGGAGCTGATCCCGGTTCTCGAAGAAGCCTATCTGGAGCTTGCCGAGGGCCGGGGGGCGAGCCGGCGCCGGTCGGACATCGTCACGCCGACGACGCTGCGCGAGGACGGGCTTTACGCCCTCAAGTCGATGGACGGAGTGATTCCGAAGTTCGGCGTCGGCGCCATCCGCCTCAACTCGGACATTCTCACCTTCCCGCAGGCCGGCAACGAGATGCGCCGCGTCAAGGTCCCGGCGGCGCCGGGCGACCGCTATGTCGGGCTGGTGCTGCTGTTCAGCACCCACACCGGCGAACCCCTCGCCATCATGCCGGACGGCGTGATGCAACGCGCCCGCGTCGGCGCGACCAACGCCATCGCCGCAAAGCATCTCTCCCGGCAGGAGTCGCGCATCCTTGCCGTCCTCGGATCGGGATGGCAGGCCGGCGCCCAGGTCACGGCCCATTGCGCGGTTCGCCCGCTCGAAGAGATCCGCGTCTACAGTCCGAATGCCGCCCACCGCGAGGCGTTCGCTGCGGAAATGGCCGAGGCTACCGGCGTTCCTGCGCGCGCCTGCGCCAGTGGCGAGGAGGCCTGCGGCGGGGCTGACATCGTGGCCTGCGCCACCAACGCCGTGATGCCGGTGTTCTTCCGGGACTGGATCGAACCCGGCATGCATATCGGCACGATCCGCCCCGGGGCGACCGAGGTCGAACGCGGCGGCTGGGACCACATCGACCTGTTCTGCCTCCTCGACCACGACGACAACGCCGAGCTCATCTATACGCACGGGGTGCAGGTCGGCGAGGACAAGGTCGGCAGCTACGGCGTCGAACACGACGACTGGCACGCGTCCCTGCCGTCGCTGCCCCAGATCATCTGCGGCCGGCGCAGCGGCCGCACGGACGACAGCCAGGTAACCTGCTTTCTCAACAATCTCGGCCTCGGCTACCAGTTTGCCGCTACCGGCTATCTCGTTCACCGCAAGGCGCGAGACGCCGGGATCGGGCACGAGCTGCCGACCGACTGGTTTACGGAAACCGTGCATCCGTAAACGCCGGCGGCGGCAAACAGCAGCGCATCCGACCGGCCGCGCCGGACGTCACCGGCGGTTGTCCTCGACAAGGATGGCGCGGAAATCGTTGACGTTGGTCAGCGTCGGCCCGGTCACGACCAAGTCCCCGAGCGCCGCGAAGAAACCGTAGCTGTCGTGCCTCTCGAGCATTGCGGCCGCGTCGAGTTCGAGCGCGCGGGCGCGCTCGAGCGTGTCCGGCCCGATCACCGCTCCGGCCGCATCCTCGGTACCGTCGATGCCGTCGGTATCACAGGCGATGGCGTGGATGCCGGGCGCCCCGTCAAGCGCAATCGCAAGCGCCAGCAGGTATTCGCAGTTGCGTCCTCCCCTGCCCCCGGGGCGCCCAATCGTGACGGTCGTCTCACCGCCCGAGACCGCGATGCTGGCAGACGCCATGCCAGCCGCCAGGACCGCGTGTTCACACGCGAGATCGCAGGCCTCGCCCTCGAGATCATCGCCGAGATTGACGGCCTGAAAGCCGTGACGTCGCGCGCCCACCATGGCGGCTTCGAGCGCGTCCGCCGGACGGACAACGATCCGGTAGTCGGCCCCGGCGAGCGCCGGATCGCCTTGCTTCACGGATTCCCACCGGCCCGCCTCCAAGGCATCGCGGGCGGCAGGCGGAAGCGGAATGCGGTATTTCCTGGCGATCGCCAGCGCATCGGCGCAGCTTGTCGGGTCGGGAGCCGTCGGGCCGGAGCCGATGACCGAGGGATCGTCTCCGGGCACGTCGGAGATGGCAAGGGTCGTGACCCGCGCCGGACTTGCCGCGGCCGCGAGGCGGCCTCCCTTGATGCCTGACAGATGGCGGCGCAGGCAGTTCATCTCGCCGATGGACGCGCCCGACGACAGCAGCGCGCCGTTGACAGCCTGCTTGGCTGCGAGATCGAGGCCCGAAGCAGGCCGCACAAGCAGCGCGGACGCGCCGCCCGATACCAGGAACAGCAGCAGGTCGTCCGGCCCGAGTGCCGCAGCTTCATCGAGGAACCGCTCTGCAACCGCCGCACCCAGCGCGTCCGGCACCGGATGGCCGGCCTCGACGACCTCGACGCGGCGACAGGCCAGAGTATGCCCGTAGCGGACGACCGCCAGGCCATCGAGCTGCCCGGGCCAGACGTCCTCGACGGCGCGTGCCATCGCGGCGCCGGCCTTGCCGGCGGCAAGAACAAGGGTGCGCCCCGGGGGCGGCGCCGGCAGATGGCGGCTGAC
>JAJEBT010000163.1 GCA_022822405.1 Alphaproteobacteria bacterium
TCCGCGCGTAGAGCGCCTTGTGTTCGAGGAAGACGACCGGATCGTCGTCCCGGATCGCCGTCGTCAGGAGGCCCTTCGCATCGGCCGGCGTCGCCGGCACGGCCACCTTCAGCCCGGGCACCGCCGTCAGCATCGGGTAGACGGTCTGGGAATGCTGCGGCCCGGCGTTCATCCCGGCGCCCATGGACATGCGGATCACCATCGGGGTCCGCGCCCTGCCGCCGAACATGTAGCGGAACTTGGCCGCCTGGTTGTAGATCTGGTCGAAACAGACGCCGACGAAATCGGCGAACATGATCTCGGCCACCGGCCGGAGACCGGCCAGCGCGGCCCCGTTCGCGGCGCCGACGATGGAGGATTCGCTGATCGGCGTGTCGATGACCCGGTCTTCGCCGAACTCGTGAATCAGCCCTTTCGTGACGCCGAAAATGCCGCCGGCGGCATCGCGGATTCCGGACGATCCGCCGGCGCCGCCCGAGACATCCTCGCCGAGCACGATCACGTTCGGGTCCCTGCGCATTTCGGCGAACAGCGTTTCGTTCAGCGCGTCGCGCATCGTCATCGTCGGCATGGGCTGGCTCGCGCTCAATAGGTTGCGTAGACGTCTTCGAGCACCGCCTCGGGCGGCGGCGGCGGCGCTGCCCTGGCCGCGGCCACGGCCTCCTCGACGGTCTCCGCTGTCTCGCGGTCGATCTCGTCGAGTTCGGCCGCTTCCAGCAACGCGCCTTCGATCGTCCTGCGGCGGAAATTGAGCAGGCAGTCGTTGCCGCTGCGCAGGGCCTCGACCTCCCCCTTCGCGCGGTAGAGCTGCGGGTCGCCCTCGAAATGGCCGAAATACCGCATCGCCTCGGCGTAGACCGCACTCGGCCCGTTGCCGCTCCGGGCGTGTTCGGTCGCCTGCCGGGCGGCTTCGTGAACCGAGAAGAAATCCGTTCCGTCGGCCTGCCAGACCGGGATGCCGAACCCGGCGATCCGCTTCACCGGATCGTCCGCGCCGACGCCGTATGACGCGCCCGTGTGCTCGCTGTAGCCGTTGTTCTCGAACACGAAAACCTTGGGAACCTTGAGCACCACGGCCATGTTCATGGCTTCGAAGACCGTGCCCTGGTTGGACGCGCCGTCGCCGCTGAACGAAACCGCCACGCTGCCGTCCTTCTTCACCTTCGAGGCGATCGCGGCGCCGACGGCGATCGGCGGGCCGCCGCCGACGATCGCATTCGCGCCGAGCATGCCCTTCTCGAGATCGGCGATATGCATCGAGCCGCTGCGGCCCTTGCACATGCCGTCGCGGCGGCCGTAGATCTCCAGCATCATCGCCGTCACGTCGCAGCCCTTGGCGATCGAATGGCCGTGGCCGCGGTGCGTGCTGATGATGTAGTCGCGGTCGGTGAGGGTCTCGCAGACCCCGACGGCGATCGCCTCCTGGCCGGCATAGAGGTGGATGAAGCCGGCGATCTCCCCGGTGCGGTTCTCGACGTGGAGACGCTCTTCGAACGCCCGGATCGTCGACATCCGACGGTAGGCGCGAAGCATGTCCTGGCGGCTGATCTGCACGGCGGTGAGTTCCTTCCTGGACGGCGCCGGCGCGTCCGGGCGCAGACTATCGGCGCGGCCCGGTATGTTTAGAGAAATTGGCGAAAACCGTATACACGCATTTTCTCACCGTTCCGCCGCCCAGCGGATGCCGCGGCGAAGCAGATCGTAGAAGACCGGCAGCTGCCAGGCGCCGCGCTCGACATAGGGATAGAAATCGGCCAGCGGCCGAAGGTCGTATCGGCCGCGGGCGTGCCCGAGGGTGAGGTACAGGACCTCGCCGCCGCCATGCTCGCGCAGATACATCACCGCATGGTCGTCTTCCGGCCAGGTGTCGCGGACGAAGAGGTCGGTCTTGCCGCCGAACCGGGTGACCAGGAGCGGCCTGTTGCCGGGGAGACAGTCCTGCAGATACTGCTCGTCCTCGACGACGAAGTTTGCGATGCCCGCGACCAGCGGATGGTCCGTGGCCGCGTTGACCACCTTGTAGCGCCCGATCGGCGAGGGATGGGCCTGGAACTGGCTGCCGACCATCGCGAGGAAATCCGGGTCGAGCGGCGGGCATTCGACCCGGTTGTCTTCCCGGAAGCTCAGCACCGAGTTCGTGCCGTGCAATGCGAGCCAGCGCCGCCCGCGGCCGAGGAAACGCTGCAGCGCCGAGATTTCGTGGCCGCGCGGAACCACGTCGCAGGTGTAGGTGACCAGGATGTCCGCGTCGCCGATCGCCCGGGCGTCGCCGTAATCGGATCCGACGGTCACGCGAATCCGCTCGTGTTCGGCGAGCAGCTTCAGCAGCTCGATGCGGGCGAAATCGATATCGTGATACTTGCCGCCGGCAACGAGATACGCATCGATCGGTCCGGCCATCCTGTCTAGCCCTCCGCCCCGCGGCGCACGAGGCCGATCCGGCCGCGCATCGGTCTCACGCCCCTTCGCCGCGGCTGTCCCGCGCGTGGCGCCCGAAATAGTCGGCGATCACCTTGTGGAAATGACGAATGCGCGTTTCCTGTTTTCCGAGCCAGAGTCCCTCGAACGCCGCGGAATGCATGCCCGCCTGCACCCGGGGCAGGTTGGCGGCGTCCTGATCGAGAACGCGCCCGAGCGATTTCTCGCCGTGTCTGAATTGGAGATGCCTCGGCCGCCGCAGCGGCGGCTCCTCGTCCGACTTCAGCAGCCTGAAATTCTGCAGGTCGAAAAACATCCGGTCCGGGTCAGTCGGATGCGGCCGGTGGCGAAACAGCATCAGGTCGTCGGCATGGGTGTTCAGCGTCACATTCGGGAAGATCAGGTAATTGTAGTCGTCGGTGAGCTGATCGTCGCTCAGCTCCGTATAGTCGAGGCCGGCCGCCGGGCCGTGTTCGCGCTTCCATTGCTGAACCGCGTGGCGCACGTCCTCCACCCGGCCGTCGAAATCCGCGGGCTCCATGTCCGCCTCGCGCATGATCAGCTTGATCAGCGGCGGAATTTCGGTGGTGTCGCTCACCCGGTGGCTGACCGTGGCAAAGGGCACGATGTAGCGGCTGTGACGGTCGAAACAGTCGATCCGGACGTTGAAATCGTCCAGGTAATAGAGCAGCTGGGGATGGATGCCCTGGACGTGGTAGCTCTCGTTGAAGGCGTCGACCGAGGTCTTCCAGTTGCAGTCCCACTCGACGGTCCAGTCGCGGGTCATGACCATCCGCTCGAAATGGTAGGGATCGAGCTGGCCCGGAAGCGGATCGAGAAACTCCAGCAGCGGTTCCGGCTCGGGGTTCATGGTGAACCAGACGAAACTGCCCCAGCTGTCGCACGGCAGCTCGACCAGCCCGTGGCAGGGCGCGCCCTGCGGAAAGGTCTCGATATCCGGAATCCTTCGAATCCGGCCGTTCAGGTCGTATTCCCAATGATGGTAGCCGCACTTCAGCGTGTCGTCCGTATGGCCGACGCCCGGCGGCGCGACCCGGTTGCCCCGGTGCTGACAGACATTGAAGAAAGCGCGGACCGAGCCGTCCCGCTGGCGCACGACCAGAATCGATTCCCGGCCGACGTCGTGAACGTAATGGTCGCCCGCCTCCGGAATCGCATCTTCGCGGCAGGCCATGAGCCAGACCTTCGTCCACAGTGCGGCCCATTCCCGTTCCATGAACGCGGGGCTGGTGTAGTACTCCTTCGGAATGACCGCCGTGCCGAAATCGGATCCGGAGGTTTCCACCGCCGGAAACTCGGTTGCGCCGGGTCCGGGTCGCTGTGCCGTCAAAGCCGCCCCGCGGTTCAAAAACCGATCCGCTGGGAAAAGCCGCCGTCGACCGGGATCTGCGTGCCGTTGACCCAGCTTGCGGCGGGACTGGCCAGGAATACTGCATACCGGGCGATTTCATCGGCCGTGGAAAGGCGCCGTAACGGATGCTGTCGCAGGGCCGCCCCGTAGAGTCCCGGATCGGCGTGTTCCAGCACGTCCCACCGGCCTCCCCCGGACAGGGCCGGCCCCGGCGCCACGGCATTGACCCGGATTCCCGACGGCGCCAGCGCGTGCGAGAGCTGCTTGGCATAGGTCGACAGGGTGGATTTCAGCGCGTTGTAGGCCAGCGGCGGCCCGAACGCCTCTCCGGAGAGAACCTCGCCGACGATCACGATGGCCGCGCGGCCGGAGTCCTTCATCGCGTCCGCGAGCCGTTCGCATCCGCGAACCGCCGCCAGCACATCGATCTCGAAATTGCGATACCAGTCCCGCTCGCTGTCCTTGCCGTCCATGCCGCCGCCGGCGCTGACATTGGCGACGAAAATATCCACGCCGCCCAGGGCCTCGCATGCCTCCGACAGCCACTGTCCATAGCGGTCGCCGTCCCGCACGTTGAGGGCGGATCCGACCGCGCGGACGCCGCGCTTCCGAAGCGAAGCGACGGCTGCAGCCACCCTGCTGTCCGCACGGGCGCACAGCGCGATATCGCAGCCTTCTTCCGCGAGCAGTTCGGCAATCCGCCGCCCGATGCCGCGCGTTCCGCCGGTAACGATCACCTTGCCGCCCTGCAATCCAAGGTCCATTCAGGCTCTCCCCGCCGCAGCGGACATCGGCTCGTTGCTCCCTGCACGCGCGATGTTAGTATACAGCGGATAACAAACCAAGCAGCCTTCCCGGCTCTCAAGGCCCTCCGCAGACAGGGCCCGGATCGAATCGACACCGGACATCGCATGGATGAATCGGCAACCCTGACGCCGGCCCCGCAGTTCATGAAATTTCTGCGCGACGGCCGGATCCTCCTGCAGCGATCGAAATCGACCGGCCGGGTTTTCCATTATCCGCGCATCGCAGAGCCCGGGACGGGCGAAACGGATCTGGACTGGGTCGAGGTTTCCGGCCTGGGCCGCGTCCATTCGACCACGGTCATCCGCCGCCGGCCGCCGGAGCCGGACCGGAACATCGCCCTGGTCGACCTGGACGAAGGCCCGCGCCTGTTGAGCCGGATCGAGGACCTGGCCCCGGACAGGGTGCGCATCGGCATGCGGGTGCAGGCGCGAATCGGCGGCGAGGAAACGGCGCCGCTCATTGTCTTCGCGCCCGCCGGCGATGAGGACGCGCCATCGTGAACGCGCAAGGTGGATTTCCGCGCGGGCAGACCGCGATTGCCGGGGCGGCCACCTTCGGCATCGGGGAGAGTCCCGGCTTCGAGCCGATCGACATGGCGGCGCAGGCGTCGCTCGCCGCCTTGCGCGATGCCGGCCTGGCCGTAAGCGATGTGGACGCCCTGTTCGTCGGGTTGCCGCAGGATTACCTGTCGGGCCTGACCCTTGCGGAATATCTCGGCATTCTGCCGAAGCTGACGGACAACAACAGAACCGGCGGGTCCAGCTTTCTCACCCATACGGTCTGGGCCGCCCTCGCGCTGGCGGCGGGCCTGTGCGACGTGGCCCTGATCGCCTACGGCAGCAACCAGCGAACCGGCGCCGGCCGCCTGGTCTCGTCCTGGAGCGGCTCCCCGTTCGAGGAGGCGTACCGGCCGGCCATGCCGCTCGCCGGCTATGCGCTGGCCGCGGCGCGGCATATGCACGAATACGGCACGACGCGGGAGCAGCTGGCGGAGGTCGCGGTATCCGCCCGCCGCTGGGCGCAGCGCAACCCGGACGCCTACAAGCGCGATCCCCTGACCGTCGACGATTGCCTGAACGCGCGGATGGTCGCCGACCCGCTCACGGTGCGGGATTGCTGCCTCGTCACGGACGGCGCCGCCGCCATCGTGATGACCCGCGCGGACCGCGCCCGCGACCTGAAGCAGCCGCCGGTGTTCCTGCTGGGCGCCGGTTCGGCGGTGACCCACAAGGAAATCGCGCAGATGCCCGACCTTACGGTGACCGGGGCGGCCGATTCGGGCCGGCGGGCCTATGAGGCGGCGGGCGTAACGCCGTCCGAAATCGATGTCGTGCAGCTCTACGACGCGTTTACGATCAACACGATCCTGTTCCTGGAGGATCTCGGCTTCTGCCCCAAGGGCGAGGGCGGCCGCTTCGTCGGGGATTCGCGGATTGCGCCGGGCGGACCGCTGCCGGTCAACACCAACGGCGGCGGCCTCTCCTGCGTTCATCCCGGAATGTACGGTCTGTTCACCCTCGTCGAGGCCGTCGTGCAACTGAGGGGATCGGCCGAAGCGCGGCAGGTGGACGGCGCGAAGCTCGCCCTGTGCCACGGCAATGGCGGTGTCCTGTCGAGTCAGGCGACGAACATTCTTGGCACCGAAGAAACCCTCTGAACGGCGGAGGCTCCATGACGGCAGCGGATCGAGGTGGAAAGGCGGCGCCCGCAATCGATGTCGACCTGCGCCGGGCCGAGACGCAGGCCTGTCCGTATGCCGCCTACGATACGCTGCGCGAAGACGCGCCGGTCTGGCACGATCCGAAAACGGATTTCTTCGTGATCACGCGCTACGACGTCCTGAAGGAGGTCCTTCTCGATACGGAGCGATTCAGCAACGTTCCGGATCCGGAGCGGATGTTCGTCACGCCGGAACGCACCGAACTTCTCCGGGACCTTTACGAACGGAAGGGATGGTATCCCGCGCCCAACCTTGCAAAGCGCGACGACCCGAACCACAGGCAGATGCGCAAGCTGTTCGAGCAGGCGTACCGGGCGAGCAGGATCAGGCAGATGGAGCCGTTCGTGCGCGAGGTCGGCGAGCGGCTCGTCGATGCCTTCATCGATCGGGGCCGGTGCGAATGGGTGCGGGAACTTGCGGTTCCGCTGCCGCTCATCGTCATCATCCATCAGGTCGGCGCGCGCGAGGAGGACATGTGGCGCATCAAGGCGTGGACCGACGCCTACGTTCAAAGACTGAGCCTCATGTATGGCGACGAAAAGGACTTGTGGGCGACGGAGATGGAAATCGAGATGCAGCACTATTTCCAGCCCATCTTCGAGCGGCTGCGCAGGGAGCCCGACGACACGCTGCTCAGCCATCTCGTGAATACCGAGATTCCGGAATGGGGCCGCACGCTGAACGATAACGAACTGCACGCCGAGATGATGACCGACACCTTCGTCGGCGGCGCCGAGACCACGACCAACGCACTGTCGGGCGGCATCCTGCTCCTGCTTCAGAACCCTGAGGCCTGGCGCCGGCTCAAGGCCGATCCCGACAAATACCTGCGCACGTTCGTCGAGGAGGTGCTCAGGCTGGGAAGCCCGGTCCAGTTCCTGTTCCGGTTCGCGACGCGGGATGTCGAGCTCTGCGGCGTCCCCATTCCCAGGGGAAGCCGGATCATGGCCGGCTACGGCGCGGCGAACCGCGACGATCGCCATTTTCCGCAGCCCGAACGCCTCGATCTGGAACGGGCCAACGCGGCGAGCCACCTGGCGTTCGGTTCGGGAACGCATTACTGCCTCGGGGCCTCTCTCGCCCGGCGGGAGCTTTATTGCGGGTTCCGCGCGTTCATCGACCGGGTCGACGACTTCCGGCTGGCTCCCGAGCAGGGTGAACTCAGCTATGCGCCCCACATGTTCCTTCGTGCCCTGAAGGAACTGCATATCGAATTCGACGCGAAACCGCAGCGTTAGGCTACGGGCGGACCGCGGAACAGGAACGGCGGATCACTCATGGATCTTGAGATCGAGGGGCGCGGCGCATTCGTGGTCGGGGCGACCGGCGATATCGGACGGGCGACCGTGCAGCGGCTGCTGGCGGAGGGCGCGCGGGTCGTGGCCGGCGCGCGTTCGGCGGAGCGGATGGCGGAGAAGCTGCGCGCCGACGGGCTCGACGTGCACGGCATGGTGGAGATCGATCTTCGCGACGAGGCGTCGACGGATGCGGCGGCCGGGCGCGCGCGGGACCTTCTGGGCGGTGCGATCGACATCCTGGTCTGCGCCGCCGGCGGCGACGTCAGCTATGCGCCCGTGTGGCAGATTCCGCCGGACGTCTACGAACGGGACTACCGGATCAAGGTCGTCGGCACCGCGCAGCTTTGCACGAAGGTCGCCGCCCACATGGCCGAGCGCGGAGCGGGCGCGATCGTCACCGTGATCGGGATCGCGACCGACATCGTCGTGACGGTCAACCCCGCCGGGAGCGCGGCAAATTCCGGGCTGCGGAGCTTTACGCGGGTCCTGGCCGCCGAAGTCGCCGGCTCCGGCGTCCGGGTCGTCGGCGTCAGCCCCGGCTTCGTCGAGGGCGAACGCCTGGCCCGGTTCGCCACCGACGAGCAGGTCCGGGCGTTGAAGGACTCGATCCCGCTGCGCGCGCTCGCAGACCCGAAGGAGCTGGCCGACGTGATCGCGTTCGTTGCGTCGCCGCGGGCAGGCTACATCACCGGGGAGATCGTCACCGTCGACGGCGGAGCGACGCTGCGGTGAGGTGCGCGCTCCCGGGACGTTACGCGGGCAGCGCTGAAAAGGAGGCTGCGCCGGGATGAGGTTCGCAGGTCGAGTGTTGTTCGCCACCGGGGCCGGCTCCGGAATTGCCGCAGCGACCGCCCGGCAATTCTCGGCCGAAGGGGGCCGGGTCGCGGTCGCCGACATCGACGGCGAGCGGGCGGCGGAGATCGCTGCATCCCTCGACGGCGCCATCGGGATCCGGTGCGACGTCTCCGATGAAGCCTCGGTGGACGCCGCCGTCGCCGAGACCCGAAAGACGCTGGGGCGGATCGATGCCGTCCTGAACGCCGCGGGGCACGCCGATTTCGGCCCGATCGACGATTTTCCGCTCGACCGTTGGAACCGCATGATCGCCGTCCATGCGACGGGCACCTTTCTCGTATGCAGGGCCGCCGTGCCGGCGCTGCGCGCGCAGGGCGGCGGTTCGATCGTCAACATATCGTCCATCGCCGCGCATGTCGGACGCATGAATCTCGTGGCCTACACCGCCGCCAAGGGCGCGATCCTTTCCATGTCGCGGCAGCTCGCGCTCGAACTGGCCGGGGACCGGATCCGCGTCAACGCCGTAGCGCCCGGCGTCGTGCGGACCGGCCTGACCGAAGCCGCCTATGTCGAACGGGGCGGCGGCGACTTCGACAGGGGCGCGGCGCAGGTTGTGGCGGACACGCCGCAGAAACGGATCGCCGCCCCGGAAGAAATCGCCGCGCCGATCTGTTTCCTGCTGTCCGACGAGGCCAGCTTCTGCACCGGCGCGGTGTTGACGCCGGATGGCGGCATGACCGCTATCTGATCGCAACAGACACGGCCAAGCTGCAGCAGGGAGGTAGTGGAGAAACGGCTTGCATGAGCGCTCGCGGCAGGAAATCGGCGATGGTGACCGGGGCAGCCGGCGGGCTGGGCCTCGCGGTTGCCCGTCGGCTTGCAGCGGACGGCTGCCGCGTTGGGCTGGTCGATATCGACGGCGATGGCGCCGTCCGCGCGGCGGCGGGCATCGAGGATGCGGAGGGCTTCCGCTGCGACGTAACCTCGGAGGGGGCCGTCATCGCCATGTTAGGCCGGTTCGAGGCGGCGTTCGGCGGAGCGCCGGATATCCTGGTCAACAATGCCGGGATCGTGCGCTTCGGCGATCTGCTCGAACATTCGGTCGAGGACTTCCGGAATGTAACCGAAGTCAACTTGGTGGGTGTGTTCCTGATGTCCCGCGAGGCCGGCGCACGCATGGCGGCACGCGGCAGCGGCGTCATCGTCAACATCACGTCGCTCAACGCCGTCCAACCAAAGCCGGATATCGGTGCCTATCCGGCAACCAAGGCCGCAGTTGCCAAACTGACCGAACAGTTCGCCTTGGCGCTCGGCCCCCGGGGCGTGCGAGTTAATGCCGTCGGGCCCGGCTTCGTCGATGCCGGCATGTCCTCGCCGATTTTTCGCGACCTGGCAGTGCGTGCGGAAAGCGGCCGGGCGGTGCCGGCTGGGCGGATAGGCACGCCCGGGGACGTCGCCGCCGCCGTCGCGTTCCTGGCGTCCGACGAGGCCGGCTTCATCCACGGCCAACAACTGATGGTTGATGGCGGAATGTCGTTCAGCCTGTGGAATCAGCTGCCGCGTCTGGTACCGGAGGAAGCCGAAGATTGACACTATGAATACCCGGTGTGCAACGGCGGCACACAGTTGATTTCTCAGATGGTGCCTCCAAACCGACCGGGTCGCATTTCGCCGCGCCGATAGTCGTTGAAGTCAATCGGATTGAACCGGCTCGGAATGAAGCCAGAGTAGAATTTGTATCGATCCTGTAATTTAATGTAATAATCCGCCAAAATCGAGTAATTTATCGCTGTATTTCCGCAGGTTAAGCATTTTGTCCCTCGTCTCGTCAGCGTGGCGGAAGCGGATTTGGCTTCAACCCGGGACCCCTCCGGTCCGCCCGCGCAGGCACCCGCGGCGCGCTCTCGCGACGGTACCGGGCGCCGGCGCGCCCCGCAACGCCGCTGCCCGCCCGCTCCGGCCCCCGAGCGGGAGTTTCCACACACGCCGGCGTCGAGGTCGACGTCCGACCAGCGCAGGGTCAGGATTTCGCTCTTGCGGCAGCCGGTCAGCATCAGCAGGCGGATGGCCGCGACCGCCGACGGCATCGTCGAGCCCGAGACCTCCAGCCGCTTCAGCGCCGCTCCGAGCCGCCGGTACTCCTCCGGCGTCAGAAACCGCTCGCGGGATGTCTTGCGGTACCGGCGGACGTGGCGGGTCGGCCTGCGACCGGGCGGCGACATTCCCCAGTTCTCGGCGACCGCAAACATCCTGGACGGGACCCGGACGGCGTGGTTAGCCGTCGAGGGCCTGTCCCGCAGCGCGTGGTGCAGCGCCGTCACATCCTCCGGCCCGACCTCCTTCAGAGTCTTCTTGCCGAACGCGGGGAGGATGTGGTGCTCGATGGCGAACCTGTAGTTCCTGGCTGTGTGCGGTTTGCACCGCACGGCCACGAATTTCTCGAGGAAGCGCTCGGCGAGGTCGGCGACGGTGGGTTCCGGCGCCGGCTCGGGCGGGAACGGCTCCTCGCCCCGCTTGATCCGGTCGATGACAACAGCCGCCTCGCGCCGGTGCTTGTCGATCGGATCGTCGCCGACCCGTCCCAGGGTCACCCGTTTCAGGCCGGCCCCCGGGACTGGACGATGTAGAGCTTGCGCCCGGTGGTGTGGACCCGGACGCCGAAGCCGGCCAGGGCGCTGTCCCGGAAGATCGCGTCCTTGCCCTCGGCCTTCAGCCGCTCCACAACCGCTTGGTCAGCTTGAGGATGCTTCGCCTGGGCATCCCCGTCTTCCCGACCCCGGAAACCAGTCATCAAATCGTGAGTTCTGAACCTCAGCTCAGCGGCGAATCTGAGGTCAGCCGTGTCGGAATTCAAGAAGCGGGAGGCTGATGAAGGCCAGAATATACTATTCAAGACAACCAGTTAGTAGAAGACCAGTCGCTGAGCGACAGGATTCGTCGGCGCCAGTCGAAGCCTCTTCGTGTCTCCCGGCCGCAAATCGGGAGCGGTTGCTATCTCGGATCGGTGCACCCTGCGCCCCCTACGGGGGCGCAGGGTGGTTGCCACCTTGTGTCCCGGCCCCAAAGCCGGGGCGTTTGTGGTCCGCGGTGTCGCGGCGGATCGCAATAGCCAGACGGAATCCCGGTCCATCGGGCGTCTCGCCGAATTGCGGATCGCGCCCGTCCGCGGGCGACCGGGCGATGAAGGCGGACCGGGTCATCGAATCGGATGCGCAAATCTTCAATACCCGGACC
>JAJEBT010000208.1 GCA_022822405.1 Alphaproteobacteria bacterium
TCGTGCATCTCCTTCTTCCCGTCCGGAGCGGGCAGCAGCTTCCCGTTCTCGTCGTATTCCCTCGCGTAGCGGGGGCGGAAGCCGCCGTAGCTGTGGCCGGCGTTCACGTGGGCCTCCCCGCCCTCCTCGACCTGCCAGCCATCCAGGCCGCGCAGGATCACCGTCGGCTTGCGCGGCACCACGCACAGTTCCGCGGTCTTCGGATCGGCAAACGCGTCCTTGCGGTCCCCCGCCTCGGCCGTGAACGTCATGCAGGCCTCCTTCGCCACGTTCGGCGCCACCAGGCGCCCGTAGCCCACATCGACCGGCTCGATGGCGCCGGCCGTCTGCCGCATCCGGCTCCACTTCAGCCCCGCGCCCTTGAGCACCGGCTCGCCGTCCAGGTCGTGCTTGCCGTCGCCGTCAGTGTCCCAGCGCGCGTCATCGCGGTCCACCGCGGTGTAGCCCGGACTGAAGCTCGTGCCCGCCACGATGGTCCACCCGGACCCCCGCGTCCGGTAAACGCCGTCCGCGTCCCGGCCGCTGAAGCCCACCCGCTTGAGCTCCGGCGTCGAGTTTCGCGGACCCGCGTTTGCGCCGTCGTCGTCCTCGATGGTGGCGAGGAACGCCCTGGCGTCCGTCGCATGGGTCGAGCGCTGGCTGCCGGCGTTGCTGAGCGTCGCGTTCACCGGATTGCGGAACGACCAGCCGATGATCTCGTCCGGCTCCTCGTCGTCGTCGTCGATGATGGTCAGTGTGATTTCCTGCGACGTCACGTTCGGCGGGAAGGTCAGCGTCCGCCAGTCCGCCTGCGTGATCAGCTCGACGTCGGTGCCGTTCGCGATCGCCCGCTGGCCCGTGGGAATCGACGTCTCGCCGCCCGGCCGGTGCTGGATCGTCACCGTCTCGGTGATGGCGCGGCTCAGCTGCACCACGAACTTGATGGGCGACGTCGTGCCCGCGGCGCCCTCCCTCACCGACTCGGGGATGACCGTCAGCACCGGGGGCGGCAGGTCGTCGTCGCGGATCGTCACCGTCGCGGCATCGTCGGGCGCGGGGGGCACCGTGTACCCCGCATTCCGGGCGGGCGCGGCCAGCATCGCGGTCACCGAACCGTCGGGCTCATCCATCACGTCCCCGGAGGTCGCGACCTGGAACGGCACCCACATAGTCTGGCTCGCCGGGATCCTCACGCTGGTCTTGGAGGCCGAAACGCCGAATTCGCCTTCGGCGCTGATGTCCACATCCACCACCAGTTCTCGGGAGGGCGCCGAGTTCGCCCTCACCCGGAATTGCGCAGGCGAGCCTTCCGTGACCGAATCGCTCACGGCCTCGATCGTCACCTTGGGCAGTGCCCCGTCGTCGTTGCGGATCGTGCCGGTCGCTCGCAGCGTCGTGCCGCCACCCTTGAACTGCGCGGGCCCGCTCAGGTTGCGCAGCTCGATGACGAAGGTCTCGTCGGGCTCGGGCGTCCTGTCGCCGTTGTAAAAGTATCTGATTGTCTTGGTTGTCTGTCCTGCGATGAACTGATCCGGGCGGGAAGAGGTAAGCGAGTCTTGCACGTAGTTGAAGAAGAAATCATCGTTGTCTGTCGTGCTTTCGGAGTAGAGCAGCCAAATGTCGAAGCCGATGTTGCCGGGCGCGGGGCGGCTCAGGCTCACGGTGAAGTTCAGTTCATGTATGCCGCTTTGGCCTTCGGGGGCGCTCGGGCTGTTGACGCTCAGTGTCGTCGGCGACTCGTCGTCGATGATCGTCACCGTCGCCGAGTCCGGATCGCCCACCGTGTAGCCCGTGCCGGACCGGATCGTCATCTTGAGCGAACCGTCGGGTTCCGGGGCGTTGTCGTTCAAGAGAGTCTGGGAAACCGTTGCCTGGCTGCTGTTGGCGGGGATGGTGACGGGGAACTCCTGGGTCAATCCCCCGTGCGTGAAATAGTTGCCCGTGAATTCCTGCCGGACGTCGACGGCCAACGCGCTCGTCACCGTGCGGTCGGACACGACCCTGAACCCGGCCGAGGCGTCCGTGCCCTCCGTCACGGGGTTTTTCAGCGGCTGGATGGTGATCACCGGCTTCACGGACAGCGTGACCGGAACCGTCGCGCCTACGGCCAGCGACGGGAGGGTGGTGGGCGTTTTCTCGTAATGACGCACGGACGAGACGTAGTCGTCGGTTGCGTCGAACTCAATCTCGGTGCCATTGAGATTCAGGACATATTCCCCGGCGGGCAGTTGCACGCCGTCGGCGGTATTCCCCTGAACGCGGAGATTCATACGCAACTTACCGTTGAACAGGTTCAAATAGGTCGGGAAGTATGTGTTGCCGTCGAAGGTGAATGAGTTGGTAGTGAAGCTCCCTGGATTGCCGCCGGAAGATAATTTGCCGACTACGCTGCCAGAGTTATTTTGTCCAACCGTCAGGTTGGTCGACCAGATTTCCGTCAGGGCGTGGGCCGGCCCGTGCGGCACCAGCGAGAGGGCGAGCAGGACGAGAAGGCCCGCCGCGGACCGGCGGGCGGGACGGGAGAGAAGGGACAGGCGCGGGGGGCGCCCGCGCGGGGCGGCGGCGGAGCCTAGCTCAGACGGATGGCCCCGGCGCTCGGCGCTCGGCGCTCGGCGCTCGGCGCTCGGCGCTTGGGATTATATCCTCATCATGTCGATTTGCCATGCCCTGTGCTGCCAACATGTCGATCCTCGCAATCTCGAATTCAGCCGCTGATTTTATCGGCTAAAGCCATGTGTAGTGAATAGAAACGATGTGTAGCTGGTTTTTCAGCCCAAGGGGCCCCTGCCGGGCACCGGCGGCCGGGGCCCACTCATGGCCGCTCGGCGCTGAACGATGGCTTTCCGGTTGGCATCAACAGGCCGCGTGTCGCCAACATGTCCGACCTCGCAGCATCGCCGCGATGATGGGCTTCTCCACGGCGTGGAAGCTCCGCAACCTAGCGGTCAGTTCATGGGGCTCTCGCCCGGTCTTGGGACCTCAGCCCCGCTGCAGCAGCATCTCAAGCACGAACTTGCTGCCGAAGTAGCCGAGCAGCAGGAAGGTGAAGGCGATGATGGTCCAGCGCACCGCGGACGCGCCGCGCCAGCCGAGCCACAGGCGGCCGGCCAATAGGCCGCCGTAGATCGCCCAGGAAAGCGACGACAGCACGGTGTGGTGCACCACGTGCTGGGCGAATAGGTCGTCGAGATAGAGGAAGCCTGAGCCAATGGCGGCTGTCAAGGCCACGAAGCCGGCCCAGATCATGGCGAAC
>JAJEBT010000076.1 GCA_022822405.1 Alphaproteobacteria bacterium
ATTTTCGTCAATTCGATGAGCGACCTGTTCCACAAGGACGTGCCGCGCGCATTCATCGACAAGGTGTTCGACCGGATGGAGGAGACCGACCGCCACATCTACCAGGTGTTGACCAAGCGCAGTTCGCTCATGCGGGATTACCTGAAGCGCCGTTATCGGGACGGCATCGCGCCGGCGCATATCTGGTGCGGCGTCTCGGTCGAGGACAGCGCGGCGGCGTCCCGAATCCGCCACCTGCAGGACGCGCCGGCGGCGGTGCGGTTCCTGTCCGCCGAACCGCTGCTCGGCCCGATGGGCGGGATCGACCTCGACGGAATCTCCTGGGTCATCGCCGGCGGCGAAAGCGGGCCGAACGCGCGCCCGATGCGCCTGGAATGGGCCCGCGGACTCCGCGACCGCTGCGCCGAAGCCGACGTGCCTTTTTTCTTCAAGCAATGGGGCGGGAAGACACCCAAGGCCGGCGGGCGGTTGCTTGACGAGAGGGAATGGAATGAGTTGCCCCGGATCGCCGGGCCGGAACCCGCAGTCGATACGATACAGAGGGCAGTCGCTTGATGCAGCCTCGGATCGAACACTATCGAGGGCGAGAGCCATCTTATATCAAGCATATTTTTCTCAATAGATATCTGGAAGCCGCCGCCTTCAAACTCCTCCAGCCGAGGCGGGGTACACCTGTATTCAATTTCGTGGATGCGTTCGCCGGCCCTTGGCGCGTATCGGATAGCGAAGACTTCTCGGACGCTTCCTTCTCGCAAGCGCTTGCGACGCTGGAGACGGTTCGACGGCAGTTGACGAGGATGGGGCGTCCCGGCCTCCGGGTGCGGTATCGGTTCTGCGAACGAGACCCGGACGCCTTCGTCAAGCTCCGTCGATTTGCTGCCGAAAGACCGGAGTTCGATATTCAGGTCTTTAAGGGGTCGTTCGAGGACAATATCGACCGGATTGCCGCTGCCTGCCGCGACGGGTTTACCTTCACATTCATCGACCCCACGGGATGGAACATGGAGTCGGAGAAAGTTTTTGCTTTTTTGAAACGCCTTAACGGTGAGTTTCTCTTCAACTTCATGTCCGAGGGAATCAACCGACATGCCGGGTGGGACGGTGTCTCGGAATCATTCGGTCGCTTTCTGGCAGACCCCGATTGGGAACGAGAATTCCGAAAGCTGTCCGACGACTGGTCCAACGAAGGGAAAGTCCTCCACTTGCTGAAAACGAAGATGAAAAGGGCCAGCATAGCAACCTACTTGCCGGAAATGGCCATATTGAGGCCGCGCGATAACCGGGTGAAGATGCGACTCCTCCTGGGGACGCACCACGTCCGGGGAGTGGAAGTGTTTCGGACGGTTCAGAAAAATGTAGAGACGACGGCCGTTTCAACCCGGCAGGATGTTAAAGCCGAAAAAAGCGGACAACCGTTTCTTTTTCCAAGCAACCAGCTTGCCGAATTTGAGGCGGCGCGCGACGGCGTCGGTTGCCCCGTACATCGCACCCGCGCCTCCAATCTGCTGCTTGGCATTGTGGCCAAGTCGCCCGGCATCGGATTTGAGCGGCTTTCGGGCGCGGTGATGGAGGAGGTGCCCGTCCGGGCGACCGACTTAAACCGGATTGCAATGGAGCTCCACAAGACAGGTAAAATCGGATTCGAGTTGCCGGTACGAAAACGAATGCCAATCCCCGAAACGCGCATCTGGCCCGCCGCTCCGGACCAACCGGATTTGAGAATCGGTTAGCCTACGCTTGGCGTTCCGGCGGGCGAGGCTACAACGGTCGAGTTCCTGCTTCCGGACCCTTAGCCCGCCACCCCTTACGCCGGGCGCACCCACACCGCGGTATCGTGATACACCGCGCCGCCGAGCGGCGGGCCGGGGTCGGCGCTGACTAGGGCGTTGACGCCGAGGCCCTCCTCGAAGGCGGCGTTGGGCCAGATGCTCTCGACGATGGCGACGCCGCGCTGCATGCCGTCGAAGGCTTCGGCGTGGAGCACGATATCGGCCCGCCGGTTGCCGACGCGCACGCGGTCGCCGTCGGCCGCGCCGATTTCCGCCAGATCCTCCGGGCGCAGCCGGATCGTCGGGCGGCCCTCGCGCTGCTGCGAGGTCGGCGTCTCGGTGAAGCTGCTGTTGAGATAGTTGCGCGCCGGCGCGGTCACCAGGCGGAAGGGGTGCTCGCCGTCCGCGGCGTCGATGACCGCGAAATGGTCGGGCAGCGCCGGCATGCGCGCGCTGTCGCGGCCGACCTTCGACCAGTCCGGACTGAAATGGAACCGGCCGTCGGCATGGCCGAAGCCGTTGCGGAAATGCATCTCGTCCGCCGGCTTGGCGCAGTCGATCCAGCGGCCCCCGGCGAGGGTATCGGCGTCGCCCAGGCCGGAGGCCTTGAGCGTCGCGTCGATGATCTCCCATTCCGTCATGCGGAAGCCGGGGTGGTTGTTGCCGAAGCGCTGCGCCAGGCCGCACAGCACCTGGTGGTTCGAGCGGCATTCGCCGAGCGGCTCGATGACCCTGCGCGCGACCTGGAGATAGGTGTGGCCGCCGGCGACATACATGTCGTCATGCTCCAGGAAGGTCGTCGCCGGCAGGACGATGTCGGCCATGGCGGCGGTCTCGGTCATGAACTGCTCGTGGACGCAGACGAACAGGTCGTCGCGCCGGAAGCCCTCGCGCACCTTCGCCGATTCCGGCGCCACCATCATCGGGTTGGTGTTCTGGATAAACAGCGCCTTGACCGGCACGGCGTCGGCGCCGCTGCCGCTGCCGACATCGCCCCCGATATCCCGGGGATCGCCGGTCAGGATCGGGCCGATGCGCGACTGGTCGAGCAGCCGCGTGCCCTTGTCCATGACGTCGAGGCCGCGGATCAGGGTGGGGTCGACCGGATAGAGGCCGCCGTTGGAATAGAGCGCGCCGCCGGCATGGTGTTGCCACTTGCCGGCGACGGCGGGCAGGCAGGCCACGGCGTGCAGGTTGGCCGCGCCGTTGCGCGAGCGGGTGAAGCCGTAGCCGATGCGGATATAGGCGCGCTCCGTCCGGCCGTAGAGCGCGGCGAAGGCCTCGATCTCCTCCGCCGGCAGGCCGGTGATCTCCGAGGCCCAGTCCGGCCCGCGGCAGTGCAGATGCGCTTCCAGGTCCGCCGGGTGGTCCGTGTATTTTTCCAGATAGTCCCGGTCGGCGTGGCCGTCGCGGAACAGGATGTGCATGACGGCGCAGGCGAGCGCCCCGTCCGTGCCCGGCCGCACGGCGAGATGCATGTCGGCCTGTTCGGCAGTGCCGGTGCGGTAGGGGTCGATCACGACCAGCTTCGCGCCGCGG
>JAJEBT010000141.1 GCA_022822405.1 Alphaproteobacteria bacterium
CTCTAAGGGACGCCTCGAATGCGGCTTCGTCCGCAGCGTGCCCTACGAGGCGGCGGCGGCGAACATCCTGCCCTACAAGGGCACCGAGCGCCTGTGGGAGGCCCACGACCTGATCCTCAAGGCGTGGACGACCCATGACGGTCCGTTCAACTTCGAAGGGCGCTGGTACCATCATCGCCAGGTCAACATATGGCCGCGCCCGTGGCAGCAGCCCCACCCGCCGGTCTGGATCACGACGGGAAGCGCCGGAAGCACCAAACCGGTGGCGCAGCACCGCCATGTCGCCGCCGTGTTCCTGGCCGGTTACGGCCGCGTCCGGCCGATCTTCGACGCCTACCGTGAAAACTACCGCGCCTTCCACGGCAGCCACGCGCCGCTTGACCGCCTCGCCTACTGCGCGCTGATCCATGTCGGTGACAACGAGCGCGAAGCGACGGACGGCGCCAACCACTTGATGTGGTACATGCAGGCCAACAAGGTCGCCGAACAGTGGAGGAACCCGCCCGGCTATCATCCCCCGCAGCTCAGCGCCAGCCTCATGCGCGGCGCTCGCGTCTCGGGCACCGGCGCGGCCTACAGCACCGAGCTTGGGGAGCATATGCGCCGCGGCAATGTGTTCGCGGGAACCCCGGACCAGGTGTTCGAGCAGATCAGGGCCTTCTGGGAGTATTCGGGCGGCTTCGGCCATCTCCTGATGATGGGCCAGGCCGGCCATCTTTCCGCCGAGCGGACCCTGCGCTCTATGACGCTCTTCAACGACGAGGTCTATCCGCGGCTGCGCGAACTCGCCGCCGGGTGGGACCCCGACGAAATGGCGGAAAGGCGCAAGCGCCTGCCCGACATCGAGCGCGTGGAAGCAGACAATCTCGCCGTGGACTTTGCCCGCTGATCATCCGTCCGGGCGCCCTTCTCACGAGAGGACAATGGCAGACATCCATTCCAGACATGTCGAGGTGGACGGCATCGCGACACACTATCTCGAAGCCGGAGATCCCGACGCGCCGACCGTGGCGCTCCTGCATTCCGGCGAGTTCGGCGGCGCCGCGGAAATCAGCTGGGAATTCACGATTCCGGCGCTGGCGCCGCATTATCACGTGGTCGCCCCCGACTGGCTCGGCTTCGGCCGCACCGACAAGGTCTACGACTTCGCCAACGCCCGCGGGCGGGTCTACGGCCACATCCAGCGTTTCTTCGAGGTTCTCGGCATCCGCGAGGCCGACTTCATCGGCAATTCGATGGGAGGCTCCAATCTTGCGCGAATAATCGCCGACCCGCCGCCGATCCTGCCGGTGCGGTCTGCCGTGCTGTGTTCAGGCGGCGGATTCACGCCGCTGACCGAGGAAAGAAAGACTCTCCTCGCCTATGACTGCTCGGCGGAAGCGATGCGCGACCTGCTCCATGCGATGCTGCACGATCCGCGGTGGGGCGACGACGACGCCTATGTCGCGAAGCGCCAGGAGCTCGCGTTGCTGCCGGGCGCGTTCGAATGCGCCTCGGCGCCGCGCCTCAAGCGCCCGGAGAAGAAGCCGGAAGGCGGCGGGCGGGCCGAACAGGGCTTCGGCGTGCCGGACAACACGGCCTATGAACGCGTCGAGGTACCGGTCCTCATCATCGCCGGCGCCAACGACCCGCTGCGCGAGCCCGGCTATTCCGCAGACCTCGCCCGGCGCATCCCGGACAACGAACACCATGTCTACGAAGACTGCGGCCACTGCCCGAACATCGAGCACGCCGAACGCTTCAACGCGGATGTTCTTGCCTTCCTCGGCCGTATCCACGGCCGCGCATGACCGGACGCGGCCGGCCACAAGCCGGTAACGCGGCGCCGCGCCGGACCATGGCCTTCAGTTTCCGGAGCGACAGCCCCGAAGACGCGGGCTTCCGGGCCGAGGTGCGGGCCTGGATCGACGCCAACCTGCCTGCCGATCTGCGGGGACTTCCGACGCGGCCGCCCTTCGAACGCGCGATGTGGTGGCACCGCCGGCTCCATGACCGGGGATGGATCGCGCTTCACTGGCCGCGCGAGCATGGCGGCGGCGAGGACTCGCTCGACCGGCAGATCATAGTCCGGGAGGAACTCGCGCGCGCCGGAGCTCCGGAGATATCGGCGCAGGGCCTCTACCATATCGGCCCGATCCTCATGTCCCACGGCACCGACGCCCAGAAACGCCGCTTCCTCCCGCCGATCCTCTCGGGCGACGAACTCTGGTGCCAGGGCTATTCCGAACCGGGCGCCGGATCGGACCTGGCAAGCCTCTCGACCGCCGCGCACGTCGACGGCGATCATCTTGTCGTGACCGGATCCAAGATCTGGACGACATGGGCCCACCATGCGGACTGGATGTTCGCGCTCGTGCGCTCCAATCCGGAGGCGCCGCGCAAACAGGCGGGCTTGAGTTTCGTTCTGATCGACATGGGCGCTCCTGGCGTCGCGGTGCGGCCGATCCGCACCATTGCCGGGGATGACGAGTTCGCGGAGGTGTTCCTCGACGGCGTGCGCGTGCCGATGGAGAACCTGGTCGGAAGCCTCCATGACGGTTGGCGTATAGCCAACGCCCTGCTCGCGCACGAGCGGCTCGTGACCGCGAATCCGCAGCTCCTGCATGACGCCCTGCGGCGCACCCGGGAGGCGGCGCTGTCGAGCGGAGCGATCGACGATCCCGGATTCCGCGACAGGCTGGCCGCCATCGATATCGAGGTGGTTGCGTTTTCGGCCATGTTCGCCCACGCCGCCGAAATCGCCAATGCCGGCGGATCTCTCGGCGTCGAGGCGTCGCTCCTGAAGATCGCGGGCACCGAACTGCTGCAGAAGATCGCGGATCTGCTGGCCGAGGCGGCCGGCATCCATGGCGCGATGGTGGATGGCGGCGGGATGGAGGACGACCACGCGGATGCCGCGTTGGTGCTGTTGCAGACGCGGCGCGCGACGATCTATGGCGGATCCAGCGAGATCCAGCGGAACATCATCGCCAGGAGAGTTCTCGGCCTGCCGTCCTGATCATGACAGCTCGACCGTCAGCGGATTGTACGAATAAAGCCAGCTGTTGCGATCGTCCCCCTCGTCACGCTCGGCAAAGATCCGCCTGATTTCTTCCACGCTTTCCAGATGGAACAGCCGCCGGTTGGCGTCCGACGCGCTGACGACGCGCGCGGTGCGGTCGGCACGGTTTCTCTCATAGAGGCGGAACGCTTCGCCCGGTTCGGCGCACTGCTTCAGCGCGCGCGCAAGCACGGCGCCATCCTCTATGGCCATCGCCGCACCCTGGGCCAGGTAGGGCAGCGTTGCGTGGGCCGCATCGCCGAGAATGGTGGCGCGGGCCGTGCTCCAGTTGTCTATCGTCGGCCGCCGGTAAAGCGCCCAGCGGTAGCATTCCTCGCGATCGGCAAGATCGATGACCGTCGCGATGTCACGGTGCCACCCCTCGAAATCGGCCCGCAATTCCTCCCAGGGAAATTTCAGCGTCCAGGATTCCTCGGTGGCGACCGGCGTTTCGACCGCACCGACGAAGTTGAGCAGGTCTCCGTTCCGGATCCAGTACGAGACGGCATGCTTGCCCGGCCCCATCCACACCGACATGACCTCGGGCATGAAGTCGGACGGAAGCTTTTCACGCGGGATCGTGAGCCGCCACGCGGAATCGCCGGTATATTCCGCCGCCACGTGCCCGGAAATACTGTCTCGTATCACGGACTTGACGCCGTCGGCGCCGACCAGAAGATCGCCCCTGACGCTCGGGTGCCCCTCGAAATGGAGCGTGACCCCGGCACCATCCTCGTCGAACCCGACAACCCGCCGGTTGAGCCGGATCGTGTCCGGGCCCGCCTTCATCACCGCTCCGGCAAGCAGCTGGTGCAGGTCGGCGCGGTGAATCTGGTTGTAGGGCGCCTTGTGCATCCGTTCGTGCTCGGCCGCCAGCGCGAACCTGTCGATGACCTCCCCGGTGTCGTGAAGGCGGAACACGTAAGCAGCCGGGCGGACCGACCGCACCGACACCTCGCTGCCGATCCCGAGGTGATCGAGGACATGCATTGCATTCGCGCTGACCTGGATGCCGGCGCCGATCTCCCCGAGCGCCGGAGCCTGCTCGTAGACCTCGACCTCGTAGCCGGCCCGCAGCAGGCACCCGGCGGCAGCCAGCCCGCCAAGACCCGCACCGACGATCAGAATCTTCTCCGCTGCCACCGCGTGTCTCCGCTTCCCCCGGCTAGAACGGCTTCACGACCGCGAGCACGACCGTCGCGACGACCAGAACCGCCGGAACCTCGTTGACCATCCTGTAGAACCGTGCCGTCTTCCTGTTGCGGTCGCGGGCGAAATCCCGCTGCCAGCTGGCCAGCCGTTCATGAATGATCAGGAGGCCGGCGACCATGGCGATCTTGATCCATATCCAGCCCGCATGCCAGTCGACGATTCCGGGCAGCAGCAGCAGCGCTCCCCCGAACAGGAGGCTTGCGACCATTGCCGGCGTCATGATCGCGCGCAGCAATCGCCGTTCCATGACCTTGAAGGTTTCCGACTTGTCGGACCCCGGCTCGGCGTCGGCATGATACACGAAGAGCCTCGGCAGATAGAGCATCGCCGCCATCCATGCGATGACGCTGATGATGTGAAGCGCCTTGAGCCAGGGATAGAGGCCGGCGACTGTCATGTTCCGGCTGCTCCAGCCGGACAACAGCCGAAGCCCGGGTCGCAGGCAGCTCCCTCGGCGGCCACCCCCGGCCCGGCGATCTGCCGCACCATTCCGGCGAGATCGGCAATGAACAGCGGATCGTCGCCGACCGCCGGCACGCGAAGATAGTGCGGAACCCCGCACGAAGCCGCGATCTCGGCATAGTCGATGTCGAGTTCGACCAGGGTTTCGGAGTGCTCGCTGACGAAGGAGACGGGAACGACCACGAGCGAAAGGCCTTCGGCGCCGGCGTTCCTGATCTCGTCCTCCGCATAGGGCCGAAGCCATTCCAGGCGGCCGACCCTGCTCTGGTAGCAGATGACGTGATCGGGCGTCGGCGCCGGCAACCGGGCAACGATGGCGGCCACGCTCCGCGCAACCCGGTCTGCATAGGGATCCCCGTCCTCGACGAACTTTCGCGGCAGGCCGTGTGCCGAAAAGAGGATTCGCGCCCGTGTTCCCTCCGGCAACCGCTCGAGCGCGTCCGATATCCGTCGCGCCATGGCATCCGTGAACCCCGCAAGTTCCGGCCAGCAGCAGATGACCGACTCCGGGACCGCGAGGCCAGCGACGCCAGCAGCCCGTTTCCAGGCGTCCAGGAACGATTGTGTCGTCGTTGTGGAGAACTGGGGATAGAGCGGCAGAAGAACCGTGCTGTCGGGTTGCCAGTCGGCGACGTCGAAAGCGACTTCCTCCGCCATCGGGTGCCAGTGCCGCATGGCCACGAAAACGCGGTACGATTCCTGGCAGCCGGACAGTTCCCGTTCAAGTGCTTCCGCCTGTTTCCGGGTCTCCTCCAGGATCGGGGAGCCGCCCCCGATCCGGTCATAGATTCCGGCCGCGATCCGCGACCTCCGACGGGCTATGAACCAGGCGAGGCAGATGCGGACCAGCCACGGAACGCGAAGGATGAACGGATCCGAAAACAGATTCCTGAGAAACGGTTCGACGGCTTCCGGACGGTCGGGGCCTCCGAGATTGAAAGCAATGACGGCAATGCGACGCATGCCTCGTCACTCCCCACGGACCGCCTGCACGAGATCCCGGACATGTTCGACCGGCGTCGCGGGCAGGACTCCGTGGCCCAGGTTGAAGACATGGGCACCGCCCGAGAAGGTTTCGACGATTTCCCGCGCCGCCCTGATCATCTCCGCACCCCCGGTGAGCAGCAGCGCCGGATCCAGGTTGCCCTGAACCGCAACCGAAGGCTGGATCCGCTCGGCGACCCATCGCGGATCGGTTGCATGGTCGATGGAGACCGCGTCGATTTCACCGGCCGACGCAAATCCCGGCAACTGCAGCGGCACCCCCCGAGGAAAGGCGATCACCGGAACCTGCGGACAGGCGCGCTTCACGCGGGCGGCAATCTCACGGATCGGCGCCAGCGAGTATCTCGCAAAGGCATGAGCCGGAAGAGCTCCTGCCCAGCTGTCAAAGATCTGGAGCGCTTCAGCACCTGCGCCAACCTGACGGATGAGAAATTCCGCGGTAACTTCCACGAGCATGTCGATCAGGCGCTCGAAGTCCTCGGGCGCGCCCAGCGCCCAAGCCCTTGTCGCGGCGTGGTCGCGGCTGGTGCCGCCCTCGACCATGTAGGTTGCAACCGTCCATGGTGCTCCGGCGAAGCCTATCAGCGCAACATCGTCGGGCATTCCGTGCGCCGCCCGTTCCAAGGTCTCGTATACCGGGCACAGAAGATCGTGTACCCGCTCCGTCGACAGCTTCGCCAGGTCGCTGCCGTTCCTCACGGGAACGGTCGTCGGGCCTATCCCGGTTTCGAAATCCACTTTCTGGCCAAGCGCGTGGGGGATGACGAGGATATCGGAGAACAGAATCGCGGCGTCGAATCCGAAGCGCGAGATCGGCTGGAGGGTGACAATGGCAGCCTTCGCCGGATCGAGGCAGAGATCCAGGAAACTACCGGCCCCGGCTCGCATGGACCTGTATTCGGGCAGGTATCGCCCAGCCTGGCGCATGAGCCAGATCGGAGGAGGATCCGTTCTCCGGTTGTTGAGCGCCGCAAGGAGGGGCTTTTGTATGAGGTCCATGGACGATGCAATATCACAACGGATACGTTATCCGCCATAGCTGGATCCGTCAGGAACTAAAAAAGATTAAATTCGGAAAGAGTTAAGTTTTTAGAAGTAGTTGTATAGGGATGTGAATTCCGGGGATGACGGATTATGCACACGATATCCATAAGTGAAACCTTCAGTGAATTACCCGATGGACAAGATGTTGGAAATTCATCGGCTGCCGTGAACGCTAGCCTCGGCACGTGGTGAACCCCCGTGAGTGTCGTGCCAAAGGGACGGTGGACAATCCGGTTTTCCCGGATTGTGACAAAACCGGTCCAGCTCTGGAAAACATCTGGAACAAATCGGGCGAGCGGGAACAAAACTCCATTCTTCTTCGACGCCGTGCGTTTTTCCTCGTCTCTCAACAGGCTATTCTGGCGATATGCACGGCCCGCTTGGAAAAGAGTCCCGTCGGGCCGTGGCAGAAACGGCGTTGGGCAGGTACGTGGCAGGCGTGAATCGATGGAAATACCGGAACAATATCCGCCGGCGCTGGCCGGTGCGTCAGGGGAACGTATCGTTCTTGCATCGTCAAGCCGGAGCAGACGGGCTCTCCTTGAGGCGGGTGGCGTGCCTTTCGATGTCGATCCGGCCCTTGTCGACGAGAATGAAGTCAAGCGGAGCCTGCGCGCCGAGAACGCCGCGGCCACTGACGTCGCCGAAGTCCTTGCGGATGCAAAGGCTTCGCGGGTCTCGGGACGGCATCCGGGCCGAATGGTGCTGGGCGCGGACCAGGTGCTGGAATGCGAGGGAATGCAATACGACAAGCCAGCAACGCGCATGGAGGCGTCGGCGCAGTTGAAGGCGCTGCGCGGCAGGGAACACAGTCTTGTCAGTTATGTGGTGATCTGGCGCGACGGCCAGCGCCTCTGGCAGGCGTCCGATACCGCGCTCATGGAGATGCGGAACATCAGCGATGCGTTCATCGAGAGATATCTCGACGCGGCAGGCGGCGAGATCCTGAACGGCCCGGGCGCCTACCGCGTGGAAGAGTTTGGCGTGCAGCTGTTTCGGCGCGTCAGGGGCGATCATTTCACGATCCTGGGACTGCCGTTTCTGCCGTTGCTCGATTTCCTGCGGGAAAACCGGATACTGATGACATGAATTTTACCGGCGCGGCAGCAATCGCGGGCGTCATGGGATGGCCGGTCGGCCATTCGCGGTCGCCGGCGATTCACAATTACTGGCTTCGCAAGTTCGGCATCGACGGCGTCTACATTCCGTTTGCAGTGCGGCCCGAACGTACGCGCGAGGCGATTCACGCCCTGCCCTCGCTCGGCATTCGGGGGACCAACGTGACCCTTCCGCACAAGGAAGCCGCATTCGAGTCGGTAGACGAGACCGATAGCGTGGCGGCGCGGGTGAAGGCGGTGAACACGGTGACGGTGCGCGAGGACGGTTCCCTCTATGGCCAGAACACGGATGCGTTCGGCTTCCTGGAAGCCCTGAAGGAAGGCTGTCCCGGCTGGCGCAGCGATGACGGGCCGGCCGTGATCCTCGGTGCCGGAGGTGCGGCGCGGGCACTCGCCGCCGGACTCCAGGACGCTGGAGTTCCCGACATCCGCGTTGCCAACCGGACGTCTGCCCGGGCGCAGGCGCTGGCCGGGGAGTTCGGTCCCCCGGTGCGGGCGGTGCGGTGGACGGAAAGGGAAGACGCTCTCGCCGGCAGCGCGCTTCTGGTCAATGCCACGTCGCTCGGAATGAGGGGAAAGGACGATCTCGAAGTTCGTCTCGACGCGCTTCCCGCGGCGGCCGTCGTCTGCGATATCGTGTACACGCCGCTCAGGACCGGCCTGCTGCGCAATGCCGAGAGCCGCGGCAACCGGACGGTGGACGGGCTGGGCATGCTGTTGCACCAGGCAAGGCCCGGCTTCGCCGCGTGGTTCGGACGTGATCCCTCGCCGGACCAGGCCCTGAGGGACCTTCTGGCAACCGGTCTCAAGACGGAACCGTCGTGATCATTCTCGGCCTCACGGGTTCGATCGGGATGGGAAAGTCCACGGCGGCGGCAATGGTGCGGCGCATGAACGTCCCGGTCTACGATTCGGACGCCGCGGTGCACGCGATCATGAGCCATGGCGGGGCGGCGATTCCCGAGATCCGGTCCGCCTTTCCCGAGGCCGTGATCGATGGCGCCGTCGATCGCCGTCGACTCGGCGACCGGGTCTTCGGCGACGACGACGCACTGGCGCGGCTGGAGCGGATAATCCATCCGCTGGTGCGCGCCGTCCAGGACCAGTTCCTGAGGGCTTGTGCGAGGCGGCGGGCACCGCTGGCCCTGCTCGACATACCGTTGCTGTTCGAACTCGGGCTGGACAGTCGCTGCGACGCGACGATCGTTGTCTCGGCGCCCCGGTTCATCCAGGCCCAGCGGGTGCTGTCCCGTCCTGGCATGACGCGCGAGAAGTTCGATGGTATCCTCGCCAACCAGATGCCGGACAGCGAAAAGAGGCGGCGCGCCGACTTCGTCGTGCCGAGTGGATCCGGCAGGCGCAGAACATGGCGCGAACTCAGGAAAGTCATGCGCGCGATGCAGGGTTCCGGAAGCAGCCGCTGGCCACCCGTTCCATTTGTCGAACGCGGGATCCGGAAACGGAGCAGTGATGCGCGAGATCGTCGTTGACACGGAAACGACCGGGCTGAATCCCCTCGAAGGCGACCGCATCGTCGAGATCGCCTGCGTCGAACTGATGCATCACGTTCCGACCGGCCGCGACCTCCATCGCTACGTCAATCCGCGGCGCGACGTGCCCGAAGCCGCCTATCGCATCCATGGGCTGAGCGCTGACTTCCTTGCCGGCCATCCGGGGTTCGAGGACATAGCGTCCGAGCTGATGGAGTTCCTCGACGACGCGAAGCTGGTCATTCACAATGCGCCGTTCGACATGGGATTCATCAACGAGGAGCTGAGAAAGGCCGGGCTTCCGGCCATTCCCATGCAGCGCTCCATCGACACCCTCGCGATGGCGCGCAAGAAGTTTCCGGGAATGCCGAACTCCCTTGATGCGCTGTGCAAGCGGTTCAGCGTCGACAATTCGGCCCGCGTCAAGCACGGAGCGCTCCTCGATGCAGAGCTCCTGGCGGAAGTCTATCTGGAGTTTCGCGGCGGCAGGCAACCGGATCTCGGGCTCGGGCCCGCCGATGCCGCGCGTCCGGCCGCGCCGACGCAGGATGACGGCCCGCGCCCGGCCCGGGAAACGGACGCGGCGCCGTTCCGTCCGCCCAGACCGCACGCTCCGACAGCTGCCGAGATCGCCGCGCACGAGGCCTTTGTCGCGCAGTTGAAGGATCCGCTGTGGCTTCGCGACACCACCACCGGAGGCACCGGAGCGCGTTCCGATAGCTGATCCGTCAACGCGCCGTCAGGTTTTGTCTGGATCCTCGTTACCGACCTGGCCGGCATACATGGCGGCAAAGTCTATCGGATTGATGAGGAGCGGTGGAAACCCGCCGTCGCGCACCACGTCGGCAATGATCGCCCGCGCGAACGGGAACAGGTGGCGCGGACCCTCGATGAGCATCACCGGGCGGGCATCTTCCGGCGCCACGCCGGCAAGCTGGAAGGCGCCGGCATATGTCAGCTCGACGATGAACGCGGTCTTGTCCTCCACCCGCGCCTCGGCGCGAATGGAAAGCGTGATCTCGTAGGTGTCCTCGCTCACGGCCCGCGCCGCGGTGTTGACGTCGAAGCCGATTTCCGGCCCCTGCTGCAGGTTGATCATGCCCTCGAGCCCGAGCGGGTTCTCGAAGGAGAGGTCGCAGATATATTGCGGCCCCACGACAAGCTGCGGACCTTCCGCCTGCTCCCCGGTATCGGCGCCATTGCCCGGCTGATCGTTCATGTCATGCTCCCTGCGGTTTCATGGCCGTCCGCGCCGGATTAGCCTTCCAGCGGAGCCGGTGGTCCCGGCGCGGACATCGTAATCGGAAATCGGCCGTCGGCGGCCGTCAGGCTACAGTCTTCTCGCCGAAGCGGCAAAGGTCGCGGACGGCGCAGTCCGGGCAATCCGGTTTGCGCGCCTTGCAGACGTAGCGTCCGTGAAGGATCAGCCAGTGATGGGCATGCTGCAGCCACTTCCCCGGGATGCGCCGGACAAGCTTCTTCTCGACGTCTTCCGGCGTCTTTCCGGGGGCCATGCCGGTGCGGTTGCCGATACGGAAGATATGCGTGTCGACCGCCATCGTCGGCTGTCCGAAGGCGATGTTGAGCACGACGTTGGCCGTCTTGCGGCCGACCCCGGGAAGCTTCATCAGATCGTCGCGGTTGTCGGGGACCTTGCCGCCGAAATCCGACAGCAGCATCTCGGAAAGGGCAATGACGTTCTTCGCCTTGTTGCGGTAGAGGCCGATCGTGCGGATATGGCCGCGCAGCGCGTCCTCGCCGAGCTTCGCCATCTTCTCCGGCGTGTCGGCGATCGCGAACAGCGGGCCGGTCGCCTTGTTGACGCCGGCGTCGGTGGCCTGCGCGGAGAGGACGACCGCGACGAGCAGGGTGAACTCGTTGACGTAGTCGAGCTCGCCTCTCGGCGCAGGATTGAGGGACGACAGGAGCTGAAAGAACCGGTCCACATCGCCGACGGGCATGGTTGCGCGCATGCGTCCCCTTCTAGCGCGGCGCCAGCCGCATGGGAACCCCCGCCGCGACGACGGCGCTTTCCGCACGGGCTTGTTTCTGATCCCGGCGATATTTTCTATACTATAGCTGCGGGCGACGTGCCGCTTGCCGGGACGCGTCCGTCGAGACAAGGGAACCGAGGAGGAAACCCATGACGATTCGCGTGTCACGATACCTCGCACCGGCACTGTGTGCCGCGCTGCTTGCGGCCGGCCTTCCGTCGGCTGCCGACGCACAGTTGAAACGCATCACCATCGGAACCAACCCGCAGGGCTCGACCTATTTCCTGCTCGGGAGCGGCTTCGCCAAGCTCTTTCAGGAGAAGCTCGGCATCCGCGCCACGGCCCAGCCCCATGCCGGGTCGTCCGTCTATCTTCCGCTTCAGGACGCCGGAGAAATCACGCTCGGGATGAACTCCTCGCTCGACGGCGGTCTCGCCTGGAACGGCCGCAAGCCGTACAAGGCGGCGACGAAGAACGTGCGAGCGCTCGCGCGGGTGTGGATCCTTCCCTACGCCTACATGGTCAAGGAAAGTTCCGGCATCAAGACGCTGGACGACCTCAAGGGCAAGCGCGTCGTGGTCAAGTACAAGACCAACGTGTCGCTGGCCCAGACCAATCGCACGATCCTCTCGACCGCCGGGCTCACGACGGACGACATCACGGCGGTTGATTCGGGAGGGGTCGTCGCGAGCATCGGCATGGTCGTTCAGGGGCGGGTTGACGCCGCGCCGATCGCGACGGGGATGCCGGCGATGCGCAAGGCGCATGCCACGGTCCCCGGCGGCTTGCGACTGCTCCCCATAGGGCCCAAGGGGACCGATGAGTTCCTCGGCAAGGGCATGGCCGGGCTCTATTCGCATGTCGAGAAGCCGAGCAAGACCAAGCCGTTCGTGCGCGAGGCGATCAAGATCGCGGCGTTCGATTCCTATCTCAATGCCGGCAGCAAGGTCGGCAACGAGGACGCCTACAAGATGGCGAAGGCGATCTACGACAACTGGAAGCAGATGCAGAAGGACTACGGGCCGCTCCGCGGCACCAAGCAGAGCGGGTTGTCGCCGACCACCAATCCGATCCCCTTCCATCCCGGGGCCGTCAAGTACTACAAGGAAGTCGGCATCTACACGGATGCGAACGCCAAGAACGACGCGATGCTGATGAAGTAGGCCTCGCGCCGGTCGAGCACGCGCGCAGGAGACGACCCGATGGAGCTTTTCAACAGGGCGCTCCTGCGCGTCTGCCTCGGCGCCATTCCGATCGTCGGCATAGGCTGGATCCTCGCCGTCACGGACTATTTCGGGGTCGCGCTGACCTTCCAGCAGGCGCTCGGGGTCATTCTGGGGCTTGCCTGCGCCGCCGCCCTTCTCAGATATCCCTATTTCTCCAGGCCGGGCATTTTCGAGGCCGTGCTTGCCGTCACCGGCTTTCTCACATGGTTCTGGATGTCCTACAATTTTGAGGACTGGATCGTCACCGCACACGAACGCACACCCGACAAGTGGGTCCCCGGCGCGATCGCGCTGTTCCTTCTCATGGAGGGGTTGCGCAAGTCCGCGGGAAAGATCATCGCGGGACTCGTCTGGGTCCTGATCATCTATGCCTTCTTCGGAAATTACCTGCCGGGCGTTCTCGAAGCCGAGGTCTTCCCGCCGACCAAGACCCTGACCTACTACTATGCCGACAACAACGGCGTGCCCGGCCTCGTCCTCCAAGTCGTCGTCAACCTGGTCCTTGCCTTCATCATCTTCGGCAAGCTCATGGAGGTCAGCGGCGGCACCGCATTCCTTAACGATCTCGCGATGGGCTTCATGGGACACCGCCGGGGCGGGCCGGCCAAGGTCGCCGTCATCGCCTCGAGCGCGTTCGGGACGATCTCGGGTTCTACCGTGGCAAACATAATGTCGACCGGCATTGTCACGATACCGCTCATGAAGCGCACGGGGTTTCGAAACGAATACGCGGGCGCGATCGAGGCCGTGGCCTCGAACGGCGGTCAGATTGCGCCGCCGGTCATGGGCGCGACCGCGTTCATCATCGCCGAGTTCCTGGAGATTCCCTATCAGGACGTGGTCATAGCCGCCGCCGTGCCCGCGGCCGTCTATTTCTTCGTGCTCTTTCTTCAGGTCGACGCGGTTGCCAGGCGTTTCGGGATCAAGGGGCTTCCGCGTGAGGAACTGCCGGTCGTCCGGACCGTTCTCCGAAGCGGCTGGGTCTTCATCCTGCCCATCATCGTCCTGCTCTATTTCCTGTTCTGGCTCGGCTACAACCCCGGCCTCTCCGCGCTCTATTCCGGTGCCAGCCTGATCGTTCTGATGACCGTGCGCGATCGCCGGCCGCCGACGCTCGAACACTGGCGGAATTTCATCTTCGGCAGCGGCGAGATACTGGTGCCGCTGCTGCTGATAGCCGGCGCCGCCGGCATCATTCTCGGCGTCCTGAACTCAACCGGCCTTGCATTCCAGCTCAGCCTCATCCTGACCGCAATCGGAAAGAGCAACGGCATACTCGTCATGCTGTTCCTGACCTCGCTGATATGCATCGTGCTTGGCATGGGGATGCCGACGGCCACGGTCTATATCGTTCTCGTCTCGGTCATCGGGCCGGCGCTGGTCAATATGGGGCTGGTCCCCATCGGCGCGCACCTCTTCCTGTTCTATTTCGGGCTGATCAGCATGCTCACGCCGCCGGTTGCGATCGCTTCCATGGTGGCTGCCGAAATGGCCGGCGGAGACATGTGGAAGACCGGCCTGATTGGCGTCCAGCTCGCCGCGACGGCGTATCTGCTGCCGTACCTGTGGGCCTTCAACCCGGCCCTGCTTCTCGAGGGCAGCCTCGTTCAGGTGATCTACGCTGTCGTCAGCGCCGGGGCGGCGGGCCTCCTGCTGGCGCATTCTGTAACCGTGTTCGCGCGTGGCGGCAGATTCGGCTGGCTGTTCGGCGCCGGCATGTACGCCGCCTGCCTGGTCGTCGGATCATCGACCATATGGCTCGGCCCCGATTCTCCGCTGGCCCTCGTCGTCGCTGCCGCGGGCTGTGCGACTGTCTACGCCGTCCTGCGCTTCACGTCCGATGCGGAGGCCTCGGAGGCATGAAACGGGCCACCGCCGTTGCCGTCGCGCCCGACGGCCAGCCGGAGAAATCCTGACGGAGGCCGGGCGTGCGGCCTTGATGCCGGGGAGCGGGACATGACCGAAATAATTCGCCACGACGCCTGCCAGAAGGAGAGCTTTCCGGGAGGCGCGACATATCAGACCCTGGTCGGCGACGACGAGGGCTCGACGCCCGTGCGCTGCGGCATCCAGACCTCGCCGCCGGGCTACGCGACGCCGGAGCATGCTCATCCCTACATGGAAGTGCTGACGGTGCTGTCGGGAACCGGCGAGGCCTGGGCCGAGGACCGTCCCGGTCCCATCGATCTGGTGCCCGGCATGACACTGGTCTTTCGTGCCGGCCAGGGCCACGGTTTTCGGGTGACGGGCGATGCGCCGCTGGTTACCTACGGCGTCCACGCCTCTTCCGACCGGATCGTCGAGATCCGTGACGGGCGGGATCAGTCGTCCGGCATGACGTCAGGGGCGTCGGGGCCTTCTCCGACGCGATGAAGCGGCCGGCCGGAATCGGCAAGCGCGACAATGACCACGATTTCATCGGCTCCCGGCGCGTCAGGCAGCGAGACCTCCATCGCGTCGAAATGCGAGAAGGTCCAAAGCTCCTCCTTGTGATGCAACGGACAGTCGATCGCGGTGCCCGGCCCTCCGATCTTCTTGGTCGACGGAATGATCGAGGGAGCCGGTCCGACAACGGCGCGCAAGGGTTTGCCGAGAGTCGGATGCATGACCGCGGCGCCATGTTCCCGCTCTCCGTTCTCGCCGATGATCGCGGCCTTGCCGAAGCTTTCTATGTCCCCGGGCCCCACACCGAGCGCCGCCATCGCGCGGCGGCCGAGAAGATCCCCGAGCTCGGCGCCCGCGGCCTCGAGTTCGGAAAGATCCGCCGAATAGCGCCCGGCATAGGGATTGGTGATGACGGCGATTGCGGCGCATTGCCGCGTTGCAGGGTCGACGGGTTGTCCGGCCTCGGTTCGGGTCTCGCTGACGACGGTGACGATCTTCCTTATCCTGACAGCCGACATGGCGCTTGCTCCCTTGTCCCGAGTGGGGTCGTCAACCGTAACGCAATCGCGGGACGGATCAAGATGTCATGCCCCGTACGGGCGGGGCGCGTGCCATGATGCCACTGCCGGAACCGAGGACAGTTCGCGGAAACGGGATCGACGTTGCGGTTCGGGATTCAGGCGCCGCCGGGCCGGCCCTGGTGCTGCTCCACGGCCTCGGCGGGGCCTCGGAGAGCTGGGCCTTCCAGTTTCGCGCGCTGCAGAAGAAGTATCGCGTCATTGCATGGGACATGCCCGGTTACGGACTCTCGCAGGGTCTCGCCCGGGAGACTCCGTCCGCGTTCGATTACGCGGATGCACTGGCCGGGGCTCTCGACGGTCTGGATGTGGACAGGGCGCATGTCGTCGGGCAATCCGTCGCCGCGCTGATCGGAGCGGCGTTCGCCGGAAGATATCCCGGACGCACGCTTTCCTACACGTTCTGCCAGGGACTTCCCGGGCTCGCAGGGCTTCCGTCCGCGGAACGCGAGCAACAGCGCAGGGCCAGGCTCGACGCATATCTTTCCGGCGGCGCCGAAGCCTTTGCAGAGCAGCGCGGCCGGCGCATGCTCGGGCCGGACGCCCCGGACGCGGTCGCCGATCTCGTGATCCGCGTGATGAGGCTGATTCCGCCGCGCGGCTACTGCCAGGCGGTCGAGATGATGGTGCGGTCGGACATCGCGGAGCTGGCGCCGGCGGTCGTCGCGCCCGCGCTGGTCATTGCCGGCAGTGCGGACCCGGTATCGCCGCCGGAGATCGGAACGGCAGCACGGGCCGCGCTCCCGGGAGACGTGATCGAGATGATCGAAGGTGCGGGCCACTATGGCTGCATGGAGGATCCGCCCCGGTTCAATGCCGCGCTGGAGCGGTTTTTCGAACGCCTGCCGCCGCGCGACACCGCCTGATACGGGCTGAACAGGATTGCGGCGCCCGGCCAGGGGCGGTCAGGCCTCCCTGCGCCGCCTTCGCGGCATCGCGAAACCGCTCCGGCCCCGCCGTTCCCGGAAACCGCTACTCGGCCGCCATCGACACATGCGCGTGCGAGCCATCCTCGAGGAGATCGCGCCAGTAGCGGTACCAGCCGACATAACAGGCTTCGTGGTCCCAGCTCCCGCCGCTCGAGACCGGAGACAGCCCGGCTTCACCGGCAGCTTCGTCGGGGCCCGCGACCATGTCACCAAGACCGCGGTCATAGACGTTCCAGCCGGCATCCGGACCGCGCAGGCCCTCCTGCGCGGTGTCGAGAGAGACGACGTCGTCGGACGTCGACAGGCCGGATACGAGAAAGAAGTCCTCGAACTTCCGGAGGCGCGCGAAACGCGCTTCGCGGGGCTCGTTCCTCGGCGCGATGCACCAGATCGTGACCTCGCACCGTCCGGGGCCCAGCGGCCGGTGGGTGCGCAGGTGGGTCGAGGCGAGATCGTTGAGGACAAGATTGGGGAACACCAGGATATTGCGCCCCCGCCGCAGCATCCATTCCGCCTTGACGGGTCCGAACTCGCGATCGATGCGCTCCGTCGCCGGGGCCAGCGGCGCGCCTTCGGGGCTCGTCCGCTCGGCCCAGATGCACATGTGGCCGTTGCCCAGGTAGTACTGCCCGTTCCGGACGCCGCCCTTGATCCGCCCGACCTCGGTTTTCAGGAGGCCCGAGGTCTGCTCGCGATCCTCGCGGGCAAGTATGGTGTTCATGAAGTTCCGATGCACGGTCGAGACGTGGTAGCCGTCGGTGACGTTGTCGGCCTGCAACTTCCAGTCATGGTCGCAGACGTAGGTCTGCGAGCCCGGGACGATCTCAAGGCCATCGGGGGACTGGTCGGCGAACAGGTCGATGAAGAAACGGGCGTCCCCGAGATGCTGGTCGAGCGACGGGACGTCGGCGGTGAGCGCGCCGAAGACGAACCCCCTGTAGGACGCGAGCCGGGGCAGTTCGGTCAGGTTGTAGCGCGAGCGGTCGAAGCCCGGGCCGTACCCGCCTTCCTCGTTCTTGATCCCGATGCAGCTGCCGTCGCAGCGGTAGCTCCAGCCATGAAAACGGCATGTCAGGGTGGTCGCGTTGCCCTCCTGCAAGGGCGTGAGCACGGCGCCCCGGTGCGAGCAGGCATTGATGAAGGCCTTGAGCGATCCGTCTTCCTGGCGGTGCACGAAAACCGGTTGCGTGCCGATATGGGCGGCCCGGTAATCGCCGGGTTCCGGTACCTGGCTCTCGTGACACAGGAAATTCCACACGCGCTCGAAGCAGAACTCCATCTCGGCCTCGAACAGCGCCGGGTCCTCGAACACGGAACGATGCACCCGAAACTCGCCGTCCGTGTCGGCGCGGTCGTCGATCCTCGCCGACAGGTCGACAGGCGGTCCGTTGTAGGTCATGGCGTTTCTCCCCGCCGGGTCGATGGAAGGTCGCGGAACAATAGCACGTTCGTGACGCGCATTTTGATATGTCTCGGCGGCGGGCTAATACTGTCGAAACCAACGGAAGGACGCCGCGATGGCCGCACACGATCCCGATCACGCGCCGGACGCCAGGGAGCAGGCGCTTCCCACGCTTCGCGGCACCCTCGAATGGCTGGGCGACGACGTCAAGCGCATCGCGGCGCCGGTGGATCCCGATCTCGAGGCGACGGCGATCAACAAGGCCTTCGATGACGGCCCCGCCTTCCTGATGGAGAACGTGGCCGGCTATCCCAATGCGCGTCTGATCGCGAGCTTGTGGGGGCGGCGCGAGCGCATATGCCGGCTCCTCGGCGTTGACGAGCTCGGCGAGATCAAGAACCGGATCCGCCACGCCGTGGCCAACCCGCTTCCGCCGGTCGAGACGGAAGACGCTCCGGTCCAGGAAGTGGTCCTGCCCGCCGCCGAGGCCAACCCGTTCCGCCTCCTGCCGATGGTGCGCCACACCGAACAGGACGGCGGACGCTTCTTCGGATCCGGGGTGCACTGCATCTCCGGCGAGTGGGCCGGCGGCAAGAGCCAGCTCTCCTTCTACCGCATGAGTTTCAGGGAGCCGACGGTTGCGTCGATCAACATGGTGCCCGGCGGACATGGCGACCAGATCGCCGCCAACCATCACGACTACCGCATACCGGTAACCGTCAATGTCTCGCCGCCGCCGATGGTCGAGTTCATGGGCCTCGGCTTCCTCAACTCGGCAATCTACCCGACCCCCCAGGACGAAATCGGCGCCGCCGGCACCCTGCAGGGCTCGCCGGTCCGCATCGTGCGCGCGAAAACCGTCGATGCGTGGGCAATGGCCGACGCCGAGTACGTCATCGAGGGACATATCGTTCCCAATCAGCGGGTCTGGGAAACCGAGGAGGCCGAGGCGCTCGGCGAACAGGGCGTGGCGATGTTCCATCCGGAATGGGCGCGCTACATGGGCCGCGCCTACCGGGCGCGGCGTTTCGAGGTCAGCGCCATCACCCATCGGGCGGACAAGCCGATATACTATGTCCCCCATCTCGGCTCGGTCTGGCAATGGATTCCGTTCGCGGCGGCCAACTACTACGAGCTTGCGGAGCGCATCGCCCCGGGGCTGGTCGTCGATGTCACCGCCAGCACGGCGCTGATGATGTGGGGCGGCATCGTGATCCAGGTCAGGAAGCGCCGCCGTTCGGACGAAGGCCTTCAGCGCAACATCCTCGAGGCGGTCATGGGGATCGCCCGCGGCATGCGCCTCGTCGTCGTCGTTGACGACGACATAGACATCAACCAGCCGGAAGACGTCATGTGGGCCATCGCCACCCGCGTCAATCCGCATACCGATCTGTTCACCGGCGCGGCGCAATCGAAGGGGCATGCCTACATGCCGGCCGAACGCATGGGCGTGAACGAACAGGTCTCGATGTTCGAGGGCGGTCTCGGGATCGATGCCACGGTGCCGCTTGCGGCGCAGGAGCATTTCCGGCGGGCGCGCTATCCGGTCGAGAAGTTCGACTTCACGCGCTGGTTCAGCGAACAGGAAATCCGGGAGATGAAGGCGGGTCAGTCCGAATATCTGCGCTTCATGGGCGACAGCGGGCTGGCATAGGAAGCGCGCCGGTGGCATCGGCTTCGGATATCGCGAGCGAACCGGACTGGTCGCGCTACCGCGCGGTGGGCGACATCCTCCGCGAGCAGGCTACGCTTCGTCCGGACAAGCCGTTCCTGATCTCGATCGACGAGGACGGCCGCTCGATGAGCTTCGGCGCGCTGTGGCGTTTCTCGAACCGGTTCGCCCGCCTGCTTCACGACCGTGGCGTCGGCGCCGGCGGGCGGGTTGCCGTGCTCACCGGCAACCGGCTGGAAATGCTGGCGCTGTATTTCGCCATCCAGCGATACGGGGCGGCATTCTGCACCATCGATGTCGAGGTCAACGCGCGGCACATCCGTGAAATGCTGCAGCGGATGGAACCGCAGCTCGTTCTGTGGCACCGGGATCTCGACACATCCGGGCTGGAACCGGACGCGGACTGGCTCCGTTTCGGCCGCTGGTCGCCGGCCGGAAACGCCGGGGAAGGCGGGCTGTTCGAACTGCTCGACGGCTACAGCGATGCCGACGACCCGCCGGTTGCCGACGCGGGTCCGGATGACCTCTGCGTCATGAGCTTCACGTCGGGGACGGCGTCGGCCCCCAAGGGCGTGCTCCACACGTTCGGGAACTATTTCTGGATTGCCGACCAGACCATCGACATGTGGAAGCTCACCGATGCCGATCGCATGCTGGAATACCGGTCCTTCAGCTGGGCCTCGTCCCACATGCTGTGCCTGCAGCCGGCGCTGGTGGCCGGCGCGACCCTGATATTCGCGCGGCGATTCTCGCAGTCGCGCTTCTTCGACTGGATCCGGGACTGGCGGCCGACCATGGCCATCGGCATTCCGACTGTCATCAACATGCTTCTCGGCCGCGACACGCGGCCGGCCGACCGCGAAACCATGGGCAGCCTGCGATTCATGTCGTCCTCGACGGCGCCGCTGATGGTCGAACAGCACAGGCGTTTCGAGGAAACCTACGGCGTCGAGCTTGTCCAGATCTACGGCATGAGCGAGGGCGGGGTGGTTGCCGGCAATCACGTCGGCGCGCGGCGTATCGGAAGCGTCGGCAGGCCCGGCCTGTACCAGAATCTCCGCATCGTGGACGCGCATGGCGCGCCCCGGCCGGCGGGCGAGATCGGCGAGATCGAGATCGGCGGCGCCCAGATCGGGTGGGGCTACCTGCACGAGGGCGCCGCCGCCGAAAAAATCCGGGGCACGCGGCTCAAGACCGGCGATCTCGGATATCTCGACGAGGACGGGTTCCTGATCATCTCCGGGCGCGCCCGCGACGTGATCATCCGCGGCGGCGTCAATATCTCGCCTTCGGAGATCGACAACGTGCTGGTCTCGTTTCCGGAACTGCGCGAGGCGGCCACCATCGGGGTGCCCGACGCCGTGTACGGCGAGGAAATCGCGAGCTTCGTCGCCGTAGCGCCGGGACCCCGGCTCGTGCCCGAGGAGATACGGGCGCGATGCGCGACGCGCCTCCCCGAATTCAAGGTGCCCAAGCACATCGTTGTCCTCGACGAGATCCCCAAGAACGATCGCGGCAAGGTCGATCGAACCGCGCTTTCCCGGCTCTGGGAAAACCGGCAGTGACATTGCCTGCAGCAACCGTGCCCCGGAGCTCGGCGCCGGCGGGACCCGCGCCGTGAACATCCGGGCCATGCCGCCGGCCTCCGGCGATCCTGCCGCGGGCCGCGTCGTGCGGAGCGCCCTGCTGATCACGGCGGGGATGCTCCTGTTCGGCGTCGTGCCGCCGTCGGTCAGGCTCCTCTCGGACACGATGTCGCCGTTCCAGATCGTGTTCATCCGCGGCGTGGTCGGCATCGTCCTGATCGGCGGCTACTTCGTCTGGACCGGCGTCCACCGTCTCCGGACGCGGCGGGCCGGGCTGCATTTCGCGCGCGCGACGGTCAACTTCGTCGGCATGGTCATGTGGTTCTGGGCGCTGAAGCACGTCGTCCTGGCCAAGGGCGTCGCGATTCATTTCACCATGCCGCTGTTCATCGTGCTCTTCGCGGTCATTTTCCTCGGCGAGCGTCTCGGCCTCCGCCGCTGCGCGGCCATCCTCGCGGGCTTTGCCGGCGCGCTGGTCATTCTCCGGCCGGGGGTGATCTCGTTCGGCTGGCCCGAAGCCGCGATCGTCGGCTCCGCGGCACTCTACGGCGTGGCGTTCATCTTCATCAAGGTCATGGTGCGCGAGGAAACACCGCTGGCGATCACGTTCTATACGTCGCTTTTCATGGCGCTGTGGTGCGTCGGCCCGACGGCACTCGACTGGGCGCCGCTCACCGCCGACGACATCCTGCCGATCCTCGGACTTGGAGTGTGCGGCATGATTGCGCCGGTGCTGGTTACGACGGCGCTCCGGACCGTCGACGCCAGTGTCGTCAGTGCTTTCGACTTCCTGCGCCTGCCGTTCACGGCGCTGTTCGCGTTCCTCCTCTTCAACGAAGTGCCCGACACGTTCGTCTGGGCCGGCGCGGCGATCATCTTCGCCAGCGCCTGGTACGTTACCGCGCACGAGGCGAAGGAGGGCCGCAAACTTTCCGCGGGCCCGGAAAACGGCGCCGCATGACCGCCGGCAGCCCGTTGGCGTCTTCCCCGGCGCCGGCTGTGCTCAAGGGGATCGGCATCGGCATCGTGTCGATGGCCCTGTTCGCGGTGCTGCACTCCGCCGTGCGCGAGCTCTCCGACACGATGTCCGCGTTCCAGATCGTGTTCTGGCGCATGGCCATCAGCATCCTCCTGCTGATGCCCTGGTACGCGTGGAAGGGGTTTCACCAGCTGCGGACGCGCCGTTTCGGCCTTCACGCCCAGCGCGCCGCAATCAACTTCGCCGGCATGGTGCTGTGGTTCAGCGCCATTGCCGTCGTGCCTCTTGGCAAGGCCGTCGCGATCCACTTCACGCTGCCGCTTTTCGTCGTCGTCCTTGCCGTCCTCATCCTGGGCGAGCGCGTCGGCCCCCGGCGCATTGCGGCCGTCGTCGTCGGCTTCATCGGCATGCTAATCATTCTTCGCCCGGGCTCGGCCGACATCGGATGGCCCGAGATCATGATCCTCGTATCCGCCGTCCTCTACGCGGCGACGGTGATCTATCTCAAGGCCATGGTGGCAACCGAAAAACCGCTGGCGCTGACCTTCTACACCAACATCCTGATCGGCATCTTCTGCGTGCCGCCCGCCATCGTCTTCTGGGTTGCGCCGGCATGGCCGGATTTGCTGCCCATCCTGATCATCGGCGTCATGGGCACGCTGGCGCCGTTTCTCTACACCACCGCGCTGAGATCGGCGGACGCAAGCGTGATGGCGGCCCTGGATTTTCTCCGCCTTCCCTTCACCGCCGCGCTTGCCTTCGCGCTCTTTGGCGAGGTTCCCGAGATCTGGGTGTGGGTCGGCGCTGCGGTCATCGTGGTCAGCACGTCCTATATCACGGCGCGCGAGAGCCGCATTGCGCGAGCGGCGCCGCCGGGAGGCCGCGGTGACGCGCGCTGATCCGGCCGGTCCGGACACCGGCCTGCCGGCCGGCAACAGGGCGGCGCCGGCGGCGTTGTGGATGCTTGGCGTCGCCGCGTCGTTCCTGCTCATGATGGCGGCGGTGCGCGAGCTGTCGGCGACCATGTCGAGTTTCGAGCTTCTCTCCTTCCGCTCGATCATCGGCATTCCCGTCATGTGCCTGATTGCCTGGCGCCTCGGATTCGCGAACGTGCTCACGCGCCGCATCGGGTTTCATGTCATCCGCAACAGCTTCCATTTCGGCGGCCAGTGGTGCTGGGTCATCGGCGTCACCCTCCTGCCGCTCGCCCATGTCATCGCGCTCGAATTCACGATGCCGATGTGGACGGCGATCATCGCCATCCTGGCCCTCGGCGAACCGGTCCGACGCCACCGGATGCTGGCGGTCGGCACCGGCCTTGCGGGCACGCTGGTCATTCTGCGGCCGGGGCTGGAGATCGTGACCGACGCGGCGCTCATCGTGTTGCTGGGCGCGCTGCTCTATAGCGTCTCGAACGTGATGGTAAAGTCGCTGACCGCCACCGAGCCGCCCTGGGTGATCGTGTTCTGGATGCAGTTCATCCAGTTGCCGCTGGCGCTGGTTCCGGCAATATTCGTGTTCGACTGGGTGTGGCCGGGCTGGATCGACCTTCCCTGGCTCCTGGTCATCGGGTTCACGGCCATGTCCGCCCATTTCTGCATGGCGCGGGCATTCCGCCTCGCCGATGCCACGGTATGCATCCCGATAGACTTCGTTCGCCTGCCGCTGGTGGCATTCATGGGGTGGCTGGCCTACTCGGAAACCGTCGGTGTGTGGATCATCCTCGGCGCACTCCTGATTTTTGGCGGGAACTACTATTCCGTGTGGCGTGAGGCCCGGCCCGCCGGCTCGGGACCGTGACGTCGCGGGTCGCCGCGCCGGCGCTGCTGGCGGCAGTGCTGTGGTTCTGCGGCACCATGGCCGGTTTCGCGGGGATGGCGATCTCCGCCCGCGAGTTGCAGACCACGATATCGACCTTCGAGATCCTCTTCTTCCGCAGCCTGATCGGGGTCCTGATCGTCTCGCCCTTCATCGTCCGCAACCGTTTCGCGGATCTGCGCACGGGGCGTTTCCGGTTCCACGGAATTCGCGCTCTGGTGCAGTTCTCGGGCCAGCTCTGCTGGATGTACGGTATCGCCTACCTGACGCTTTCAGACCTTACCGCGATCGAATTCTCGGTTCCGGTGTTCACGGCGCTGCTCGCCGTGGCGTTTCTCGGCGAGCGCATGTGGCGGCACAAATGGATTGCCACGATCCTCGGATTTGCCGGGGTCCTGATCATCCTGCAGCCCGAGGGATCGGCCTTCAGCATCGCCGGCGGCGTCATGCTCGCGGGCTCCGCCTTCTATGCCGGTTCGGGGGTCCTGGTGAAATACCTGACCCGAACCGATTCGCCGGCCGCGATCATCTTCTACATGAACATGCTTCAACTGCCGCTTGGCCTGATACCGGCCGTGTTCATCTTCGACTGGGTGACGCCCGCGCTCTCAGACATTCCATGGATAGCGATCTGGGGCCTGTCGGGGTTCGCGGCGCACTACACGATGGCGCGCGCCCTCAAGCTGGCAGACATCACGATCATCTTCCCCCTCGACTTCCTGCGCCTGCCGTTGATGGCGCTGTTCGGCTTCCTGATCTATGCCGAAACCCTGAGTCCGTGGACGCTTCTCGGCGGCGTGGTCATCTTCGGCGCCAACTGGTACGCCGTCCGCGAGGAGGCGCGCCGCGGCGGTTCGCCGGGCGCGCACTGATCCTGACGGATCCGTCCACGCCGCAAGGGCCGCGGGCGGCGCTCGTGCAGGGCTTGCCGCAGCCGTTCAGGCCCGGTTCGCGAAGCGTTCCTCTATCGCGTCCCAAACGCGGCTCTCTACCGTAATACCGTCGAGGCGGTTGATTTCCTGGATCCCCGTTGGGGACGTGACGTTGATCTCCGTCAGATAGTCGCCGATCACGTCGATGCCGACGAAGATCAGTCCCCGTTCGCGCAGTGCCGGGCCGATGGTGGCGCAGATCTCGCGCTCGCGTTCGGTCAGCTCCGTCTTTCTTGCCTGCCCGCCGGCATGGAAATTGGCACGGGCGTCGCCGTCGGCGGGCATGCGTGCGACGGCTCCGGCGGGCTCGCCGTCGACGAGGATGATGCGCTTGTCGCCCGCGCGAACCTCCGGAAGATAGCGCTGGGCGATCACGGGCTCCCGGTACTTGTCCGCAAACATGTCCAGGAGCGCATTGAAGTTCTCGTCGTCGGGCCTGATGTGGAATACATCCGCGCCGCCGTTGCCGAAAAGCGGCTTGAGGATGATGTCCCCGAATTCGCGGCGAAACGCGGCGATCCGGGCGCGATCGGCGGTAATCAGCGTCTCCGGCAGGACGCCCGGGAACCTGGTGACGAACAGTTTCTCGGGGGCATTGCGGACTTCGGCCGGGTCGTTCACGACCAGGGTGGCGGGATGGATGTGCTCCAGGAGATGGGTCGCCGTGACATAGGCCAGATCGAAGGGTGGATCCTGGCGCATCAGCACGATGTCGGCATCGGCGAGATCGATGTCCCGGGCCGGGCCGAGGGCGAAGTGATCGCCCTTCTGCCGCCGCACCTCAAGGGGCTGGACCCGGGCGTGAAGGGTCCCGTCGCGGAAAGCCAGATCGGCGGGCTCGTAGTGGAACAGCGCGTGGCCGCGGGCCTGGGCCTCGAGCGCCAGCATGAAGGTGGAATCGGCGTCGATGTCGATCGACGAGATGTGGTCCATCTGTATGGCGACGGCGAGGCTCATGGCGAATGACCGACTCCGGTCTCGGGGCGTGCGTTCCTGGGCTGCCTGTCCGGTCGTGCACGGGGAGGTTCCGGGCACCGCGGGGAGAGGCCGTGGCCCCTCCGGGCGTGCCGACCCTTGCTGCGGCGACTGCAGGCGCATCGGGACCGGGGCCTGGCCCCGGCGCCGACCATTATCCATCTGCCGCGTCCGCTTTCAAGCAAGCGCCCGCAACCCGTCGCGGCGGTCAGTTCAGTTTGGCCTTGAGCTTCTTCAGGATTGCGGCGGCTTCCTCGACCGCCGGCCCGTCGGCGCGGATCGCGAAGTTCTCGAAGGCCGAGATTGCGGCGGCAAGATTGCCGAGCCGCATGTGAAGGACGCCGGCATCCCGCCACAGGAAGGCCGCGTCCGGCGCGAACAGCAGCATGCGGCTGACGCTCTCAAGCGCCTCGGCGATTCTTCCCGCCTGCAGATGCCGCAGCCTGATGTTGTTGTGGAGGCGTATGAGGATATCGCGATTGCCGACTGCCGCGAGATGATGCGGCTTGAGTTCGGCGTCGGCGCCGGCGGAGGCTTTGAGAAAGGCGCGGAGTTCCGGCGCCGAACGGACGCTGCCGCCGTCGAAGGGATCAACGATCCGGCGGCTTCCCTCATGGTCGAGGCGTATGAGGAAATGCCCCGGAAAATTCAGCCCTTCGGCCCGGCATCCGCTGGCGCGCAGCGCATGGAGGTAGAGAATCCCCAGCGCCACGGGCAGGCCCTTCCGCCGTCCGATGACCAGCGCCAGATTGGCGTTTTCCAGATCGTCGTAAGTCGCGGTGTCGCCGCGGTATCCGTAGATGTCGTGCAGCACCGATCGCGTGGCGGCGAGGGGGTCCTGCCCTGGTTCGACCAGCGCTGCGCTTTCCTCTGCGAGGCGCTCGACATGTTCGCTGCAGTCTTCGATCGCGACGGACGGCACCTCAAGCACGGCCAGCGCGAGGGCTGCGCCTGCGAGATCGATTTCATGGTCGGGTTGTGCCGCGGCTGCCCGCAGCAAGGTCCTCGCGTCGGCGCGCGCCTTCACCGATTCCCGGTCCCGGCGTTGGCGCTGGCGACCTGAACGTAGGAGACGACCTTCTGGACGCCGCCTATGTTGCGGGCGTACCAGTTGACGATGTCAAGTTCCCTCTGGTTCCGGGCGCTGCCGATGATGTAAACGACACCCTTCGTCGTCGTGACCGAATAGTTCTGGGACGCCACCTTGGCGTCCAGCACAAGCCTTGACTTGAGCTCAGCCGAGATCTTGGTGTCCTGCGCATAGCCGGCCACGCCGCCGCTCTCGCCTACCTGTATCTCGTTGATGACTTCACGCACGCCTTTCGCCCGCCAGGCCAGCCGCGCTGCTTCGTCGCTCATCTCCCGGCTGTCGAGAACGCCCGTCAGAAGCGCCCGGCCATTGTGAACCTGCAGCTCGAGCTTGCGCCACATGCGCTCATCCTTGTCGAACCAGAGCGAATTGATCCTCGCCCTGATCTCGGTATCGGATATCGCGCCTCCGAGCCCTCGCTCCTCGGTGGCTACGGTGCCAGCGGTCGTGGCCACCCTGAACGCCGCCATCGTGCAGCCCTGAAGCAGCGGTCCGAGAAGGCCCGCCACGGCAACTGCAACTGCGGCCATCCGGAAACTGGCATGTTTCATCTTCGTGCACCCCGTCTCGACGGGCAGGCACCGGATTCGAGATTTCCGTCGAATGGCCGGGCCAATCCCGGAGCATTGACCTGTCCGGTCCGCCGACCGGACAGCAGAATAGGCCGACTTATAGCATTCCGCCGGCGCCGGGTGATTCGGGCCGGCCGGTCACTGCCTCGGAGCGCCCCGCTTCAGGCGCAGGGCGCGGGCGTAGACGTCCGTCCGTGGACGTCCGGTTGCCGCGGCGACGTCCGCGGCGGCATCGCGCACAGACTGGATTGAGAGTGCTTCGTCGAGCAGGGCTTCGACTTCGGCGTCGGAAACTGCCTTCGGCGCCCGCCCCTCCACGACGATGACGACCTCTCCCTTCGGCGGCCCTCCGGCGTACTCTTCCGCGAGTGCCGAAAGGTCGCCGCGGCGGATCTCCTCATGCAGCTTTGTCAGCTCCCGCGCCACTGCGGCGCGGCGCTCGCCGAACACCTTGCGCATGTCCCGGAGCGCGGACGCCAGGCGGCGCGGAGATTCGAGAAATATCAGGGTTGCACGGAGATCCGCGAATTCCGCCAGGAAATCCCGGCGCGCTCCGGGCCGAGCCGGCGGATAACCGGCGACCAGGAAGCGATCGCTGGGAAGGCCTGAGACGACGAGCGCCGCCAGCGGCGACGACGGCCCCGGCGCGCAGGTCACCATGATCCCGGCCTCGACGGCCTCGCGCACCAGCTTGTATCCGGGGTCCGACACCAGCGGCGTTCCAGCGTCCGACACCAGCGCCACCAGCGCGCCTTCTCCGAGACGCCGGACGAGGTCGGCGCGGACACCAGCCGGGCTGTGATCGTGGTAGGACGTCAGCTTCGCCCGCAAGCCGAACGCCTTCAGCATGCGGCCGGTGCGGCGCGTGTCCTCGCACGCGACAAGGTCGGCGGCCTGAAGGACGCCTGCCGCCCGGGCGCTAAGGTCGCCGAGATTGCCTATCGGCGTGGCGACGATCCAGAGGCCGGGCGCGAACGCCTCCGGTTTACCGCTCGGGAGGGTGCCTGTAGGGTGCGCAGTGCCGGGATCTTGGGGATCGGGAACTGACAATGAGGGCCTCGCTCGACAGCCGGCTCAACGTGGCGCGGATGCTCGCCCTGGCGGCCATGGTCGCGCTGGCAGCGGCTGACTGCCACAATAGGGGAGCCGCAGCGTCAGGCAAGCAGGGCGACGCACCGGCAACAGCTGCGGCCGTTGTCGATGCGTCGAAGCGGCAGGCGCGGGAGGTTGTCGACGGCCGCGTTCGCGTCGCACTTCTGCTGCCGCTGAGCGGCCGGCACGCGGAAATCGGCAGGGGCCTCCTCGACGCGGCGCTGCTCGCCCAGTTCAGCTTCGCCGATGACGGCTTCGTGCTGATGCCGTTCGACACTGCGGGATCGGCGGCCGGCGGCGCCCTTGCCGCCCGGGATGCCGTTGCGGCGGGGGCCGGTCTGATCATCGGGCCGGTGTTTTCCGAGGTCGTGGCAGCGGCCGCCCCGGCCGCCCTCGAAGCCGGCGTCAACATGCTGGCCTTCTCCAACGACAGCGCGGTTGCCCAGCCGGGGGTTTATCTCGCCGGGCTGCTGCCGGAAACGCAGATCGCGCGGGTGGTCGACTATTCCTTGCGCCGGGGGCTGCGAAGATTCGCGGCATTGCTGCCGGCCGGGCCCTTCGGCCGGCGGGTCGGCGAGGCGCTTCGCGCCGCTCTGGCGGGCACGAGCGGTCGGCTCGTCGTGACGCGCCATTTCGGCACCGATGCCGGTGCCGGGGATGCGCGCGAGGCGGTCCGGGCCCTGAAGGCTGCACGCGACGGCAGCCTGCGCTTCGACACGCTTGTCGTTGCCGCCAGCGGCGACCGGCTTTCGGAGCTGGCCGCGCAACTCGGATATTTCGATCTGGACGCGGCCCGGGTCCGGTTTCTCGGTCTAGCCAACTGGTCGTCGCCGCGGACCGGGCAGGAGCCAGCCCTGGTCGGCAGCTGGTTTGCTGCCGTGCCGCATGCGCACGGCGCCGAATTCCGGAAATCCTTCGAACAAGCGTTCGGTACGCTGCCGCCCCCGCTGGCGGCAGCCGCCTACGACATGGCGGCGCTGGCCGCGATCGGAGCGCCGGCGGCGGGACAGACGCCGTTCGATCGGGCCATGCTGACCGGCGCCGATGGATTTGCGGGCGCAGGCGGCGTGTTCCGGTTCCTCGCGAACGGCATGTCGCAATATCTCCTCGAGGTTCGCGAGGTGGACTCCCGCGGCAGCCGTGTCCTGGAACCAGCTCGCCGCACCTTCGGTCCCGGCGGCGAATGAGTCTGGGATCGCGTCCGGCCGGAATGGCCGGCGGCGACCCGGATTTCAGCCGGCTGTCCGTGCCGTGTTGGCTTCGGGGGGCGCGGTTGGCGCAAGGGCGGCGATCAGGGAATCCAGGCACCGCATGCCGGCCCGGGTGGCCTTGAGCGCGTCGTCGTCGAGCCGGACCAGCCCCTCCTGTTCGAGGGCGGCCACGACCTCCATGTCGAGCCGTGCCTCGAGCGGTTCGCCGGTCGCCCTGAGAAACGCGCTCCGGCCCACGCCCGACACGAGGCGGAGACCGGTGATCAGGAGTTCGTCGAGCCGGCTCGCCCGATCGACCGGTACGCGCATCCGGGTGCCGTGACCGTTGGCGCGAACGGCCGCCAGCCACGCCGCCGGCCCCGGGATCTGTTCCGTGGCATGGCGCACTCCCGCCACTTCGATCCGGCCGTGGGCGCCGGGGCCGATGCCGGCATAGTCTTCGCCCTGCCAGCTGAGCATGTTGTGCCGGCACTCTCCGCCGGGGACGGCATGGTTGGAGACCTCGTAGAACGGATAGCCGGCGGCGTCGGTGACGGCATGGGTGGCGTCCATCAGCCCGAGTGCGTCGTCGTCATCGGGAAGCTCGAAGGCGCCCTCGCGATGCGCGGCGAAGAACGCGGTCCCCTTCTCGATGGCAAGCTGGTAGAGCGACAGGTGGTCGCCGGCGAGGTTCAGGGCTGTCCGCAGACGCTCCCGCCACTGTCCCGGCTGCTGGCCGGGAAGTGCGTAGATCAGGTCGAACGAATAGCGATCGAAAAGGCGCGCTGCCGCCTCGACGGCGCGCCGGCCCTCAGCGGCGTCATGAGCCCGTCCGAGGAAGGCGAGCTCGGCGTCGCTGAAGGACTGCACGCCGATCGACAGGCGATTGATGCCGGCCGCCCTGAAGTCCGCGAGCTTCGAGGTTTCTGCCGAAGAGGGGTTGGCCTCCAGGGTCGTTTCGAGATCGTCCGCCACAGTCCAGTGGCGGGCAGCCCGTTCGAGAAGGTTGCCGACGATGCGCGGCGGCATGAGGGACGGCGTGCCGCCGCCGAAGAAGACGGTCCTGAGCGTACGGGCGCCGGCGACCGCGGCGTAATGATCGAGCTCATCGAGCAATGCCGCCTGCCACGCGGCCTCGTCGACGAAGCTCTCGACATGACTGTTGAAGTCGCAGTACGGGCATTTCGCCACGCAGAAAGGCCAATGGACATAGAGCGAGACGCCGCGCTCCTCCGGCGCGGCGCCGTTGCGGGGCGTGGCCGGCAGGGTCATCACGGGACGGGCGGCAGGCAGGCGGCGACGAGCTGGCGAAAGGCGTCTGCGCGGTGGCTCCTCGAATGCTTGTCCGCCGGCGCGATCTCGCCGAAGGTCGCAGCGTCCCCGGCCGCGACGAATATCGGATCGTACCCGAAACCCCGCGTGCCGCGGGGCGGCCATACGATGCTGCCAGACACCGAGCCTTCGAAGATCTCGGCATGTCCGTCCGGCCAGGCCAGTGCCAGGGCGCAGACGAACTGCGCCTGCCGGTTGGGCGCCGACCCCATCGCCTCGTGAACCCGTGCCATCGCGGCGGCGAAGTCCCTCTCCGGACCGGCCCATCGCGCAGAACGGATTCCCGGCGCGCCGCCGAGGGCCTCGACGGCGAGGCCGGAATCGTCGGCCAGCGCCGGCCGCCCGGAAACGTCCGCCGCGGCCGCGGCCTTGAGATGCGCGTTGGCGGCAAAGCTGTCGCCCGTTTCCTCCGGCTCGGGGAGCCCGAGGTCTCCGGCGCTTGCGATCTCGATCGGCCACGGCGCAAGAAGTTCGGATATTTCGCGAATCTTCCCCGCGTTGTGGCTCGCAACCACGAGACGGCCGTCGGCGAGGCGCCTGGGCATTCCGTCACGCCCCGTCGCCGGCGAGCGCCTTGCGCTGGATGGCCGTCAACTCGTTCACGCCCCCCTTCGCGAGCTCCAGGAGTTGCAGGAACGCCGCTTCGCCGAAGGCGGCCTTTTCGGCGGTGCCCTGGATCTCGACGATGTCGCCGTCGCCGGTCAGCACGAAATTGGCGTCGGCGTCGGCGGACGAGTCCTCGGCGTAGTCGAGATCGAGCACCGGGGCGCCGCGATAGATGCCGCAGGAGACGGCCGCAACGGACATCCCAAGCGGGTCGCGGGCGACGGCGCCCGACTTCGACAGGCCATCGACGGCAATCCTGAGGGCGACCCAGGCACCGGTCACCGCCGCCGTCCGGGTTCCGCCGTCCGCCTGGATGACGTCGCAGTCGACCCGGATCTGGCGTTCGCCGAGCGCCCGGAGATCTGTCACGGCCCGGAGAGCCCGGCCGATGAGGCGCTGAATCTCAAGGGTGCGGCCCGACTGCCGCCCGCGCGCCGCCTCGCGATCCGTCCGCTCATGCGTCGAGCGTGGAAGCATGCCATATTCTGCGGTGACCCAGCCCGAACCGGTGTTGCGGAGAAAGGGCGGGACACGGGTCTCCACGCTGGCATTGCACAGCACGACGGTCCCGCCGAAGCGTGCCAGGCAGGATCCTTCGGCGTATGGCGTGAATCCGGTCTCGAGCGTCACCTGACGCATTTCGTCCGAAGCGCGGCCGGATGGGCGCATGTCTTCCTCCTTCGCATGATCGCGGCGAGGCCGCGTGGGGCCGCTGTGGACACGGCCGTGCGGAGCCATCGGATCGCGGGCTGGCGCAGCGGGCTGTCCGTTTTCCGAAATCCGGCAGGGCCGCGACATGGCCGAAGACGCCATGATCCTGTGGCGCATACCCCGGAAGAGGCGCAGCATCGTTGACAACAAATGATCGGCGACTATATTCCGCGACCGGTTGGTGATCAAGATGAACGGCACAAATTCCGGCCTGATCGAGTCCCTGAACGAGAGATCCCGCGAAGTCTTCCGAGAGATCGTGGAAAGCTTCATGGCTACGGGGTCTCCGGTAGGGTCGCGGACCTTGTCGCGCCGCATTCACAGCCCGCTCTCGGCCGCGACCATCCGCAATGTCATGGCGGACCTGGAAGACATGGGGCTGCTATACGCGCCCCATACCTCGGCCGGCCGGCTTCCGACCGAGAAAGGCCTGCGCCTGTTCGTGGACGGCCTCCTCGAGATCGGCGATCTCAGCGCCCAGGAACAGATGAACATCGAAGCGCAGTGCACCAGCCACGGCACGAGCCTCCAGGAGGCGCTTGCCGAAGCGACCTCCATGCTTTCCGGGCTTGCGCACTGTGCCGGGCTGGTCGCCGTGCCCAAGACGGAACGGCCGCTCCGGCACATGGAGTTCGTCAATCTCCATGACGGGCGGGCGCTGGCGGTTCTGGTGACCGACGACGGCTTCGTCGAAAATCGCGTCGTCGACATACCTCCCGGGACGCCGCTATCGTCGCTGACCCGGGCCGGGAACTATCTCAATGGGCGCTTTGCCGGGCGCACCCTCGAGGAGGTGCGCGCCGTGATTGCCCGCGAAATCGAGCGGCAACGGGCGGAGCTCGACGAAATCACTGCCCGGCTGGTCGAGGCCGGCCTCGCCGCGTGGGCGGGGGACCAGAGGTCCGGTGGAGCGCTGATCGTCAAGGGCCAGGCCCGGCTTCTCGACGAGGTGGCGGCCGTTCAGGATCTCGATCGCGTGCGCAACCTGTTCGAATCGCTCGAGAACGACGAACTCATTGCCGGGCTTCTGGAAATCACCGACAACGCGGACGGCGTCCAGATCTTCATCGGCGCAGAAAACACGCTGTTCGACCAGAGCGGATGTTCCCTCATCGTTGCGCCGCTCAAGGGCGACCAGCAGACGCTTGTCGGCGCGATCGGCGTCATCGGGCCGACGCGCCTGAACTACGCCCGCATAATCCCCATGGTCGACTACACGGCCAAGGTCATCGACCGGCTCATCGGTTGAGACAGGGAAGGAGAGAAGGAGAATCGTGATCACTCCCGAGAACCAGACCGGAAAACCCGAGGATGAGGCACCGGAGGCGGCGGCCTCCGACGCCGATGTCGACGCTGCCGCCGCTTCGCCGCCCGAGACCGGCGGAGACGTGCCGGCGGCTGCCGACGACGACCGGGGCGACATCGGCGAAGCCGCCCCGCCGGCGGACGAGGCGCCGGAAGACCCGGCGCCCGAAGACGAGGTCGCGGACCTCAAGGACAAGCTCCTCCGCACGCTTGCGGACATGGAGAACCTGCGCCGCCGTTCCCAGAAGGAGCGCCAGGATGCGCTCCGTTACGGCGCATCCGGCTTTGCGCTCGAAATCCTGACGGTGGCGGACAATCTGCGCCGCGCGCTCGAATCCGCGCCGGCGGACGATGATCCGGAAGACGGCAGCCTGGCCGGATTCGTCGAGGGCGTCGAGCTGACCGAGAAGAGCCTGCATGCCGCGCTCGAACGGCAGGGCGTGCGAAGGCTAGAGCCGGAGGGCGACAAGTTCGACCCGCAATTCCACGAGGCAATGCTCGAAGTTCCCGCCGCCAACGTGGCGCCGGGCACCGTGGTGCAGGTTCTCGAAACCGGCTACGTGATCCATGACCGGCTGTTGCGTCCGGCCAAGGTGTCCGTCGCCAAGGCGGCGCCCGAGGACGAGCCTCAGGAGTGACTCCGGGCGGCGTCCGGCGCTGCATCGCCAGCTTTCGACCCTTTCAGCGCGCGGACCGCGCGGCCGTGGTCCGAGACCGCGTAGCAGTAGACGCAACCGTGGGCGCAGCTGTCGTAGGCGCCGATATCCCGGCTCTCGGCGCACAGGCAGCCCGGCCGATTCCCCTTCTGCCGCGCCGGGATGTCGCGGCCCGCGACATCCGCGAGGCGCGTGGCATCGATGCAACGGGCCGGGAGCGCGGAAGACACCGTGAACCCGGGCTGGCTGCAGACCGTGAGTTGCATGCCGAACTCCGCCGCGCATGCCGCCAGGCGGGCGCAGAGACGGCGTTTTTCCTCAGTTTCCGGATCACGCCACGAGAAGCCGTTCCGGCGCCCGGCATCGTCGAGCCGCCGGCGGGTCTTGCGGTAGATGTGGGCAAACGAGACCACGCACTCATCGACGGTGCCGCAGAGCCCTGCCGCGAGGCGCGAGAAATTCCGTTCGTGCCAGTCGGCCGGGGTCAGCGACGTGATCACGACCGGATCGTAGCGCCACACAACCGAGCGCCGGCCGTGGCGCGCGGCCAGTTCGGCCATCTGCGCCGTCGCATCCTCCGGCCGTATGGTATGGGCATCGAGGGCGCGCGGGTACCCGGTTGCCGTGAACTGGACGACGAACGGAACGCGAAGCGACGACACGCGTTCCAGCGCGCCGGCGAAGGGGGCGGCATTCCGCGTCCAGAACACGAAGCCGTCGACCCTTTGCGGCCGCAGGTCGACGCGGTAGGGCGCACCGCCATACGGGTTCGCGACCTCGCAGGAGCCGGCCGCAAGGCATCTTCCGAACCAGTCGGCGTGGAAGGCCGGGATATCGGTGCGATAACTGGCGGAGACGATCATGCCGGCGATCCGAACGCTTTGTTCCTGGCCTCCGGTAGCGGCCCGATACCACTTGTAAGGCCAGCGGAGGCTCCCTATATAGGTTGCATCACCGAAATCACGGTATCATGAACTCTTAGCGGGCTCACGTCCCGACAGGTCGCGGCTGTGGCGGCCCGGGGGTTTGCGAGGTGGGAAATGGGCAAGGCGATAGGCATTGATCTGGGCACGACGAACTCCTGCGTCTCCGTCATGGACGGCAGCGACGCCAGGGTCATCGAGAATACGGAGGGCGCGCGGACCACGCCGTCGATGGTGGCCTTCACCGACGGCGACGAACGGCTCGTCGGCCAGGCTGCGAAACGGCAGGCGGTAACCAATCCCGCAAAGACCCTGTTCGCGATCAAGCGGCTCATAGGCCGTCCGTTCGACGATCCGACGACGAGGAAGGACCAGGACCTGGTGCCCTACAAGATCGTCAAGGCCGACAACGGGGACGCCTGGGTCGAGGCGGGCGGAGAGAGCTATTCCCCGAGCCAGATTTCCGCCTTCATTCTTCAGAAGATGAAGGAAACGGCAGAAGCGTTTCTTGGCGAAGACATCACGGAAGCGGTCGTGACCGTGCCCGCCTATTTCAATGACTCGCAACGCCAGGCAACGAAAGATGCCGGGCGGATTGCCGGGCTTGACGTCCTTCGCATCATCAACGAGCCGACGGCAGCGGCCCTGGCCTATGGGCTCGAGAAGAAGGAGAGCGGCACGATTGCCGTGTACGATCTCGGCGGCGGCACCTTCGACGTGTCCATCCTCGAGATCGGCGACGGCGTGTTCGAAGTCAAGTCGACCAACGGCGACACGTTCCTGGGCGGCGAGGATTTCGATGCCCGGATCATCGAATATCTCGCCGACGAGTTCCGGAAGGAGCACGGGATCGACCTGCGCGAGGACAAGCTGGCGCTTCAGCGCCTGAAGGAGGCGGCCGAAAAAGCCAAGATCGAGCTGTCGTCCTCGGGGCAGACGGAAGCCAACCTGCCGTTCATCACCGCCGACCAGACCGGTCCCAAGCACCTGAACATCAAGCTGACGCGGGCCAAATTCGAAGCCCTCGTCGACGATCTCATCGAGCGCACCGTCGGACCCTGCCGGGCCGCTCTCAAGGATGCGTCGCTCTCGGCCGGCGAGGTCGACGAGGTGATCCTCGTCGGCGGCATGACCCGCATGCCCAAGGTCATCGAGACGGTGAAGAATTTCTTCGGCCGCGAACCGCATCGCGGCGTCAATCCCGACGAGGTGGTGGCCATCGGCGCGGCCATTCAGGCCGGCGTACTCAAGGGAGATGTCAAGGACGTGCTGCTGCTCGACGTCACGCCGCTGTCGCTTGGCATCGAGACCCTCGGCGGCGTGTTCACCCGCCTGATCGACCGCAACACGACGATTCCGACCAAGAAGAGCCAGGTGTTCTCGACCGCCGAGGACAACCAGAACGCGGTCACCATCCGGGTGTTCCAGGGTGAGCGCGAGATGGCGGCGGACAACAAGCTGCTCGGCCAGTTCGATCTCGTCGGCATTCCGCCGGCGCCGCGCGGGGGGCCGCAGATCGAGGTTGCCTTCGACATCGATGCCAACGGCATCGTCAATGTCTCGGCCAAGGACAAGGCGACCAACAAGGAGCAGACGATCCGCATCCAGGCCTCGGGCGGGCTGTCGGACGAGGACATCGAGAAGATGGTGGCAGAGGCCGAACAGCACGCCGCCGAGGACCAGAAGCGCCGTCGCCTTGTCGATGTCCGCAACCACGCAGACAGCCTGATATATACCACCGAGAAGGCGCTTGCCGATCATGGCGAGGCCGTGTCCGAGGACGACAAGTCGGCGATCGAAGCTGCCGTCGCGGATCTCAAGCTGGCGATGGACGGCGAAGACGCGGATGCGATCGAGGCCAAGGCTGACGCGCTTGCGCAAGTCTCCCAGAAACTGGGGGAGGCGATGTACAAGGCCCAGCAGGAACAGGCCTCCGCCGGCGGCGATGGCGAGGCGGCGGGGACCGCGGGTCCGGGAGCGGACGACCCGTCTGTCGTCGATGCCGATTTCGAGGAGGTCGACGGCGATCCTCCGAAGGACAGCAACGGCTGAGCGCGCGTCCGCGTGCTCCGCCAACACCTTGCCGGACGGCCCACGGTGGCGGCGGTCCACCGCGTCGCGACTGACCGGGGACGGTGAGCGATGGCGAAACAGGACTATTACGAAGCGCTCGGCGTGAACCGGGACGCCGATGCGTCGGCCCTGAAATCGGCTTACCGCAAGCTCGCGATGCGATTCCACCCGGACCGCAATCCGGACGACCGCGAGGCGGAGACGCGCTTCAAGGAGATCAACGAGGCCTATGATGTCCTGAAAGACCCGGAAAAACGCGCCGCTTACGACCAGTTCGGACATGCGGCGTTCGAAGGCGGAGCCGCGGGCGGTTCGGGCTTCGACTTCGGTTCGGGCTTTGCTGACATCTTCGACGAGATGTTCGGCGACTTCATGGGCAGCGGCCGCGGCGGCCGTCAGCGCTCGAGCCGTGGTGCCGACCTCCGCTACAACATGGAGATCAGCCTCGAAGAGGCCTTCGCGGGATGCGAGAGCCAGATCCGGGTGGCGAGAGCAGTCGTCTGTGATGCCTGCAACGGTACCGGCAGCGAAAGCGGATCCAGCCCGGAGGCCTGCGACACTTGCCACGGGCGCGGCAAGGTAAGGGCGCAGCAGGGCTTTTTTACCATCGAGCGAGCCTGTCCCACATGCGGCGGAACAGGCAGGATCATACGGAATCCGTGTCGAGTTTGCGGCGGAGACGGGCGCCGCCGCCAGGAGAAGAGCCTCAAGGTGGCCATACCCGCCGGGGTCGAGGACGGCACCCGGATCCGGCTGGCGGGCGAAGGCGAGGCCGGCGAGCGCGGCGGCGGTGTCGGCGATCTCTACATCTTCATCTCGGTCAGGCCGCACCGCCTGTTCCAGAGGGACGGCAGCGACCTTCAGGTCAGGGTGCCCATCCCGATGACGACGGCGGCGCTCGGCGGCGCCGTCGAGGTGCCGTCCATGGACGGCAAGCGCGCAAAGCTGACGATTCCCAAGGGAGTCCAGTCGGGGCATCAGTTCCGCCTGCGCGGGAAGGGCATGTCGATCCTGCGCAGCGACCGCCGCGGCGACATGTATGTCGACGTTTTCGTGGAGACTCCGGTCAACCTGTCGAAGCGCCAGGAGAAACTGCTCGCCGAATTCGCCGACGAGAAGCCGGCCCGCGGGGAAACGACCATCAGCCCGCAGTCAGACGGCTTCTTTTCCCGCGTCAAGGAGCTCTGGGAAGATCTCACGGGCTGACGCTGTCCCGTCTTGCGGCCCGCCCGCCGGGATGCCGTTGCCGCGCCGGATCCCGGCGCCGGACGAATGCCCGGTCACTCGTATCTGAGAGCTTCGATGGGGTCGAACTGCGCCGCTTTGCGCGCTGGATAGATACCGAAGAAGATGCCGACCGCGGCCGCGAATCCGAACGCGAGAACGATCGATTCGGGCCGGATGATTGTAGGCCAGCTGCCCAGCGACGCGACACCGACGGCGCCGGCCAGACCCAGAGCTACGCCGATGGCGCCGCCGATCAGCGAGAGGGTCACTGCCTCGATCAGGAACTGCAGCAGGATGTCCCTGCGGCGGGCGCCAACCGCCATGCGCAGACCTATTTCGCGTGTTCGTTCGGTCACCGAAACGAGCATGATGTTCATGATTCCGATTCCGCCCACCACGAGCGAGATCGACGCCACCGCAGCCAGGAGGAGCGTCATCACGCGTGACGAATCCGCGCGCGCCTCGAGTATCGAGGACAGGTTGCGGACAAAGAAGTCGTCGGGATCGCCGGGACGGATGCGATGGCGCTGACGCAGAAGGTTTGTCATCTCGCGGATCGTGTCGTCGACCTCCTCGGCCGAACGGGACTTCACGTACATGATGCTGACCAGGCGGCCCGAGAGTCGCCGGCCTCCCACCAGGCGCTTCTTTGCCGTCGACAGCGGCACGAAGATCGCGTCGTCCATGTCGTTGCCGCGGGGCGTTTCACCCTTCGGCATCAGGATGCCGATGACCGTGAACGGCACGCGCTTGACGCGGATGATCTGCCCCACCGGGTTTTCGCCGGGCTCGAACAGGTTCTTCACCAGCGTTTCGCCGACCAGAGCAACCTTGGCCGCGGCCCGCACTTCGGCATGATTGAACCATCGCCCCTCCCTGATCTCCCAGTCGCGGGCCTGGCTGTACTCCGGGGTGACGCCGTAGATCACCGTGGACCAGTTCCGGTTGCCGAAGATGATCTGGCCGGATCCCCGAACCTGCGGAGCGGTGACGGCCACCGTCGGTATTTCGTTCTGGATCGCGATGGCATCGTCTTCGGTGATCGTCGGCCGTGATCCCCGGGCGCCCCGGGCGCCGGAGGACGTCGTGGTGCCCGGGACCACGATCACGAGGTTCGAGCCGAGGGTCTGGATCAGGTCGTCGACGCGTTTCTGCGCGCCTGCCCCTACCGCGATCATGATGATCACGGCGCCGACGCCGATGATGATCCCGAGCGCCGTCAGGACGCTTCGCAGGAAATTGACCCGAATGGCCAGGAATGCGGCAGCGACGGAATCAGAATAGGTCATGCCGCCGGCCGGACCTGCTCCGGCATCGCGCGCAGGAGCGCCTCCGCGTCAGCGGGCTCCTCGACGAGCTCCTCCTCGACGACGAGCCCGTCCTGGAAGCGAATCACGTGACCGGCGAAACGCGCCACATCGGCCTCGTGGGTGACGACGATGACCGTCATGCCGCTGCGGTTCAGGCGCTGGAAGATGCCCATGATCTCAAGGCCGGTGCGGGTGTCGAGTGCACCTGTCGGCTCATCGGCGAGGATAAGCGCCGGCTGATTGACCAGAGCGCGGGCGATGGCAACCCGTTGCTGCTGGCCGCCCGAGAGCTGCGACGGGTGATGGTCGAGACGGTCTGCCAGCCCCACCTCGCCGAGAACCCGTTCGGCGCACCGGGTGCGGGCTCTCTTGTCCATTGAACTGTAGAGCAGCGGCAGTTTGACGTTGTCGAGGGCGGAAGTGCGCGCCAGCAGATTGAAGCTCTGGAAGACGAAGCCGATCTTGCTGTTTCGGGTTCTCGCAAGCTCGTCCGCGTCGAGAGCGGCAACATCCACGCGGTCGAGGAAATACTGTCCCGCCGTGGGCGTATCCAGGCATCCCAGCAGGTTCATCATGGTGGACTTGCCCGAGCCGGAAGGGCCCATGATGGCGACGAATTCGCCCGGCGCGATGGCGAGGGAAACGCCGCGCAGGGCATGCACCACGTTGTCGCCCAGGGCGTAGTCCCTGGTCAGCGACTTCGTGCGGATCAGGAATTCGGTCACCCTACAGCCCGAAACGCCAGAACCTGCGTGGCTGTTGCTCCGCAGGCCTGCCGACGCCGACCAGCACCTCCTGCCCTTCGGTCAGGCCGCCACGAACCAGCTCGGTGAATTTTCCGTCGCCGACGCCGATAAACACGCTGACCGCCTTCGGCTCGCCGTTTTCCAGGACCCAGGCCCGCGCGCGCCGAACCGGGTTGGCGCGCCGCTCGGCGAGGATCGCCCCGTACTTCACCCGCTGCTCGGGATTGAGAATGGTCATGACGTCCTCGCTCGCTTGTTTGCGAAGCCGGCGGGCCGAATTGCGGAACTCTTCCCCACGGATGCCGTTTCGCCTGAGCGAGGCGATGCGCTGAAAGGTGGCGCGCTCGATCGCCTGCAGCCGGTCCTGTTGTTGCTCGTCGAGGCCGAGAGTCTCTGCGAGGCGCTTGCGGCGTGCCTGAGCCTGCGCGCGCCGTTCCGCCCTTGCCGCCGCACTCGGCCGCCCGCCCGGGCTCCTGCCTGCCGCTGCCGGCGGGGATGCGCCGGGAGGGTTGAAGCGCAACGCGGCATTCGGGACGCGCAGGACGCCGGACCGGTTGGACACCTTGATTTCGACATTTGCGGTCATCCCTGGGAGCAGGCGGAGGTCACCATTGTCGGCGGTCAGAACCACGGTGTAGGTCACGACGTTCTGGACGTTTTGCGGCTGCAGGCGGATTTGCGTGACGCTGCCCTGAAACTGCCGTCCAGGAAAGGAGTCCACCGTGAACGTCGCCAGCTGGCCGACCCTCACCTGCCCGATATCCGCTTCGTCGATGCTGGTTTCGACCTGCATTTTCCGCAGATCCTGGGCGATGGTGAACAGTGTCGGCGCCTGCAGGCTGGCGGCGACCGTCTGGCCCACGTCGACATTGCGCCCGATGACGACACCATCGACCGGGGAGCGGATGTACGTGTTGTCCAGATTGACCTCCGCGACCTTGAGGGAGGCTTTCTTCTGCTGCACCTGCGCGCGGGCGTGGACGACTTCTGCTTCGGCCATCTTGACCTGGGCTGCGCGGGCGGAAATGGTCGATCGGTGGGCGCGGCGCTGCGCCTCGGCGGCCGAGACCTGCTGGACGGCTGCCTCCCATGCCGCGCGCGTCTTGTCGACCGCGCTGGCGGCAACCGCGCCACGCTCGCGCAGCTGCCGTTTGCGGCCGTAGTCGAGTTTCAGGTCGGCGGCCGTTACCTTGGCGCGTCTGAGGTTCGCTTCCCCGACGGCAAGCTGCGCCCGCGCGTTCTGCAGATTTGCCCGCGCCTGGATCAGCGCGGCGCTCCGGATGCCGACAGTGGCGTCGGCAACCGCGAGCTCTGCCCTTGACTGGTTTACCCGGGCCTCGAAGCTTTCTGGATCGATGCGCGCGATGACCTGATCGGCCCTGACCTTGGAGTTGAAGTCCGCCTGCAGTTCCGAGACCTGACCCGAGATCTCCGAACCCACCTGGACCGTGATCACGGCCCCCAGTTCGCCCGAGGCCGACACGGACTTCAGGACATCGCCGCGTTCGATCTTTGCGGTTCGGAAGGTCTTGCCGGTGACCGGTTCCTTGTCGAGGGCAAAGACGGTGCCGCCAAGCGCGATCAGAACGCCAGCGCCGAGCAGGACAAGGAGTCTACGTTTCGACATGCGAAGCCCTCCGTCCGGGTACAGGCGGGAAGGATCGGCAGCCCCGGCGCCTGCGGTGCATGGTCAAGGGGCTGCCAGCCCGGGTGCGGCGATATTTTCGTGTCGATCGGGATTCTACTGTTTCCACGCCCGATTCCATAATTCCACCGGTTTCCATGTCCCCGGTCTGTTGGCGCCTGCATCGCCAAGCTGGTCGCGTGCGACCCTCGCACAACCATGTTGCAGGCGTTTGTCCGGGAGCCGTTGTTCTGTGACAAAATGTAACGGTCGGAGACCGCTCTGAGCAGATGCCGGAACGGCAGGCTGGTCCGGCAGGGTCCGGCATCGCCAGGACACAGCGAAAAGGGCGCCGCGGCAACTGCGGACAGCGGGGCCTCGTATCTGGGCATTCCTCCGTCGCGCAACGGGTCGCGCGGCGCTTGATGGCCGTCCTGGCGAACCGAATCCTGAAGCCTTCGGAGGCGCTTCAGGGCTTCATCGAGGACGCTGCCGCCAGGCTCCTGCCGGCCGTCATCCGGAGCTGGGAACGAACTGTCGTGCCCGAACGATGAGGTAACGCCGGAAACCCGGACCCGGACAGTCCTATTTCTCCATGACCCGCCGGCCGATTGCCGTGACTGCGGCATGGACCGACAGCGCGGCGCCTTTCTGCCATCCCGGCAGCGCGCTCGCCTGGTCGTCGGCAACCAGGGGAGCTTGGCGATCCCCTTCCGCTCGCCCCCCTTCACCAGACGGGGCGGCATTGCAGCCACCACGAACATCGGCATTCGCATGTCCGGCAGTGTTCATTATTACCGGGAAAGGGTGCCATCTCGGGGCTCTTGATCGCACCATTGACAAAATCATAATATTATATCATTTGATTTATAGAAATGTTATAATATTTGATTTATAAAATATTGTGTTTGCAAGACATATGGGTAGATGATATTCGTGTAAAACAGTTGACAAGTGGAGCGTATCGGGAATTGAGTTGGGTTAGAGGCGGCAAGCTGGTGATATTCTTTGGCTTGCAACAGGTGGCGGAGAAAGCGTCATGGATCAGCTGATGATTTTCCTGGATTTCCTGTGGAACTCGTTTCTCCTGCTGGGGCCAATGCTGCTGCTCGGCCTTTTCCTGGCGGGGTTGATCCATGTGTTCATCTCGCGGGACGCCGTGCTGCGATGGCTGCACCGCGACAGTCTCAAGTCCGTTGCTTCCAGCGCGGCCATCGGCGTGCCGATGCCGCTTTGCAGCTGTTCGGTGGTTCCGGTGGTGGCCGAAATGCGGCGCAAGGGCGCGTCCCGTTCGGCATGCATGTCGTTCCTGATCACCGCGCCGGAAACTGGGGCAGATTCGATCCTGGTCACCAACGCCTTTTTCGGTCCGGTGGCTGCCGTGGTCCGGCCGGTCATCAGCTTCATAACCGGCGTGATGGCGGGTATTTTCTGCATCGGGATGGTCCGTGACGAAGATGCGTCTGAACCGGCTCCCGCAGACGGCCGCCATGACCACGGCCACGACCATCACGGCCACGACCACCACGACCATGGCCACGACCACAAGACCCTCATACCGGGCGATGACGACTGCTACATAAGCCCTGCTACCCTCAGGGCATTCTTCGTCACATGGCTCGGCCGCCTCAACCAAGGCATCGGCCAGGCGCGGTCCATGACATGGATCAAACCGGATTTTTACAGGGAGTTTCTTTCCATTCCCGAACCCGCGAAGCCGCCCAGGGACGAAGCGGGCCGGGACCTCGGCGATCTCTCCTTTACCACGGTTTGCAAGCATATCCTGCGCTACGGCTTCGTCGAGGTGGCCGACGACATCCTGTTCGCGCTGCTGGTCGGCGTGATCCTGGGCGGGCTGCTTTATCTCGTGATTCCGGACAACCTCATGGCCTACGAGTACGCCCGCTGGCTGTCCTATCCCGTCATGGTGCTGGTGGGCGTCCCGCTCTACATCTGTGCCTCCGCGAGCACGCCGATCGCCGCGGCCCTCGTGGCGAAGGGCTTCAGCCCGGGGGCGGCGTTGGTGTTCTTGATGACAGGGCCCGCGACCAACACCGGGACGATCGCGATCGTCGCCAGCCAGTTCGGCGCGCGTTTCGCTTCGGTCTATGTCGGCTCGGTTGTCGTCGTGACGGTGGCTCTGGGCATCGCCGTCGACCTCCTGATGATTACCTTCGGCCTGTCGCTCGCGGTCAATCTCGACGCGTCGGACTCGCCGACGGTGGCGGTGATCCAGTGGACCGGCGCGCTCGGCCTCTTCGCGCTCATGTTCTGGCGCTTCCGTGCGGGGGCGCTGAAAGGCGGCTATCAGGATCTGCTCATGAATCTGCGGCCGTTGTCGGGGCCGACGAAGGGATGGTGGGCTCGCATGACCGGCGATGCACCGGTGAAGGGCTTGCTGCGCCCCCGCACGCCTGCCGGGGCGACCGTCTGGCTGTCCGTCGTCGCCGCGTTTCTGCTGAGCGGCTTCACCGTCGTACGACCGGGCGAGGTCGGCTACGGGCGCCTGTTCGGCGCGGTGGCGTGGCGAGATCTGCCGCCGGGGCTTCACTATCTCGCGCCCTGGCCGTTCGCGCAGGCAGACAAATGGCCGATCCGGGAGGTGAAGTCCGTGACCAGCAGCGCGACGGGTGAGTATCTCACCGGCGACGTCAACCTGATGTCGATGTCGCTGAACGTGCAGTACCGGGTCAGCGACCCCTACATCTATCACTACCGCGTGGCGAATCCGGAACAGGTCATCGGCGACAATATCCGCAAGGAGTTGCGCAAGTTCGTGGCGGGGCGGACGCTCGACAAACTGCTGAACGTCGAACGTGCGCTGCTTCAGAATCACATCGGGGAGGTGTTCGAAAAGCGCCTCCCGGGCGGGGACAGCGCGCTGCTCGACGCCATCGAGCTCGTTAAGGTGAGCCTGCTCTCCGTAAGTCCCGTCAGCGGCGCGATGAACGCGTTCCGGGAAGTTTCGAGTTCCCAGGATGACAGAGAGCGTATCATCGTCAACGCCCAGCGCCTTACGGTGTCGTTGATCCCCCGCGCGCACGGCAATGCGGAGTACGAGGTGCAACAGGCCAAGGGTGAAGCGTCACGGCGAGTCATCACCTCTGCGGCTGAAAGCGATGCCATCCGCATGGTCGCCGGCGCCGTTCGGGAAGCGCCGGAAGTCCTTTACAACATGCTGTGGCGCGAAAAGTTGGAAACTTCGCTCTCGGATCGCAACAAAATCATTGTCCCGAACCAAAACACGCTGAACAAGGTAGCGCTGTGGAAGAGGTCGCTCGGCGCCGCCACCGGGCCGCGACCCGGCCATTCCGCCCAGCCGGGCGGCGACAAGCACGCGACCGGAGCCGCCGGAGGCAGCCATGACTAGAGGCAGGAAATTTGCGGCCACGGCCGCGGTCGTTCTCGCGGCCGTCGTCGCGTGGGATGTTCACTACGTGATCGATGAGTCCGAACAGGGTGTCCTGACCAATTTCGGCAAGATCGTGCCGCCGGTGAAGCAACCCGGGCTGCACTTCAAGCTGCCGACGCCCATCTCGGTCGTCTACAAGGTGGACAGGCGGGTACGGCCGCTGATGAACCTGAAGCAGGAGCTGATCACCGAGGACCAGAAAAACGTTCTCGTGGGCGGCTACTTGCTGTGGCGTGTCTCGAATCCGGTCCGGTATGTCGAGGCGATCCGTACAGAGGCCAACGCGGTGAAGCGTCTGGGCGATCTATACAGGGCGAGCGTCGGCATCGTGGTCAGCAACAAGTCGAGAGACGCCTTCGTAAGCCTCGGACTCCAGCATCAGGACATCACCAAAGCATCCCGCGAAATTCTCGATCAAATCAAACCCGTCGCGTCGGCGGATTACGGGATCGAGGTCGTCAGAGCGGGTCTGGTCGAATACACACTGCCTGCGGCCAACCGTCCCAGCGTAATCCAGCGGATGATTTCCGAACGCGCCCGTATCGCCGCGCGCTACCGCAGCCAGGGCGAGGAGCGGGCGATAGGCATCGAGGCGTTCGCCATCAACGAGCACGAGAAAATCATGGCGACCGCCCACGCCGAAGCCACGGCCATCCTCGGCAAGGCGGAGGCCGATGCGCTGGAGACGCTGGCCGCCGCGTACCGCGACGACCCAGAGTTCTACAAGTTCATTCGGGCGCTCGACAGCTACGACGCGATTATCGACAAGAACACCACGCTAATGCTGCCGGCCGATAACGAGCTTTTCAAGTATTTGGACGGCAAGGAGATTCCGAAACCGCCGGCATCGAAGCAGGCGCAGGAATAGGGAGCAAGTCATGCCCGACGCTCCCGAAACGCTTGCGCCTAGCACACGCATCATCCACGCGGTTTTCGACTATATGCATGACCGCAAGACGGCCCTGCTCGCTGCGCTCGCGGTGGTTGCCGTGCTGGCTTTGCTGGCCGACGGCGTTTACGTGGTGAAAAAGGAAGAGCAGGCGGTGCTGACGCGCTTCGGCAAGGTGGTCGATCCGAAAGTCCTGCCCGGCATCCACTACGCTCTTCCGTTCGTGGAGCGGCCCCATGTGCGCAAGGTCACGCGCATCACGCGACGCGGCGTCGGGACTCGTGACGAGGCGGGCAAGGCCGCGTTTTCGATCCTGTCCGGCGATGCGAATCTGTTCGAAGCGGAGGTCGCGCTGCAATACAGGATCGGAAACCTGAAGAGCTACCTTTACGCTACCGTCGATCCACAAGCCGTTCTGACGCTCATCGTGCACGAACGCCTGATCGAGATCATGGGGAAGCACTTCATAGACCTGATTTTCACCACCAACCGGGACATCATCCAGACGCTCCTGTTCAAGGACACATCCGCGTATCTGAAGGACCACGATATCGGCATCGAATTGCTGGCGCTCAACATCGTGGATCTGCGTCCCATCGAGGAAACCGTTGCTGCGTTTCGGGATGTGAGCGACGCGATCGCCGAAGGCATTCAATCGGTCAGCGATGCCAATCGCCGGATGGAAAAACTTCTGGCCCGCAGCCGGGGGCAGGCGCAGGCGGTCGTCATGAACGCCAAGGCGAGAGCGCGAGAGCGCCAGCTTCAGGCCGAGAGCAGTGCCAGGATCTTCGCCGACCTGCTGGTGGCCTACCGGAGCCAGCCGTCCTCTGTCACGGTGACGCGGTACTGGCAGCGCATGCGAAATATTTTCCGGGACGCCACGCTGTCGACGGTCAATCCGAGCAATGCCGCGGCCATAGACATCAACATGGTCGAAGGCTTCGTGCCCGGCGTCGGCCGCGCTCCCGTCGCCGCCGTCGCGCCGTCGGCGAGACAGAACCTCGCCGGCGCGAGACGCGCTCTGTCCACAGTCAGCGAAGGGGGCGGCCACGGCTTCGAGAACGTCGATTCCGATCGCTTCCTGATGGATGGGCGCTTCCATGCCACCCGCGGAGAGCGTCACCACCTGAGCACGGCCAAGCTGCGCTCCCTGATTTTCGACGATCTGTCCATCTTCAGTCACCGCCACGTCGCGCCGACCAGTGTTGCCACGGCCGCGGAGCGGAACGAGAAGCCATTGGTCAACCAGACCACCGTCATCCCGGACGAAGAGGACGAGAGCCGGCCGACGCAACCCGGACACGTGAAGCCGGCAAAGGAGAAATCAGAAAAGGCGACGAAAACGCAATCGGCTCGGACGACGAAGGCGAAGGCGGACAAACCGATAAACCCGATGAACCCGAAGAAGACGGACAGAGTACAGCGGAACGCCGGTCCGGCCACGAGCGGGGGGAAGTCCGATGGCCTTGCCGAGTAGGCTTGGCGGGACCATTTTGACTTTGCTGCTGCTGTGCGCCGAAGCCGTACCGGCCGCGGAGACGAAAGAGCCGGGCGTGACCGGGGACAGGATCGCCTTCGCTCAGAGCGGTTGTTTTTCCGGCGCGTGCCGAACCGCGGGCCTCCGGTACCACGCCGGCATCCGCGCCGCCTTCCACGAACGCAATCTCAAGGGCGGTGTCAGGGGCAGGATGCTCCGGCTGACGCGGCGCGACGACGCCTACGATCCAAACACGGCCGCCGCCAACGCGGAGCGCTTCGCTGCCGACCGCGACGTCTTCGCCGTCATCGGCGGCGTGGGCACGCCGCCAGCGTTGCGCATGGCGCCAATCCTCCGCAGGGCCGGGGTGCCCTTTGTCGGGATCCTCTCGGGCGCCGGCTTTCTGCGCGACCGTGCGCGCTTCCCCAACGTCGTCAATCTGCGCACCGGTTATGCCGAGGAGGCGCGAAAGCTTGTCGCCCACATGCACGACCGGCGTGGCGCGCGCCGCTTCGGCGTCATTTACCAGGACGACGCGCTCGGATACTCGGTGCTAGCCGACTATCGCAAAGCACTGAAGACCTACGGCCTGCCGATCCTCGCCAAGGCATCTTATTCCTGGCACAGCCACTCGGTCCATAGCACGCTGTTCGTCCTGGAGAAGGCGGATCTCGATGTCGTGCTGATGGCGGCGACCACGTCCAGCGTCATCGACGCGATCGATGCGGCGCGGTCGTTCGGTCACAACTTCGCTTTCGGGGTGCTGTCGATCGTCGATCTCGACCGGATCGCCGGCCGGCTCAAGCACCGTTTCGGCCCGGCCGTGGGCACCCGTGTCCTGCCGGATGTACGGGACGCCGACAATGCACTGGTGAAACGGTTCCGGTCTGCGCTCGCCGCCTGGCAGGCGGCAGCGCCAGAGGTGGCAGGGACCGCGGACGCGTCGAGTCTCGAGGGTTACATGCTGGGTCGCTTCGTCATCGCCGTACTCGAGCGGATGCCGGGCGCGCCGAATCGCGAAGGGTTCCTGGAAACGGCGTTGGAGAGCGGGCCCTTCCTCATTGACGGCTGGGAGATCGCGTTCGCCGATGGCGGGAACGCCGGGTCGGACCGTGTGCGGCTGGTCGAGTTCGCCCGGCAAAGGTGAAAGACGGGACGGGAAAGGCGGTCGGCCAGTGAAGAAAATCGACGAATTCGAACGGGAAGAAACCAGCGAGGAGTGGCTGCGCGAGGGCTACAAGGTCGTGTCCATGCGCCGGAACATCATGTTCCGGATGCTCCTCGAATCGACCCGCCTTCTGCTCTTTGGCAATGCCGGCGGCACCGCGCTGATCATCGGGTTCATGAGTACCGCCACGACTGGTGAGGACGAGGGGGTGTTTCACTGGTTCGCACTGGCGACCGTGCTGGTGTTCGGCGTGGGCATTCTGACCTCTGCGCTGACCATGTTCCTGGTCACCATCGTCTCTGTCCGGGAGGCGCACGGAAGCGAGTCTGCGCTCAAGCGCTTCGTCGACGGCGAGGGCGACCGTTCCGAGGTCATGTTCAACATCGAGGGCCGCACCTGGCGCACCGCCGATTGGGCCACCCTGACCGGCATCGTCAGCGCCGCCTGCTTCATCCTCGGCGGGCTGGCCGGCATTGCCCTGCTGGTGGTGTTCTTCTGAGCGTAATGCGGCGGCGCGTCCCCGCCGCCGGTCAACCTTCCCGACGCGATTGTCCACGAACCGGAATCAGCAGGCTGACGGCGAAGATCCCGCTTGCCACCAATACGATCGCCGGCCCCGCGGGAATGTCCCAGAGGAGCGAGGCGAACAGACCGGCGACGACCGAGGCGATTCCGATCGCCGTCGACGCCGCCGCCATCTGCTCGGGCGTCGCCACCATGCGGCGCGCCGCAGCGGCGGGGACGATGACCAGGGCCACGACAAGCAGCATGCCGACGATCTTCATTCCGACGGCGATCACTGCGGCGAGCAGAAACAGGAACAGGAAACGGATCCGCTCCACCGGCACGCCCTCCGCCGCCGCGAGATCCTGGTTGAGGGCGACGGCGAGGAGGTTGCTCCATTGCCAGGCAAGCGCCGCGGAGACTACCGCCGCGGTGCCGAAGATCAGCCAAAGATCGACGATGCCCACCGACAGGATGTCGCCGAACAGATAGCCGATCAGATCGATCCGCACCCGCTCCATGAACGCAACGACGACCAGCCCAGCCGCGAACACCGCGTGCGCAAGAACCCCGAGCAGGGCGTCAACTGAAATGACCCGCTGGCGCTCCAGCAGAAGGAGACAGACCGCGAGCAGTAGGCATATCGCGAAGACCGCGACGATAGGCTCGATATCGAGCAAGAATCCGAGCGCGACTCCGAGCAACACCGCGTGCGCAAGCGCGGTGCCGAAATACGCCATGCGCCGCCACACCACGAAACACCCGACCGGCCCGGCGGCGAGCGCCGCCCCGATCCCACCACCAAGGGCGCGCAGGACGAAATCCTCGATCACGAACGCCGGCCGGCCGGCCCCGACTGCTCCGATAAGCCCGCTTCGATCGAGAGCGGCTCGCCCAGCGCGTCGTGACGATGGTCGTGGGCATGTTGATATACCGCAAGCGTCTCCGACAAATGCGGCCCGAACAGGGAGATGAACTCGGGGTCTTGCAGGACTGCCTGCGGCCGCCCGGTGCAGCACACATGCCGGTTGAGGCAGACCACGGTGTCGGTCGCGGCCATAACCAGGTGAAGATCGTGCGACACCAAGAGGACCCCGCAGCCGCGCCGGTCGCGGATATCGGCGATGAGCCGGTAGAGGTCGCTCTGGCTGGTGATGTCCACCCCGGCCAGCGGCTCGTCGAGTACCAGGAGTTGGGGCTCGCGCAACAGGGCCCGCGCGAGCAGCACGCGCTGCATCTCCCCGCCGGAGATCTCGGCCAGCGGATAGCCAAGAATCGGGTCGGCGCCGACCTCGTCGAGCACCCGTTGGAGCATCCTGCGAGGGGCTGGCGTGCCAAGCGTCATGAAGCGTTCCACCGTCATCGGTAGAACCGGATCGCGCTGCATGTGCTGTGGCACGTAGCCGATGCGCAGGCCGGCGCTCTGCAATACCTCGCCGTTATCGGGTTCCACGATGCCCAGAATCACGCGGATGAGCGTCGACTTGCCGGCGCCGTTGAGCCCGACGAGGGTAACGATTTCCCCGGCGCGGACGGCGATATCCACCGCGTCGAGAACGCTCCGGCGGCCGAAACGCAGGCTGATGCCGCGTGCCTCGACGAGCGGCGCAGCCTCGGACGGATCTCGGGAGGGCGCACTGGTCATTCGGGGGCCTGCCGTGGCCATGCCCATCGTGGCGAGACGCACACGGGATCCGGTCCACCAATGGTTCCGGCGCCTTGGGGCGCCGGTCAATTCCTGCCGAGACAGCCTACCATCGCGTCGCCGAGGCCACGCATGATTTCGATCCAGGCGTTTGCACCCGGCTTCGTGTCGGCGCCGACTGGGTCGAGTACCGCGGTCCGGACGTTGCTGCCCTCGACCACGGTGCGGACTAGATCGGGCTCGAACTGGGGTTCGGTGAACACGCAGCGGATCTTGTGCTCAGCGAGCGCGGCGCGCAACTCGACGAGCCGCTTGGCACTCGGCGCCCGTGCCGGGTCGACGGCGACCGCGCCCTTGCCGTTCAGCCCGTAGGCGCGCTCGAAATACTGGTAAGCGTCGTGGAAGACCACGAAGGCGCGCCCGCGCACGGGCGCCAGGCGGGCCTCAAGGGATGCGTGCAGGTCAGAGATCCGTTTACGCGTCGCGGCAGCGTTGGCGCGCCAGGTTGCGGAGCGGGCGGGGTCGAGGAAAACCAGGGCCTCCGCGACCGCATCGACGATGCGGCCGGCATTGCCCGGATCGAGCCAGAAATGCATGTTGAACTCGTCATGCTCATGACCGTGGTCTTTGTGCTCGTCGACATGGGCCTCCTCATGGTGGTCGTCTTCCCATATCCCCCCTTCGCGGTTGTGCAACAGGCGTATTCCGGGCACTTCGTGAAGGGTTACGACCCTGGACCGGGAGCCGAGATTCTCGACGGCGCGATGGAGGAAGGTCTCCATCGCCTCGCCAACCCACACGATCAGATCGGCCTCGCTGAGAGCCCGGGCATCGGACGGGCGCATCTGATAGGTGTGGGGCGATGCGGTGCCCTTGAGCAGAAGCCGGGGTTTCCCGGCTTCGCCCATCACCCCGGCGACGAGGGAATGGATCGGCTTGAGGCTGACCACGACATCGGGGACCTGCGCACTCAGCCCATGCGGAACCAGCGGCACACACAGCGCGGTGAAAATCAATGTCTTGCGGATGAAGTCCACGGCTGCCCCCTCAGATGCCCGGCACCGTCGCGTTCCAGTTATCGGATGTTCCAACGAGCGGCGCGCTGATTTCACTAGAATATTATACCATTGTACATAATTGTCGCTCTCATTGCTCATCAATTTTGTCGATTCCCGCGCCTGCAGGGCGGTTTGGAATCCTTGTCGCGCGAACTCCGGAGCGTCACGATTCAATCGGTGGACGGGCGGTGCACAGCGGCTGGCGCCGAAGACCAAGCATGCCGATAGCCGCTGCCCTGGAAATGGACCTCGGCACCCGCCGCCGGACTCGCGTCGGTCGCTGCGGCAGGCCGCCTGCCCACAACTAGCAACCGAGCCAGGAATCCTGCACCATGTGCGGAGGCATAGCCTGTCTAGGGCAGTGCCCATGACAATGAACCGGCCGCTTGCCATACGGGCAACGCCTGCACTAATCACCTTCTCGTTGGGGAGATGGTATCCCGTGGAGGCAAGCCTTACCGTCATTCTCGTTGCGGCGATCGTCGCCGGCCTCTACATGGCTTGGGCAATCGGCGTGAACGACGTTGCGAATTCGATGGGGACGTCGGTCGGCTCGGGGGCCATCACGGTCGGCGTCGCCATCCTGATCGCCGGTACGTTCGAATTCCTCGGGGCGTTTCTGGCCGGTGGCGAAGTCACTTCGACGATCCGCAAGGGCATCATCGACGCCGAAGCTCTCGAGCACGATCCCGACCTACTCGTCATCGGCATGCTGTCGGCCCTCCTGGCTGCCGCCGTCTGGCTGACGGTCGCTTCCAGATTCGGTTGGCCCGTATCGACCACGCATTCGATCGTCGGGGCCATCATCGGTTTTGCCGTGGTGGCGATTGGCTTCGAGGCCGTCCACTGGTGGGACGTGACGACCATCGCCGCAAGCTGGGTGGTCACCCCCGTTCTTGCCGGAGCAATCGCGTTTCTCCTGGTGCTGAGCGTACAGCGGCTGATCTTCGACAGGGACGATCCCGCCGTTTACGCGCGTCGATACGTTCCCGTCTACATCTTCGCTGCGGTGCTGGTGACCGCGGGCGTGACCTTCGTCAAGGGCCTGAAGCATGTCGGCATGGATCTCAGCATGCCGATGGCGCTCCTGTTTTCGGTGGTTGCGGCCGGCATCGTCGCCGTTGCCAGCCGTCTGGCCATCAGCAGGTTGAGCTTCCAGAGCCTTGAGTCCTCCACCGGAGGGCAATCGCGCTTCACCGACGTCGAGAAGGTGTTCGGCATCCTGATGATCGTCACCGCTTCGGGCATGGCGTTCGCCCACGGTTCCAATGATGTCGCCAATGCAATCGGACCGGTCGCCGCGATCGTCGGCGTGGTGACCACAGGCGGGGTCGCCGCCAAGTCGGCGGTGCCGGTGTGGATCCTGCTGATCGGCGCGGCGGGCATCGTGGTCGGCCTGGCGACGTTCGGTTACCGGGTCATGGCGACGATCGGCAGGAAGATCACCGAGCTCACGCCGAGCCGTGGCTTCGCCGCCGAATTCGCCGCCGCGTCAACGGTCGTCGTGGCAAGCGGCACGGGGCTTCCCGTGTCGACCACCCAGACGCTGGTGGGCGCCGTGATGGGGGTCGGCCTGGCCCGGGGGGTGGGCGCCCTCGACTTCGGCGTGGTCCGAACGATATTGGTGTCCTGGGTCGTGACGCTTCCCGTGGGCGCGGTGCTTGCGGTCGCGTTCTACTACCTGCTGTCTGCGGTATTCATTCGAGGCGCCGGATGATGAGGCTCGCCGAAGAGTTCCTGCTCCTGCTGCGCGACGAGGACGGGGCGCTGTCGCGAGCTCCCGAATGGCTGGTGCGTTACGCCCTCGGCGGCGCGGTGCTCATGGACCTGGCGCTGGAAAACCGCATCGACACCGACGCGCGGCGGCTGTTCCTGATCGACTCGTCCCCGATGGGAGATGCGCTGCTCGATCCGATGCTTTCCGAGATCGCGCAAACGAACCGGGAGCATGACGCGCTCTACTGGGTGGAGCACGCGACCCACCATGCCGACGAAATCCGGGACACGGCACTGGCGCGGCTGGTCGATAACGGCGTCCTGCGACTCAGCGACGACCGCGTCCTGCGGATATTCGGAACGAAGCATTACCCGCTCGCAAACGAAGAGGCGGAGCGCGATCTGGTCCGGCGGATCCGGGAGACGCTGTTGAGCGACACGATCCCGGACCCGAGGGATATCGTGATCGCCACCCTGGCGGACGGCTGCGGGCTCATCGGTCATATCCTGTCCGCTGAAGAGATGGTCGGTGCCACGGAGCGCATCGGACTGGTGAGGCAGTTGGAATTGATCGGCCGGACGTTCCTGGACGCCCTGGACGTAGCCGTTCAACCCGCCGCTGGCAGGCTCGATCAGAACTGATCCAGCTGCCCGGGCGCCTTCGGACAAAGGCGGCTCGGCGCCATGTCCGATTGGTTGGTTGAAGTATGTGCGTGCCCGTTGCCCGATGGGGCCCTGGCCATGTCGAGGGTTTCTGCGACGGGACGGCGGGCAACGGAGATTGTACTGAGCGAGGAGGAGTAGGCGATCCGCGGCTAGTCTTGTGTAACGATATTTGTTATCAAAGGAGTGAACGACACCGGCGGGAGGCGGTTGGATGAGAGGCAAAGCGGTTGAAGTTGTGCTGAGCGCGGAGGAGCGCGAGTTTCTTGAAGCGCATGTGCGAAAGCACAAGGCGCCGAGGTCTCTGTCGGACCGTTGCAGGATGATCCTTCTCTGCGCCGAGGGGCTTCGAAACAGGGAGATTGCCGGGCGGATCGGTGTGCACGAGCACACGGTCGGCAAGTGGCGGCGGCGTTTTGCCGAGAAGCGCATCGAGGGTCTCTCGGACGAATACCGTCCCGGCCGGCCGCGCACGGTTACGGACGACAAGGTTGCGGAGGTTGTCGAGCGGACGCTGAACACGATGCCGAAGGACGCGACGCACTGGTCGGTGCGGAGCATGGCCGAGAAGACGGGCGTGTCGCACATGACGGTGCACCGGATCTGGTCTGCGTTCAGCCTGAAGCCGCACCGGAGCGAGACGTTCAAGCTTTCGAAGGATCCGCTGTTTGTCGACAAGGTGCGGGACATTGTGGGGCTCTACATGGCGCCGCCGGATCGCGCGGTCGTGCTGTGCGTGGACGAGAAGTCGCAGATCCAGGCGCTGGACCGGACGCAGCCGGTCCTGCCGATGGCGCCGGGGGTGGCCGAGCGGAGAACCCACGACTACGCCCGCCACGGCACGACGACGCTGTTCGCCGCGCTCGACATCGCCACCGGCGCGGTGATCGGCAAGTGCAGCAGGCGCCACCGCGCCACGGAGTTCCTCGGCTTCCTCAAGGAGGTCGAGGCGGCGGTGCCGGAAGGGCTGGACGTGCACCTGGTGATGGACAACTACGCGACGCACAAGACGGAGAAGGTCAGGAATTGGCTTGCGCGGCGCCGCCACTGGCATGTCCACTTCACGCCGACCTCGGCGTCATGGCTCAACCAGGTCGAGCGCTGGTTCGCGGAACTGGCCAGGAAGAAACTGCAGAGAGGCGTCCACCGCTCGGTCGCCGAACTCAACGCCGACATCATGTCCTTCATCGACGCCCACAACGAAAAGCCGAAACCCTACAAGTGGGTCAAGTCCGCCGACGAGATCCTTGCGTCCGTCAGGAGGTTCTGTCTCAAGGCCAACCAACTCGGCGTGAACAAAG
>JAJEBT010000139.1 GCA_022822405.1 Alphaproteobacteria bacterium
ACGCACAGGCAGGTTGTCTACCGGCTTCTGCCGCAGACGCGCCAAAACTGGCGGTGGCTTGAGATGACGCTTGAAGCGCAGCGGCAACTCTGGAACGACGCCTTGGCGGAGCGGATCGACTGCTATCGCAAGACGGGCAGAAGCATCACGTATTTCGACCAGTGCAGGTCCGTCACCGAATGCCGCCGCGACATCCCGGCAATGGCCGAATGCCCGCTGCGGATACAGCGTGGAACGCTCAAGCGGCTTGACGAAGCCTACAGGCATTTCTTCCGCCGCACGAAGAAGGGCGGAGCGCCAGGCTTCCCGAAGTTCAAGGGCAAGCCATTCTTCAACAGCATGTCCATCGTCTCCGGCGTGAAGGTGCGCGACGGGACATTGCACGTTCCGTCCTTCGGCGCCCTGAAGATACGGCGCAAGGGCGGGAACCCGTATCCTGACGGCAGGCCGGTTTCGGCGGTGCTGAAGCGGGAAGCCGGAAAGTGGACGGCCATTGTCTGCTACGCTGTCGAGCTGGAAGAGCCGGCAGACAACGGGATCGTTCTCGGCCTTGACCGGAACGGAGGCCAGGTTGCGGACAGCGACGGTGTTCTCCACGAAATGCCGGACATGAAACGGTTCGACGGAAGGGCCAGGCGTCTGCAGCGCCGACTTTCGCGCCGGAAGAAGGGAAGCAGGCGACGCGAGCGGACGAAGCGGCACTTGGCGAAGGTTCAGCGCAAGAAGGCGCAGAAGCGCCATGACTGGCATCACCATGTGAGCAGGACGCTTGCGGTGAAGGCGGGCAGCATTGCCGTCGAGGGCCTGAACGTGAAGGGGATGACGCGCTCGGCCAAGGGGACGGTCGAGGACCCCGGCAGGAATGTCGCCGCCAAGAGCGGGACCAACCGCGTGATCCTGAACACGGGCTGGACGGCGCTGAAGCAGAAGATCGACTACAAGGCGGCGAACGTGATCGTCGTTCCCGCCATGAACACGTCACGGACATGCCACGAGTGCGGCGCGGTCGAAGCCGCGAACCGCAGAACTCGGGACGACTTCATCTGCCTGGCCTGCGGCCATGCTGCCCATGCCGATCTGAATGCGGCGAAGAACATCCGCGAGAAGGCGCTTGAACGTCTTTGCGCGATGGAAGCGGCGTCCGGGATTGGCGCGTCTGCACGGCGAGGGGCGTTCGGGTTGCCGACCCCGACGACCCGTGAAATCAATCGAGGAGACACATTGTGACTCAACGATATAGATGCCATGAGCCGTGTCGGGATTTTCGCTTGCGGCTGATTCGTCTCGCGTGAACAATCCATCCACAACATGTTGGGGCAAGGGGCGCGTTTGCGGCGACCCCTTGCGAGCGAAAGGAGACGGACATGTCGAATGACGTGAATGACGTGACCCCTTCCAGGGGCGAAACTAGCACGCTGTACGTGGCGGTGGAAGTGAGCGACAGGTCATGGGTCGTGGGGATCGGCGATCCGGAGGATCCCGGCAGGGTGTCCATGCACACGCTGGCGCCGGCCGACGCGGATGGCCTTGTCGCGAAGATCGGGAAGGCCTGCACCCGTGCCGGCGATCCCGAGCGGGTGCTGCTGACATACGAGGCCGGTTACGAGGGTTTCTGGCTGGCCCGCTGGCTCGGCGGCTGCGAGGGGCGGCGCATCGACGTGGTGATGTGCGACCCGACCAGTCTGGAGGTCGTTCGCCGGGCGAAGGCGGCGAAGACGGACCGGATCGACGCGAAGCGGATGATCCGGGCCCTGGCGGCCTGGGACCGGGGCGAGATGGAGGCCCTGTCCCGGGTTCGGATCCCGACGGTCGAGGAGGAGGACGCGAAGCGGCTGATGCGACGCCGGGAGCGGCTTGTCCGCGACCGAACGCGGATAGGCAACACGATCCTCGGCCTGCTGAAGCTGCAGGGGATCACGGACCTGCATCCGCGCAGCCGGGACTTCGGCGAACGTCTCGGCGACCTGCGCACGGCGTTCGGAGAGCCGTTGCGCGCGGGCCTGCGCCGGGAGATCGAGGGTCTTGGCGAGCAGCTTGCGACGGTGGAACGGCAGCTGCTGGAGGTCGAGGAGGAGAAGAGGGAGCGGGTCGCGCCGGCGCGCGGGGGACCGGATTCCGCCGAGAGGCGTCTCGTGCGGCTGAAGGGGATCGGTTCGAACGATGCCGTTCTGCTGGCTTCCGAGGTGTTCTACCGCGACTTCCGGAACCGGCGGGAGCTCGCCGCCTGGGCGGGTCTCGCGCCGGTTCCCTGGGCGAGCGGCGGCGTTTCGCACGGACAGGGCATCAGCAAGGCGGGGAACGCAACCGTGCGCAAGCACCTGATCCAGATGGCGTGGCGCTGGGTGCGCTGGCAGCCGGACAGCGAGATCGCACGATGGTTCCGCAAGTACTGCGCAGCCCGCGACGGACGGTCGAGGAAGCGGGGCATCGTCGCGGTCGCCCGCAAGCTGCTGATCGCGCTCTGGAGATACGCGACCTGCGGCCTGGTGCCGACGGGCGCCCGGCTGCAGCCGTCGGCATGAGGACAACGGGGAGACAACGCTGAATTCCGAGGCGGCCCGACGGGGCCGAGGAGGAAGCCGGGCGGACGCGTGATCGTTGGGGAGTTGGGTTGGCCGCATCCCGCGGCACCGTTTTATAGATGGATCCCGTCCGTTCGGAACGTCGCACTGCCTGAAAGTGGCACCAGGGTCACGGGCCGGCGCAGGCCGGAAACCGAACCGGATAAGAGTTGAGACGCGCGTTGCGCGCTGTGGAAGCGACGTTCCGCCCGGAGAGCCTTCGCCGCTCTCGGAAACTGGAAAGGAACTGCCGGGAAGGAAGGCCGCCGCACGACCGCGATCGAAGGACGCGGCGCGGCGGAACCGGACGCTGGCCGCACCTGCGGGTGCAGGAACCGGCTGACGCCGGACTCCTCTTCATGGCCGGAAAACCCGCCCAAGATCAGGCGTCCTGCCGGTTCGGGGCACCGAAGAAGGCGAAGGGGCAAAACCGCTTGCGGCGAAAGTGATTGTAAATACAGCGCATTCCCGCCATCTGTACCGTCAGGCGTGGCTGCGGAATGGGCGCGGATCAGGACTTGACAAGGGATGGCTCATAAGAGCTCCCCAAGGTCGGCAATCTGCGTTTCACCCCCGGCGTCAATTGTGCAAATCCCAAGCGCCTCAAGGGAACTGTATTTTGCCGGCACAAGCTCAGCGAGCCGGCGAGCCGCGGCTGGGAACGCTGATGCTTCGGTCGCGCCCTCCACAATCAGGATG
>JAJEBT010000080.1 GCA_022822405.1 Alphaproteobacteria bacterium
GACAGGCAGGGCCCGGCAACCCACGCCAGCCGGGGAACCTTTGCCTGGATAAACGCTACCTGGGCCAAACAGCCGCGTCATTACCATGCGCTTTCACAGGACAGTGTGACGTATTGGAGGGAATTGCATCAGTTGTTGAATTTACCGGTCCGGTGGGGAGGGTCGCTGGAATGGTTCGACAACGACGACCGGCAGGCCCTGCTCGCCGCGCAAATCGCCGAACAGGTTGAATGGGGCGAGCCCTCGCGAATGGCAAGCGCGTCGGAAGTCGCGGAACTTGAGCCGAACCTGAGTTTCGATCCCGGCGCGAACGCCGCGTATTCGCCGAACGATGGCGCCGTCGATCCGATCATTGCCACGCAAAGACTGCTCGGCGCGGCCGAACGGTTCGGCGCAACGGTGAGTTACCCCTGTGAACTTCTCGACGCTTCGCTTGCTGGCGGCCGGCTGACCTCGGTGGAAACCAGCGCCGGATCCATAGAGGCCGACCGGCTTGTACTCGCGACCGGCGCGTCGCTCGGCCTGCCCGGCAGACTCGCCGGAATCGATATCCCGCAGAGATCGACTCCTGGCGTAATCACGCTCACCGGGCCAATGCCGCGCATTGTAAATCGCATCGTAGCCGCGCCCGGAGTTCACTTGCATCAGCGCGACGATGGGCGGGTCGTGCTCGGGGAGCAGGAGGGCGCGCCGGAAAACGAAGCCCATGCGCTGCGTCTGCAAGCGCGTCCGAACGACTTTCCGGACGAAACCGTTGCCTTGCAGCATGGCAACCGGGTACGAGAAGCCGCGGCACGATATTTTGCGGATATGGCAGAAGCAGAAATCGAGGCCGTCTATATCGGCTGGCGCCCGCTCCCGGTCGACGGTCATCCCGTACTGGGCCCTGGCCCGGTCAGGCCCGACATCTACCTCGCCATCATGCATAGCGGAGTCACGTTGGCTCCCATCGTCGGGCAACTGGTTGCGCGTGAGCTGATCGAGGACGTGACTATCGAGAGATTGGAGCGGTATCGGCCGACACGAACGTTCGAGCGCATCGAGCGTTACTAGCATTGCAACGGCAGCACATCCGGCCCGGATGTGGGGCCATTCCGCATGGATGCTCTGTTGTAAATTTTTTTGAAATGTTATAACGTTGCCCGCCAAAATCGCAATTCCAGACTGGCGATGACGAAGCCACCGACCCCACTTCGCCCCTCCGCCCCGCAGGGGGTCGCCGGCATGAGGAGGCGGCGCACAACTTCTATCCGGCTGCTGTCGCTTGGCGTCGGGCACCGGCTGCTCGGCGCGGCTCTGATCGTTGCCGCGCTCTGGAGCGCATTCTTCTTGACGACCTCCACGCCGGGATGGTTATGACCTACGCCCTCAAGTTTCAGGATCTGACTCTCGGCTATGACCGGCATCCGGCCGTACATCGCCTGGATGGCGAGATCGCCGAGGGCAGCCTGACGGCCATCGTCGGACCCAATGGGGCCGGCAAGTCCACGGTGTTGAAGGGAGTGACCGGTACACTCCGTCCGCTCGAGGGGCGGATCGCCTTCGGCGGGCTCGCGCGGAGCGATATCGCCTACCTGCCGCAGCAATCGGATATCGACCGAACTTTCCCGATCACCGTTGCCGACCTCGTAAGCACGGGGCTCTGGCGGGAAGTCGGCGGCTTTGCGGGATTGCGGGCGATTCACCGGGCGCACGTCGCCGAGGCAATCTCCGCGGTCGGCCTCGAAGGGTTCGAGAAGCGGCCGATCGGATCGCTGTCGGGCGGACAGATACAGCGTGCGCTCTTCGCGCGGCTGCTGCTGCAAGACGCACGGCTCGTCCTGCTGGATGAGCCCTTCACAGCGATTGACGCGAGAACCATGGCGGACCTGATCGGCGTGATTCGGCGCTGGCACGGAGAAGGCCGCACGGTGCTCGCCGTGATGCACGATTACGACACGGTGCGGGCTCACTTCCCCCGTACGCTGATGCTGGCCCGTGAACTCGTCGCCCACGGACCCACGTCCCAGGTGCTGACCGCCGAGAACCAGTTTCGCGCGCGCCAGATGTGCGAGGCCTGCGCCGGCCCTCCGCACAGTTGCGGGCGGAGTGCGGCGTGATGTGGGAGATTCTCGCCCAGCCTTTCGTTGTTTTCGATTTCATGCAGCGCGCGCTCGTGGGCTGCGTGGCGATTTCGACAGGCGCGACGCCCGTCGGGGTGTTCCTGATGCTGCGCCGCATGAGTCTGACGGGCGATGCGATGGCCCATGCGATCCTGCCGGGTGCGGCCGTCGGCTATCTCGTTGCGGGCCTGTCGCTCGGAGCGATGACCGTGGGCGGACTGATCGCGGGCATGACCGTGGCGCTTCTCGCGGGCTTCGTGACCCGGGTCACGGCATTGCGCGAGGATGCGAGCCTTGCGGCCTTTTACCTGATCTCGCTGGCGTTGGGCCTGCTGATCCTGTCCATTCGGGGCAGTAACGTCGACCTGATGCACGTGCTGTTCGGGACCGTGCTCGCGCTCGACGACGCTGCCCTGATTCTGCTCTGTTCCATCGCGAGCATAACGGTCTTCGCGCTCGCGGTACTGTTCCGGCCGCTCGTGCTCGAATGCGTGGACCCGCAGTTCCTGCGCTCGGTGAGCGGGCTCAGCGCCATGACGCATTTCACGTTTCTTGCCCTTGTCGTGTTGAACCTCGTGGGAGGCTTCCACGCGCTCGGCACACTGATGGCGGTCGGCATCATGATCCTTCCCGCCGCCGCGGCGCGATTCTGGGCGCAAAGCATCGGCGCGCTGATCGCCATCGCCATCTCGGTTGCGATGCTGTCGAGCCTGAGCGGTCTTCTTCTTTCCTACCATTTCAGCCTGCCGTCCGGCCCGGCGATCATTCTTGTCGCGGGTCTCGCCTACGTACTGTCGCTGGTCTTCGGACCGGTGGGCGGCCTCGCCGTCCAGGCTTTCCCGCGCCGCGTTCTCGAAGCCTGAAAGGAGTTTCAATGCCCACCCGCAGAGCTTTTCTGGCATCCGCCGCCGCCCTCGCCCTGTCGCTTGCCGCCCCGGCCGGCGCACTATCCGACAGACCGATCCAGGTGGTCGCCACATTCTCGATCCTCGGCGATATGGTGAAGCGCATCGGCGGCGAGCACGTCGCCGTCACCACGATCGTCGGCGCCAACGGGGATGCGCATGTCTACCAGCCGACCCCGGCCGACGCGCGGGTCGTCAGCGAAGCGCAGATCCTGGTCGTCAACGGACTGCAGTTCGAGGGCTGGATGGACCGACTGATCGACGCTTCGGGCTTCCGCGGCGTCCGGGTGGTGGCGACCGACAGCATTGAGCCGATCATGTTCGGCGGCGCTTTCGACCCGCACGCCTGGCAGAGCCTCGGCAATGCCGTAGCTTATGTCGACAACATCACTGCCGCTCTGGCCAAGGCCGATCCGGTGAACGCTGCCGACTTCCACCGGAACCGTGCAGCCTATGTCACCGAGATCGAGATGCTTGACGCAGAGATCCGCGAGATCGTGGCAAGCCTGCCGGCTGACTGCCGCACAGTCGTGACCTCACACGACGCTTTCCAGTATTTCGGTCGCGAGTATGGGCTTGAATTTGTCGCACCGCAGGGGCTCAGCACCGAGTCGGAGGCGTCCGCGAGAGATGTCGCCCGCCTGATCCTGCAGATACGCGAACGGGGAATTCGCGCCATCTTCATCGAGAATGTCGCGGACCGCCGCCTCCAGAAGCAAATCGCCGACGAGACGGGAGCTCTCATCGGCGGTACGCTCTATCCCGACGCGCTGTCCGGGCCAAACGGTCCGGCGGCTACTTACCTGGACATGATGCGGCATAACGCGACGACTCTCGCACGGGTGCTGATGCCGCAAGGATCCTGAAACGCGGACCTGGGTTCATCCAATCCGCCAAACCGTCACGCCGCCCAGGGCATCGAGCGCGGCAAGCGCGCGCCCGTCCGGACGCCAGTACAGTTCCGTTCCTTTGTCCGCAAGAACCGCGGTCCCGATCAGGCGGCCGTTTCCATCCCTCTGAAGCGACCAAACCACTACGGCGCCATCCCGTGCCGCCGAGGCCAGGCGCATTCCGCGGCGAGCGAAGGCGAGCGTTGTGACAGGTTGAACATGATGCTTCAGAACGCCGGGCCGCGTGCCTTCGGGGCCACCTCCCTCGAAGCTCCAGACCGTCACGGCGTCGCTGCCGCCGGTGGCCAGCAGGGTGCCCGAATGATCGAAGGCCAAAGCCGACGGTTTGCCGGGATATCCGGACATCATGGCTTCCTGCTCCGTGGAGCGTCGCCAGAAGTGCACCGAGTTGTCCTGGCTGCCGCAGGCGACGATTTCCCCGTCCGGGCTCAATACCATCGACACCAGGGAGCCCTTCCACTCGAGCTTCTGGCGAAGCTTCCCGGTGGACGCGTCGAAGAACGTCACGCGACCGTAACAGGCCGTCGCCAGCTCACCTGCGCCGGACCAGGCGAGCGCGCTGACGGTGCTGGGATGATCTTCGGAACGCCAGACTTCTTCACCGTCCGCAGTATACGTGCGAACCTGCCGGGAACAGGAGGCCGCCAGCCACTGGCCGTCCGGCGACCACGCCAGGTTCTCGACCCAGCCGCTGCCGACTTCGATAGTCTGCGCTACCTGGCCTTCGGCGACACCCCAGACAAGGACTCGTCCGTCCTGGCCGGCGGTGGCGAACGCGGCTCCGCTTGGGTGGATCGCCATCGCCAGCAGGCCGCCGTCATGAGCTTCCCGCCGCGCCCAGGCGCTGGCGCCGGATTTGCCGTCGAATGCGTAGACGCCACCCGCAACGTCGCCGACCACCAGCGCCTCGCCGTTCAGGGTCCAGCCCCCGGCAATAGCGTAGTCGCCGACCGACGCGGACCAGCCCGGCCGGAGCACTCCCTGCGGTTTGTCGGTACTCAAATCAGACAGGCCTCGAACCCCTCCCGCATACTTTTCTCATCGAGGTTGCGACCTATGAAGACGAGTTGGTTGCGGCGGGGCGCGTCCCCCCATGGGCGATCCGGCTGGCCGTCAAAGAGCATGTGAACGCCCTGGAAGACGAACCGGCGCGACTCGCCCGCGAGGCTGATGAAGCCCTTCATCCGGAAGATGTCCACCCCGCGTTCGCTCAGCAGTCTGCCGAGCCAGGCGTTGAGCCTGTCGGGATCGACGTCGCCGTCCCTCTCGATCGAGATCGAGCCCACCTCGTCGTCGTGCTCGTGCTGTGCGACCCAGGTGCGCTCGACCTCCGGGCTGATTGCCGCCCCTTCCGCGTTCGTCAGTTGGAGATCGAATTCTTCCGCGGTGTGCTGGGCGTAGAGTCCAACCCGCACTTGCGCATCGACCTCCAGCAAGAACGACTTGCGCCCCGGGGAATCGAGCAGCAGGTTCGCATGCTTTCCGACAGGAATCTCTTTCCCCGGACGAACGGGCTCCGCGGGTTCCGCGTACCGTCGCACACACCACTCCGCACCCTCCCGGAGGGCGGCGTCATCCGCGCCCTGGCCGGACACGACGACGAGCGACATTTCCGGGTCGGGTCCTTCGGCGAGGCTGAGTTCGTAGCGGCCGCTATCGAGCGACCAGACTCCGGTCCATTCGAACGGATACTCCGGCTCAAGAAACGTGGGACGACGTTCAAGCACCTGGTCCAGGTTGAAGGCGTCGAGGTTGAGTACCGTATCGACGGCAACGTTTGCCCGCTCGCTGCGCACGACGCGCGCCATTCGGTTCATTTCCCGAAGCCGCGATTCCAGCCCGTCGAGCGCCTCGTCGTCGACGAGGTCCGTCTTGTTCAGAACGAGGACGTCGGCGAACGCGACTTGCTCCGTGCTTTCGTCGCTTCGCCCCAGTTGTTGCTCGATGTGGGCCGCATCGACGAGCGTGACGATCCCGTCAAGCGCAAACTCCGCGCGAATTTCGTCGTCCATGAAAAAGGTCTGGGCGACCGGGCCGGGATCGGCGAGCCCCGTGGTTTCCACCAGCACATAGTCAAACTTGTCGCGGCGCTTCATGAGATTGCCGAGCACGCGAATCAGGTCTCCGCGCACCGTGCAACAGATGCAGCCGTTCGCCATCTCGAAGATCTCTTCGTCGGCGTTGATGACGAGCGCCTGATCGATGCCGACCTCTCCGTATTCGTTCTCGATCACGGCAATGCGCTTGCCGTGCTCCTCACTCAAAATCCGGTTGAGCAGGGTCGTCTTGCCAGAGCCGAGGAAGCCGGTGAGGATGGAAACAGGTACTTTTCGCGGTGTGTTCATCTAGTTCTCCTGGAGCAGAGGTACGAGTATTGGAATTTGGACATCGAATCCTTCTTGATAC
>JAJEBT010000167.1 GCA_022822405.1 Alphaproteobacteria bacterium
ACCTGGCGCTCGGGCGTGCGTCGCCCGTCGCGCTGGGGGGCGTGTAGCTTCTCTGCGACTAGGTGATCGCCTGCCGGCCACATCGTTCTGGCGGCACCGCGCTTGCCCTGATCTGCGGCCTCCTGCTTGCGCTTCCAGGCCCGCCAGGTCATCGCCCATTTCGCCGGGTCTTCAAACGCGTCACCCTTGACTTGCGCAATGGCTTGGTTGTGGGGGGCCGACTTGACCATTTCCGGGTCCGAGCGGGCTTCCTCGCAGATCTTCGCGACAACGTCGATCCAGAGGTCGATGTCCTCCTTCGACCAGAGCTCTCCCGGCTCGGGGGTGAACGGCTCGGCCACGATCCAGGGCTCGTGGCTCATCCACCACGGGTCTATCCCGTAATCCGCCATCCGGTTCGCGAAATCGACCGTGCCGATGCCGGTCTCCTCGGCGATGGGGCCCAGCGACCAGCGCGTCATTTCCATCCGCCTCGCGGATACGTCCGGGTTCGAGATGGCGAGGCCCGGGATCTCCGCAAGCCGCTTGTCCATGTAGTTGTTTGACACGACCGAGATGTCGGCACCAAGTTCGATCCCGTCCGCGCCCATGGCACGGGTCCAGGCATACGCCTTCACCACCTGTGGGACGTTGCCCCAATATTCCCGTATCTTGCCCATGGATTTCGGGCGGTCCTCGTCCAGCGCGTAGCGATCACCGGCCTTCACGACCACCGGCGTCGGCAGGTAGGCGGCAAGTTCATCCGAGCAGCCGAAGGCGCCCACGGCCGGGCCGCCGCCGGCCTTCGGCGCGCCGAATGTCTTGTGCAGCATGAACATGCATGCGTCGAAGCCCAGTTCGCGTGCCGACAGCTTGCCCATCACGCCGTTGAAATTCGCGTGGTCGTAAAAGCAGAGCGCGCCCGCCTCCTTCGCGATCCTGACCCACTCCTTGATCTCCGGATTGTAGATTCCCATGTCGTCCGGGTTGTTGATCATGATCAGTGCGGTGTTGCCGTTGACCGCAGCCCTCAGCGCGTCGAGCGACGGATAGCCGTTCTCCTCCAGGGGCAGGTTCACCACCTTGAAGCCGGCAGCCGCCGCGGTGGCCGGATTGCAGGGGTGCGCCTGAACCGATGTGACCATTTCGGTTCGCTGGCCGAGCATGCCCTTGTCCGCCCAGTAAGCGCGGGCCACGCAGGCCATCGTGTAGGCCGCGTTCGCGCCGCCGCCCGCCTGGAAGATGAACTGGTCCATCCCCGAAAGCGACCGGAGCATGCCGTCCATGTCGTGGATGATCTGCAGGACGCCTTGCAAGGTATCCGGATGCTGGTAGGGATGCACTGCCGCCAGTTCCGGCCGCAACGTCGCGAATTCGGCGGTCTTCGAGTTGTATTTCATCGTGCAGGTACCGAAGAGGCTGACGCCCATCATCCCCAGCGTCATCTGGCTGAGGTGCAGGTAGTGGCGCTGCGCCTCGAATTCAGTGATTTCCGGAAGGTCCGGGCGGTCTGTGCGTGCCATCTCGCCCGGGATCAGGTCGATGCCGACAGCAGACCGGATCTCGTCCTCGGGTGCCGGGAAGTGCTGGCCCCGGCCGCCGGGGCGGCCCAGTTCCATCACCACGGGTTCATTCCACTTCGCGGCGTGAAATTCGGGTGGGCGGGTCATTGCAGAACCTCCGTCAGTGTGTCGGCCAGCCGCCGGATGTCGGCGGCGGAGTGAACTTCGGTGACGCAGTAGAGCGCGGACCGACCGAGGCCGCCCGCTTCGTCCGATATGTCCTTCCCGCCGAAGATGCCCCTTGCGCGAAGCGCATCGTTGATTTCGGAGACGGTCCTGCCGGTGCCGTCGAAGTTGACGACGAATTCCTTGAACGTCGTGTCGGGCCAGACGATCCTCACGCCATCGATGTCGCCCAGGAGCTTCGCCGCGTATCGCGCGCGCGCCACGATCAGGGTTCCGAGTTCGCGGAAGCCTTCGGGTCCGAGGAGGCTCATGTAGACCGCTCCCGCGATGGCCCACAGGTATGTCGAGTTGCCCGTCCAGTCGTTCCCGTTTTCCCGCATTCCGTAGGAGTTCTGATGCGGGCAGGCGAGGCCGAAGCCCAACTGGCCCGGCTCCCGTGTCTCCACGACCGACACGAGGAAGCCGTTGTATGCCCGCACGTAGCGTTCCTCGTCGCGGGAGGCGATGAACCCCCCGGCACCGCCGCCGCAATGCATGTGGACCCCAAGCGGCTGAACCGGCCCGGTGACGATGTCCGCACCGTAGTCGCCGGGTGCCTTGATCACGCCGAGGCTTGCCGGGTCGACGCCCACGATGGTCTCGGCGCCGGCGGCGCGGGCGAGCCGCGCGATTTCCGCCGCGCCGGATTCGATCGTGCCCAGATAGGCCGGGTTTTCGAAATAGACTGCTGCCACGTCTTCGCCGAGCCTTGCCGCAAGGTCATTGGCATCAAGCCGTCCCGTGGTCGGGTCGGCTGCGATCGTGACGACCTCGATATGGCCGTCCATCTCGGACGGCTGGCAATAGGTGCGGATCACGCTCAGCCGCTCCGGATCGGACAGGGCGGGGACCAGGACCTTGGCGCGTCCGGTGATCCGGGCGGCCATGCGGATCGCGTGGCCGATGGCGCAGCCCCAGGAGTAGACCGGCAACTGCACGACATCGAGGTTGAGAAGCGCGCCAAGTTGCGAGTTGAATTCGAACCAGGCCTGGTTCCGTCCGTGGTCCGATTGGTAGCTGCCCCAGACGTTCGTGGCGAACTCGGTCCGCCCGACGATTTCATCGACGATGGCCGGGACGTGGTGCTGCCAGACGCCGGCACCGATGAAGGAGAGGTTGTCCTCGCAGCTCGCGTTCCTCTTGAGCTTGCCGACGAGGTCGCGCCGAAGCTCGATCTCGGACGTCAGGGCAGGCGGAAGGTCGAGCGGCGTCGATCTGAAGTGATCATTCGGGATCTGCGCGAAGACCTCGTCAACGGAAGCGGCACCAATCTCCTTCAACATCCCCTCGATGATGCCGGGGGCTGAATTCGCCATCCATGGATGGGCCCGTCTCTCGCCTGCCATCTCGGTGCTCCCTATCGAATCCGCAGCGCTTCGAAAAATTCGCACAAATGTTCGCATAATGCGTGATACGGTTCAACTCGCTCCAACGCGCATCATCGTCTCGCGTCCCCGACCCGTCTTCACTCTCAGATATCCCGAGAGCGCCTGGTCCAGCTCCGGGTCGCCCGTATCGACCCAGAGGCGGGGCTGTGCGAGGGTGGCCAGCTTGTCTTCGGAGGCCATCACGATCAGGCCCTCGGGTCCGGCCCGCGCGATCAGCGAGGGGGTGATCTGCTGGTTCCCGCGTCCGAGGAGAAATCCCTGTCGCCCCGTGACTCCGAGGACGATGCGCACCGGCGCTCCGCCTGCAAGCGCCTCCAGTTCTTCGGCCGTCGCATCCCGTGCAACTACACGCCCGTCGCGAACGGCGTCGATCCCAAGCATGCTGGGCGTCGCGCCCATGGCCGTCAGGACTGCACCGGTGCTGGTGCCCGGCCCAATCACGTAGAGCGTACCCTGCGACATGCCTTCGACCAATTCCCTGGCCGCACCCGCGAGAGCATCTGCGGCCAGGGTCGACGGGCCGCCTTTCGAGGCCTGCATTCTCTTGCGTGATACGGGGACGCGGGCATGGCCAAACAGCTGCGGTGCAATACGGCCGGACCGCAACGCCGCCTCGTCGATGTCCATGATCTCCGCTCCGTCGTCCCAGCCGATTCGGTCCGGTGAGGTCACGAGGTCCGACAGGAGCGCGCCGGCTGCCTCGGGCGAGATGGCGAACGCGCCAGAGTGCATTTTCACGCCGCAGGGGATGCCGAGAACGGCGCGACCGGGGCCAAGGCTGGCGGTCACGTCCCTGGCCGTTCCGTCCCCGCCACCGAAGACGACAAGATCGCATCCTGTCAGCGCCTGGGCCGCGACGCGCGTGTCGCGCGCCGTGCCCGAGACCTCGATCGGCGCCAGGGAACGCACATCCAGGTCAAGGCCCTCCAGCCAACCTGCGGCAAGCTTTCCCGGAGCCGCCCGAACGAGCGTTCCCGGCGCACGATCGGCAAGTCGGGCGAATGCCCGTCGCACGCGCTCGCCCGCACGGGGCACGGCGCCACGGTCCAGCGCCTCTGCCACGGTGCCGGGACCATCCGTTCCTTTCAGCCCTACAGCGCCTCCGAGACCAGCGATGGGATTGACGACAAGGCCGAAGGTCAGGGCTTCGGCGGGCATTCTGACAGCATTGCCTGCCGGTTCGGCATGATTGAAGGGATTGACACCGCCATGGCTCTCCTCCGACTATCGTCGTACAAAGGTTTGCCTGACGCACAATGGGTGCGGAGGCAGGCATGCACAAGCCCGCCGACCCATTGCACTGCCGGAGCAGGCCATGATCAAGTTCTACTACAACGCTGCGCCGAACCCGATGAAGGTCGCGCTCTTCCTCGAGGAAAGCGGTCTGGACTACGACCCTGTCCCTGTCGACACCCGCCGGGGCGAGCAGCACGGCGCGACGTTCCGTGCAATAAACCCGAACGGCAAGGTGCCCGTGATCGTCGATGGCGAAACCACGGTCTTCGACAGCAACGCGATCCTCCTCTATCTTGCGGAAAAGACAGGAAAGTTCCTGCCCACTGAGGGTTCCTGCGCAAGGGGAGAGCTCTTGTCCTGGCTGATGTTCGTGGCCTCGGGCGTGGGCCCGTTTTCGGGACAGGCCGTGCACTTCCGGAATTTTTCGCCCGAGAAGGTGCCCTACGCGCTCAAGCGTTATGACTTCGAGGCCCGTCGGCATTGGCAGATCGTCGAGGACCGTCTGGCGGGCCGTCCCTACATGCTGGACGGGGGCTACTCGATCGTGGACATGTCTGTCTGGGGCTGGGCATCGCGGCTGAACTACATGCTGGGGGATGACCGGATCATGGAGACCTACCCAAACACGGACAGGCTGCTTCGCGAGATTGATGCCCGCCCGGCGGCAGAGCGTGCGCAGGTCTTGGCCAGGTCCCACGCTTTCAAGGCAGAGTTCGACGAGGAGGCGATGCGCGCCCTCTATCCCCAGATCTACGCGCCGGACCCCGACTGATCCATGGCTGGTGCGAAGCCGAACGATCCGCCGCGAACGACCTTGGTCACCGGAGCCGGATCCGGCATTGGCCGGGCCATAGCTTACCGGGTCGCCGAGGATGGCGACTGCGTCGTTTGCGCGGATATCGACGCAGACGGTGCGGATGAGACCGCAACCGAAATCGTGTCGAAAGGGGGCCGGGCGATTCCGGTCACGGTTGATGTTGCCGACGAGACCTCTGTTGCCGCCATGGTGAATGCGACGCTTGCAGAAGCGGGCTCCCTGGACGCCGTGGCCGCGAATGCCGGCATCATGATTGAAGGTGACATCCTGTCCCTGACCCTGGACGACTGGATGCGGGTCATGCAGGTCAATGCGACCGGCGCGTTTCTGACGGCGCGCGCGACCCTTCCCCATCTCGTGTCCGGCGGCCGCGGCACTCTCGTCTTTACGGCCTCCACCGTCGCATTGAGCGGCATGAAGGGCGTCACCGCGTATTCCGCGTCGAAGGGTGCTGTTGCGGCGCTGACCCGGCAGCTTGCCGCGGACTTCGCAGGCAATGGCGTCCGGGTGAACGCCGTGGCGCCGGGCGCCGTTCGGACCCCTCTGGCCGAAAGCCAGTTCCGGGCCCGAGCCGCCGATCAGGAAGAATTCGAAGACCTCCTGACGCAGTTGATCCAGCGCTACCCGCTCTCGCGCTGGGGCGTGCCGGAGGAGATCGCGGAAATGGTCGCCTTTCTTCTGGGGCCCAAGAGCGGCTGGATAACCGGCCAGATCATTCCTGTGGACGGCGGATTGCTCGAGACGCGCTAGGCACTTGATTTATGCCGCAACGAGCGCAACTTCCGCGCCCGCCGCCTGGAAACGACCCAAGTTGCCGTAGAGCGCGCGAAGCATGATGCCCCGCGCGCCGTTCATGTCCCGGTCGACGACGATCCTGCCGTCCGAGACCGTCTTCGCGCCGCCGAGCTTCCGGTCGACAATGACGTCCCATGAGCGCGTCCTGCTGGTGCAGGCCTCGTTGGCGATGACGAGCCGCATGCCGCGTTTCCGTCACATCAACGCCAGCTTCCGCTTGCACCGGCAGTACGCCTTTGCCGCCCCAAAGTGCCGCTGCGAAGCTTGAGGCTCGTCCTTTCCTTTGATAGCATCCTGCTTGGCGCCGCAGCGGCAGCGACTGTCCCTGTGAACGAGCTGTTCAACGGCGAAGGTCTCGCAACGGCATCGGCGTGTGGCTATGAACAATGGTGTGCAGCGCGGGCTTGGTGCTTCCTCCGGGCCGGAGATATCGGGCAGAGGCGATGGGCTACGAATTCGATCTCGGCAGGTACACTCGACCGCTTGCCACGCGCAATCCCGAGGCACAGCTCTGGTTCGACCGTGGCCTGTTGTGGCTCTACGGCTTCAACCACGAGGAGGCGGTGTTCTGCTTTCGCGAGGCGCAGCGGGCCGACCCGGACTGTGCAATTGCGTTCTGGGGGGAAGCCTACGCCGCCGGACCCTTCATCAACCTGCCCTGGTGCTGGATGAGCGAGACGGAAGCCCAGGATGCAATAACCACGTGCTTCGCCGCCACCCAGGAAGCGATGGAACGGCGTGACGACGCCACTCCGGTCGAACGCGCCCTCATCGAGGCCCTTCCGGCCCGCTATCAACGCAACGCCGTCGTTTCGTTGGACGAATTCTCCCGCTGGGACGACGATTTCGCTGCCCGCATGCGGGAGGTGCATCACCGCTTTCCGGGCGACGCCGACGTGGCCAGCCTCTTTGCGGAGGCCCTGATCACCCGTACGCCCTGGCGCCTCTGGGACCCGGATACAGGGGAAGCCGCCGATGGCGCCGACACCGAAGAGGCGCGAGACGTGCTGGAAGCGGCCATGCGGATACGCAGCGAAGCGCGGCAGGCGCCGCACCCGGGCATGCTCCACATGTACATTCACGTGATGGAGATGTCGCGGATTCCCGAGTGCGCACAGGCCGCGGCCGACGGTCTTCATCGGCTGTCGCCCGACAATGGCCATCTCAACCATATGCCCTGTCACATCTATCTCCAGTGCGGACGTTACGCGGATGCGCTTGCGGTGAGTCGCAAGGCGGTGCGCGCGGACGTCAAGTACGCGCGCCGCGTCGGGCCCTTCAACTTCTATACCACCGCGCGCTGTCACGACTTCCACGCCATGATGGACGCAGCGATGATGCTGGGGGACCTTGGCGGCGCTCAGGAGGCGGCACGGGGAATCACCCAAACGGTGACACCGGACCTGCTTCGCCAAGACCGCCCGCATTTGGTAGCGACGCTCGACGCCTACTGTTCCTCGACCGTCCATGTACCGGTTCGTTTCGGGCAGTGGCGCGAAATCGTGGACGCTCCCCTGCCCGCGCATCCCGAACTCTACGTCGTGACGGCACTCATGGATCAATATGCAAGGGGCGTCGCACATGCCGCGCTCGGCGAATTCGAGGCCGCGGAACGCGAGCTCGCGAGCCTGGAATCGGGCACGGCCGAGCTTCCGGAAACCCGCCTCTACTTCAACAATGCGGTACGGGACATCATGGCGATTGCCCGGGCGATGCTCTGCGGGGAATTGGCCTATCACCGGGGCGAGCGCGAATCCGGCTTTGCCCACCTCCGGGAGGCGGTGCGGCGCAGCGACCAACTGGCCTATAGCGAGCCTTGGCCGTGGATGCATCCGCCGCGCCATGCCCTGGGTGCCCTCCTTCTGGAAGACGGGCAGGTGGAGGAGGCCGAAACGGTCTACCGGAAGGACCTCGGCCTCGACGGCGAGGGCAGGCGGTGTCTTCAGAATCGCGGCAACGTTTGGTCTCTGCACGGCTACCATGAGTGTTTGCAACGCCTTGGTCGACGCCGTGAGGCGGAAGCGCTGGCCCCGCAACTGACTGCCGCCCTTTCGCGGAGCGACACGCGGATCGACTCATCCTGCCATTGCCGGAAGCGGACGCTTGGACGGTTGGCGGATTCCGCAGATCCTGCAAGGCGCGCGGACTAGGGGCGCCCCTTTGCGTCACGCTCTCCCGATCAAGAAAATCCTGCCTCCAACGTCTGTGTCCCGTTCATCGCATCGGGGCTTTCGACTGTCCCTGGCTGTTGGCAGCCGGGCTGTTTGGCGCGCCGGCTGAGAATCGAAACCGACTGTCAGGCGCGGCGCTGTACGCTGGCTCAAATTCTGTAGGCCACGCAATTGATCCGGCTTGTGACAAACATGCGAATCAGGCAGGCAAGCTCGCGCACGGTTGCGCTGATCGTTACGTGCGCATCCACTCGGGCGAGGCGTGCTCGATCCCTGGATTTGACGAAAGGCCGGCTTCTGCACACGTTCATGGCGTTCAGGTTCCGGGATTGCGCGACCTCTTCTCCTGACTCCTGAGCCCGCATCATGCATGTTCGCCCGCCGTGAGGCAGAACCTCCTGAAGGACACCAGGCTCTCGTCGTTGGACCTGGCTCACTGGTGGGGCTGCGGCGTCCCGTCGTCATGCAGGTGTGATCCGCCGATCTTACCGCAATTGTCTGTGCAGGGGGCCATAGGCAGCAATTTGCGGTCTCCGGGTAGTCCGAGTAGCCTTGTTCGAAACGGAACCGGGCAACGACCCGGCAGCATGGAGCCAGAAATCGAATGGATCACGCACGAAGCCTCGAGGGCTTGTTGGACAAGGCGGAAATCACGGATCTGATCCACGCGTATTGCTATCATTTCGATCGGGCCGAACCCGAGGCGGTCGTTGCCCTTTTCGCCGAGGACGCCGTCATCGATTACGGACCCGATGTGCCGACGATGGAAGGTGTGGACGAAATCACTCCGATGATATCGCGCGGATTGGCCGAAGTGTTCGCCGCGACGAGCCACCACGTGTCCAATATCGTCATCCGTTTCGATGGGCCGGACGCAGCAACGAGCGTTTGCTACCTGTACGCGTGGCAGCGTTACCTGGGGAGTGATGCCGAGAGCGAACTTTGGGGCCAGTATCACCATTCCTTCCGCCGCGCCGACACCGGATGGCAGATTTCCCGGCTGGTTCTCCGCGCGGTTACAATGAAGAACTTCCACCGCGAGAACATGCACCCAATTGGTCGCCGGAACTTCAGTTCGGAACCAAAGTGACGTGGCATCGCGAGATTTGGGGCGGGGGCTCGATTTCCGATGCTGTCCTGATCCAGTGCAGGATGACTCGTCTCCGCAGCCGGCTCTTGGTCGCTTCCGGGTCGTCACGCTCGATTTTTTTCGCAACGAGGGCACCTTCCGCACCCGCTGCCTGAAGGCGGCCCAAGTTGCCGTGATTCGTGCACGGCACGACACCTGTTACGCAGACATCGATCAACGCGATGATCCGACTTGGATTTCATCCTTTTCCCGCGCGCCCGTGAAGCCGTGACAAATGAACCGCTGCAGCGGTCTCGGCCAAAATCCGCAGATGCGCGACTGACCGGTTATGCCGATATCGGAATAACCGGTCTGAATGAGACATTCGAATGGCCAAGGTCAAGCAGAAGATCTCCGGATGCTTCCGGTCGACGAAATACGCCGACGCCTACTGCCGAATCTCAAGCTACCTGAAGTCCATGGGCTACAAGGGCTACAACCGGTGGAGAAGGCCGAGGTCTCGGAGAGCGCGAAGGCCAAGGCCGACACGAAGCGCACCCCCGACGGGCTGCCTGTCCACAGCTTCACGACGCTTCTTTCCGATCTGGCCACGCTGACGCTGAACGAGGTGACGCTGCCGGGCAGTCCGGACCACGCCTTCCCGCTGATGGCGAAGCCGACGGAACTGCAGAGCCGCGCGTTCGAATTGCTGGACATCGACCCGGCCAAGGATGTTGCCATGTAAGCGACAGGCTGGAACCGCCGGAGTCCGCCCTTGGCCCCTTTGTTTGCGAAGGATTCCTGTTTGAAACCTAAATGTAACTGCTCGGGCCATTTTTCGGAATTCTGGGTTGGCCTCAAGCCATCTCTTCGGCCTTGCCCATGAGCGCGATCTGTATGGCGGTCATGGGGTTGTAGCCCTTGTAGGCCATGGACTTCAGGTAGCTTGAGATGCGGCAGTAGGCATCGGCGTATTTCCTCGACCGGAAGCATCCGGAGATCTTCTGCTTGACCTTGGCCATTCGAATGTCTCTTTCAGACCGGTTGTTCGTGAACGGCACTTCGGGACGTCGCGCGAACCGAA
>JAJEBT010000049.1 GCA_022822405.1 Alphaproteobacteria bacterium
CATCTTCAAAATACCCGAGATGTACGCCGCAATCCTGATCCTGGCCGGGTTCGGCATTGTGCTCAACTACAGCCTTCTCTGGCTCGAGAAAGTGCTCATTCCCTGGAAAGGCCGCGCGTGACTTCGGTCGTTGCGTCCGCCGATCGACCCGCAGCGAACGCGGCGCCGGAGCGAACGAAGATCGTGCAGGCGAAGATCGCGATCGAGGGCGTGACGAAGGAATTCGCCACGGAAGCCGGCGATACGTTCCTCGCCCTGACAGAGGTGAATTGCGCCGTTGCGGACCGCGAATTCGTCAGCCTGGTCGGGCCCAGCGGCTGCGGCAAGACAACGTTGCTGGAGATCGTTGCCGGATTGCAGGCGCCGACGCGCGGCCGGGTTCTCATGGACGGGGAGGAGATCGAGGGGCCCGGCCCCGACCATGTGGTCATTTTCCAGCAATATGCGCTGTTTCCGTGGCGCACGGTCGCCGCGAATGTCGAATTCCCGATGGAAGTGGCGGGTGTCGGGCGCGGCGAAAGACGGGAGCGGGCGCTCGAATATCTGAAGATGGTCGGGCTGGACGGCTTCGCGGACCACCACATCTGGCAGCTCTCGGGCGGCATGCAGCAGCGTACCGCCCTGGCGCGCGGAATTGCGTGCGCGCCCAAGGTCATGCTCATGGACGAACCGTTCAGCGGCGCCGACGCCATCACCCGCGAACTGCTGCAGGACCTTCTGGCGAAACTTCGCAGGGCGACCCGTCAGACGATCATCTTCGTGACCCACAGCGTCGACGAGGCGATTCGCCTTTCCGACCGGATCCTGGTGATGGGAACGCGGCCGGGCCGGATCGTTTCGACATTCGACGTGACCGACGATCTGCGCGCCCATGGCGACCGGGTCAGCGAATTGCGCGACGCGATCTGGTCCGTCCTGCGCGACGAGATCGTGCCCATGGCGGAGGATGAAGGGCGCACATGAGCGGCGTCATCGATTTCCGGGCGCGGCCGAACACCCCGGAATGGGCGCGTTACCTGGCGCGCCGCACCAGGACGATCCGCACCGAAGCCGGCGGCATGAAATACGGCGCGTACACCGCCGACGAGGAGTCGCTCGACGGCTTTCTGAAGCGGCTCGACGATGCGGGCATCGAGCGCGCCGTCTTTGCGGCGCGGGACCGGTCCGGCACGGATCCGGACTGGACGCTGACCAACGATTTCGTCGCCGAATGCGTGCGCGCCGCGCCCGACCGGATCGTCGGCTTCGCCGGCGTCGACGGCAGCAGGCCGGAGGCGGCCGCCGATGCGGTCAGGCGCGCCGTCTGCGAGCTCGGCCTCCTCGGCGCGTGTTTCGATCCGTTTCTGCTGAAGGCCTCGCCGGACGACGAAAGGTTCGACGTCATCTACCGGGCGTGCAGCGACCTCGGCGTGCCGGCGGTCGTCACCCTGGGCGGCTTGCCGGGCATCCCGGCGCCGCTGCGGAATTCCAGCCCGCTCGCGCTCGACATCGTCGCGAAACGCTTTCCGGATCTGGTCATCGTCGCATCGCACGGCGGCTGGCCGTTTCCCCTTGAAATGATCGCCGTCGCCTGGCGTTGCGAGAATGTCTATTTCGAAAACTCCTTCTATCACTTCGCGCCCGGCGCCGAAGTTCTGGTCGAAGCCGCGAACACCATGATCGGCCACAAGATGCTGTACGCGTCGGCCTATCCCTTCGCGCCCCTGGGCGATACGCTCAGGAAATTCCGGACCCTGCCGTTCGACGGCGACGTTGCCGACAGGGTGCTGTTCGGCAACGCCGACCGGCTGCTGGCGCAAATCGCGGCCGGCGCGGCCGGTGCCGGATAGTCACCGAACCGACGCTGGGCGACCGGGAGCGAACATATGTTGAGCGCACGAGACGCCGCCGCCGCGCGGCAGGAGATTTCGGAGGTCCTCTGCCGCTATGCGGTCTATGTCGACGACGGAGAATTCGACCGTCTGGAAACGCTGTTCGCTGGCGACGCGACGTTCGACATATCGCCGGATCCGAAAATCGTCCCGCTGCCGGCCACAGGACGGCGCAAGATCCGCGAAGTCCTCGAAGGGCGCTACGACGTCGTATCGAAGGTCGATCAGCGCCGCCATCTGATCACCAACCTCGTCATCGACGAGCTCGGCGAGGATGAGGCGGTCACCCGATGCTTCCTGACCGTCCTTTCGGTTCCGAAGAGCGGGGGCCCAGTCGAATTGCGCGGCACCGGCGTCTACCGCGACCGCCTGCGGCGGATCGACGGCTCCTGGCTTATCGCGGAACGCCGGCTGGTGCTCGACGCGCTGGGGACCTGACGATGGACCGCGCCGAACGCGCTATCGCGACGACGGAAATCACCCAGATGATCGGGCATTACGGCAATTGCCTCGACCGGGGAGATTTCGACGCGTTCCAGGCCCTCTTCACGGAAGATGCCGAATTCCATGTCGGCCCGGATCCGGGCGTCGACTCGCCGCTCCGCGGCAGCGCCGGCATCCGGCAGACCATCGAGCGGCGATGGCGGACCTTCGCCGACAGGGAACAGCGCCGCCACGTCATGCTGAACGTGGTCGTCGAATCGCTGACCCCGGACGAAGCGGAAGTTCGCACCGTCATCGTCGTGTTCGTCGTCGGCCGCGCCGGCGGAGAACAAGTCAAGGCCCACGGATTGGGGTATTTTGACGATGTCGTGGTGCGCCGCGGCGGCAGATGGCTGTTCCGCGAACGGCGCCTGACACTCGATCGCGTCGACTATTTTGCGCCCGGCTGGGTGAGTCCCGATTGACCCGATTGAATCACGCGTTCGCAAAGGCGCTTCCGCACAAGCCGGAACGACGATTCGAACTGCCGGACCGGGGGCGTTTGAAGATGGCGGGCACAATCGAAGCGACGACGATCGGCGATCTCCTCATCCGCGCCGCCGGGCATTGGCCGGACGCGGACGCGCTGGTCCTGCCGGCGTCCCGCCACACCTTCGGCGACCTGGCGCAGCGCAGCGTCGAACGGGCACGCGCGCTGATCGCGCTCGGCGTCGAACCGGGCGATCATGTGGCGATGCTGCTGCCGACATCGGTCGAATTCGTCGAAATCCTGTTCGGCATCGCGATGGCGGGCGCGGTTCCCGTACCGATCAACGCGCGCTATCGCGGCGGCGAACTGCGCTACCTGGTCGACAATTCGGACTCGGTCGCCGTCATCACCACGACGGATGTCGCGGAGGGCGTCGACCTGCTCGAACGCCTGTCGGAGGCGCTGGGCGGCAGCGGCATCGCAGGCATGGAAACGCTGCGCTCCATCGTGTCGCTGCGCGGCGATGCGCCGGGCGTTATCGGCCCGCGCGCCTTTGCCGGCCTCGCGGGCGGCGTTCCCGCTGCCGAAGTCCACGACCGGCGCTTGCGGGCGCGCCTGCGGGATACCGGGATCGTCCTCTATACCTCGGGCACGACGTCCAACCCCAAGGGCTGCCTGCTGAGCCACGAAGCCGTCGTGCGCAACGGCATCGAACTGGCCCGGCGCTACGGGATGTCCGGAGCGGACCGGTTCTGGTCGCCGCTGGCGATGTATCATATCGGCGGGATCATGCCGATCGCCGCCTCGTTCTGGGTCGGCTGCCGCTATGTCACGATGCCCCGGTTCGACGCCGGCCTCGCGCTGGGCCTGCTTGAGGACGAGGGGGTCACGATCAACTATGCGGCCTTCTGGCCGATCATCGCCGACCTGATCGGCCATCCGGATTTTGCGGCGCGGGACCTGTCGGCCGTCCGTCTGATGAACAGCAGTCTCGCCATGCAGCCGGAGCCGGCGCGCAAGATCCTGGCCCGCGCGATGCCGAATGCGTTTCAGGTCAGCACCTACGGCCTGACGGAAGCCGCGGGGACCGTCTCGACGAGCCGGCTGGACGATTCCTACGAAGCGCGCATCGCCCGCCTCGGAACGCCGCTTGAGGGCCTGGAGGTCAGGATCGTCGGTCCGGACGGCAGGGAGGCGCCGCCGGGCGCGCATGGCGAGATCGCGATCCGCGGCTATGGCATCATCGACGGCTACTACAAGGATCGCGAAAAGACGGCGGAGGCCCTGAAAGGCGGCTGGCTCCACACGGGCGATATCGGCTCGGTCGACGAAGCCGGCCACGTCATGTTCCACGGCCGCACCAAGGACATGCTGAAGGTCGGGGGCGAAAACGTTGCCGCCCTTGAGATCGAGGCGCTCGTCGGCAGCCATCCCGACGTCAAGCTGTGCCAGGTGGTCGGCTGCCCGGACGAACGCCTCGTCGAGGTGCCGGCCGCCTTTGTCGAACTGAAGGTTCCGGGCGCGGCCAGCGAGGGCGATATCATCGCCTTCTGCACGGGCAAGGTGGCGGGCTTCAAGGTGCCGCGGCACGTCCGCTTCGTTTCGGAATGGCCGATGGGCGCGACCAAGATCCAGAAATTCAAGCTCCGCGACCGGCTGATCGAAGACCTCGGACTCGCCGGGAACCGGACGGGCTAGAGCGTGATGATTTTATTCGGAAGCGTATCCTGCATTTCTGAAGTAGTTTGCGCATTCGGCCGGTGAGAAGCGGTCGAGCAGGGTGCCGATGCGCTGCCAGGTCGCTTCGGCGGTCCGTTCTGCGGCGTCGCGCAACA
>JAJEBT010000066.1 GCA_022822405.1 Alphaproteobacteria bacterium
ACGGCGGCATGCACTGGAGCCTCGACGGCGCCAATGACGTCATCGCTCTCCGCTGCTCCGTTCACAGCAACAGATTCGACGACTTCTGGGAGCGAAGGGCAGCCTGAAATCGCACGGCCTGCATAAAATTGTCGTGCACCCTCGGGACAGGCGTCCGTGTACGACAGCGGGGGCAGGCGACTGTACCAATGCGGCCCGGGCGACGTGCTGGAACCCTGGGCAGCATTCTCTACCTACGAGGCCACCGCCACTGCGGTCGCCCAGAGTCGTTGCCGCACGATGATGCTCGTGCCGACCAAGCGTGAGCTTCTCGAAGCGGACGACTCGGTGCTGACACTGGGTCTCTTTGCCTTTCTGCTCCGCAATCCATCGTCGCGTACCGGGCTGTTTCCAATCACGAGTGACGGTCACTGACCGTGCGCCGCCGGTTGCGGCAATGGACTGGCGAGGCGCGAAGCCGAAGCGCACCTTGCAGCGCCTTCCCTTACAATGTAGTATGGGTCCCCGTATCATAAAATACAGGACTATGGCATGAAGACCACCGTGGAAATCTCCGACGGTCTTGCCGAAGAGGTGAGGTCCTACATTGCGCGGGAAGGTGTAACCTTCCGTTCGGTTGTCGAACGGGGTTTGCGGGAGGTTCTGCGCGACAGCGGGCAACGGGCTTCGTTCGCCCTGCGGGATGCAAGCGTTGGCGGCCTGGGCTTGCAGGACGGGTTCCGGGATGCCGGTTGGGAGCGCATCCGCAACGCCGCCTATGAGGGGCGGGGAGGTTGATCGCGGTCGACACCAACATTCTGGTCTACGCCCACCGGACCGATTCGGAATGGCACGAGCCGGCCCGGTCCCGCATGCGCGAACTCACCGAAGGGCGGGTGCGATTGGGATTGCCCTGGCCGTGCATTCACGAATTCATCGCCGTTGCGACCCACCCGAAAATCTATGATCCGCCTTCCTCGATGGCGGAAGCCATCGACCAGGTGGACGCCTGGCTCGAATCCCCGGTTGCGGAACTGCTGGCCGAGACCGGTGCGCACTGGACGGTACTGAAGAATCAGCTTCTTGCCGGGCGGCTGCGGGGGCCAACGGTCCACGATGCGCGGGTGGCTGCCCTCTGCATCGCGCACGGCGTGACGGAGTTGTGGACCGCTGACCGCGATTTCGGCCGCTTCCCTGGCCTCGCCGCACGCAACCCGCTGCTCCGCTGAGTCGCCCGACGCCGGAAAAGGAAGCGGCCGGGCGGCGGCCGGGCGGCTGACAACGCCGCTGTCGGCGGGTAGGATTGTGGAAGCAGGTGGCGACGCGGACGGGCACGCGGCCTGCGGCGGATCGGGTCGGCGAGGCGAAATCGGTGAAGCTTTCAGGGACATGGGGCGGCGGCGATGCGCTGCCTTCCGCCGGCAACCCCGAGGCGCTTGAACTCCATCTCACGCAGTGGCACGACGCCGCGGCGCGCGCCGACGACGGAGACCTCGCGGCCTTCGCTGCCGAGGCCGCCGCCGACCCGGCGACGGCGGCGCTGCTCCGTTCGGTCTTCGGCAACAGCACCTATCTGAGCCGCAGCCTGACTGCCGACCTCGGCTTCGCCCGGCTGCTGCTGGAGGCCGGGCCCGACGAGGCCCTGGCCGCTGCGCTCTCCGCCCTCGGGGACGGCGCCGCGACCGGCCCGCAGTCGAAGGCCGCCGTCACGAAGCGGCTCCGCCTCGTCAAACGCCAGGCCGCGCTCGCGATCGGAATGGCCGACATCGCCTCGGTGTGGCCGCTCGAAAAGGTCACCGGCGCCCTGTCCGACCTCGCCGGGGCGGCGCTCAGCGCCGTCTGCCGCTTCCTGCTCCGCGAACTCCACGATGCCGGCCGCCTCGAGCTGCCGCATCCGGAGGATCCGGAGAGGGGGTCGGGGCTGATCGTGCTCGGCATGGGCAAGCTCGGGGCCCGCGAGCTCAACTATTCGAGCGATATCGACCTCATCATCCTCTACGATCCGGATCGGCTGCCCGGTGTCGACGAGGACAGGATCCAGCAGGTCTTCACCCGGTTCGCGCGCAACCTCGTCGCGCTGCTCGACGAGCGCACCGCCGACGGGTATGTGTTCCGCACCGACCTGCGGCTTCGCCCCGACCCCGGATCGACGGCGCCGGCGCTGTCGGTGCGGGCGGCCGAGATGTATTACGAGAGCGCGGGCCAGAACTGGGAACGCGCCGCCATGATCAAGGCGCAGCCGGTCGCCGGCGACATCGAGAGAGGCCTCGAGTTCCTCGACTATCTGCGTCCCTTCATGTGGCGCCGCCATCTCGACTTCGCGGCCATCCAGGACATCCATTCCATCAAGCGCCAGATCAACGCGCACCGCGGCAGTTCGGCGATCGCGATCGCCGGACATAACGTGAAGCTCGGCCGCGGCGGCATCCGCGAGATCGAGTTCTTCGCGCAGACCCAGCAGCTCATATGGGGCGGCCGCGATCCCCGCCTGCGCGTGCGCGGGACCGTCGAGGCCCTCGACCAGCTGGTCGCCACCGGCCAGGTGCAGCGGCGGACGGCAGAGGATCTCAAGGAAGCCTATGGGTTCCTGCGCCGGCTCGAGCACCGCCTGCAGATGGTTGACGACCGCCAGACCCACAGCGTGCCCGAGGAGGCGGGCGAGCTCTCGCGCCTCGCGGCGTTCGCGGGCCACGATTCGGTGGACGCCTTCTCGGCGGCGCTGCGCGCGCGCCTCGAGACGGTCGAGCTCCACTATGCGCGTCTGTTCGAGGACGAGCCCGACCTCGCGGGACCGGGCAACCTGGTCTTCACCGGTGGCGATCACGATCCCGACACCCTCGAGACGATCGCCGCCATGGGCTACGAGGATGCGGAGCGCGTGTCGTCGCTGGTGCGGGCATGGCATGCCGGCCGCTACCGCTCGACACGGAGCACGCGCGCGCGCGAACTGCTGACCGAGCTCGTGCCGGCGGTCCTCGAGGCGTTTTCGGGGACGCTCGACCCCGACGCCGCGATCCTGCATTTCGACCAGTTCCTCGCGCGCCTGCCGGCCGGCATACAGGTCTTCTCCGTGTTCATGTCCAATCCCGGCCTTCTCGACCTGGTCGCCGAGATCATGGGTTCGGCCCCGGGCCTTGCCGAATGGCTCAGCCACCGCCCGGCGCTGCTCGACAGCGTGCTCGGCCGGGACTTCTCCGATCTCGAGGTGCCCGACAACGAGGATCTCGACGCCGCGGTCGCCGACGACGCCCGCCGCGGCCTGATCCGCCTCTATTACGCGCGCGAATACGGCCTTGGCGAAATGGCCGCCGAGCTCGCGGTCGTCGGCAGCGAGGCGCGCGATCTGCAGGACTTCATGGACCTTGAGCGCCGCTGGGCGCACGATCGCGTGTTCCGCCTCGGCGTTCACATGCTGCGCGGCTTGTTCGCGCCGGCCGAGGCTGGCCCGCCGCTGTCGGACATCGCCCAGTCCTGCCTCATCGCGTTGCTGCCGTTCGTCGAGCGCGACTTCGTGGTGCGCCACGGCAGGATCGCCGGCGGCAGGATCGCCCTCCTCGCGCTCGGCAAGCTCGGCAGCCGCGAACTGACGGTCGGCTCGGACCTCGACCTGCTCTTCGTCTACGACCACGATCCCGAGTGCGACGCGTCGGATGGCGACCGGCCATTGGCGCCGAGCCAGTATTACGCGCAGCTGTGCCGCCGGTTCATCAGCGCCGTCACCTCGCCGACCGCCGACGGCAAGCTCTACGAGGTCGACATGCGGCTCCGCCCGACCGGGAATTCGGGCGCGATCGCCACCTCCTTCGAGTCCTTCGCGCGCTATCAGGAACTCGATGCGTGGATATGGGAGCACCAGGCGCTGACCAGGGCCCGCGTCCTTCACGCCGAGGGAGACCTCGGCGAGCGGCTCGATGACGTGATCCGCGGGGTTCTCACCCAGGAGAGGGATCCGGAGGAGCTGATGCTGGCGGTGACCGGGATGCGCGCGCGCATCTGGCGTGAGCATGGCGGCGGCGGGCCGTGGGACATCAAGCACATGAGCGGCGGGCTGGTAGATGTCGAGTTTATCGCCCAGTACCTGCAGCTGCGGCACGGGGCTGCCAGCCCGGAGATCCTCGTGCGCGATCCCGTAGCCGTGCTGGAGGCCGTCGGCAGCCGGAGCCTGATCGATCCCGGGGTCGCGGAACGCCTCGCCGCCGCCGCCCTGCTGTGGCGCAACCTGCAGGGTGTCCTCCGCTTGACTGTGGGTGGCGAATTCGTTGAGAATCGGGCGACGCCGGGATTGAAGCGGGCGATCGGTCGCGCCTGCGGGATCGCTGACTTCGACACCCTGAAGGGGGTGATGGCCGACACCGCCCTGGAGGTGAGGCGACAGTTCGAGGCGCTGGTGGGGCCGGTCGATGAGCAATAGGCCGGCGCGCGCGCCGCGCAGGCCGGGAGAAGAGAGATGACGGATAGCCCCTGCATTCTCATGGTCGACGACGAGCCCGATCTCGAGCGGCTGGTGCGCCAGCGCATGCGGCGCGAGATCCGCGCGGGCCGCTATGTGTTCGTTTTCGCCCATGACGGCGTCGAGGCACTCGAGCGCCTCGCCGAGGAAGGCGATATTTCCCTGGTCCTGTCCGACATCAACATGCCCGAGATGGACGGGCTTACGCTCCTCAAGCACCTCCCGGACGTCGCTCCCGGGATCCAGGCGGTCATCGTGTCGGCTTACGGCGACGACCGGAACATCAATAACGCGATGGATCTCGGCGCCTGCGACTTCCTTACCAAGCCCATAGATTTCGAACGCCTGCGGAGCGTCATCGATCGGGCGCTGCTGAAGGGCTGATTCGTGCGCGCCGCGCCGCGCCGCCCTTGACAATCACGGTCTCCTCTGGGGAAGATGCGGCGGCGCAGGAACCTGGGCCGCGACGCCCGCTGCCGCGGGGTCCGCCGTTGCGTCCGAACGCGCCGTTGGCGCATACAAGATATGGGGCGGGAAGCATGACAGAGTGTCACGGTATCCTCGTGGTGGACGATGAGCCCGATCTTGAGCGGCTGGTGCGCCAGCGCATGCGGCGCGACATTCGCGAAGGCCAGTACAAGTTCTATTTTGCGCATGACGGCATCGAGGCGCTCGAACGTCTTGAGGAACACGACGATATCGACATGGTGCTGTCGGACATAAACATGCCGCGAATGGACGGCCTCGCGCTTCTCGAGCAGATCCAGCATGCCGATTCGGATATCCGCGCGGTCATCGTCTCGGCCTACGGCGACATGAAGAACATACGCACGGCAATGAACCGCGGCGCCTTCGACTTCATCACCAAGCCGATAGACTTCGAGGACATGCGCATCACGATCGAGCGCACGCTGAGCAACATGAAGGTGTGGCGCGAAGCGCTGGCTTCGCGCGACAGGCTGGTTGCGTTGCAGCAGGAACTCGACGTCGCCAGCCAGATGCAGCAGTCGATCCTGACGACGACGTTTCCGACGGGCCCCGATCATGACGTGTTTGCCAGCATGCTGCCGGCCAAGGAGGTGGGCGGCGATTTCTTCGATGTCGTGAATCTCGAGCACGGCCGGATCGGCCTCGCCGTTGCCGATGTCTCCGACAAGGGCGTGCATGCTGCCATGTTCATGATGGCGAGCCGCACGCTCCTGAAGGGTGCGGCAATCGGCCTCGATACTCCGGGCGAGGTCCTTCGCGAGGTCAACAACCTGCTCGTCGAGGACAACAACGCGGCCATGTTCGTCACCGTCTTCTACGGCATCTACGATCCGGCCACGGGGATCCTCACCTATTCGAACGGCGGCCACAACCCGCCGGTGATCGTGCGTGCCGATGGCAATAGCGAGGAACTGCCGACAACCGAGGGAATCGCGCTCGGCGTGATGGAGAACATGCCGTACGGGACGGCCAGCGTCTCACTGAGTCCCGGCGATTTTGTCGTGCTCTTTACCGACGGCGTGACAGAGGCGGAGAAAGCCAGCGGCGAACAGTTCGGGCTCGAGCGCCTGTTTGACCTGTTCGTCGGGCGTGCGGTCGCGGACGCCAGGGCCGCGAACACGGCCGTGTTCGAAGCCGTGCATGAGTTCGCCGGAGACCACCACCAGTCCGACGACATCACCTGCATCACCCTGATGCGGACCCAGGGCGCGGCTGGAGCCGGCGCCGACGACCGCCCTGCCGCTGCGGAAGGTGCAGCCGAGCCGGCTGGCCGACTGACCCACCAGTCATTCTCCGTCGAGACGAGGGTCGAAGAGATCGAACGCATTCTGGATATCGTCGATGTGCTGGCCGAACAGGAGGAACTGCCGACGGACATCGTCTTCCAGGTCAAGCTCTCGCTCGAGGAAGTGCTCATGAACGTCATCAATCACGGTCATGACGACGACGAGATTCACGAGGTCAACATTTCGCTGACGTCGAGCCCCGAATCGCTCACGATCGAGATCACCGATGACGGGAAGCCCTTCGATCCCCTTCGCGACGCGCCCGAACCCGACACCGAGGCCTCGATCGAGGATCGCGAGATCGGCGGACTTGGAGTCTACCTCATACGCGAGCTGATGGACGATGTCGGCTACCGGCGCGAAGACGACAAGAATCACCTGGTGCTGATCAAACGGAGGGGCGAATGATCCCGGCCCTCCGTTCGGCCGCGTTTGTTGTCCTTGCAGGTCTGGTGGTCTCGGCGGCGGCCGGCACGCGCGCCGACGAAAACGGCGTCAGCGACCAGCGCATCCTGTTCGGCCAGTCGGCCGCCTTCTCGGGTCCGGCCGGGGATCTCGGGCGCAACATGAGGCTTGGCATCGAGGCTGCGTTTGCCGAAGCCAACGCAGCCGGCGGCGTCCACGGCCGCCTCGTCGAGCTGACGTCGCTCGATGACGGCTACGAGCCCGAGGCCGCGATCGCCAATACCCGTGAATTGATAGAGCAGGTTGGGGTCTTTGCCCTGATCGGGGCGGTCGGCACTCCGACATCGCGCTCGGCGACGCCCGTTGCGCGCGAATCGGGCGTGCCGTACATAGCGCCGTTCACCGGGGCTGCGTTCCTGCGCGATGCTGCTGCCGGCGATGTCGTCAACCTGCGCGCCTCCTACTACCAGGAAACGGAGGAAATGGTCAGCCGCCTGATCCGCGATCTTGGCATCACGCGGATCGCGGTGATGTACCAGGATGATTCCTTCGGCCAGGCTGGCTACAACGGTGTCCGGCTTGCCCTTGAACGCCGCGGCATGAAGCCGGCGTCCCTCGGCGTATATCCGCGCAATACGCTGGCGGTGAGAACCGGGCTCCTCGATCTCCGCCGCGGGGCGCCCGACGCCGTGGTGCTGGTCGGCGCCTACAGGCCGGTGACGGAATTGATCTCGTGGTCGCGCACGATCGGTTTCAATCCGGTCTTCATGACGATTTCCTTTGTTGGCAGCAATGCGCTTGCGCGTACGCTCGGCGCGGACGGGATTGGGGTGTATGTCACCCAGGTGGTACCGTACCCGGCCGCGGATGCGCCGCCCGTGGTGGTCCGGTACCGGCGCGCTCTGGCGTCGCACAGTCCGAACGTCGCACCCGGGTTCGTCTCCCTCGAGGGCTATCTGGCCGGACGTCTCGCCCTGGCGGGCCTCGAGCGTTGCGGCCGCACGCTCACACGCGCCTGCTTCCTGGCCGGACTGCGCAGTGCAGAATCGATCGATCTCGACGGATTCGTGATCAGTTTCGGTCCGCGTGACAACCAGGGGTCGGATGACGTCTTCCTGACGGTGATCGGGGCGGACGGTCGGTACCACCCGGCTGCCCTGCTGCAGAAGCACTACCCGCCCGGATCCGGGCCAGAGGCCGGAGGCGGGCAATGACCGAACAGCTGGCGGGCGAGGGACGGTGGCGCCACCGCATCTCGGTCCGCCTGTATCTCGGACTGGGCTCGGCGGTGGCGCTGACCATGGTCGCGAGTCTCGTGGCCTGGCTCTCCTTCGGCGAGGTCGAGGACGCGCAGGTGCGTGTCAACGAACTGAGCGTGCCGGAGATGGCGGCTGCGTTCGGCGTTGCGCGCCGGGTCGGCGCCCTTGTTGACGCCGCACCGCGCCTGACGACGGCGGCATCTCCGGAGCAGATGGCCGGCGTCATCATCGATATCAGCACGGCGCGCCGTGGCCTGGAGGAGAATCTCGAAGCCCTGGCCCGCCTCGAGGTCGATCCGAAGGGCGTCAGCCGCATCCGCAGGAGCGGGGAGGTGCTGGTCTCCAATATCGGCGCCATCGAGCAATCGGTGGTCCAGCGCTTCGATCTTGCGCAGCGGAGCGATGCCGTGAGGTGGCAGCTGGAGCATCTTCAGACGGAATTCTCGCGGATACTGGTGCCGGTCATCGACACGCAGTTCTTCTACGCGTCGACCGGCTATCTGGACAGGGAGCGGCCGCCGGCAGATCTCACGGCCGAGTTCAGGGAACGGCAATTCAATCGTTATCGGCTGCTCGCCGAACTGCAGGCGAGCGCTGCCATCGGCACGCAGATCCTGGTCAACGCCTACAGCCTGTCCGACGTCGATCTGCTCGAGCCCCTCCGCGAGCGTTTCGAGGCGACCGCGGAACGAGCGCAGCGCAACCTTGCCGTCCTTGACGACTCCACGGTGCGGTCGGAGGTGGCGCCCTTGTTTGACCAGCTCCTGAGCCTCGCCACCGGCGAGGGAGGGGGATTCGACCTTCGCGGCAGCGAGCTCAGGCTTGCTGCCCGCGAACGGGAGATACTGGTTCGCAACACGGAGCAGGCAGCCGCCCTCGCGGCCGAGGTTGAGGCGCTGGTCGCGGCGGCCCGCGCCAGCGTGGCCGGAGCGACCGTCGCGTCCAAGCGGACGATGGTCCTTGGCCAACAGCTCCTGCTCATTCTCAACGGCGTCGCGATCGTCGGCGCCATCGTCATCGCCTGGCTTCTGGTCGGCCGCAGCCTGATTCGCCGTCTCGCCGACCTGTCCAGGCGCATGCGCCAGATGGCCCAGGGCAAGCTGGAGGAGGAGGTGGTCGTCCAGGGCCGCGACGAGGTTGCGGAAATGGCTTCGGCGCTCGAGATCTTCCGCCGCCGTTCGCTCGACGCACAGCGGCTCGACCTCGTGCAGGAACTGGCCGAGGAGCTTCAGCAGAAGAACGACAGTCTGGAATCCGCGCTCGCCGACCTGAGCAAGGCACAGGACCAGATCGTCGTTCGGGAGAAGCTCGCCGCGCTCGGTGAGCTGACGGCCGGTGTCGCGCACGAGATCAAGAACCCGCTGAACTTCGTGAAGAACTTCTCCGAGGTTTCGATGGAGCTTCTGGAGGAACTTGACGAGATGATCCGTGACAAGGTCGAGCAGATGGAAGAGAACGATCGCTCGATGGTGCGTGAGATCGAGGACGACCTTCAGGAGAACCTCAGGCTGATTCATTCGCACGGCGATCGCGCCGACCGCATCGTCCATGACATGCTCAAGATGGGCCGTGGATCCGGCGACCGGCAGATGACCAAGGTCAACGACCTGTTCGAAGAGCACGCGCGGCTGGCCTATCACAGCGCTCGCGCTACCGATTCCGAGTTCCAGCTGACCATCAACGAGGATCTCGATCCCGAAGTCGGCGAGCTGAATGTCGTGTCGCAGGAGATCGGCCGGGTCTTCCTCAACCTTGTCAGCAATGCATGCTATGCCGCCGACCAGAAGCGCCGCATGCTGGAGGGCGGGGACGGCGGGACGGCCGGCGCCGATGGGGAGCCCTTTGCGCCAACGATGTGGCTGACGACGAAACGCGAAGGCGACCGGGTGCTGTTCAAGGTGCGGGACAACGGAAACGGAATTCCGCCGGACGTCATCGACAAGATTTTCAACCCGTTCTTCACGACCAAGCCCACCGACAAGGGCACCGGGCTGGGGCTGGCGCTCTCCAACGATATCGTGCGGGAACACGGCGGCGCGATCCATGTCGAATCCGAAGCCGGCGAATTTACCGAATTTGTCGTCGAACTGCCGCTGGAACAGTCCGAGGCGTCTGAATCGGACGCCGGGACGGAAGATCAGCCCGGGGCAGCTGCCGGGGATTCGGACGCCCAACCGGCCTGACGGCCCGACCGCAACGTCCGACCCGAGACCTTCCGGTTCAGGCGGAACGGTTGCCGTCAGCCAGCCAGTCCAGCCTCAGCTCCAGACTCTCTCCGAGCCATAGCGGATACCATGCGTGGTCGCGCCAGGCGTTACCGGCTTCCGGATGGACCAGGATGTTCAGCCCGTCGCGGTTGAACATCAGCCACGGCACGATCTCGGGGAACAGTTCGGCATCGAACTCGACCTGGTACATGTCGAGAGGATGCGGTCCGACCGGCCGGTCGCGAAACCGGCCCATGCGGACCTGGTCGGGCCACCTGTCCCACAGCCTTTCCCGCAGGCGGGCCGCCTTCTCCCGGGCGTCGTCGTCGTCGCCGTAATAGACATGGGCGTGATACCCCCCGATCCGGGTCACGTCGCCGTTTTCGAACTTTGCCGGCATGGCCGTTCTCCGCTGTCCTGGGTGCCGGCGATTATGGACGATGCCGATCACCGGGCCAAGCGTTGCCGCGCCGGCGGGTGGCGCGCGAGCGGGCAACGAACGCTACTGGCGGCGCTCGTCGCGCACCCGTTTCGCCTTGAACTCGGTCTTGGCCAGCGTGTCGGGAGCGAGCACCTCGACATCCGCGCGGACCTCGCAGCGGGTGCGGATCTGCTCGGCAACGGCACCGGCCACGGGGCCGCCGTTGTGGTGACCGTCATGTTCGACGCGGACGGTCATGACGTCGAGTCCCGATCCGTCGGTCGAGAGCACGATCTCGAACTCGTCGCGGACGCCATCGACAGCGCGTACGGCCTGTTCGATCTGGCTCGGGAAGAACTTGATGCCGCGCAGATTGAGAAGGTCGTCGGCGCGGCCGGTGAACGAGCCCATGGCGCGCACGTGGCTGCGGCCGCATGCGCAGGTCTCGGTGCTGAAGGTCGTATAGTCGCCCACGAGGAAACGCAGTTGCGGCGAGCTCTCGGAATTGAGTGAAGTGCATACCGTGAGTCCGCGCTCACCCTCCGGGACCGGAGTCCGGGTGTCCGCGTCGACGAGTTCCCAGACCTGTATGTCTTCCATCAGGTGCGTGAAGACGGTGTCGCCATCGGTCGCGTGCGGACAGGTGAACCCCCCGACATGGGGCGAGACTTCGGTGCAGCCGTAGAATTCCTCGGTGCGGCAGCCCCAGAGCTCCTCGATCCGCCTGCGCGTGCGCTCGATGCCCATCGCGGGCTCGCCACCGGTGAACAGCGTGGTGACCGAACTTGCCGCGGGGTCGAGCCCCTGGTCCTGCATGACGCGCCCGAGATAGAGCGCGTAGGACGGGGTGCAGGCGATTACCGTCGGCTTGAAGCGCTCGATGATCCCCGCCCGCGCCCGCGCGTCCATTCCGCCGCCCGGGATCACCGCCAGCTTCAGCCTGTCGGCGGCGACCATCACGCCCCACATCCAGACATGGGGTCCGAAACCGACCATGGGAAAGAGGACGTCTCCGGGGCGTATCCGCATCGACCACATCGCGCGTGCGTTCGCCCACTCCCAGTATTCGCGGTCGACATGGGTGTAGCGGAACACCCGGGGCACGCCGGTCGAGCCCGACGACGAGAACAGCATCCAGCCACGCGATGCCCAGTCATCGTCGTCGATCGTCGAGTAGGTTCCGTAGGGCGGGTTGGCGGTGGCGTCCGCCATCATCTCGGCCTTGTCGATGACCGGCCATTTCGGCAGATCCTCGACCGAGGCTATGTCCGTCGGTGCAAGCCCAAGGCGATCGAATCTCGTCCTGTAGAAAGGGCTGTTCTCGTAGAGGAACGGCGTGACGGCGGCAAGCTTGTCGTTCTGGATGGCGGTCAGCTCATCGCGCGACGCCGCATCGAGGGACGGCGACCAGTAGGCGTCGTCCGCCGGCCGCTCGAAGTCCCGGCGATGCCGTTCAAGGGTCTCGAGCCATACGGCCCGTGTCCGCATGCTGCGATCACCCTTTGCCATGTCCGAATTCCCGACTGTCGATCATCCCGGCCGCAAACCTATACCGTTATGTTTGCGGCGGAAACCGCGAATTGCCGCGGGACGCCGGGCGCGCGCCATGAGCCGCGAACCCCGGCGGGCGCCGTTTCACCGGCCGGCGGCATCGGCTAGACTCCCGGAGAATGCCTGTTGCCGGATCCGGAGGCTGCCATGCCGCTGAGGCGCGACCCGCCCTTCCATGCCGAACATATCGGAAGCCTGCTGCGGCCGCCCGAGCTCGTCGAAGCCTATCGGGCGCACAGGGCCGGCAGGATCGATGACGCGGCCCTCGACCGCGCGCGCAAGGATGCCGTTCGCTGGGCCGTGGAGCTTCAGGAAGAGGCCGGGCTGCGCGTGGTGACCGACGGCGAATTCCATCGGACCACATATATTTCCCACTTCGTGAACTCCTGCGACGGGCTCGATTTCCGTCCCTCGTCGTTCCGGTTCCACGACGCGGGGGGCGGAACTCACGAATTCCTGGCGCCGCGCCCCGTGGGCAAGGTGAGGCGGACCCGTTCTCTGTCCGCCGGCGAGTTTGAGGTGCTCCGGGAACTTGCCGGCCGCACGGTCAAGTACAGCTATCCGTCGCCGGCGACGATGCACTTTCTTGGCGGCGCGCCGGATCCCGATCCCGAGTTCTATGCCGGAAACGAGGAGCTTTTTGCCGACCTCGCTGCCGCCTATGCCGCTGACATCGCTGATCTCGCCGGCCGCGGCGCGCGCTATGTGGCGTTCGACGACGTTCCGTTTCCGATGCTGTGCGACCCCGCCATCCGGGGCCAGCTCGAGGCCAGCGGCAAGGACCCCGAGCGGCTCCTCGACCAGTATGTCGAACTGACCAACGCCAGCCTTGCCGGTGTGCCGTCGGACATGGTCGTAGGGTTTCATATGTGCCGCGGCAACCTCAAGGGCACATGGCTCTCCGAGGGCAGCTACCAGGCGGTTGCGGAGAAGCTGTTCAAGGCACTCAAGGTGGATGTCTTCTTTCTTGAATACGATACCGAGCGGGCCGGCGGCTTCGAGCCCCTCGCTGCAGTGCCGGATGACAGGATGGTGATCCTGGGGCTGATCAGTTCCAAGGTCCCCGAACTTGAATCCCGCGATGCGCTCGCGGCGCGCATCGCGACGGCCGCCGAACATGCCGACCTCGAGCGGCTGGGCATCAGTCCGCAATGCGGGTTTTCCTCGGCCGTGGTCGGCAATCCGGTCACCGTCGACGACCAGATCGCGAAGCTTCGGCTGGTGGTTGACGTCGCACGGGAGCACTGGGGCAGCGCCTAACCGCTGCCGCAGCTCCGCTTGACAGAGCAGAGTATCGAACTCTAGTTCTCTTCGACACTGGAACGCGCAAACGGGGGGCACTTATGGCGGTCAACGGATTCAAGGTTTTCGACGGCGACGGGCACGTGCTGGAGAACGACAAGGAACTTCTCGAGCACTATGAAGGCAAGTACAAGGGCATCCGCATGTTCGATGTGTTCGGCATATGGCCGAGCCTCGACGGCTGGGCCCGCGGTTTCATCATGGCTTCCGAGGATGAGGGCCGCAAATACACTCACACCGACGCCGAGGTCTGGTCCGAGATGCTCGACCTCATCGGCGCCGAGGGCACGGTGCTCTATCCGACCGCCGGCCTCGCCTGCGGGCTGATCTCGGACGTGAATTGGGCCGTTGCGAGCGCCGCCGCCTACAACAACTGGCTCGAGGAGCGCTACACCAAGAAGGACGAGCGCCTGCACGGCGTCGGCATGCTCGCGGTCCAGGATCCGCAGGCCGCCGCCGCCGAGGTCGCGCGCTGCGCCGAGCGGCGGGTACGGTTCCCTGCGGTCCTGATGCCGACCCAGACCTATACCGGCAAGACTTTCGGCGACGAGTTCTTCTGGCCCATCTACGAGGCGGCCGAGAAGCACAACATGCCGATCGCGCTGCATGGCGCGCCAAGCCGCGGACTCGGTTTTGACCACTTCACCGAGTTCGCCAAGGTGCATGCGCTGGAGCATCCGTTCCCGCTGATGATCCAGCTGACCGACATCATCTTCTCCGGCGTGTTCGACAGGTTCCCCAAGCTCCGCATCGCGTTTCTTGAGGGCGGCTGCGGCTGGGTGCCGTTCATGATGGACAGGCTCGACTACGAGTATGATTCGATCTTTGGTTCAGCGGCGCGGGCGCGACTGAAGAAGCGCCCCTCCGACTACATGCGCGAGGGCGACAACTTCTGGGTTGCGATGGAACTCGGCGAGACGGCGCTCAAATACGCCATCGACGCCATGGGCCCTGACCGGATCCTCTACGCCTCGGACTATCCTCACGAACCGACCGAGGAAGACCTGACGACGGAACTACCGGAATTTCTCGAAAGCAACGAGTATTCCAACGAGGTCAAGCAGAAGCTGGTCTACGACAACATGATCAGCTTCTACAATCTTCACTGACCGCGCTGTCCGCCGCCGGACGGGCCGGGGTCTCTGCGCAAAGGCCCCGGCGCAAGCGCCTTATTTTAACTGGACGCCCGCATTCTCTCCGTCGAGGAAGATGTTGGGCCTCAGGAACATCGACAGGATCAGCGCGCCGTCGGGTGCCCAAGCCTCGTGGCGGCTGCCGGCGGGGCGCCAGACATAGTTGCCCGCCGTCACCTCGCCCTCGTCGTCGACCAGCGACCCCTCGAGGACGAAGGTCTGCTCGATCTCGACATGCTCATGGAAGGTGAGCTTCGAACCTGGCGCCCACTTGAACATGGCGGTCATCATCCCGGTGTCCGGATTTTCCATGAGAACCTTCATTTCGATGCCGTCGCACGGCGTTGGCTTCCACGGCAGGTCGTCGACATCGACGAATCGCGAGGCCAGCGGACCCAGCCCGTCATGGGCCTTCATCAGCGGTGTTGCAGCAGCCATCGGTTTCTCCACTGTGGTTGGGACGCGCCGTGAAGTCTCCTACGGTCTACCGCATCCGGTCAAGCAGAAACTGGTGTCGGCACGGGTAACCGAAGCTCGGACAGGTGCCGGCCGGAAACCAGGCGGGAACGAGGTGCTCAGGCGGCCGCGGCGAAGGCCGCGTCCGGCGGCTGTCCGGCGACCGAGGTGCGGCGCAGGACCCGGGCTTCGGCGGGATCGAACCAGGTGCGCGCGTGCAGCGTGCACAGATTGTCCCACATCACGAGATCACCCGGCGTCCAGACGTGCTCGTAGCAGAGATCGGGGTTTTCCAGGGCCTCGTAAAGCTCCTCGAGGAGTTCGTCGCTCTCGCCACGGCCCATTCCCACGATGTGATCGGTCATCAGGCGATTGACATAGAGAACCTCGCGCCCGGTCTCGGGATGGCGGATCACGACGGGATGGATCCAGCGTGGCGCATCGGGTGCGCTTTCGTTGGTCTTGACCGTGGCGTTTGCCTGGTAATCATAGACGTGGAGTGCCCTGAGGCCGCGCAGGCGGTCCTTGGTCGCCGCGGGAAGCGATTCGTAGGCCGCATAGGCGTTGGCGAACTTGGTGTTGCCGCCCTCCGGCGGGACCTCGATGGCGAGAAGGATCGTCGCGCGCGCGGGGTTCTCGTAGTAGCACTGGTCGGTGTGGAATTGCATTTCGCCGTCGGGCAGCACGCCCTCCATGCCGTCGACTGTCTTGTTCGCGACATACATGAAGTCCCGCGTGCCCTCGTCGCGCTTCAGCTTGATGGTGCGCACCTGCTGGCGTGGCCCGAACCATTCCGTGAACGCGATCTGCTCCGCGCCCGACAGCGTCTGGCCCGGGATCACGATCACGAAATTCTCCACCCATGCGGCATGGATCTGCTGCATGGTCGTGTCATCGAGATTGCGCAGGTCAACGCCGGATATCCTGGCGCCAATGACCTCGGAAACCGGGGTGACGGAGATGGGCATGTCCTTGCCTCCGGACTGTTCGGGCAGATACCCGATTCACGATATAATGGCGTTCCGGGCGCGTCAACGCGCTGGCGGCCGCGGGCCATGGGGCAAAACCCGGCGAGGATCCATGAACAGCTGGCAGCTTGGCGATGTCCGCATAGACCGCGTCCTCGAATTCGAACAGCCGCTGCTTGCGCCCGAAGTGCTGTTTCCCGCCATCCGGCCGGACATCGTCGAGGCGCAGCGTGGCTGGCTCGAACCTGGCTTCCTCGATCCGGTGTCGGGCCTTCTCGTCCTTGCCTTCCACAGCTTCGTCATCACCACTCCGCAGACCGTTGTCCTGGTCGACACCTGCAGCGGCAACGATCGCGAACGGCCGCGCAAGCCGCGCTATCACCGCAGGTCGTGGCCTTATCTTGCCAATCTCGACGGCGCCGGCGTGGCGCCAGAGGCTGTCGACCGCGTGCTCTGCACCCACCTGCATGTCGATCACGTCGGCTGGAACACGCGGCTCGTCGGCGGCGTGTGGGTGCCGACTTTCCCCAATGCCCGCTATCTGTTCAGCCGCCGGGAATGGGAATTCTGGGAACGGCACTATCGCACCGAGGACTTCGCCGACGACCCCTATCACGAGGACTCGATCACGCCGGTGATGCGTGCAGGCCAGGCGGACCTCGTGGCCGACGATCATGTGATCGACCGCTGGGTCCGCCTCGAGCCGTCGCCGGGCCATACTCCGGGCCATGTCTGCGTGCGCGTCCGGAGCGGTGGGCGCGAGGCGGTCATGAGTGGCGACCTGATGCATCATCCGTTGCAATGTGGAGCGCCCGAACTCAACAGCTGCTTCTGCGTCGATGCGGACGGAGCGCGGGCCACGCGCCGCGCGTTTCTCGAAACGCAGGCCGAAAACGATGCCCTGGTGATGCCGGCGCATTTCGCGACGCCGTCCGCGGGCCGCGTGAGGGCGCACGGCGACGCCTTCCGCTTCGCCTTCTGCGGCGAGGCTTGAGAACGTGCCCACAAACGGCGCCGCGCTGGGGCAGCGCGGTCTTCGGCAATGTCCGGAAGCATGGCGCGCCCGGGAGGATTCGAACCCCCAACCCCCTGATCCGTAGTCAGGTACTCTGTCCAGTTGAGCTACGGGCGCCTAGAGAACGGGGGTATAGTCTATGTCCGCGCAAAAGGCAATCTCCGGGCTATCGTGGACGTCCATGTCAGGGATGTGGTCGCGCCGTAGGAAGCGGCCGGGCTCCAGGTGGTGACGGCCGGGGCTTTGCGGCGGTGGAGTTGGTGAAGCACCGCGTGCGGTCCTCGAGAACCGGTATCAGTCAATCACGGCCAGCGTGTGCGTCCGGTGGCGTCGGGGGTGTATTTCCGCGATCGTCAGCCGGTGGCCCCAGCCGGCACCGGTGTCGAGATAATGGACGTTCGCCACGGTTGTCGGTTCCTTCATCGGCGTGTGGCCGCAATAGATGCGGTCGATGTCGCCGGCAACCGGCTCGCCGCTTTTGGGCAGGTGGCAGCGCTCGCGGAGCCACAGCGCGTGGCAGATGGCCTCGCGGTCGCCCGCTCCGAGGCGGGTGCACATGGAGTCCCAGTCCCAGCCGCTCGGGATGTCCGCATGGATGACGCCTACGCCGCCGGTGGCGGTTTCAACGCGGAGCGCGAAAGGCAACCGGGCAACGGCGTCGCGGAACCGGCTCTGCCGGCTGTCGTCCTCCGCATGCCACCAGTCGCCGCCGTTCAACATCCAGAGCTGCATGGCTTCGAAGTTTGTTGTCGAATCGAGCAGGAGCTGCTCGTGATTGCCGCGAACGGCATGAAACCACGGACGGTCCTCGATCCAGTCGAGGGCCATTCCCGATGCGGCGCCGCGATCCACCAGGTCGCCAACCGAGAACAGGCGGTCGTGGCGAGTGTCGAACGAAACCTCGTCGAGGAGCGCTTCGAGCGTGGCGAACGCGCCGTGAAGGTCGCCAACGACAAAATCCCGGCCGCCTTCATTCCGCGCAAAGCGGTGCGGCGTGCCGGTACCGGCCAGTGCCACCGTGACGAAATCGTGACGGTCCGGATACTCTCCCATCCTGCGCCACCCCAATAGCGTGCTGCTGCCCCGCCAGCGTCGGGCCGGATCCGCCCGTTGCATCATGCTCCGGCCAGCGTGCCGCAGCAGCCCGGTTTCTGCCACCGGCCGGGTCGCGGCGCAACTTCAATATCGTTTCGCCGTCGCAGCGGCGCGTGTTACCGGCTTTGCGGGGCGCGTTTTCGGCCGACGCCCGGGTCTGACAGGCAACTGCGTCGCCATTCTTGCGCAGCGCGCGGCGGCGTGTCGGAACATCGCGGATTGGCGGGCCTCGCGGAGCGGGCTGGTCGGCAGTTCCCTTGTCGTCCGGAACCGGGTCGAGTAGGCTGGACCGCCCGCCGGTCCGTGGCGGCGCCACCCTCGGGGCGGTCCCAATGACTCACAGCCACATGACGCGAGACTGATGGCCATTCCGCGCTATTCACGCCCGCGGATGGCGGCAATATGGACGCCCGAGAACCGGTACCGCATCTGGTTCGAGATCGAGGCCCATGCCTGCGATGCCCAGGCCGAGCTCGGCGTGATTCCGAAGGAAGCGGCGAGGGCGGTGCGCGAGCGCGGCCGCTTCGAAGTCGAGCGCATCGACGAGATAGAACGCGAGACCCGGCACGACGTCATCGCGTTTCTGACCAACCTTGCTGAACATGTTGGCGACGAGGCGCGCTTCGTCCATCAGGGCATGACGTCCTCCGACGTTCTCGACACCTGCCTTGCGGTCCAGCTTTCCCAGGCGGCCGATATCCTTCTCGAGGATCTCGACGCGCTGCTGGCGGCGCTCCGCGAGCGGGCCGAAGAGCACAGAATGACGCCGGTCATCGGCCGCAGCCACGGGATCCACGCCGAACCCACCACCTTCGGCCTGAAGCTCGCCGGCCACTATGCCGAGTTCGACCGCAGCCGCGCCCGCCTGCGCGCAGCCCGCAGCGAAATCGCGACTTGCGCGATATCAGGAGCGGTTGGCACCTTCGCCAATATCGATCCCCGGGTCGAGGAACATGTCGCGCGGGCCATGGGCCTCGAACCGGAGCCGGTGTCGACCCAGGTCATCCCGCGCGACCGGCACGCGATGTTCTTTGCCACTCTTGCCGTCATAGCGTCCTCGGCCGAGCGCCTCGCCGTCGAAATCCGCCACCTCCAGCGCACGGAGATGATGGAGGCCGAGGAGTATTTCGCGCCCGGCCAGAAAGGCTCCTCGGCGATGCCGCACAAGCGCAATCCGGTGCTCACCGAGAACATCACGGGACTGGCGCGGCTGGTACGGTCGAGCTGCATTCCGGCGATGGAGAATGTGGTCCTCTGGCACGAGCGCGACATCTCGCATTCGTCGGTCGAGCGGGTGATCGGCCCCGACGCGACGATTACGCTTGACTTCCTTCTGGCCCGCGCCGCCAGCGTCATCGAGCGGCTCGTCGTCTATCCCGAAAACATGGCGGCCAATATCGACCGGCTCGGCGGTCTGGTCCATTCGCAGCAGGTGCTGCTTGCGCTCACCCAGGCCGGGATGAGCCGCGAGGACGCCTATTCTGCCGTGCAGCGCAATGCGATGGCGGTGTGGAATGGCGGCGGCTCGTTTCTGGAGCAGCTGCAGGAGGATGCCGAGATCGGAGGTTTCCTCGATCAGGCCACCCTCGCCGGCCTGTTTGATCCAGGCCAGCACGCCAAACATGTGGATACGATCTTCCGGCGCGTGTTCGGTTGAGCGCGGCGGGATGCAGGACGGCGTGCCGCCCTTGCGGCCGGCCGGCTCCTGCGTGTCTGCAAGGGCGCCGGGCCGTCCGAGAGCGGTCCGGCGGAGTCCGCCCCGTCAGTCTTTCCGTGCCGCGGCGGTGAAATACGTGCCGCGCCCGCTCGCAACCAGCCGGCCTTCACCATCCCGCAGATAGGCCTCGGCGACCGAGTTCGTGCTCCCGAGGCGGACGATGCGGCCTGTGCAGGTGAGATCGCCGGGCATCGCAGCGCGGTGGTAGTCGATGCGGATGTCGACCGTCGGGACGGGCATGCCGACCTTCGCCGCGATCATGAAATCCGCCACCGTGTCGATGACGGCGCCGATGATCCCGCCATGGGTGTAACGGGCGGCCGGGTTCGAAATCATCTCCTCGCGCCACCGCACCGAGACCGTGATCTCGTCTTCGGTCAAACTCTCGATCCTGAGGCCCATCCAGTCGTTGAACGGGCTGGCGCTCAGCCGCTCCTGCAGGGCGTCCATCGATGTCACGTTGTCGGGCATGCTTCGTTCCTCGAAATGGCTCGGACACCAGTCCGCGCCGGCCGTCTTTCCGGTTCGCGCGGCGCCGGCCCGGAAAGACGGCCGAAGCGGCATCCTCCGCGGACGGGGCGCTGGGCCGCGCACTGTAGGGATGTCGCCGGTTTTGTCAGATATGCGGGCAGGCTGCAACCCTGCTCCGGACCGGCCGCCGATGGTAGCGTTGTTTTTTCCGGCCGAACCGTCCGTGGCCGGCAATTGATTCCGCCCGCGAGTCTTGCCGTGAACACGGAAGTCTGCCGCAGAGCTGCGGCGCCAATGCCGATGAACAGGGGAAGGAACGCGTTCGTCAACGGAAAACTGTCGTAACGGAGCCTGCCCGCTGCGGGCGGGCGCAAGACCACTGTGAAGGACCGCAGGAAGGAGATCGGCCGGGGCCTGCTCGGCAAGATGCTCGCCGATCTCGGGATCAAGAGGGACGAGCTCTAGGAGGACCGAATGCCCGACAGCTTCAACTATCCCGCTGACATCGAACGTGACGAGGACGGGCGCCACCTTGTCTCGTTTCCCGACTTCGGCCGGGGCGTGACCGATGGCGCGACCCGCGACGAGGCGCTGGGCGAGGCGCGGGACCTGCTGCGCGAGCTCATCGCGGCGACGATGCGCGAGGGCGGCGCGCTGCCCAAGCCCTCGCCCGCCGGCAGGCGACAGCCACTGGTGGTCCCGCCGGTGCAGACCGCGCTCAAGGCTGCGCTCTACGAGGCGTGGCGCGAAGCGGAGATCTCGCAACGCCAGCTTGCCCGCGACCTCGACGTCGCGGAGAGCGAGGTCCGGCGCATGATGAACCCCGATCACGCCACCAAGGCGGCGACGATCGAGCGGGCACTGCGCCAGATGGGCAAACGGCTCACCGTGATCGTAGGTGAGGCGGCCTGATCGGGCAGCCCGCCGCCCTGCACCCCTGCTGCCGACGGGACGGCTGCACGTACCTTGGCCGGGCAGGTGATGGCGCTGCTTCCCGCGGCAGCCGCGAGTTGCCTGGAAAACCCTCCATATTTCCGCGTGGGCGCGGAGATGGTCCGGCTCGTCGACGAGCCGTGCCTCCGGATCCAGGCTGCTTGATGTGGGCTCGCGAAGCGGCCGGCGCATGCCCGCCCGCATGCGCCGGCCTTGAATGCCGCGCATGCGACGCTAGACTGGAGTTCCCTGTACGGACCGCCGGTCCCAGGCTTTGCCACCTGGTTGCCGGCACCGTGACGACACTATGGAGAGCGCGGCGGGCGTCCCGGACCCGTCGCTCCTGAGCCCGGACATGAACCAGCCACTGACGGATCCGGAACGTCTCTTCTTTGGTACGCGCATCCTGCCGTGTCCCTATATCCAGGGCCGCATGGAACGGAAGGTCGTGACCCATCTGTCGGGACCCGACGCCGACGATCTCTACGAGTGGCTGTCGGAAGCCGGCTTTCGGCGCAGCCACGGCGTCGCTTACAGGCCTGCCTGCCCGCGATGCGACGCCTGCGTGCCGGTCCGTATCGTAGTCCCGGACTTCCGGCCGACCAGGTCCTTCAGACGGGTCATCAATCGCAATGCCGACCTGACGCTCGTCGACATGGATGCGATGGCGACGAAGGAGCAGTACCGCCTCTTCGAGGCCTACCAGCAGACCCGCCACGGTGGCGGCGAGATGTCGTCAATGTCGTTCGAGGACTATCGCGAGATGGTCGAGGAGTCACCAGTGGCGTCGCGCATCGTCGAATACCGCGATTCCGACGGGACGCTTGTCGCGGTCATGCTGATGGATCGCCTGCGCGATTCGCTGTCGGCGGTCTACAGCTTCTTTGACGCCCGGCTCGAGCGCCGCAGTCTCGGCACCTACATGATCCTCTCAATGGTCGCCCGCGCCCGAGAACTCGGCCTGTCGATGGTCTATCTCGGCTACTGGATCGAGGGTTCGGAGAAGATGGACTACAAGGCGCGCTTCCGTCCGCTGGAAGTCATGGGCAGCCGGGGGTGGCGCACCCTCGAAGCGTAGAATACAGAGCGTCCGGCACCCGGCCTCCTCATGGAAAACGGCTACCGGTCCGGCGAAGGCGCCGGCGGCGGGACAGCAACGGAGCAAGCATGCGCGCAGCGGTCGTAAAGGCACTCGGACCTCCCGAGAACCTTGTTGTCGAAGACCTGCCCGGACGGGAACCCGGCCCTGGCGAGGTGGTGGTCGGATGCAGGGCTGCCGCGGTCAACTTTCCCGACTTGCTGGTCATCGAGGGCAAGTACCAGGTGCGTCCGCCGCTCCCGTTCACGCCGGGCAAGGAAGGGGCCGGAGTCGTCACTGCGGTCGGCAGCGAGGTCACGCTCTTTGAGCCCGGCGACCGCGTCATGGCACAGGTGGAATGGGGCGCCTACGCGGAGGAGATCGTTGTCGCCGAGAAAAACTGCTACCCGGTTCCCGACGGCGTGAGCTTCGAGCAGGCGGCCGCCTGCGGCATCGCGTTCCAGACGGCGCATTTCGCGCTCCACGAACGCGCGCGCGCGGCGGCCGGCGATCGGGTACTGGTCACGGGCGCATCCGGCAGCGTCGGGCTGGCGGCGCTGCAGCTCGCTGCCGCACATGGCTGCGAGGCTATTGCCGGGCTCACGACCATGGACAAGAGCGACGCCGCCCTCGCTGCCGGTGCGCGGCATCTGATCGACCTGTCGGCCGGCGACCTCAGGAATTTGATCCGGGAGCAGGTCCGGGCGATCACCGGCGGCGGCGTCGACGTCGTGATAGAGATGCTTGGCGGTGATGCGTTCGACGGAGCCATCAGGGCGCTCGAATTCGGCGGCTGCGCCATCGTCGTCGGCTTTGCCAGCGGAACGATTCCGGCGGTTCGCACCAATTACACGCTTCTCAAGAACATCGCCGTCGTCGGTCTGAACTGGGCTGAATATCGAGAACGCGAGCCGGCCCGCGTGCGCGAAGTGCAGGCCGAGATATTCGACCTGATCGCATCGGGCAGGGTCGAGATGCCGATCCAGGCCGTCTATCCGCTCGAGGAGGTTATCGCGGCCTGCAACGTCCTGCGCGACCGCCGGATCCGCGGCAAGGTGGTTCTGGCGACGGGCGCATAGGGACGCCGCCGTTCTCCGTGTCCGGGGAAGGGCGGGTCAGTCGGTCGGCATCCACTCCGAAACGATGTCGTTATAGTCCGGGCGGTTGCGCTCCGTCGGTTCCTCGGCTTCGTGCCCGAGATAGAGGAAGCCGGCGATCTGGTCGTCGGTATCCAGCCCCAGCGTCTGCTTTACCTCCGGATCGTACGCATACCATTCGGTGATCCACTGGGCCGCGTATCCCATGGAGAGCGCTGCGATCAGCATGGTCTGACAGGCGGCCCCGGACGACAGTATCTGCTCCCATTCCGGGATCTTGTGTTCCTTGACGGTCCTTGACACGACCGCGATCACGACGGGCGCCCGGGTAAGGCGTTCGCGTTCAAGCTCAACCTGCTCCTCGATCGCATCGGGGTTGTTCTTGAGGAAGGCGGCGCCGAGGGTCGCGCCGAGTCTTTCGCGCGCGTCTCCGCGTATGACGATGAAGCGCCATGGCGCCAGTCGCCCGTGATCGGGAACCCGCATTCCCGCTTCCATGATCTTGCGCAGGTCCTGGTCATCGGGACCGGGCCCATCCATCATGCGGGCGAGGATGGAGCGGCGTGACAGGAGGAAGTCGATGGTGTCGCCATCGCGAAGGTTGAAATCCGACATGCTGCTGATTCCGTGCTCGGGAAGCCGATAGAGGCTGATACTAGTGCAAACTACCACAAGGCTGGGCTGATGTGTACGGGGTCTCCTTGGGAGGTGACCATTTTTGCACGGCCGGGGCTTTGGTTCGGGAAGAAGGGGCCTGCCGGGGCGTTCGACCCCATCAAATATGCTTGCGTGTCCAATAGGCAACATCACGACAGTCATACCGGCTTGCCAGACGACAAAGGAGAGTTCCGACACTTCTTGACGGATCCATGCGCTCGCCCGCGGGACGATGTCCGATGCTGAAGACGGCAGGCCATTCAGGCCGGGCGGAAACCCGGCGTCACATACATGGCCCGCATCAGACAGATGAACAGGCCACAACCTTATTGCAAGATTCGTTAAATCAGTCTACATCCTGATATCATGCTACTTGAAAACAGGTTGTCGCCTTATGAATATCGGCAGAAAAGCTATTCCGCGCCAGCGCCTGGATCAGCGCTTCACATCCATGAAGCCGGAATCCCGTTACCGTCCTCCACCGAAAGGCTGGGTCAGGGCGATACGCGACGCTTTGGGGATGTCCGGCGCCCAACTTGGCCGACGCATTGGCGTGAAGGCCCAAAGCGTCGCCGACATCGAGAAATCGGAGGCCTCCGGAACCGTCCAGCTGAACACGCTTCGCAGGGTGGCAGAGGCGCTCGACTGCGTCGTGGTGTACGCCCTCATACCCAAGTCTTCGCTGGAAGACATGGTTCAAAGAAGAGCTCGCGAGCTTGCGTGCAGTGAGTTCATCCGGATCGCGCATACGATGGATCTTGAAGCCCAGGGTCTTTCTCGGGAGGAACGCAAAGAACAGATTGAAACCTATATTCGCGACCACCTTCGGGAGCGTGATCTATGGGGGGAAGCTTGAACGATCTCTTCGATGAACCGGCGGATGCAACCCCTCTCGGGCCAGAAGAGCGTGAAGGGCTGCTCCAGACCTGGATCACCTACCGGCAAGAGCTGAATGAGGCGGAGCAAGCGAACATTACTGCAGGCACGGTCTGGGCCTGGCGCGTTCGTCGGCGCGACCTGCTCGCGGAGAAGTTTCTCAGGCAGCTTCACAAGCGCCTCTTCGGTGAGGTCTGGGTCCGGGCCGGCGAGTTTCGCAGAGCCGAGCGGTACATCGGCATCGAACCTGTGCAGATCCCCGTTGAACTCGGAGCGGCGTTTGACGACGCTCGCTACTGGATCGAACACGAGACGTTCCCGCCCGACGAGATTGCCGTACGTCTGCATCACCGGCTGGTTGCGATCCACCCGTTTCCCAACGGCAATGGTCGAACGACGCGCTTGATGGGAGATCTGGTGGTGGTGCGGCTCGGCCGCGAACCGTTTACATGGGGCAGGAACAATCTGACAGACGTCGGAGAAACGCGTACCAGATATATCGCCGCTCTTCGGGCCGCAGACAACTACGACATCGGACCGCTGTTGGAGTTCGCGCGCTCGTAGATCCTTCATCGCCACGCGCAAGCGTGTCGGACTGACCACGATTGGGCGCCGGCCGCCGCTCTGCACAGCCGCTCAAGGGAGAGGTCGACGCGCAGATTGGCGAGACAGTCGCCCTTTGCCGCGAGAGCTTCGCATTTCCGTTCGATCCCGGATTCTCGGGCATTGGCGATAGAGGACAGAAATGCCGGCGCAAGGATTATCGTCCCTGCGGTCAAGCTGGAGCGGCGGCGGTTTTCGGCGCTGCAACCGGCCTCGGCGGGGCGGCGTCGGCAGGATTGCGGGTTTCTTGCGCACGGTGACCCGTTGTGCCAGTTTCGGCGCCCAGCGGGTCCGATGAGTCCGAGGATCCGCCCCCTTCCGGATACGCCTCAACCTGCCACGGGAGATCAAGGCATGGCTATTGAACCAACCAACGAAAAACTGTTCGACGCGGGTCTCGCAGTGCGCAGGAAAGTGCTTGGCGAGACCTATGTCGACCCCCAGATCGAACGGGCCAAGACGGATCCCTTCACGGGCGTCATCCAGACCATGGTCACCGAGTATTGTTGGGGCGGGGCGTGGACCAACGACACGCTGGATCACAAGACGCGGAGCCTGATGAATCTGGCGATCCTCACCGCGCTCGGCAAGATGCATGAGCTGAAGGCCCATACCCGCGGCGCGTTGAGGAACGGCTGCACGGTCGAGGAAATCCGCGACGCGCTTGCCCATGCAACCGTCTATTGCGGCATTCCGGCAGGTGTCGATGCGTTCCGCAGCGCCGCCGAAGCCCTTGACCAGGCCAGGGAAGAAGGACTGCTGGACGAATGATGCCGTTCTCCCGATCCGCAGTTCGGCCGACGGGCGCGCATTCATGAAAGGCAATGATCGCGTTCTGATAGCCGGTGCCGGCCCGGTCGGCTGTGTGGCGGCGCTGCACCTGTCGCAGAACGGCATTCCGGTAACGCTTCTCGAAGCGTGCGCCGAACTCCCCGAGGATCTGCGCGCCTCGACGTTTCACCCGCCGACCCTGGACATGCTCGACGAGCTCGGCGTCGTCGAGCGCCTCATCTCGGAGGGCATCATCTGTCCGGTCTGGCAGTATCGGGATGTCCAGGACGGCGTCATCGCGGAATGGGATCTCGGAGTGCTCGGAAACGATACCAGGCACCCCTATCGCGTGCAGTGCGAACAGTACAAGCTGACCCGGATCATCGTCGAGGAACTCGCCCGGGCGGGCAGCGTCGACGTGCGTTTCCAGAACCGCGTCGTGGCTGCGGCACAGGATGATGATGGCGTTTCCGTCGAAGTCGAGGCGCCAGGGGGCCGCGAAACGCTGCACGGGCGCTATCTCGTTGCGGCCGACGGCGCCTCGAGCGTCATCCGCATCGGGCAGGGCATCGGATTCGACGGTCTGACCTTTCCGGAGTTGTGGCTGTGCGCGAGTACGGCGTATCCGTTTGATGATCATTTCGAGAACCTGGCGCCGATCGCCTATGTTGCGGGTGTCGATTTCTGGTTCGTCTTCGTGCGCGTCCCCGGCCTGTGGCGTCTCCTGATGCCGTCGCGACCGGGGGAGAGCGCGGAGATGCTGGTGACCGACGAGTCCGTGCAACAGCGCATGCAGCAGATATGCCCCAAGGACGGCGACTACGACACGTATCACCGCACGGCCTACGCGGTGCACCAGCGGGTTGCCGACACCTATCGCAAGGGACGGATCTTCCTTGCCGGAGATTCAGCGCACATAAACAATCCGCTGGGCGGAATGGGCATGAACGGGGGTATTCACGATGCCGTCAATCTCTGCGAGAAGCTCGATGGCGTCTGGCACGGGCGGACGGACGAGAGTGAACTCGATCGCTACGACGCACAACGGCGCCCGATAGCGATCGAATACGTCCAGCTGGCGACCTTGCGCAACAAGGCGCTCCTCGAGGAGACCGACGCGGATACGCGCAGGACAAAGCACGACGAGTTGCGGCGGACGGCCGCCGATCCGGTGGCGGCAAGGAACTATCTTCTGCAGTCATCCATGATCGGAGTCCTGGCGCGCGCAAGGGAACTGGGCTGACGGAAACTCGGCGGACGCGGCTTCTTGCGCATCGAGGGCCCGTGGCGCCGGCGCGAGGGGGGTGCGGGCGTCAGACCCGCGGCGGCGGGGAGCGCTTCGGTCCGGTCGTGTCGGCCATGCCGGCGGCGACCATCTCGTCGTAGTACCTCTTGTAACCGGCCTTCATTTTCTCGGGCGCGCCACGGTCGCGAAAGACCTGTTCGTCCCACTTCTTGTCGATGCCGTGGCCGAGGATCATCCGGTTGAACCAGTTCCAGCTGGCGCAGACCGTGATCGCGATGGTGAGGTCCTCTTCCGACCAGCCTGCGCTATAGCATGCCCTGGCGTCCTCGTCGGTCATGCGGTCGGGGGTGAGGGTCAGCTTCTTGACGTATTTCAGGACGGGTTTAAGCCTGTCGTCGACGGGAGCCATGTCGATGTCATCGATCAGCTTGCCGAAGAGGTCTTCGTCGACGCCGAGCGCCATGCAGACGTTCTTGTGCGCGCCGAAGCAGAAATCGCAGGCGTTCAACAGCGAACAGAACGCGGCGATGATTTCCTTTTCCTCCCGGTTCGGACCCGCTTCGTAGTTCATCAGCCGGTGGATGAAGTCCATGTAGGGCTCGAACAGGTCCCACTTGGACAGCTGAAGCTGTGACATCGAAATGATGCCGTCGTAGCTCGGGAAATGGGTCATCTGGTCCTCCTTCACGGTCTGGCGCGATGCGCGGCGATCAGGTGCTGGCGACCGGCGTTTCCGAAGCGCCGCCTCGGGATCGGGCAGTTGCACATGCCCCAGCCGGCGCATCGAGCCCATTCCGCCGGTGACGGGCGCCGGTGCGACGATACCTTCCGGTTCGCGGCCCGGACTGCGCAGGTCATGGAGGCGGGCGTCTCCGGGCGTCAGCCGCCGTTCGCTTCGAACAGCCGACGCTGGCCGGCCTGTTCCATCAGCGGCATGACCTCGTCGATCCACTGGCGGCATTCGGTCTTGTAATCGACCCAGGAAATCAGGATCCCGTCGACGCCGATCCTGACCAGCGTGTCGATCTCGTCGACGATCTGTTCCGCCGTACCGACCAGCGGGTAGCCGCCATGCCCGGCAATGAAGTGGAAGCGGAATTCATCGAGGACGTCCGGCGGCAGGGTCTCCGACTGCATACCGAAGATCTCGAGCAGGTTGTTCACGGCGACATAGTCGCCGCGCTCCACGACATAGTGATTGAGGTAGTCGCGGGCTTCCTTCTCGGTCTCACGGCAGACGACATAGACGTGAATCCAGCTCTGGACCTCGCGGCCGGCCTCGCGCGCCATGTCCTTGAGCTTGCGGATCTGTGCCCGGCCGCCCTCGATGTCCCGCTGCTTGAGAATGACGAAGTTCATGTCCGCCTGCGTGGCGGCGAACTTCTGGCCGGCCTCCGAGCCGCCGGCATTCATCACGGGAGGCATGGGCTTCTGGATCGGCTTGGGCTGGCTCCAGATATTCCGGGAGGTAAACCAGCGGCCCTCGAAATCGAACTCGTTCTCCTCGGTCCATATCCGCCGCACCAGGTCGAGCCATTCGGTTGCGTATTCGTAGCGGACGTCGTGCTCGCGCCATTCGGCGTTGAACATCTCGAATTCGTTCTTGAACCATCCACAGACGACGTTCAGCGCAAAGCGCCCGCCCGAGATGTGGTCGATCGTCGCGCACTGCTTGGCTGCGGCGACCGGGTGCGTGAGCGGAACGTGCGAGGTCGAGAAGATGCAGGAATAGTCGGTGACTGCGGCCACGGCCGCGGCCCAGTTGTAGGTCTCGAAGGTGCGGTTGTTGAAGTTCGTCTCGCCGCCATAGCCGCGCCATCGGGCAACCGGCAGCAGAACCTCGAAACCCGCGCGATCCGCCATCACCGAGACCTCGCGGGTGTCCGGCCAGGTCATCTTCCACGAATTGTCGGCGGTGGTGATCGTCGATCCATGGCTGCAGTTCATGGCGATGATGCCGATCTTCATCCGGTTCTGGTTGTAGAGCGGGTTGTCGCGGACCGGCCTCTGCTCCATGAAATGCAGCCCATCGTTTCCTTTTTCCGACAGTCCGAGCCATCTTGCCATGAAGGTCCGCCTGCAACAACCGGCGCATGAGGGCCGGAGCCCTTGACAGCAAAATCACCAATGCCCTAGAGTTCCATGCAGGGAGGCTCTGGCGCATGACTCCGGCAGTTTCCGCGGAGACGGCCCGGTCCGGGAAAACAGTCGTTTCGGGCCGGTGCGGCCATCACGCCGGTTGCGCAGAGCGGCGCCTGCGGCTGGCCTGACAAGGCCCCGCCCGTGCAGGCCGCCATGACAACCACGGGGGCTGGATGGCTCCAGTGATGGACAGCAGACGAGACAGGGGCCGCCGCGCGGCGAGACAACGTGCACGGATCGCGGGATCGATCGCGCGCGCCGCCGGTTCGGACCGCCGGACGCTCCTGCGCAAGGGCCGCCGCGGCAGGCGGGCCTCGGCCAGGCCGGCTGTCTGGGCGACGGCCGCGGTTCTCCTCGTGCTGGCCGGCGGCTCGGCCGGTTATCTCGTCCTCGACCGGAGCGATTTGCCCGACTGGCTGCAGGCGGAACCGCCGCGTGGCGACGACCTGCTCCCGGCTTCGGTCCTCCTGACGGAAGAGGACTGGGCCGACTACGTGATGCTCGAGCGCGGGCGGCGCGTTCACGCCGAGCTCGAGAAGTCTCTCGAGGGAAACCGCCGGGAGAGCGAACGCATCCAGACGCGGCTCCGCCTGCTGAGTGCGCTGCTCGACCGCACTGCGCGGGAGGCGGAGGAGGAGCGGGTGCGGTTTACCGAGGCGGCGTGGGCTGACGTCCTGACGGAGGAGCGGGCGCGGCGCCGGACAGCCGGCCTCGAGAAGTCTCTCGACGGAAGCCGCCAAGAGAGCCGGCGCCTGGATACGCGTTTCCGTGTGCTGCGCGCGCTGCACGACCGCACTGCGCGGGAGGCGGAGGAGGAGCGGGCACGGTTTGCCGAGGCGGCGTGGGCTGACGTCCTGACGGAGGAGCGGGCGCGGCGCCGGACGGCCGGCCTCGAGAAGTCTCTCGACGGAAGCCGCCAGGAGAGCCGGCGCCTGGATACGCGTTTCCACGTGCTGCGCGCGCTGCACGACCGCAACATGCGGGAGGCGGAAGAGGAGCGGGCGCGGTTTGCCGAGGCGGCGTGGGCCGGTCACCTGACGCGGGAGCGGGCGCGGCGCCAGACCGCCGAACTCGAGGGATCGCTCAGCGACCGCACTGCGGCTGTCGGGCGCGCGCGGCTTGAGACGCGCATCCTGCTCGCGCTTGCGAACCGCATGGCCTATGAGTTGCGCGCCGACATCGAACGCATCCGCACGCTGCTGGGGTCGACCGGCGTCGGGCTCGAACAGCTGGTCAAGGGGAATTCCGTGCGGGTGCTCGCCCAGGGAGGGCCGTTCGAGGGCGTCGAAGATGCATTCGGCGCCGCCGTGGCCACCCTTGAGGAGGAGCTCGATCGCAGGAGGTCGCTGCAGACCGCGCTGCGGCAGATTCCGCTTGCTTCGCCGCTTGATTATTATTATCTATCAAGCAGGTACGGCATGCGGAAGGATCCCATCAACGGCCGGCGCGCGATGCATCATGGCATCGACATGGTGCCGCCGTTCCTTGAGAGGGTTCTTGCCCCCGCCCCCGGCGTGGTCACGTTTTCCGGACGCAACGGAGGTTTCGGACGGTTCGTCGAGATCGATCACGGCAACGGCATCGTGACGCGGTACGGGCATCTGCGCCGCGTCTATGTCAGGCGCGGGGACGAGGTCGGGTTCCGCGACCGGATTGCCCAGGTGGGCCGAACCGGGCGCTCGACCGGCGTCCATCTGCATTACGAGATCACCATCGACGGCAAGTCGGTGGATCCGCTCAAATTCATCATGGCAGGGAAAAATGTTTTCGAAGATTAAACGAAATGCCGGATCCGGCGGCGATCTTGCACTGTCCTATCTGGCCGAAGACGTCGAGATCGCCGGGGACATCTTCAGCGACGGAGAGATCCAGGTGGACGGCACCATGTCGGGGAACATCAGGTGCCGGAGGTTCCTGCTTGGTGAGAAGGCCCGGTTCGCCGGGTCGGTCATGTGCTCCGAAGGCGTCGTTCTCGGCGAGGTAAGCGGGGACGTCAGGGCCGGCTCGCTAACGCTGGCGGAGACGGCGCGAATCGAGGGCGACGTGCTCTATGAGACCCTTGTCATCGAGGCCGGCGCCCGCATCGACGGGCGCTGCAGCTTCAGCGAGGTCTCGGGTTCTCCCGAGCCCGATTCCGGAGAGGGGAACGACGAAGCCCACAGCCCGGACCCCGGATACCGGCAGTTAAACGTTGTCGCCGAGTCGGGTTCCGTGAAATCCGGCTAGCGGTCCGCCGCCGGGCCAGCCGACGGCCTGCCGCATGCGCCGCGCGCGCGTCCGGCATCGGCCGACCGGTCCCGCATGTCCGGCGTCAGCCCGGGCCCGGGGCAGCCTGCGGTCTCCGCGACAGGAGGAGTGATGGACACTAGGCGTCTCTACACGGTTGTCGAGGAAACCGTCCACGACATGGGCCGGCCGCGCGAGCAGGTGCTGCGCAAGGTTGCCGTGGTCGCGGTGATCGCCAACCCCTATGCCGGGCGGGCCTATGCCGAGGACCTGAACGGGCTGATCGAGCCCAGCGCCGCACTCGGCGCAAAGATTGCCGAGATGGCGGTTGCTCAGATGAAGCCCTACGCGGTGGAGTCCTACGGCAAGGCGGCACTTGTCGGCGGCGCGGGGGAGCAGGAGCACGGCGTGGCATGCCTGACCACGGTGTTCGGCAACGCGCTCCGCGACGCGGTCGGCGGCGGCGAGGCCTGGATCTCGTCCTTTACCAAGCGTTGCGCGCCGGGGGAGACGCTCGACATACCGCTCGCCCACAAGGACGCGCTCTATGTGCGCTCGCACTATGACGGCATGACCATAATGATCCCCGACGCGCCGCTCGCGGACGAGATCTGCGTCATCTGCTGTGTTGCCAATCGCGGGCGCCTCAATCATCGGGTCGGGGGCCTGTCGAGCGGCGAGATCGCCGGCACGGACGGGCTGAGATAGGGACGGGCCGCGAGATGAGAACAGCCATTGTCAACATCGCCGCCATCGTGACCGGTGACTGGCGCGCGCCCTTCGCGAAGGGCGATTCGATCCTGATGAACAATGGCAGGATCACCAAGGTCGGTACGCTGACTGACCGCCAGGCGGAATCCTGCGACTTCATCCTCGATGCCGGCGGTACGACTGCGGCCCCGGGACTCATCGACTCCCAGGTCCATGTCGCCTTCGCTGACTACACGCCGCGCCAGCGGACGATAGGTTTCCTCGAGAGCTACCTCCACGGTGGCGTGACGACGTCGATCTCGGCGAGCGAGGTTCACGTGCCGGGCCGGCCCGGCGATCCCGACGGGGTCGTGGCCCTGGCCATCGCCGCCAAGAAGAGCTTCGACAACTATTCGCCGGGAGGCATGCACGTCCATGCCGGTGCCATCATCATCGAGCCCGGCCTGACGCAGGCTCATTTCGACCAGGCCGCCGCGCAGGGAGTGTGGCTGGCCAAGGCCGGTTTCGGGAAGTTCAAGTCGCCCTTCGAATACACGCCCTATGTTCGCATGGCGCAGAAGGCGGGAATGATCGTCAACGTCCATACCGGCGGCGCATCGATCCCGGATTCCTCGCCGATTACCGGCGACCATCTCCTCGACATGCGCCCCGACGTGTCGTTCCACGTCAATGGTGGCCCGGTGGCGATGCCGGACCGGGACTTCCCGCGGGTGATCAACGAGAGCGACATAGCGCTCCAGATCTGCCAGGCGGGCAACATCCGGACCGCGCTGATGTGCCTCGACATGGCGGTCGAAGCGGACGCCTATGACCGCGTGATCCTCGCGACCGACACGCCGACGGGTACCGGCGTCATGCCGCTCGGCATGATAAAGTCGGTGTGCGAGCTGTCCTGCCTGTCGAGCTACCCGCCGGAGATGCTGCTCGCCGCAGCGACCGGCAACAACGCCGTGGTCTACCGGCTCGATACGGGCTTCATCAGGCGCGGCAAGGCTGGCGACGTGATGCTTCTCGACGCACCGCTCGGCGGTAGCAAGCGGACGGCGCTCGAGGCCATAAAGAACGGGGACTATCCGGCGATTCCCGCTGTCTTCACCGACGGCGTGCCGAGGTTCATCGGCCGCTCGCGCAATACGCCGCCGCCGACGCGGCGCGTGAAGATCGTGCAGAACAGGATCATGCAGGAATTCGGTCCGGGTCGGCATACAGTGTGACGGGGGCGGACAGTGGACGGAACAATACACGGCACCGGCATGGGCGGTCTGCTCGAGGACGATACCGAAGCCGGCATCTTCCGGGTCGACCGCGCCATCTATCTCGACGAGGCGGTCTTCGAGGCCGAGATGAAGACCATCTTCGAGGGCGACTGGCAGTATCTGTGCCACGAGAGCCAGCTGCGTGAGCCCGGGGACTACCTGGCGACGCATCTCGGCCGCCAACCGGTCTTCGCTCATCGTCAGCAGGACGGCAGCCTCAAGGCCTTCCTCAATGTCTGCTCGCACCGCGGCGCGGTGCTCACGCCGCTGCGCCAGGGCAACGCCCGCACCATCACCTGCCGCTTCCACGGCTGGACGTATGACTGTTCGGGCGCCTGCATCCGGATCAAGCAGCAGGACACCGGCTACCCCGGGGACTTCGACCGCAGCGCCTACGACCTCAGGGAGATCGGTGCGCTGGAGAGCTACAAGGGCTTCGTCTTCGGCAGCCTGTCGCCCGATGTCGCGCCGCTCGAGACCTTCCTCGGGCAGTCGCGGGCCTTTCTCGATTTCGTCGCCGACCAGTCGGCGGCGGGCATGGAGGTTCTGCCCGGCTCGCAGACCTACCTCGTCGGCGGGAACTGGAAGATGTCCGTCGAGAACGCCGTCGACGGCTACCACACGAGCACCGTCCACCGGGTCTTCGCCACCACCGTGCGCCGGCGCGAGAACCGGGAGGGTTATGAGGGCATGATGAGGACGGAGGTCGGGCGGCTGGCCAGGAAGGTGCGCACGGGCTGCTACGATCTTGGCCGCGGCCACATGGTGATCTGGGCCGACCGCGACCCGGTGGCCACGTCGCCGCTGTCGGAGGCCGAAGAGCGCCTCGAGCGGGAATATCCCGCAGGCAAGGTCGACTGGATGCTGCGCCGCGGCCGCAACCTGATCGTGTTTCCGTCGCTGATGATCAACGACTTTGCGGCCACGCAGATTCGCGTCTTCCGGCCGCTTTCGGTGGATCAGACGGAAGTCACCATCCATTGCCTCGCCCCGTCTGACGAGAGCAGGGAGGCGCGCTATGCGCGGCTGCGCAAGTTCGAGGACTTCTTCATGGCCAGCGGAATGGCGACATCCGATGACGTGTCGGCGCTCGAAGCCTGTCACGAGGGGAGCCGCGGCCGGCTCGCGAGATGGTGCGAGTTCCATCGCGGGATGCCGTCGGTCGTGACGGGGCCGGACGATGCCGCCGCCGGCGGCGGGTTCCATCCGGAGACGAGCAACTCGAGTTGGGATCACGAGACGCTCTATCACAGCTTCTACCGCCTGTGGCGCGAGAAGGTGGAACAGGCGTAGGGAGGGCGCGATGGATTCGGGAGTGATGTCGCAGGGCGCGTCGCCGCTGGTGGACGACCGTGTCGCGGAGGGCGTCTTCCGGGTCGACCGTGCTGTCTACACCGACCCGGCGATCTTCGAGCGGGAGATGGACAGCATCTTCGCCAGATGCTGGGTGTTCCTCTGCCACGACAGCCAGGTCGCCGCCCATGGCGACTATTTCTGGACCGAGATCGGGCGCCAGCCCGTATTCGTGCATCGCCAGAAAAACGGTTCGCTCAAGTGCTTCATAAATGCCTGTTCCCATCGCGCGGCGGTGCTCACCCCGTTCCGGCAGGGCAACGCGAAGACCCTCACCTGCCGCTTTCACGGCTGGACCTATCGCTGTGACGGCGCCTGCATCGGAATCAAGAACGAGGAAGAGGGGACGGACCGCAGCCGCTACGATCTGCGCGAGATCGCCCGGCTCGACAGCTACCGGGGCTTCGTCTTCGGGTGCCTCGACGCGGATGTCATGCCGCTCCGGGACTGGCTCGGCGCCGCCCGCAGCTGGATCGACCTCCTTGCCGTCCAGTCGCCGGACGGGCTGGAGGTCGTCCCGGGCAGTTCGACCTACGCCGTCGACGGCAACTGGAAGCTCCAGGCCGAGAACTCGGTCGACGGCTACCATGTCTCGACCGTCCATCGCGTGTTCGCAAACACCATCGCCGCGCGCGAGAGCAAGGGTGAATATACCGGTATCCGCAGGACCGAATCGGGGCGCCTCGCCAGCGCCCTGGTGCCGTCGGCTCAATACGATCTTGGAAACGGGCACATGGCAATCTGGGCCCAGCACATGACGCCGGAGGTGAGGCCGATCTGGGAGGCGAAAGAGCGCCTGGCGCAGGATCTTCGCCCGGTCGAGCTTGACTGGATCCTGAATCGCGGCCGCAACCTCTATCTCTTTCCCAACGTCATGCTGATGGACAACCCTTCGACCCAGATCAGGATCGTGAAGCCGCTCGCCGCCGATCGCGCCGACGTCACCGTCTATTGCATAGCGCCGAAGGGGGAGAGCGATCGTGCACGTGCGGGCCGCCTGCGCAAGTTCGAGGACTTCTACCTGACGTCGGGCATGGCGACGTCCGACGACATCGCGGCGCTCGAGAGCACCCATGAGGGCGCGGGCGCTGTGGACGCGAAGTGGAACGACTTCAATCGCGGCATGGACGAGGTGACCGAGGGTGCCGACGAGGACGCCCGGCGCCTCGGATTCGAGCCGGCGGCATCGGCCGCCAACTGGGACCACGAGATCATCTATCACGGCTTTTACCGTCAGTGGCAGCGCATGTTGAACGGGGACGCGCAGGAATGACCGATTTGCAGACCGAGGCGAGCAACCTGATCTGTCGCGAGGCGACGCTTCTCGACCGGCATCTCTGGGACGACTGGATCGACCTTTACACCGAGGATGCCGTCTACTGGGTGCCGTCATGGGTGAACGAGGAAGAGACGACCGACGACCCCGAGCTGCAGTTGAACCTGATCTATCTGCGCAATCGCGGGGGCCTGGAGGACCGGGTGTTCCGCATCGAATCACGTGATTCCTACGCGTCGGTGCCGCTCGACCGCACCGTCCACCTTGTCGGCAACATCGTCGTCGGCGAGGAGAAGGATGGCGAGGTGGAGGCGATGGCAAGCTGCCTCGTGCATTCCTACGGCAAGAAGGGGAGCCTGACCCGCGGCAGCCTCTATGACTTCAGACTCAGACGGGTCGACGGTGCCCTCAGGATCTGCCGAAAGAAGATCACCTTCATCGATGATCGACTTGAGGGGCCGATCGACGTGTATCACCTGTGATGCTTGCGCTGTGCAAGATTGAAGAGGGGCTCGGCGGCGTTGCCGTCCGCTCCGTGGAGCCGCGGGATGCAGGCGCCGGTGAGATCCGCCTGAGTATCGGCGCTGCCGGAATCTGCGGGACGGACATGCAGATCTACAACTGGGCGCCCCGGATGGCGCGCAGGATGAAGCTTCCGCGCGTGCTCGGCCATGAGGCCAGCGGCGTCGTCGACCAGGTCGGCGAGGGGGTCGACGACATCAAGGTCGGTGACCATGTCAGTCTCGAGAGTCACATCTATTGCGGCGTGTGCCGGCCGTGCCGCCTCGGGCGCGCACACCTGTGCAACGCCACCACCTATCCCGGAATCGACATCGACGGCGTCTTTGCCGACCACGTGACCGTTCCGGCGCGCATAGCGTGGCGGAATCCGCCGGACCTGCCCCATGAGGTCGCGGCCATGCTGGAGCCGTTCGGCATTGCCGTTCATGCCTGCCTGGAGGGTTCGGGCGTCGCCGGCCAGACGGTCCTCGTCAATGGCTGTGGACCGATCGGACTCATGGCCGTCGCTGCCGCGCGCGCGCTCGGCGCCGCCCGCGTGTTCGCTGCCGACCTGAACCCGCTGCGCCTCGCGACCGCCGAGGCGATGGGCGCCGACCGGGCGCTGAAGGCGGACGAGACGGACGTCGTGGCTGCGGTGCGCGACATGACGTCGGGCGAGGGCGTGGATGTCGGAATCGAGTTCTCCGGTTCCGAGGCCGGCTTCCGGGCGGTATTCGAGAGCCTGTGCAAGGGCGGCGACTTCCGTCTCGTCGGGGCGCCGCCCGCGGCGATCCCGGTGGATTTCACATGGTGGCTTCTCAAGTGCCCGCGCATGATCAACATCCACGGCCGCCGCATTTGGGAGACCTGGCAGCAGGCGACTGAATTGATCCATGCGGGGGCTGTCGATCTCGGTCCCGTCCGAAGCCATGTGCTGCCGCTGTCGGAAGCCGCGGAAGGCTTCGAACTGATCCGCCGAGGCGAAGCCGTCAAACCGCTTCTCGTTCCGGGGGCGTAGGCCATGGGTGCGCACGAGGTGACGCTGGTCTTCGAGGACGGGCGGGTGGCGCGGTTCGAAGCCAACGAGAACGACAGCGTCTATCTTGCCGCCCTCAAGAACCGCGTGCGGATCCTCACCGACTGTCTAGAGGGTGCGTGCGCGACCTGCAAGGGCGTGTGCACGTCGGGGGACTACTATCTCGACGAATACGAGGACGAGGCGCTGTCGGCGGCCGAACGTGAACGGCGCGAGGTGCTCACCTGCCGGATGCATGTCACGTCCGACTGCGTCATCGAGTTCCCCTACGCATCGCGCATCGCGCTCAAGACGGCGCCGACAAGCATTCCGTGCAAGGTCGTAGAAGTCGACATGGTCGCGTCCGCAGTGGCTCGCCTCGTGATTGCGCAGGACGCGGAGAGCGCTCCGGTTTCGTTCATCCCCGGCCAGTATGTGCATCTTTCGGTTCCGGGAACGGACGCCCAGCGGTCCTATTCGTTCGCCAACAAGGTGGGGACGAATCGCCACGCCTTCTACGTCAAGATTCTCGAACAGGGGGCGATGAGCGACTACATTTCAAAAAGGGCCGCGCCCGGGGACGAGATCACGATGACGGGCCCGTTCGGCCGGTTCTATCTCCGCCCGCAGGAACGCCCGTCCGTGATGGTGGCAGGCGGAACCGGGCTTGCGCCAATGCTCAGCATGCTCGACACGCTTGTTTCGCCGGGGGAGGAAGGGGCGCCGGTGCGCCTGCTCTACGGCGCCAACAGGCCGGAGGAACTCTTTGCCCTCGACCAGCTGTCCGGCTATCGGGAAAAGGGTATCGATCTCGAGATCGAGCTGTGTGTTGTCGAGACTTCGAGCGGCTGGACCGGCAGTTCAGGTCACATCACGTCGCTGCTGCGCGACGAGATACTGAACGGCGGCAACTGCGAGGTTTATCTCTGCGGTCCGCCGCCGATGATCGAGGCAGCGGAAGCGGCGTTGGCGGCCCGGTGCGTCGACCCGTCGCGGATTCACGCGGAGAAATTCGTAGCGAGCTGACAGCCGTCCGTGTGGTCGCGGATGCGCGCTGCTCGCGGTTGCCGTGTTGCGGGTGTCATGCTCTTGCTTGCGCTTCGAGCGTGAAGCAGTTTGACCATTCCCCGCACCATGAAGAGGAATGGTGAAAGGCAAGCATTACGATTCGCAGTCTCGATGACTGAAAATGCTCTGTTGCGCGTACGCGCTGCCGAACACAGATGCTCCATGAAAGAGGAAGTGCGGATCATCTTGCGCGACGCCGCAAGCGGCAGGACAGCGGGTCCTCGCGATCTGGCAAAGTTTACCCGTGAATGCTTCGCGCTCTTTGGTGGTGTCGAGTTCGAACTTCCGCCACGCGGCTGTGGCAACATACACCACCAGCCATGGCCCGGCGGTGTCCAGACCGCGCAGGCCACGTTCTTCCTAAGATGGTCACGGTTCATAGGAATACGCGATCGTAGTATACTTGCAGGCCATCCCACATGTTGCCTGATGGATTCCAAGCCGTGTGACCTGATGTTGTCGGCCTGGAACGAGGTTTGAACCTTCCACGTTCAAAGGGAGAGTCATGATGTTTGAGCTCATTCAACCTAACCTTCAAGACGTTCTTCGTGATGCGCAGATTGGGAAACTGCAACTTCCTGATTTTCAACGCGGGTGGGTATGGGAAGAAAACGCCATCGCAAGTCTCGTCGCTTCGGTCGCTCGGAGTTTCCCTGTCGGTGCACTTCTTTCCCTGAAGACCGGTGGCGCCATCCGTTTTCAGCCACGGATCATCGAGGGAGCCACAGAAAAAGGTACAACGCCGGATGAACTTCTCCTTGATGGCCAACAGCGCGTGACGTCGCTCTTCCAAGCCTTCATGCGCGATGAGCCTGTAGATACGCGAACGGCGCAGGGGAAAAAAAGAAAGGTATTTTATTACTTCAACATTGAGCGCTCGTTGGAAGCTTCATTTCCCGAGGACGCCATCGAAATTGTGAATGAATCCAAAGTGGTCAGCAAGGATTTTGGCCGAAAATTTGTACGCGAATTGACGACCAGAGAGGCTGAGTATAAGAACATGCGCTATCCTGCAAACGCGGTGTTTGATTCTAGAGATTGGTTTAACGGTTGGATGGCGTACTACGAGTACGAACAGGAGAAAATAACCCTATTCCAGAAATTTGAAAAGGATGTACTTGTTCCAATCAGGAACTACATGTTGCCAATGATACGACTGGAAGATGAAACCTCAAAAGAAGCGATCTGTCTCGTTTTTGAAAAGGTCAATACTGGTGGTAAGAAACTCGACGCATTTGAACTTTTGACTGCGATATTTGCGGCATCGAGTAAAGTTAATCTACGCACAGACTGGTATGGAGAGAAGGGAACGCTAGGACGTGAGGAGCGGCTACACAAATTTGATGTTCTCAAGGGAATTGATCGCACAGATTTCCTTCGGGCTATTTCTCTTGCCCATACATATGAAAATCGCCGCACTTCCGAAGCTGAAGGCAAGACGGGGAGAGAACTGCCTACTGTCTCCTGCAATCATGCGGCCCTCCTCGATATTCCGGCAGATGCTTACGAACGGTGGCGCGGCGCGATCACAAAGGGGTTCGAGAATGCCGCCCGATTCCTACACGGTCACGGGGTGTTTTGGTGGAAGGATGTACCCTATCCGGCGCAGGCGACCGCACTCGCCGCATTCTTCGCGATACGTGAAAACCAGCCGCTTACCGCAGCCGAAAGGAGAATGATAGAGCGGTGGTTCTGGTGCGGCGTCTTCGGCGAGCTTTATGGTAGTTCGACCGACACTCGGCTTGCGAATGATGTGGAAGATATGACTCGCTGGCTTGGCGGGAAGCAAAGCGAGCCACGCACGATCAGTTCGGCGATTTTCAGCGAATCACGGCTGGATACTCTCTACACCCGCACCTCCGCAGCTTACAAGGGGGTCCACGCACTCCTCTTGAAGTACGGTGCTATGGATTTCTTGACGGGGGAACGAGTCGACGTGGCGAATTACTTCTCTGAAAGCTTCGATATTCATCACATCTTTCCACGCCATTGGTGCGGAAACCAAGAACCGTCCATTCCGCGTGCTCTATACAATAATATAGTCAACAAAACTGCGATTTCATCGCGTACAAACCGAAAAATAGGAGGCCGTGCACCTTCGACATATTGTCAAAATCTGGATGAACATATGAGTGATAACGAAGTTTCGCTGGACGAAATCTTGAATAGCCATAAAATCGATCCCGAATTGCTGCGTTCCAACGCATTTCATGAATTCTACACCACACGAAAAACAGCGCTTCTCACCATGATTGAGGAGGCTATGGGCAAAGCCGCACATCGTGATGGCGTTGGTAGTCTTGAGGACTATGACGAGCAACAAATGGATGAGTCGCGAGCGGCATAACCGATCGCGCCATGAGAATTGTTTAGGGGTTTATATCGTTGACTGCGCAAGTCGGGGAAGGGTTATCCGGGCGGATTGACGATTCGGGAGGCGAGGTTACATGGAGTGAAAGCCCGCCACGATAAGGATTACAGCCGTGTCTCAAGATTATCCTAATCCAGATTATCCCACACAGCCCGAACCGCTGGATCTCCCAAATCTAAAGGCTCAGCTGATATTATCACCGGATACTTACACTGGAACGAAGAGACTATCTCTACAGTTTTCGGTCCGCCTCCCTGGGTATTTGCCGCTGGGGCCGGATTTTGAGAGTGGGGTTCCCTTGACCCTGAATCCGGAGGACACACAGCATCTTGCGAAGTAGCTGTGTGAGTCTTACTGCCAGTTCGGACAGGGTGCTTCGGACTCGGAATAGCGTTCGACATCAGGAGTCGAACGCCAACAGTGCGCCCAGGGCGTCAGGAGCGTCGGCAGTATCGGCGTCGGCCTCGATCTCCAACTCTGCAACCTCAGCGTCAGCTTCGGCATCGATTACTTCGGTGTCGGTGGCTATATCGGTGGGCACGGGCTTGGGCGGGGTTGCGGTATCGGCGGACTTGTCTTCCGCCACCTTCAATCGGAACATGCGACCGATCTCCGTCTGGTTTGGACTTAGGATATATGCGATCCGCGCCAGATTATGCCGTGAAGCGTACAGCGACAGAAGGCAAGATCACTAGTGGACGACATTTGCGACTTGGGGTATAGTCGGTATGCACCCATCAGCTGCATATAATAACCTGCTCTCCTTTAGAAGGTAGAAACGGATAAACAAACTATGACACTACATCCCTCATCTGTTGAGTGGTCTATAGATTCAGTCGCGCAGCATTCTGATGGAGATCTATTTCCGAAGATCATAGAATTCGAGGCAATTCGAGACCAACAAGTGCAACTTGTAAATCTTTTGTCTAATGCCGATTTATTTTCTTTTTCTCCCGGGCCTTCGCGGCGCTTCATCGTACCGAAAGATGAGATATCATATCGACAGGCAACACAGCTCGATCCTCAAGATTCAATTATTTTGTCGGCTTTGTTGTATCAGTACGGGAAGGGTATCGAAGATAGGAGGTTACCCAAGAATATTGTGTATAGTTATAGGTTTGGACCTACTGACGAGCATGGATTGTATGCCAGTCAATCTGCTTGGAACGACTTTTGGGAAAAAGCAAAGGAGCTGACTCATGAGGCAGGTGTAGTCCTATATTGCGATATAGCAGATTTCTATAATCAAATTTCTCATCACACTGTAGAAAATCAACTTATTCAATCTGGATTTCCGAATCAGGCGATAAAGTGGATTATAGGTTTGCTCGCATCAACAACAGTCGGTGTCTCGAGGGGAGTACCTATTGGGCCTCATTCTATTCACCTTCTCGCCGAAGCTAGTTTAATTCCCGTTGACAACGCCCTTACGGCGGAAGGCTTTCGGTTTCTTCGATTTGCTGATGATATTTTGGTGTTTTGTCTAAATCAAGGGGCTGCAAAATTGGCCCTGGCAAGAATGGCTGACATTTTGGATAAACAACAGCGTCTAATGTTGCAGCGGCACAAAACGACTTTCATGAGTCCTGCCGAGTGTCGCAAGTTGTGCAATAGAATGGTGGAGGATCGACCGATTAATTCGGATGAAAGAGATTTGTTGGCGCTAGTAAGAAAATATTCTGAAGGAAATCCATATAAGATGATTTCTTTTGAAGAAATAGAGCCAGGAGATTGGAAATTAATAAAAGAAGAAAGTATTTCTTTAATTATAAAAGAATATTTAATTCAAAAAGATGTGGACTACATTAGGCTGAGATGGTTCTATCGGAGACTGTCACAAGTAGGACATCCAGGGGCTGTACGTGTTTCATTAGAACGAATAGATGAACTTGGCCCATGCTTCGCAAATGTCTGTGCTTATTTAGCATCTGTACAAAATATTGAGCCGGAGGACTGGAAGGAAATAGGAAAATATCTATTGGCTCTTTTGGATAGACAAGATGTCAGGGAGAATGAATTCTTTAGATTGTCGATTCTGAGTCTTTTTAGCAGGAACGCATACCTGAACCACTTTGAATCTCTGTCGTCTCTGTATAGTAGTAGCGATTCTAACGCGCGAAGGGAAATTTTACTGGCTGCATCGAGGAATGGAGTTGTGGATTGGGTCAGAGGATACAAAGAGTCGTTTGATGCAATGGATGTTTGGCAAAAGCGAGCGTACCTATATTGTAGTTCTCAGTTTCCAGCTGATGAAAGAAAGTTCTTTTTGCGGAGGCAGGCGCAGCAGCGCCCCTTTGAGGCGGCCCTAATCGGGTGGGCAAAGAAAGGATCGAGCAATAATCAGTAGGCAATAACGGGTGGGGAGTGGTGACCTTGGTATTCTGTCGCAGTTAAGACAGTATTAAACTCTAATTCCCCGGAGGAGGATTTTCGGGCGACCCGACTCGCTCACCATGTGCAACGTTTGACCCGGACACTTCCTGTGATGCGGGGTTGCCGCTAACACTTGGGCTACCTCATTCATAAGGTGTGAGGTGGCTCTGCATAGCGTATCGGCAACGCACTGCCCGCCAGTGATCAGCATGTCGCGCCTGTGTCTTCTGCTCGGCCATCGTCTGCAGATTCCGGCGCACTTAACAGCAGGCACAACGCTCCTGCATCTCGACCGGCACGTCGAGCGTGTCGCCATGCGCCATCGTCTTGTAGGGTCCGGCCCCGTCCGCGTCGGCCGACGCCCCCCAGCCGCCGTGTCCGGTGTCGAGGTGTTGGTAGAGTTCGTCCGTTGCCGGATCGGTGCCGTAGAACCAGTGGGCTGAAAACGAGGCGTGGTGACCGGCTGCCGCCGCGGCAGGCACCGCCTCGCCGACTGCACGCAACACGGTGTCGATCATCGTCGGCAGGGTCGCGCTGTAGAGGCCCATCGGCGCGGTCGGCCCGGCGCTAAGGAACGTGCCGTCCGGAATAATGATGTTGAGCGGGCGGATTCTTCGTCAAGTGTCATCGGATTTTGCATCCGGTGAGGTCAGGGTCTTGAAGGCGATGCGGGCCGACGGATAAGCACCTCCGTGGACGCCGGAATTGAGCGGATCCCAGAGCACGCCGCCGAGGCCGGACAAGTCGATGGTCATCGAGTCGCCCTCGATCCGCACCTCGACATCGACGGGAACCGGGCAATCGTTGTCAACGCCGTCATTGTCGAGACGGGTGGAGGCCCGCCATACACCATCAGGGAGCGCCTCGACGGCGGCGCGCGCGACCGCTTCGGACTGGTCCCAGATGGCGCCGATCGCCGCGCGCAGCGTGACGGCGCCGTGGCGGTCGATCCGGGCGTGGATCTTGTCGCGGCCGGCCAGGGTGCCGGCAAGCTGGGCATCAAGGTCGCCGAGCACCATGGTGGGGAACCGAGTGTTGTATTCGATGATCCGGTAGATCTACTCGTTGCGCATGCCACGCTGCTAGAGCTTCACGGTTCGGTACTGGATTCCTTTCTGGGAGATCTCGGTTGCATCGGATGCGCTTCACGAACCGACAGAACTGCCTCCGACATCGATCCAGTGGATCAGGATGCGCATGAAGCCGAACAGGTCGTCCTCGCCGGCGCCGGTGAAGACCGGCGTGTACGTGACGAGGTTGTTGAGGTGCTGGCCGAGGGTGCCGGCATGGTTGGAGATGATCACGTCTCCGTCGTGGATATTGTCGCGGCCGTAGACTTCCAGCCCGTCGCGTACGGCATTGCCCAGCGCGTTGGCGATGAAGATCGGGATCGAGCCGCTGCCTTGGGCAACCAGGCGGCCTTCCGGGTCGACCAGCCCGGTGGCGAAGTCCTTGTATTCGTAGACCAGCGGGCTGAACGCGGTGCGGGTGATGTTGGCGTCGATTTCATCGGGAATGGCGACCAGACCGTGACGGATGATTTCCAGGGTGATCGGATCGATGGTCGCCGGTTTCCGCATGTCCATGTTCAGCCTCCAACCGTGATCCGGATTTCCCCGAGTTCGCCGATGGCGCACCTCTCTCCCGGGCCGACGACGGTGGTTGCGCCGTATTCCTCGACAATCAACGGACCGTCGGCGGCGTACCCCGCGGCCAGGGCGCTGCGGCGGTGGACCGGAGTCTCGATCCACCCGCCACCGCGGCCGAAGGCGACCGGGCCGGGATCCGATCCGGCGCTTCGCGGTCCCACTCGAAGCCGGCCGGCGCCATCGATCCAGGCGATCGAACCGCCGCCGGCGCCGACCTCGACGATATCAACGACGGATCCGCGAATCGGAAAGCCAGTCGCGTAGCCGCCGACGTAATAGGGCGAGTGGAGCGCGTATCGCCCGTCGCGGATGACAGCGTACTTGGCTGTGGTTCCACCCATGTCGAAGGCGATCAGGTCGGGTAATTCAAGGGCTTCGGAGAACGCTCCGGCGCCGATGCAGCCGCCCACCGGCCCGGATTCGATTAGCGTGATCGGTTCCCGCAGCGTGCGCTCGACCGATAACACGCCGCCGTTCGAGCCCATCATGAAGAGCGTCCTGTCGAACCCGGCCTCGCCGAGCCGGTCTTCGAGCCGGCTGACATAGGCGGCCATGCGCGGGCCGACGACCGCATTGGCCGCGACGGTGCAGCAGCGCTCGTACTCGTACCACTCGCGCGTCAGCTCGCTGCCTGCGGTCACGTAGATTCCCGGCAGCCGGTCGCGCAGGAGTCTGGCGATCATGGTCTCGTGGCGGTCGTCGAGATAGCTGTTCAGAAGCGAGACGGCGACCGCCTCGACCCCGAGTTCCGCGAGGTGCCGGGCAAGGCGTTCGACTTCGCCGGAATCGGGTGCCGCCAGCACCTCGCCGCGGCCATGGATCCGCTCGTCGATCTCGAAACGCAACGGCCGCGGGATCAGCGGCGGTAGTCGATGCGAAAGGGGTTGGTCCGGTTGCCGCGGGCGAGTTCCAGCGTATCGCGGAAGCCCTTGGTCGTCACCAGTGCTGCCTTGGCGCCACTCCGCTGCAGGAGCGTATTGATGACGAGTGTAGTACCGTGCTTGGCGAGGACGGCCTTGCCGAGATCGATCCCGGCCTCGGAGGCGCATGCCATCACGCCATCGACCAGATCGTTGTAGGCAGTCAGCGCCTTGGCGCAGGAAACCGTTCCGGTGTCGAGATCATAGGCGGCGATGTCGGTAAAAGTGTCGCCCGTATCGAAGGCCACGATCAGCGACATCAAATGCGCCCGGCATGGCGTTCCATGCCGGGATTATAGCGCCGGCCGCCGGGACGTCATCCGGAGCCGCGTCCCGCCTCCGACTGCACCGGCGAGATACGGCGCGCGGGGAGGGTACGGCTCACTCATAGTTTCCGAAACGGTTGTTCCGGGGAAAGCCGCGCATCGCGACGCGCCCCGCCTGGGCGCGCTTGCCCCGGTATTCCGGCGGCACCTTCTCCGTCCGAACGCCGGCCCCCGTCTTCCAGGACAGGCCGTCGGCGAGCGCGAACGTGGTCACATCCGAGAGCCCGCCGTCCCGGTAGCTCTGGAGCTTGACCCCGCGGCCGCGCGTCATTTGGGGAAGGTCGGACAGCGGGAAGATGTTGAGCCTGCGGTTCTCTCCGACCACCGCGACCATGTCGCCGCGCACCGGCGCGCAGGCTGCGGCCTCGACGCCGTCGCCGACGTTCAGCACCTGCTTGCCTGCTCGCCGCGGCGCGACCACGTCGTTCTCGGCCACAACGAAGCCGCGGCCGTCCTGCGATGCGACCACGAGTTTTTCGCCCGGCCGGTGGACGAACAGCGCGACGATGTCCTGGCCGTCGGGCAGGTCGATCATCAGCCGCAGCGCCTCGCCGTATCCGCGCCCGCCGGGAAGTCGCCCGGCATCGAGCGTGTAGAAGCGGCCGTCGGTCCCGAAGGCAAGCAGCCTGTCGGTGGTCTGTGACGGGAGGACGAACCGGCGCCGGTCGCCCTCCCGGTATTTCAGCTCTCCGCCGTCCCTGGGATGGCCGCGGACCGTGCGGACCCAGCCCTTGTGCGAGCAGATCACGGTGATCGGCTCGCGCTCCACCAGCACGTCTTCGGGTATGTCGATCTCCGCGGGTGCGCCGGAAATCTCGGTGCGGCGCGCGCCGCCCGGAGTCTTCTTTCCGAACCGGGATCGCGCGTCGCGGATTTCGCCCGCAACCGCCTCCTTCCGCCTTTTCGGGTCCTCGACCAGTTCGCGAAGCGCGCTCATCTCGGTGGTGAGTTCGCCGTGTTCGGTCCGGATCGCCATTTCCTCGAGGCGCCGCAGGGCACGGAGCCGCATGTTGAGGATGGCCTCGGCCTGGACGTCGCTGAGGCTCCATTTCTCTACCATCACCGGTTTCGGCTCGTCCTCTTCCCGGATGATGCGGATCACCTCGTCTAGGTTGAGATAGGCGATCAGGTAACCGTCCAGAACCTCGAGCCGGTGCGCGATCCTGTCGAGCCGGTACCGCGTCCGCCGCACGAGGACATCGTCGCGATGCCGGAGGTAGGCGTCGAGAACGTCGCGCAGATTCATCACCCCGGGAACCGTACCGGCGTCAAGGACGTTCATGTTCAGCGAGACGCGGTTCTCGAGGTCGGTGGCCCGGAACATCTGCTCCATGAGGATGTCGGGATCGACGGCGCGGTTGCGCGGCTCGAGCACCAGCCGCGTGGTCTCGGCGCTTTCGTCCCTCAGGTCTCCGAGCAGCGGCAGTTTGCGCGCGTTCAGAAGGTCGGCGATCTTCTCGACCAGCCGCCCCTTCTGGATCTGGTAGGGGATCTCGGTGACGACGATGCAATATTGGCCGCGGCTGAGCTTCTCGACGTGCCACCTGGCGCGGACGCGGAAGGAGCCGCGGCCGGTGCTGTAGGCCTCGATGACCGACTCGCGATCCTCAACCAGGAGTCCGCCGCCCGGAAGGTCGGGGCCCGGGACGAACTCGACGAGTTTGGCGATGGTCGCCCGCGGATGCCTGATGAGATGCAGCAGCGCCGCACAGACCTCGTCGAGATTGTGAGGAGGAATGCTGGTCGCCATGCCGACGGCGATTCCGGCTGCCCCGTTGCAGAGCAGGTTGGGCACCGAAGCGGGCAGGAGCGCCGGTTCGCTTTCCGAGCCGTCGTAGTTGTCGCGGAAATCGACCGCGTCCTCGTCGATGCCCTCGAGCATGGCGATCGCGTAGCCGGTCAACCGCGCCTCGGTGTAGCGCATCGCGGCTGCATTGTCGCCGTCGATATTGCCGAAATTTCCCTGACCCTCGACCAGCGGATACCGGACCGAAAAATCCTGCGCGAGGCGCACGAGCGCGTCATAGACGGCCGTGTCGCCATGGGGGTGGTACTTGCCGATCACGTCGCCGACGACGCGGGCGCACTTCTTGAACCCGGAATCGGGATCGAGGCGGAGTTCGCGCATCGCGTACAGAAGGCGGCGCTGGACCGGTTTCAGGCCGTCGCGAACGTCGGGAAGCGACCGCGAGGTGATCGTCGACAGCGCGTATGCCAGATAGCGCTCGCCGAGAGCGTCGGCGAGAGGCACTTCCTCGACGCGGGAGGCGACAATCGAATCCGCCATGGCGATCTATCCCCGGGCAGGTGTCATGCGGAAACGGCCGCGTCCCGGCGCAGCGCGTCGATCATCTGCGCGCGGGCCGGCGGCAGGCCCTCGCCCAGCGTCTCCCTGGCGCAGCGCTCGAGGAAATGGCCGGTCAGGGCCAGCCCGTCGACGATATCGGACATCCCGGCCGGCCCGCACGAGCGCAGGAACGGCGGCAGCCGCAGCAGCTTCGCGCGCCACGGTCGACCGGCTTCCGCCGACACCGCGCTGCCACTCCGGGGCGAGACATAGACGAGGGCTTCGGTGGCGCCGGTTGCAGCGCATTGCGACAGGTCGAGGCCGTAGCCGAGGTGGCCGAGGAGAGCCAGCTCCCACCGTACGAGTCCGGCATGCCAGTCCCCGTCTGCGGCGAGGCCCTCGACGAGGCCGCGGAACTCCTCGAAGACCCGCGGCTGGGGTTCGCGCTCGGGTATCAAACGGTCGAGGGTCGCGACCGCCGCCGTCAGGGCCAGGAGCCGCAGCCTCTCGGAAAGAAACGCCGCGGCGTAGGCTTGCGCGAGTTCGCATTGGTAGGCGCCCAGATGTTCGCTGAGTCGCGCCCGCCAGCGCGCTTGGACGAGATTGCCGGCCTGATAGACGCCCCGCGCCCGTCGACCCGCGCCGCCGTGCACGAAGCCGGCATGGCGGCCGTGGTCACGGGTGAGCAGCGAAACGATGGCCGCGTTCTCGCCATGTCTGCGTGCCGACAGCACGAAACCTTCGTCACTCCACTCCATGGCGCATTATACCCGTTCTCCGGAGCGGGCGCGGACGCGTCGATTCGTCCCCCATGGCGGCGGAAGCGCGAAGCCGGGCTACCGCGAGTGGAAGTCGAGGCCCCACGTGCGGTAGCGTTCGGGATCCTCCTTCCAGTTGCCCCGTACCTTCACGAACAGGAACAGGTGCGTCCGGCAGCCCAGCGCGTCCGACAGCTCTTCCTGTGCGCCGGCGCGAATCCGCTTTATGCGCTCGCCGCCCCGGCCGAGGACAATTCCCTTCTGGCTGTCGCGCTCGACGTAAATGACCTGCTCGATCTTGACGCTGCCGTCGTCGAACCGTTGCCAGTTCTCGGTCTCCACGGTCAGCGCGTAGGGCAGTTCCTCGCGAAGGCCGAGGAACAGTTTCTCGCGCGTGATCTCGGCGGCGAAAAGCCGCTCGTTCATGTCGGAGAGCTGGTCGTCCGGAAACAGCCATGGTCCGGCCGGCAGCCGATCTGCGAGGGCGTACTTCAGGTCTTCGACGCCGTCTCCGGAAAGCGCCGAGATCATGAAGAAATCGGTGAGGAACTCCCGGCTCCGCAATTCGTCCGCAAGCCCGAGAAGACGGTCCCTGCGGATCAGGTCGATCTTGTTGAGGATGCAGGCTGCCGGCCGCTTCCGGTCGCCGAGCCTGTCGATGATGCGGCGCGTGTCTCGGGTGAGTCCGGCCTCGGCGTCGACCATGACGGCGACGAGGTCGGCATCCGAGGCGCCCTGCCACGCGGCGGCAATCATCGCCCGGTCAAGGCGCTTGCGGGGATCGAATATGCCGGGTGTGTCGATGAGGATGATCTGTGAGGCGCCCGACATGGCGACGCCGAGAATTCGCGTGCGCGTGGTCTGCACCTTGTGCGTGACGATCGACACCTTGGCTCCGACAAGGGCGTTGACGAGGGTCGATTTGCCGGTGTTGGGCGCTCCGACCAGGGCGACGAAGCCGCAGTTCGTATCCGTCGACGCTGGCCCACCGGTCATGCCGCGCCGCCGATCTGCTCGAGCATCTTCTCGGCGGCGCGCGCTCTGGCGATCCGCTTGGACGGCCCCTTTGCCCGCACCGGATCCAGCCCGGTGGCCGTGACCTCGATCGTGAACTCGGGCTCATGGTCGGTTCCGGTGCGGTCCACGACCCGGTATTCCGGCAGCGGCAATCCGCGCGTCTGCAGCCATTCCTGGAGATCGGTGGCCGGCACCTTCGGAATCTCTGCGCCGATATGGGTTTCCCAGTAGCGGGCGATGAATGTTCGCGCCGGAACAAGCCCGCCGTCGCGGTATAGAGCGCCGATGACCGCCTCGCAGCAGTCGGCGATGACGGACCGGCGCTCCGCGGCATTGCTGCTGTCCTCGGCGCGGATGAAGCGGGAAAGCGAGAGGGCGTCTCCGACTCCGGCGAGGGTGTCTTCGCTGACCAGGATCGAGTGCCGTCTGGCAAGCTCGCCCTCGTTCGCTTCGGGAAAGCTCTCGGCGAGGAGGTCGGCGACCACCAGCGCAAGAACCCGGTCGCCGACGAATTCGAGGCGTTCGTAGGTGGCGGTGCCGCCGGGCAGGTTGAGGCTGCCGTGGGTCAGCGCCTGCTCAAGAAGCTCCGGCTTCCGGAGTTCGTATCCCAGCAGGCCTTCCAGGGCCTCTACAGGATCGCGCGTCGCCGGCATCGCAGCCTTTTCCCTTCATTCGACGGACTGCAACAGCCGCGACCAGCGAATGGCCGTCGGCCATTTCCAGACCTCCCATATATATGCGCTCGAATTGTGCGAAAAAAACAGGAATTCGGCGCGCCCGACCAGGTTTTCGACCGGAACGAATCCGACTTCGCTGAGCACCCGGCTGTCCAGCGAGTCGTCGCGATTGTCGCCCATCGCGAAAACATGGCGTTCCGGCACCGTATAGGTCCGCGTGTTGTCGAGGCCGCCGCGGTCGCCCTGGCGCTCGGCGATCAGGTGCTGGCGGCCGCCGGGGAGCGTCTCGACATATTGCGGCACTCCCGAGCCCAGCGGCCCCAGCGGAAGATTGCCGATCCGGCGGCGCTCGACGAGCCGGCCATTGACGTAGAGGCGCCCCTGCCGCATCTGGATGCGGTCGCCCGGCAGGCCGACGATCCGCTTGATGTAGTCCGTGCTGTTGTCCCTGGGCAGCTTGAATACCGCCACATCGCCGCGTTCGGGCAGGGTCTCCAGTATGCGTCCCGGAATCAGGGGCAGTGAAAAGGGCAGCGAGAACCTGCTGTAGCCATAGGAATATTTCGAGACGAACAGGTAATCGCCCACGAGCAGTGTCGGTATCATGGAACCGGACGGGATGTTAAAGGGCTCGAAACCGACCGTCCTGATCGCGACCGCGATCAGGACGGCATAGACGAGGGTTTTTGCGGTTTCCCGGAAACCGCCGGATTTCTTCGATGGCATGAGGGTGTCTTCCGGTTCGGGCGGCGCATAGTGGATCAATTTGCCGGAACTCTCAACTGTCAGGCTGGGGGCAGACCGCAGCTTTCGGCGGTATCCTGCTACCCACGGAGTCTGCAGAGAAAGTTCGATACAACTTCCGATCTGGCCGTGTCGCAGGTCAGGATACTGCGGTGATGATCACGACAGCCTGCGCGAGAGGGGGCTCGTCGGTTATCGTGACGTCGATCCGCGCGCTCATTCCTTCGGGCGTCAGTTCCCGCAAACGCCGGGCCGCGCCTCCGGTCAGCTCCATCGTTGGCTGACCACCGGGAATGTTCACCACCGCGAGATCGCGCCAGTAGACGCCCTTTCGGAAGCCGGTTCCGAGAGCCTTCGCGCAGGCCTCCTTGGCCGCGTACCGTCTGGCGTAGCTGGCCGCGCGAAGCCGGCGCCGGTCGCATCGCTGGCGTTCGATGCGGGTAAAGCACCGATGGGTGAAGCGCTTGCCGAAGCGTTCCAGGGTCCGTTCTATGCGCCGGATATCGATGAGGTCGCTGCCGAGCCCGATGATCATGCGTCGCCGCCATGATCGCCGGATGCGGTCGCTGGTCCGTCGCTGCGCGCGTTGTCCATGAGGCGCCGCATGTGTCCGACGGCATCCTCGATCCCCACGAAAATCGCCTCGCCGATCAGGAAGTGCCCGATGTTGAGCTCGACAATCGTCGGGATGGCGGCGATGGCCGATACCGTCTCGAAACCCAGCCCGTGGCCGGCGTGGCACTCGATACCGGTCGCTTCGGCATGTGCCGCTGCCGCCGCGATGCGGTCGAGTTCGCGCTCGCGCGCTTCGCCGGTCGCCTCGCAGTAGGCGCCGACGTGAAGTTCGACGACCGGGCAGCCCAGCGCGGCGGCGGCATCTATCTGTTCGGTCACCGGTTCGATGAACAGCGACACGCGGATGCCGGCGCCCGCCAGGCCGTTGACGATCGGCGCCAGCTGATTGTGTTTGCCGGCGGCGTCGAGGCCGCCTTCGGTGGTGCGTTCCTCCCGTTTCTCGGGAACGATGCAGGCGGCGTGGGGGAGGTGCTGCAGCGCGATCCTGAGCATCTCGTCGGTCGCCGCCATCTCAAGGTTCAGGGGCAGGTCGCTGCCGCGGGTCAGGCGAAGGATATCATCGTCCGTGATGTGCCGGCGATCCTCGCGGAGATGAGCGGTAATGCCGTCGGCTCCGGCCCGGGCTGCGGCCTCGGCCGCGCGCAATGGATCGGGATGGACGCCGCCGCGGGCATTCCGGACGGTGGCGACATGGTCGATATTGACGCCGAGTCTCAGCGGACGCACGGTCATCGTTCGCCCTGTTCCGAGCGCGCCGCCGCCGGCCGAAGAGCGTGTGGCAGCAGCCATGTCAACTCTGGGCCAGCTCTACGGATGACACGTCGGACGCCGTGCGCAGAGCGGCGACGATGTCGCTGACGCGGCGCGCGTCCTCGACCTCGAAATCGATGGTCATCTGGTAAAAGTCCCGGGACCGGCCGGTGATCTTGAGATTGGTGATGTTGCCGTCCTGGCGCGCGATCAGCGTGGTGAGTTCGCCGAGAGCGCCGCGGCGGTTGGCCACCACCAGATCGAGTCGTCCGGCGTGATGGTCGGATGGCGCCGGCCCGAGGTCCCATGCGACATCGACCCATCGCTCCGGCATCTCGGTAAAGTTCGCGAGCGCCGAGCAGTCGCGGGTGTGGATCGAGATTCCCTGTCCCGGTATGACGATCCCCATGATCTGCTCCCCGGGCATGGGATCGCAGCAGTTCGCGTAATGGACCGCCATGCCCGGCGTGAGTCCGCGGATCGGGATGACCGCCGCGCCGTTCCGCCCGTCGCCGGCCTCTGTCCTGCGGCGCGGCTTGCGGTCGGCAAGGAGCTGCGGCGGGATCATGGCCTTGACGACGTGCGCCGCGGCGATGTCGCCCCGGCCCACGGCCTCGACCAGCATGTCAACGCTGTCGAGATCGAAGCGTGCCAGAACCTCCTTCGTTATCTGGTCCGGCGGCGCGCCCGTGGAGGTGCGGAACTCCCGGTCGAGCATGGCGCGTCCGAGCTGCGCGAACTCGTCGCGCTGGGTGTTCCTCACGTGGCGGCGGATGCGCGCGCGCGCCTTGCCCGTCACCACCCACTGCTCCCAGGTCGGCGACGGCGCGCCTCCCTTGATGGTCAGTATCTCGACCTGATCGCCGTTGGCGAGCTCGGTGCGCAACGGCAGCATCCTGCCGTTGATCCTGGCGCCGATGCAGCAGTCGCCGATCTCGGAATGCACCGCATAGGCAAAATCCACGGGCGTGGCGCCCTGCGGAAGCGAGATGATGTCACCCGTCGGGGTGAAGCAGAACACCTGGTCGGGATAGAGCTCGAGGCGCGTGTTTTCGAGGAACTCGTCGGGACTGCCTGCGCTGTCGAGGATGTCGAGAAGCTTGTGCACCCAGTGATAGTGCTTGCCTTCGATCAGTGCGGCGCCGAACTTGTACTGCCAGTGGGCGGCAACGCCGAACTCGGCTATCCGATTCATCTGAGTGGTGCGGATCTGGATCTCGATGCGGTGCAGCTCTGGACCGATGACCGCGGTGTGCAGCGACTGGTAGCCGTTCTTCTTCGGGGTCGAGATGTAGTCGTCGAATTCGCCGGGGATCACACGGTACTCGGAGTGTATCCTCCCGAGCACCCGGTAGCAGTCCTCGACCGACGCGACCACGACGCGAAACGCGATGATGTCGGTCAGGCGCTCGAAGCGCACGTTCTTGCGCTGCATCTTGCGCCATATCGAAACCGGTCTCTTGATGCGCCCCGACACCCCGGCGTCGATTTCGGAATCGGCGAGAATCCGGTCGATTTCCCCCGCGATCCTGTCGACGACGTCTCCGGCCTGCCGCTGCAGGAAATCGAGGCGGCTGACAATCGATTCGCTGGCGTCGGGATGGATCTCGCGAAACGCGAGATCCTCAAGCTCTTCCTTGATCTCCTGTATGCCCATGCCGGCGGCCAGCGGCACGTAGATGTCCATGGTCTCGCGCGCGATGCGGCTCCGCTTTTCCGGCGAGCCGACATGCTCCAGCGTGCGCATGTTGTGGAGCCGGTCGGCGAGCTTGACGAGCAGCACGCGGATGTCCTTGGAGATCGCCAGCAGGAGCTTCTGGAAGTTTTCCGCCTGCCCGCTGGCATTGGGCCTGAGCTCGAGTTCCGAAAGCTTCGTGACCCCGTCGACGAGCCGGGCGACCTCGGCGCCGAACAGGCCGCGGATCTGCGCGACGGTGGCAGCCGTGTCCTCGACCGTGTCATGCAGCAGCGCCGTGACGATGGATTCGGTATCGAGCCGGTATTCCGTGAGAATTCGCGCGACTTCGAGCGGATGCAGGAAATACGGCTCACCCGAGGCACGCTTCTGGGCACCGTGGACCTCCATCGAGAAGTCGTAGGCCCGCGCCAGCATCTCTTCGTCCGCGTACGGGTCGTAGCCGCGGACGCGCTCGATCAGTTCCTGCTGTTCCATCATGGCGGCAACCTGCAGTCCGGCGGCCGATCCGGTCGTTGCCCGGGGGAAGGGGAGTATCGGAACTCCGGGTCGGGATTTCCGCGCCCGCTACTCTTCCCCTTCGAGATCCTCCTCCGGGACGTCCTCGAAACCGCCGACCGGCTCCGACCAGGACTCCTCGAGTTCAGGCTCGAGTTCATCTCCGTCTTCTTCATCCTCATCGTCGGAGAGCGCCTCGTCGTGGAACGAGACGATGGCGTCGTCCTCTTCGGGCAGGAGAACCGGCATGCCGAGCGGCGTGGTCGCCTTGTCGAACTCGCTCTCTTCCTCGACCGGTTCGTCGGGATCCGAATAGTCCTGCAGCGTCGCGATCATCGAATCCTGCAAGTCGTCCAGTTCGATTGTCTCCTCCGCGATCTCGCGCAGGGCGACCACGGGGTTCTTGTCGTTGTCGCGCTCGACAGTCAGATCGGAGTTGACCGAGATCATGCGGGCCCGGTGCGCAGCCATCATCACCAGCCGGAAGCGGTTGGGTACCATCAGAATGCAGTCTTCGACTGTTACGCGAGCCATTGGCGGGTTTCTCCAGTTTCGGCCAAGCCGGTATGCCGCCAATATAGGCGGATACGGCCGATCAAGGCAAGTTGTGGTTCCGGGCGGTCCCGCACCCGGCTGCGTCAGCAGGGCCGGCAGATCTGGTCTCCGGGCAGCTGGCGGACGAGGTCGTCGATGCCGCGCCCGTCCGCCGGGTGGCGCCAGTCCGGCGCGATCTCCCGCAGCGGCAGCAGCACGAAGGCCCGCTCTCTCATGCGCGGATGCGGCACCAGCGGCGGGCTCCCGAAATCGCGCACGAGGTCGTGATAGGCGAGAAGATCGAGATCGAGGGTTCGGGCCGCGTTGGCGACGGACCGGGTCCGGCCGAACATTGCCTCGATATCGTGCAGGACCGCGAGCAGTTCCTGCGGGTCGCGCGACGTCGCCACCGCAGCGACGCCATTGACGAAATCCGGCTGGTCGGAGGCCGGGACGGGTGCGCTCGCGTACCATCGCGAGCGGCGTTCGACCGTGATGTCCCGCTGTTCGAGTTCCGCGAGCGCCGCCATGCAGAGCTCCTTCGGCGGCCCGGCCTCGGGGTGTGAAAGGTTGGAACCGATACCGATCAGGATCACCGATTCGCCTCGAATCCCGTCCGGGTACTTGCTTCGCGAGGAGAAGGCCATATATTGAGTTCAAACTCCGTTCCAGGCCGTTGTCAACTCACCGCCTGCGGAATATTGCAACCGGAAGACCCAGAGGGATATGATGCACTTCAATCCTGAAGAACGCGTGGCGCTGTTCATTGACGGTCCAAATCTATATTCGGCAGCCCGGGCCCTTGGTTTTGATATTGACTACAAGAATTTGCTTGAGCTTTTTCGAAACGAAGGCCGTCTTGTTCGTGCCTTTTACTACACGGCGCTCGCAGAAGACCAGGAATATTCCCCAATCCGACCGCTTGTCGACTGGCTTGACTATAACGGCTACACGATGGTCACCAAGCCGATCAAGGAGCATATCGATGATATGGGGCGCCGCAAGGTCAAGGGCAACATGGACATCGAACTGGCCATCGACATGCTGGAAATGGCGCAGCACATCGACCACGCGGTGCTGTTCTCCGGCGACGGCGACTTCCGCCGCCTCGTCGAGGCGGTGCAGCGCCGTGGCGTGAGGGTCACCGTCATCAGCACCTTCCGGTCCCATCCGCCGATTGCCGCCGACGAGTTGCGCCGGCAGGCGGACATCTTCGTTGAGTTGCAGGAGATCGCCCCCCGGATCGCCCGCGAGGGGCGCCGCCCGACGGACGACAACGCCCACTACGCGGAACGGCGGCATGTGCGGATGCCGACACCCGGCAATCCCGATCCTGATCCCGACCCCGACTCCGATCTGGACGCCGCGGACCTTCTCGAAGACGCCTGACATTGCCGCAGGATCCCGAAGGGCCGGCCGGACCGCCGCCCGACTGCGCGCTCTGTCCGCGCCTCGCCGGCTTCCGCGCCGAGAATGCCGCCGCGTTTCCTGACTGGCACAACGCGCCCGTCCCGTCGTTCGGCGAGCTCTCCGCCGCGCTCCTGATCGTCGGCCTCGCTCCCGGCCTCCGGGGCGCCAATCGGACCGGGCGCCCGTTCACCGGCGACCATGCCGGTGACCTCCTCTTTCCGACCCTCGCGAAGTTCGGTTTCCTCGACGGGCGCTATGATCGAAGACCCGACGACGGGGTGGCGGCCGTCAATTGCCGGATCGCGAATGCGGTGCGCTGCGTGCCGCCGAAGAACCGGCCGACCGGAGCCGAGGCACGTGCCTGCCGGCCGTTTCTCGCGGACGAGATCGAGGCCATGACGGGGTTGAGCGTGATACTCGCGCTGGGGCGGACGGCGCACGACGCAATCCTGTCGGCGCTCGGCGAACGAAGGGCAGACCATCGCTTTGCCCACGGGGCCATGCACGGGCTCGGCGGCGGCCTCGTTCTGGCCGACAGCTATCACTGCTCGCGCTACAACACCAACACGGGCGTGCTCACGGTCGAGATGTTCGAGTCCGTGTTTCGCGCGATCGTCCGCCATCTCGGCGGCGCTGAGGGATAGGCGGCCGCAGGAACAGCCCGGCGCTACCCCTTGTTCCGGAGCATGCGCGCCTTCTGGCGTTCCCAGTCCCGCTTCTTCTCGCTCTCGCGCTTGTCGTAACGGTGCTTGCCGCGGCACACGCCGAGCTCAAGCTTCGCGATGCCGCGGCCGTTGAAATAGAGGTTGAGCGGCACCAGCGTCATCCCCTGGCGGTCGGCGGCGCCGGCCAGTTTCGAGATCTCCCGTTTCTTCAGGAGGAGCTTTCGTCGGCGTTCGGGCTCGTGGTTCATGCGGCCCGCCTGCTGGTAGGCCGGGATGTGGGCGTTCAGGAGCCAGATCTCGCCCTGCTCCGGCCTCGCGTAGGCGTCGGCAATGTTGGCCCGGCCCTCGCGCAGGGCCTTGACTTCGCTTCCGGTGAGAACCAGCCCAGCCTCGATCGACTCTTCGACATGGTAGGCGTGGCGTGCCTTGCGGTTACGGGCGACGAAGTGCCGGGTCTCGGTGTCGGCTCGGGCCATCAAGAGGCCGTCAGTTCAGGAGCCCCGCGTGCCGCATCGCCTTCTCGACCCTGGCCCGGGACTCGGCGCTGATAGACACCAGGGGCAGCCGCAGCTCGTCGGCGCACTTCCCGAGCAGGCTGGCTGCGTACTTGGCCGGCGCCGGGTTGGATTCGCAGAACAGTTCGACATGCAATGGCGTCAGGCGCTCGTTGATCTGCTGCGCCTGCCTGACATCGCCGGCCTGCCACGCGCCGTGCATTTCCGACATCAGCTTGGGCGCGACGTTCGCGGTGACGGAAATGCATCCGTCGCCGCCTTGGGCGAGGAAGCCGATCTGCGTGACATCTTCCCCCGACAGCTGGCAGAAATCCTCGCCGCAGGCCGTGCGCTGCTCGGTCGCGCGGCCGACCGCGGCCGTGGCATCCTTCACGCCTATGACGTTTTCGAGCCGGGCGCAGCGGGCCATCGTTTCGACCGACATGTCGATCACGGAACGGCCGGGGATGTTGTAAATGATCAGCGGCAGGCCAACCTGATTCAGGGCCTCGAAATGACGGTACAGCCCTTCCTGCGTCGGTTTGTTGTAGTAGGGGGTCACGATCAGCGCTGCGTCGGCGCCGGCATCCTTGGCGTGGCGCGTGAGGTCGAGTGCCTCGGCTGTGGAATTCGACCCGGCACCGGCGATCACCGGCACCCGCCGGTCGGCGACCTCGATGCAAAGCTCGACGACACGCTTGTGCTCCGCGTGGTCGAGCGTCGGCGACTCGCCGGTGGTGCCGACGGGCACGAGCCCGTGGGTCCCCTCGCTGATCTGCCAGTCGACGAACGCGCTGTATGCGGCCTCGTCGAGGTCGCCGCCGCGAAACGGGGTTATGAGCGCGCAGATGGAACCGCTGAACATCGCCGCCTCCCTGAAGATGCCTGATGACCGCGGGGAAACTTACAGCGGCGGTTGCCGGGGAGCAACAGCGCTCCGCGATGCCGCCATTCGCCCCGATCCCGCGGTACCGGCCCCGCGGCTCGGCCGGGCCGTCGGCTCAGCGCAGGCGCCGCGCGAATTCTGGCGGCAGGTATTCCGGCCTGAAACCGTTCCAGCCGCGGTCGGTCGCAGCCTTCGCGTCCCTGATCCGGGCATGGAACACGACCTCGTTGCCGGGAGCAACCTCCTTCAGGACGATCGAGCCGATGCCCTGCGGAGGGAATTCGACACGGGCGCCCGCCGGCGTGTGGCACAGCCCGGTGCAGGCCAGGAACCGGTTGCCCGACGGGGTCTCGCACACGCCGCTCACGTAATGGGAATAGGGCAGGTCCCGGCCGCCGTACCGCCAGGTCTCGCGGGCGGCCATTCCGCGTTCGTCGATCGAATAGGCGAGCCCGAAGCTCTCCCGTTCCTCGATAGGCTGTTCGGGGGCTGGCGGGATGACGCCCGCGGTACCGTTGTCGAACAGCATCAGATCGCCGCCCGCCGTGAAGCTGAGGTCGTGCTGGTGGTAGAACGGCCTGCCACCTTCGAGGGCGAGGAGCCTGTCCCTGCAGTTTCCTTCCCAGCCCCGCGGATCGCCGAGAATCCAGACCAGTTCGCCTTCGAGCGACAGCTTCGCCACGCAGTCCTGGTGGCGGAGCGACAGGAGGACGCAGCCGTCCCGCGGGTCGGCGATCGCGCAGTTGCCGTGCGTCCGGTCCCGGGTCTTCGGCCACCCCTGGCTCGGCCAGTAGGGCATGGCGTCGCCGTGGCTCTTGCGGCTGCCATCAAGAACATCGGCAAGGCAGAACTCGGTCGTGATCGTACCGTCGCCGGCGAAGACGACCACCGTGTCCGCGATGAAGTGGGTCCAGTCCGCGTCGGGGTCGGGCAGCGGGCGCTGTTCGATCGACAGCGAGAGATAGCGGTCGTGCTCGATCTCGCAGATTGTGTGATGGATCTTCTCCGTCGCTAGCGGCGTTCCGTCGAGCCCGCCCGGGAAGCGCGGGGCGCAGTACCACTGGCGGAGAAGCCGGCCGTCGAAGCCGATCTCCGCGGCCCGTCCGTCCGCGCCCATGACCAGAAGCGTCTCCTGAAGCGACAGACGGCAATCCATCAGCCCGAACCCGAACCGGCGATGCCACACGATCTCGCCCGCCCGGTCGATGGCGATGATCGCCTCCATGTCGCTGGTCTTGTTGATCGACCGCGTGTTGCGTCCGACCGTCAGCAGGATGACGCCGTCGTCGCGGCGGGCGGGGTCGATCTCGAGGATCTCGATTTCCGGCAGATCCGTCATCGCCGCTCCATCCCATGCGGCTCCGCGAACGTTCCGCGGAACAGCACCGGTCGCCTCGGAGCCGCCTTTGCGATCCGGGTGGTGTCGCGCATGCGCCGAACCTTCAGCAATATCCGCGTCAGGTCAACCGCACGCCGCCGGCCCGCGAGCTATAATGCCTGGCGGAAACGGACCGGCGCTTGAGCAAGGGAGACGGGCATGACTGTCGAGGGCAACGGGTCGGGCGTCGCGTTCATCACCGGCGGCGGCGGCGGAATCGGCGGCGCGACGGCGCGGCTTCTGGCGTCGGACGGCATCGCGGTCGCGGTCGCCGACGTCAGCCCGGACCTTGCGGATGAGACCGCGGCGACGATCGGCGCCGACGGCGGACGGGCGCTGGCGGTCCGGCTCGACGTCACCGACCGGGAATCGGTCGCGCGGGCGGTCCGCACGGTCGGGGAGGAACTCGGTCCGGTCGACCGGCTCGTCAATGCCGCCGGAATCTTCGACTGGGCGGCGATGGAGGACATCGACGACGATGCCTTCGAGGCCATGTTCCGCGTCCATGTCTTCGGCATGCACGCCGTCTGCCGCGCGGTGGTGCCCGGCATGGTCGCCCGCGGCCGCGGCGCCGTCGTCAACATCACGTCGATTCACGCCATTCGGGGACAGGCGAACGCCGTCCACTATGCCTCTGCCAAGGGCGCGATCCTGTCTTACACCAAGGCGCTGGCGCGCGAGAAGGCGCCTCATGGCGTCCGGGTCAATGCGGTTGCGCCCGGTCCCATCGACACGCCGATGCTGCGCGGCGGCATGGACGAGGACGAGGCGGAACGGAGATTCACCGAGCGCGTGAAGATCATCCCCGCCGGCCGCCTTGGGACCCCCGGGGAGATCGCCTCGGGAATAGCCTTCCTGCTGTCGCCGTCCGCCAGCTATCTCACGGGCCACGTCATGACCATCGACGGCGGCGAAGTGATGAACTGACCGCGGCGCGAACGGCCCCGCGCGTCGGCGCCGCCCGCGTCAATGCACGGTCTGGCCGCCGTCGACCACCATCGAGGTGCCGTGAACGTAGGAGGCGGCGTCGGAGGCAAGGAACGCGATCACGTCGGCGATCTCCCGGCAGTCGGCGAGACGGCCGAGCAGCGCCATGTCCTCGACGGCAGCGCCGTCGACCAACCCTGAGTCGATATATCCCTTGACCCGCGGCGACAGCGTCGCTCCGGGGCAGACCGCGTTGACGCGGATGTCCTCCCTGCCGTAATCGACCGCGAGCTGGCGCGTCAGCGAGAGCACGCCACCCTTGGCGGCGCAGTAGACCGGCATCCCGGGGTGGCCGATGATGCCGAACGTCGACGCGACATTGACGATGGAGGCGGTGCCGGGGGCCGCCTTGAGGAGCGGCAGGAAGGCCCGGCACATGTAGTAGACGCTGGACAGGTCGATGGCGAGAATCCGCTGCCAGTCCTCCTCGCCGAGATCCTCGAGCTTGCTGACGAAATTGGTCCCGGCGTTGTTGATCACTGCCTTGACGTGGCCGTGGCTGCCGGCGACGGCGGCGGCAAGCGCATCCACCTGTTCGCGGTCGGCGACGTCGGTGACGTGGCCCTCGCACGGCGCGCCGGCCGCAGTGAGCATCTCTTCGGTCCTGTGCACGTTCTCCGCCGTCTTGGAGGCGATGATGACATGGGCGCCGAGTTCGGCCAGAACCTCGCAGCAGGCCTGTCCGATGCCCTGGCCGCCGCCGGTGACGACCACGGGGGCGCCGCCGAAGCGCAGTCGGTCCAGCATTCCGGTTCTCCTTCCCTCGGGCGGTTCAGGCGCCGGCGGGCGCCAGCTCGGTTCGCGTTTCCCGGGTGTCCTGCCCGGCGGCTATGCCGTAGAACCGCGCCGGGTTGTCATACAGGATCTTCCGGCGCTGCTCCGGGGCAATGTCCGTGCGTTCCCCGAGATCCTCGCCGGAGCCTTCCCTGGCTTCGAGGTGAGGCATGTCTTCCGAGACCAGGATGTTGTCCTCGCCGAGATAGTCGATGACCTGCGGCAGCAGACGTTCACCGGCCTCGCAGGTGGTATAGATCCTGTCCTTGTAGGATTCGGGACTCTTCGACGTTATGGGCTCGAAGCCGAAGGATTTGCGGAAGAATTCGGCGACCGGATAGTAGTGATCCATGCGTTCGAGATACCACGGGATCCAGCCCGCGCCGCCCTCGAGGAAGATGACGCGGAGGTCGGGGTGGCGATCGAGAATGCCGCCGCCGGCGAAGGAATAGAAGCCGATCAGCAGCGGCAGCGTGAACGAGACGTTGAGCGACGACGAATGCTCGTCGCACAGGTCGCGGAGCGGGCCCGGCCAGCCGACATGCACGGCGATCGGCAGGCCGCACTCCGCGGCGGCGGCCCACACGCGCTCGTATCTCGGGTCGTGGAGCGGGGTGTTGTCGACGGTGCCGTAGCACATCAGGGCGACGGCGCCGGCGTCCTTCGCGCGCCGCACTTCAGCCTCAGCGGCATCCGGGTCCCTGAGCGGCAGGGACGCGGCCCATTTCAGGCGGTCCGGGGCCTCGGCGCAGCGCTTGCTGATCCATCTGTTGTAGCTGATCTCCAGGGCTGCCTGGAACTCGTCGTCATCGGTGAGGGGGACGAACAGCAGTGTGGGATAGATCACCTGCACGTCGACTCCGGCGCGGTCGAGATCCGCGAGCCGTGCGGGAACGTCCATCAGCGACTGGTTGCCGATGGAGAATTCCTTCATGCCGGCATGCACCGAACTCAGCGGGCAGCCGATCTGGACCGTGCCCGGCCCCCAGGTCCACTGGACCGCCTTTCCGTCGACCAGCCAGAAGGAGTTGTCGACTCCCATGTAGGGCGCGTCGCTTGGCGGTATCGTGATCGGCAGCGGCCGCCGGTGCATGAACTTCGCGGGCAGGTAGTCCCAGGTCTCCTCGACCTCGTACACGTGGGAATCGGCATCGATATAGGGCATGGTCTGTCGTCCCCTGTTTTCGGCCGGATGCGGCCGGTTGCTCACTCCGCCGCCAGGCCGGACATCTCGAACCCGCGATAGTTCCCTTCCGGGAGCGCCTGCAGGGACGGCATCACCTCCGTTGCGAAGAGCCGCATGCTCTTCTCGGTCAGATCGGCCGGCAGCGTTCCGAAATGGGCCAGTGCGACGAAGGTGCCGAAGCCGAGGGCGGCATGGCATTCAATCAGCTTGCGGCGCACCGTGTCCGGGCTGCCGACGATGACGACACCGTTCTCCATCAGCCCTTCGATGGTCTGCTCCGACATGATGCCGCGCTTGTGGGCGGCGACCCTCTTCCAAGACTGGAGGGTGAGGTAGCCCGGCGGGAAGAGCGTGTCGAACGGCAGATGGAGAAACTTGTTGAACAGCGCCTCCATGTGGCTGCCGGCCTCCGCAACCGCGCGTTCATCGCTCTCGGCGACATAGACCGGCGCGGTCCAGGCGATCTGCTCCGAAGCCGCCTCGTATCCGTAACGCGTCTGGGCGACCTCGCGGTACTGGTCGAGGAACTTGCAGACATTGCGGAACGGGCTGTAGTTCTGGGCATAGACGTAGCGCCGGTCCGGGTGGGCCGCCCATTCTATGGTCTCGGTGGAGCCCAGCGACGGGCACCAGATTGGCGGGTGCGGATCCTGATAGGGCCGCGGCCACACATTGACGTACTCGAAATGATAGTGCCGGCCCTCGAAGGCGAAGGGGCCTTCCTCGGTCCACGCCCTGACGATGAGGTCGTGCGCCTCCATGTGGCGCTCATGGCTGAGCGTGGGGTTGGCCGCCATCGAGTAGAACTCGGCGCCGATGCCGCGCACGAAACCGGTGATCAGGCGGCCCGCGGTGATGCAGTCGATCATGGCGTGTTCCTCGGCAAGGGTCAGCGGATGTTCGCGGAGCGCAAACGCGTTGCCGAGAATGGCGATTCTGCAGTTCGTGGTGCGCCGCGCCAGCGACGAGGCCATGACCACGGGCGACGGCATCAGACCGTAGGCGTTCTGGTGGTGCTCGTTGACGGCGATGCCATCGAATCCGAGCTCGGCCGCGAGTTCGAGCTCGTCGAGATAGCGGTTGTAGAGTTCATGCCCGATGCGCGGGTCGAACAGCCTGTTGGGCAGGGTCACCCAGGCCGAGGGATGCCGGTCCCGCTCTTCCATGTCCAGCGCCGCGTACGGCATCAGGTGGAACATGAACAGCTTCATGTCAGGCGGCCTGTCTCCCGAGGAAGCCGGTCAGCGAATCGACGAACGGGCCGGGTTTCTCGATATGCGGCAGGTGGCCGGCGCGGTCGATGATCGTCACTTCGGCGCCCGGAATGATGCGGCCGAACTCGTCCGCATAGGCGACGTCGACGATGCGGTCCGTGTCGCCCCAGATCACGTGGGTCGGGACCGTGATCCGGTGCAGCCACTTGCGGAGGGACGGGTTGAACAGCCGCGGCTGCCAGCCGAGGCGGGCGGTCGAGACCCGGTTGCGGAGCCGGATGTCGGTTTCCTCCTCGGTCAACTCCGCATTGATGATCCCGTCCGCGAAGCTCTGGTCGACGAACAACTCGCGGGCGAGATCGTCCGGATCCATGATGAAAATGTCGGCGATCGGCTTGCCCTTGATGCGGATCCCGGCCGTGCCGATCAGGGTCAGGCTCCGGAGCCGGGTGGAGTTGCGCACGGCGATTTCCATGGCAAGCCAGCCGCCGAGCGAGTTGCCGACGAGATGAACGCCCTCAAGCTGCCGCTTCTCGAGGAAATCGAGATAGAACATCGCCAGATCGCCGATGTCGTCGAGCCATTCCGGCTCGTCCGAGCGACCGTAAGTGGGGTGGTCGGGAACGTGGAGGTCGAAGGAGTCCGAAAGCGTGTCGAAGGCCGGTATCCAGCCCGGGACGCCGCTTGCACCGTGCAGGAACAGCATCGGGTCGCCCGAGCCTCCGCGGCGCAGGAAGATGTTGCATTCCCTGATTCCGACCATGCTCTCCGTGCATTCTGCCATGTTGCTCGCCGTCCTTGTCAGTTTGTTTCATCGCCGCCGGACCCGGACCGCGCCTGATCGGCGCTGCCGAGGCCGGGTTTGTACTTCTTGTCGAGGAACTCGCCGATCCCCTCGTTGCGGAAGGCGTCATCCTGACGCTGCGTATGCCATGCCTGCATTGCCCCGGCATAGTTCATCGCTGAATCCCAGTCCATCGCGAGGGAATGGAAATAGGCCTCCTTCGTCGCCTGCAGCGCCGAGGCGTCCTTCGCCGCGATCTCGCGGGCCAGCGCCATGACGTTGTCGCGCAGCTCGTCGCGCGGCACCGCGTAGTTCACGAAACCCATCTCCGCGGCGCGCCGGCCGTCGAACGGCCGGCCGGTCAGGGCGTAGAGCTTGTAGTCCCGGGGGCGCAGCAGGTTGCCCATCGACTTCGATACGCTGCCGCCGGGGAACATCTTGAAGTTGATCTCGCTCAGTCCCATCTTCGCCTCCTCGGCGGCGACGGCGAGGTCGCAGGCCTCGACGATGGTAAAGGCGCCGCCGAAGCAGTGGCCGTTGACCATGGCGATGGTTGGCTTGGGAAAGAGGCGCAGCGTCCGTCCGCGCCATTCGATGGCGACCCGCGAGGCGCGGTCGTAGGCGGCCGGATCGTCACGGAGATCCATGAAGAATTCCTTGAGGTCCATGCCGGCGCAGAAGGATTTGCCGGCGCCGGTGAGCACGAGCACGCGGCAGCGCGGATCGTTGCGCAGCCGTTCGAGCGCATCGGTCATCTCCTCGCCGAGAACCGGATTCATCGCGTTGCGCTTCTCGGGCCGGTTGAGCGTGAGCGTCGCCACCCCGTCATCGAACTCAACCAGTATGGTCGTGTAGTCCATTGCCGCCCTCCTGCCGCGCTCCGGCCCGAGAATGGCATCCAAAGTGCAGTTTCGCCCGGTTACAGTCAAGCTGAGCGTGACGGAGAGCGCTCTTGCCGCTGCCCGCATTGTCGGTTTGTGCAATTCGTGATAGCGTCCGTGGGCACCATGGGTGGACGCTGGCTCGCCATGTTGCACGCGTCGGTAGCACAGGGCCGACGGCGCTACCCGGCCGGACAACTCAGGATGCCATGGGATTCGGAACCGGCCCTTCCGGACGCCGCGGAGCCCCTTGATTCGATGTCTGCCATGCTGCCGGGAAATCAACCGGGATCGGAGTGCCGGAATCGATCCCGCCTGCAGGGAGGCCGCTGGTTGGTGTGCCATCGTGTCCGGCCCCGGCACGTCCGCGCATGTGACTCCGGTTACTGACGTCAGACCATGATCCGGCGCGTGATATACGGCATCGGTGGCATCGCGATCACCCTGATTCTGGTCTTCCTCGCCTTTCCAAGGCTGGTTGACCTCGATGGCTTCAAGCCCCGCATCGCCGCGGAATTCCAGAAAGCGACCGGCAGGGTCCTGGCGCTCGACGGAAAGCTCGACATCGATTTCGTGCCCTATCCGCGCTTGGCCGCGTCCGATGTTCGGGTCCTCAATACCACGGATGACGCCGCTTTCGAGCTGGTGACGCTGAAGGCCTTCAAGCTGGGTGTCCGGTTGATGCCGCTGTTGCGCGGCGAGATCGAGATCTCCGACATCGAGGTGGTTGAACCGCTGGTGCGGCTTGAACGGCTTCCCGATGGCCGCGGCAACTGGCAAACGGCGGCGGTCGGGTCGCCGTTCGACCCGCCGCCCGCGCCGCGCGCCGGCGCTCGGGGGATCCTGGGGACCGGAGGCGATCTGCGGATCAATTCGCTGAGGATCACGGACGGCACGTTCAGCTATCGAGACGCGGCGGGTGCGGTCGAGCGGATCGACGGGGTGACCGTCGATGTCACTGCCGGATCGCTGGCCGGCCCGTTCACCGTCAGGGGGGCTATGACGGTGCGCCGCCAGGCCGTCAGGGTCGACGCCTATGTCGGGCGGTACGTCGAGGGCGAGCCACTGGCGGTTTCGCTGCGGGCGGTTTCTGACGGCGACACCGCCGCGCTCTCGGCAAAGGGCCATATGGATCTCTCGGGCGCGGGGCCAAGGCTGCTCGTGGACGCCGCGCTCAAGGGACCCAGCCTCGGGGCATTCCTTGCCGTGCTGCCGGCGCTCGGCCCGTCGGCGGGTTTCGACCATCCGTTCAGCCTTGCGGCCACCGTGGATGCCGACGAGCGCGAGGTGAGGCTGAGGGGCATGTCGGTCAACCTTGGCGGCGTGACGGCGACGGGGACGGCGACGCTTCCGCTCGGCGGCAGTACCGCAACACGGATAGCGCTGGATGCGGATCGGCTCGATGTCGACGCCCTGGTCGGAATGGCCCGTCCGCCGCCCGACGGTGCCGCCGGGGAGGCTGTTCAGCTGCCGACGGATATCGATGTGGAGATGAAGCTGACGGCCGACGAGTTCATCGTTGAGCGAAGGCCGGTCCGAGACCTGCGGATGACGGCCTCGCTCAGGGATGGCGAGTTCTCCGTCGCCAGGCTTTCCGCGCGCCTGCCGGGCGAGGCGGCCGTCGAGCTGAGCGGCAGTGCTGAAGCGCATCGCGGCAAGCTCGAATATCGGGGACGACTGCTGCTTCGCGCAAGCGATACGCGCTCGCTGCTGGGCTGGATGGGCGTGGATGCGGCGGCGGTGGCAGAAGACCGCCTGCAGAGACTCTCGATCCGGGCGGAGATAGCCGGAAACCTGTCCGAGATGCGTTTCGCCGACATACGCGGCCAGCTCGATGCATCGAACCTGCGTGGCGGCGTCACGCTGGCCCTGAGCCGCCGCCCGGCATTTGGCGCCAATCTGAGCGTCGACCAGCTCAATATCGACGGCTACGTCGACAATGCGCGCACGCCCGCTGAGGCCGTGCCGTCCGCTGCCGCGGCTGGAGCATCCGGCGGCGGCGAGGCCGCGCCGCGGGACCGGGTCGGCGTTCTTCCTGCCGCCCTCGGGGAGTTTGACGCCAACGTCGCGCTCCGGGTTGGCGCGCTGGGCTATCGCGGGACCATCGCAAGCGGCGTTCGCCTCGACGGAACGCTGCAGGACGGCGCGCTGACGATACGCGAGGCGAGCGTACGCAACCTTGCCGGCGCAAGTCTCCGGTTCAGAGGGACGCTGGCCAACCTCGCCGGAGCGCCCAAGGCCAGGGCCAGCCTTGCTGCGGCAGCGGATGACCCGGGACCGCTCCTGGGGCTTTTCGGGTTCGATACGCTCGCCGGCATCGAGAGACCAGGGCCGCTGCGCCTGTCCGCCCGCGCCGAGTCCGTGCCCGACGGGCTCGAAATCGACAGCACGCTCGAAATCGCGGGCGCCACCCTGGCTGTGGCCGGGACGGGACCGTCGCTCAAGGCCCTGCTTGCGGGATCGCTCGACGGTGGCCGCGAGCTGCGCTTCGAGGCGCAGCATCCCGACCCTGGCCAGCTTGCCGCCCTCCTTGGCGGGACCGCGGAAAGCCAGGGTGGCGAAATCCGCGCGAACGTTGTCGCGACGCGCGCGGACGGAAGCATCGGGATCCGGGGCGAGGCCAAGTTCGATGGCGGAAGTGCAAGCGTTTCGGGCCGGATTCTCGAGCCGCTCGCATCGCCGGGGTTCGATGTTGAGGCCAGTCTCCGCCATCCGGACCTGGTTCGGCTCTTGCAGCTCTTCGGCGCGGATTTCGGGCCGGTTCGAGGAGATTTCGGCGGCGTGTTCCTCGAAGCCGCACTCGAGGGCGACGGCGAGCATTTCTCGGTCGACCGTCTGGCGGGCAGCGTCGGCGCCGTTGACATCGCCGGCAGCGGTTCCTACCGCTCGGCCGAGCCGCGTCCGAGGGTGGAACTGACCCTGTCTTCGGGCCTGGTTCCCACGGACGATTTCTCCGGAAAGTCGCTACCCGGGAGCGTCCTGCCTGACGAGGCGGCGGCACAGGAGGATGCGGAACGATGGTCGCCGGTGCCGTTCGATCCCGCACTGCTCCGGCGGTTCGATTCCCGGATCGGGCTGCAGGCCCGGGCGCTGCTTCACAAGTCTCTTCGCATCGATACGCCGCGCCTGCTTGCCACCCTCGAGGATGGGGTCCTGTCGATCGAAGAGATGACCGGAACGATTTCCGGCGGCGCGTTTCGGGCAACCGGCGCACTCGATGTCCGCGATCTTCCGGTCGCCAGGCTATCTCTGGCAGTCGACGGCGCCGAGGTTGCGGCACCGCTGTTCGAAACTGGCGCCTTCGACATCGCCGGCGGCGAGCTGGATATCGACGTCGATCTCGAAGCCCGAGGACGCTCCGAACACGAAATGGTGCGGACACTTGACGGCTCGGGCCGGTTCTCAATCCGGAACGGCCGCATCAGCGGCCTCGATCTCGGCCGCATCTCCGAAGCGGTGGAAAACTCTGATCCGGAAGCGAATCTTGCGGATCTGCTCGAGCGGGCCATGAGTGGCGGAGAAACCGTTTTCTCGGCGCTCGACGGCAGCTTCGATCTGGAGCGCGGCATCCTGCGGGTCGGGCATCTGGGATTGCGAACGCCGACGGTGTCTGGAGATGCGGCCGGCCGCATCGATCTGCCGCGATGGGACGTGGATGTGGAAGCGGAATACCGGCTGGCGGATCCGGATGCGCCGGTCTTCCACATGCGCCTCGTCGGCTTGCCGGACCGGCCGCGGCGCATTCTTGGTTTCCAGGACCTGCTCCTGTGGGCGCTTGCCCGTGGTGTCGAGAAGGTGCCGGAACCCGAGGCGCCCGAGGAGATGGCGGCCGAGCCGGACCGGCCTTCGCGTCCGGAAACGGAAGCGGGGCCCGCCGGGGCCGACCTCGCGCCTCAGGCCACGGCAGCGGAGCCTCCGGAGGCGGCCGCGGTGCGCTCGGGGACCGCGCCCGCACCTCCGAAGGCAGCAGCGAGCGCTCCCGAAGCGGTATTGACGCCGGCGGCGGTGCCCGAGGTTGCGCCGCTTCCCGGGGTGGCTGCAAAGGCCCCCGAAACGGCGTCGGAGTCTCCTGAAGCCGGGGAGGGTTCCGGAACGGCATCCATACCTCCGAAGGCGGCGGCGAGCGCCCCCGAGTCGGCATCGACGCCTCCGGCGGCGACGCAAGAGGTTCCAGAGATGCTTCCATCGCCTCCGGTGGCGGTGAGAATTCCCGAAGCGGAGCCGGAGTCCGGAACGGCATCGACGTTGCAGAAGGCGCCGGCGAAGGTGTCCGCGGAGGTGCCGCCGGATCCCGAAACGGCGCTGGAGGTCCCGGAAACGGCATCGGTGATTCCCGATGCGGTGGCGTCTCCTGCAACCGAAACACCCGCGGCTGGTGGCGAACCTTCGGAATCCGGAGGGCAATCGGGACAGGACAAGGGTCCGCAGTTCGATCCTGACAAGCTGATCAGGGATCTGCTCGAAGAAGTTCGCTGACCGGCCGGCGTGAACCGGAGCGACGTCCGCCATCTCTGGAGGCCATGTGTCACTGCGGCCGGAACGGCAAAATTTCGGGGCCGATTCGGAATTGGGCTGGCGAAGGCCCGACCGCAATGTTACACATCATATTGGTGTGATCATGGAAGGATACGCAAAATGGCTACATCCCCAAGTCGCAGGACCTCGCCGGTCAAGGAGGCGATGACCAAGGCACAACTCGTCGAATCGCTTTCGGAATCGACCGGACTTGAAAAGAAACAGGTGCGTTTGGTGCTGGATGAGCTTTCGGGCGTCATTGAGCGCCATGTCAAGAGACGTGCCGTCGGCACTTTCACGCTGCCGGGACTTCTGAAGATCAAGATCGTGCGGAAACCGGCCAGGAAGGCCCGCAAGATGACCAATCCCTTCAATGGGCAGGAAATCACCGTGGCCGCCAAGCCGGCGTCGAGAGGCCTGAAGATCCAAGCGCTGAGCGGCCTCAAGCGGATGGCGGAGTAGTAGGGAAACAAACGCGGCTTTTTGGCCCCCGAGACGGGTTGCCACCGGCATCTGCAGCGCGGCGTACCGTGGCGTTTCCGGTCTTACCGCACACCACCGGCGTCAGAGACAGCGGAGGCGGGTGGCGGTATCGCCACGGGCAATCTGGCGCTGCGAGTTAAGGCTGCGTTCGGCCACGGTGTCGGGGCGGTCGACCGGGAGAGTGTCCATGTCCGGAACAGTCGAGGCAAGACTTGCCGAAATGGGTTTCAAGCTTCCGGAGGCGGCGTCGCCCAAGGTGGCCCGGATCCGCAACTGGAAGATCGCTGGTTCGCTCCTGTTCGTGTCGGGGCAGGTGCCGAGAATCGACAACGAGATCGCTTTCATCGGCAAGGTCGGGCGTGAGTTCACCCTGGAGGAGGGGCAGGATGCGGCGCGAACAAGCGCCCTGATGGTACTTGCCTGCGCCAAGGACGCCCTTGGCGATCTCGACCGCATCGAGGAAATCGTGCGCGTCAAGGGTTACGTCAACGTCGACCCCGAGTTCACCGCTGTGTCCGCCGTCGTCAACGGCGCATCCGATCTTTTCAATGACCTGTTCGGCGAGCCCGGGCGCCACGCCCGGACCGCAATCGGGGCAGCGTCGATGCCCTTCGGCGTGGCAATCGAGGTCGAGGCAACCTTTCAGTTCACCTGAAAGCCGAGAGGGTCGAAGCCAGTCTCGGGATAGAGACCCGCCTCGCGGGCACGCGAGCGCAGCAACGCGTAGACCAGATCGATCATCGGCGTCGAAACACCGGCAAGCCGTCCGAGTTCGACGATGGCGCCGGTGATCCCGTCCACCTCCATGGGACGTCCCCGCTCGAGATCCTGAAGTAGAGACGTCTTATGGCCTGCCACCTCGGAGGTGGCGGCGATCCTGCTCTGGATGTCCTGCCTGAAGGTTACGCCGAACGCTTCGCCGACGGCCTGGACCTCCTCCATGATGGCGATGGCGAGATGCCGGAGATCCTCGTGCTCGACGAGGGGCCCCAACTTTGCCATGGCCAGTGTCGCCATCGGGCTAAACGAGACGTTGCCCCAGATCTTGACCCAGACCTCGTTGCGGATGTCCGTACGGGTGGGAGCGCGGAGCCCTGCGGCTTCCATCACCGAGGCGACCGCCGCGAGGCGTTCAGAGGACGAGCCGTCGGGTTCGCCGAGCGCGAACACGCGGTTGCCGATATTGCGGATGACGCCGGGCCGCACGACCTCATTGCTCGACGTGATGACGCACCCGATGACGCGTTCGCACCCGATGGCGGACGCAATCTTTCGTCCCGGATCCACCGTCTGCAATGCGCGGTTGTCGAACGGGCCGCCGTGGGCGTGGAAGTACCAGAACGGTATTCCGTTCTGCGCCGAGACGACCACCGTTTCCGGACCGATCAGCGGTCGGGCCGCCTGCGCCGCCGCGGCGAGGCCATGCGCCTTGACGGCCATGAACACGACGTCCTGAGGCCCCAGCTCCCGGGGTTTGTCCGTTGCCGGGACCCTGGCCGTGAACTGCTCGCCGTCGGTAATGACTTCGAGGCCATCAACGCGAAGCGCGGCGAGATGGGGCCCGCGCGCCACCAGCGACACTTCGGCGCCGGAACGGGCGACCATGCCGCCGACGAATCCGCCGACTGCGCCGGCACCGAACACGCAGAACTTCATCTGACGGGCCCGTCCCGGCGGAGTTCGGCCAGACGGCGCCATGGCTGGATCGACAGCCAGCATCGTGCTGCGCCCGGGGTCGAAGGCAGGGCGAACGTCTGCGCCTCGAGGCGGCAACCCGACTCCGCGATGTCGAACGGTTCGGCGAATGAGTGCCTCGGCGGTACCTTGCCGTTGAAGACCGGAAGGTGCGGGCAGGGGGCTTCGACCTTCCGGAGCGGTTCGCCGGTGTCGCAGGCGCCTGCCGCGGAGCCGCGCCGAACCGTAGCCGCGCGTCGGTCGTCGGGAAGCGCCGTCATCGCCCGGGAGCAGGCCTGTCAGAATCCGGCGAAGAAATCGTTTCCCTTGTCGTCGATTACGACGAATGCGGGAAACTCCTCGACCTCGATGCGCCAGATCGCCTCCATTCCGAGTTCGGGATACTCGATGCAGTCGACCTTTCTGATGCAGTCCTGCGCCAGCCGGGCAGCTGGACCCCCTATCGAGCCAAGATAGAAGCCGCCGTGCTTTCTGCACGACTCCGTCACCTGCCGCGACCGGTTGCCCTTGGCCAGCATCACGTGGCTTCCGCCGCGGGCCTGGAATTCCTCGACATAGGAATCCATCCGGCCTGCGGTGGTCGGGCCGAAGGAGCCCGAGGCGTATCCCTCCGGTGTCTTGGCCGGGCCCGCGTAATAGATCGCATGGTTCCGGAAATGGTCGGGCATCGGCTCTCCGGCGTCGAGTCGCTGCTTGATTTTCGCGTGAGCGGCGTCGCGCGCCACGACCATCGGTCCGGTGAGCGAGAGGCGCGTGCTTACGCTGCAGCGCCCGAGCGTGCGCCTGATATCCTCCATCGGGCGGGTGAGGTCGATCTCCACCACCTCGCCGGCGAGATCGGCGGGTTCTATTTCGGGCAGAAACCTTGCGGGGTTCATCTCGAGCTGTTCGAGGAACACGCCGTCCCGCGTGATCTTCGCGAGCGCCTGGCGGTCGGCCGCGCAGGAGACACCGAGGCCGATGGGAACGCTTGCGCCGTGCCGCGGCAGGCGGATCACGCGGACGTCGTGGCAGAAATACTTGCCTCCGAACTGCGCGCCGATGCCGGTCTTCCGGGAGAGATCGAGAATCCTCTCCTCCATCTCGAGGTCGCGGTAGCCGGTCCCGCGATCGCCGCCCTCGGTCGGCAGCGAGTCGAGATACCGGGTGGTGGCGAGCTTGACCGTCTTCATGGTGAATTCGGCCGAGGTGCCGCCGATGACGATTGCCAGATGGTATGGCGGGCAGGCTGCGGTTCCGATCGAGCGGATCTTTTCGTCGATGAACGAGAGCATGGCCTTTTCGTTCAGCACCGCCGGTGTCTGCTGGTAGAGAAACGACTTGTTGGCCGAACCGCCGCCCTTGGCAATGAAGAGGAACTTGTACTCGTCGCCGCGGCTGGAATAGATCTCGATCTGTGCGGGCAGGTTGGTGCCGGTGTTGGTTTCGCTGAACATCGCAAGCGGCGAGACGTGGGAGTAACGGAGATTCCGTTCCCGATAGGTTCTGAGAACCCCGTCCGACAGCGCCGATTCGTCGTAGCCGTCCGTGCGAACGTTGTGTCCCTTCTTGCCCATGATGATCGCGGTCCCGGTATCTTGGCACATGGGCAGGATACCGCCGGCGGCGATGTTGGCATTCTTCAGGAGATCGAGGGCCACGAAGCGGTCATTGTCCGACGCTTCCGGATCATCGAGAATGTCGCGCAACTGCTGCAGATGCCCCGGCCTCAGGAAGTGGGCGATGTCGGAGAACGCCTCCGCGGAAAGCTGTTCGAGGCCTTCGGGTTCGACCTTGAGGATCTCCTCTCCTTCGAAATCGCCGACCGACACGAAGTCCGACGTGAGTTTGCGGTATTCGGTCTGGTCGGGACCGAGAGGAAGGATGTCGTCGTAGGAGCCGTCGGCCACGTCGGGTCAACTCCCTGGTTGCTGGTTGGCGCGGGGTCTGGCGGCGGGCGCGGGACGCGGACTCACGGGCTCAGGTCCTGTTCTTGCGAAAGGCATCGAGGGCAATGACCTCGCTGGTGCCTTCGCCGCCGTCTGCCTGCGCCGGCGGCGCGCCTTCATCGGAATCTGCCGGACCCTCCGCGACGGTCCCGTCGCCCGCGCCGTCGAACTGAAGGCTGAAATTGACGGACGGGTCGGCGAAGACGGTGATTGCCTCATAGGGGATATGGAGAACCTCGTGCCTGCCGGAAAAGCTCAGCGTGACGTCGAAGGTGTCCTCGCGTGCGGCAAGGCCCCAGAACTTGTGCTGAAGGACGATGGTCATTTCCTCGGGGTATTTGTGCCTTAGGAAATCCGCGATGCGGACGTCCGGATGCTTGGTCCGGAACGAAATGTAGAAATGGTGATCGCCGGGCAGGCCTTCCCGTTCGACGCGCGCGAGCGCTTCGCGCATGATTCCGCGCATCGCCCGTGCAGCCAGTTCCGCATAGTCGATCAGGTCGTCAGCCATGAGCCGGCAAGTCCCGCATTTCCGCTGTCCGTGCGCTGCACCTAGCAGCCGGATCGCAGAATAGCTGCGGAACCGGACCTAGCCAAGCGCGTCGGCAGGTCCACAGCCCGGGTGGCATCGGACTGTCCGCTTCCAGAGGCCTGTCAGGTCGTGGAGGTCGGGGGCTTCTGTTGCCCGGTGCCCCCGGGACCGCGCTTTCCTAGATCTAGGCAGCGAGGGCCAATTCGTTGTCATTGGCATTTGTAAAGGCGGCCCGCTAACGGCGGTACCATACCGGGCGAAAAGCAAGTCTTTAGACGCGTGTCGATCCTGTTTCGCCCCCGTCGGAACATCTGCGGCCGTTCCCGCAGGATGCGTTGGTGGAGGCGCCGGGTACTGCCCCCGGGTCCACGGCGCTTATTGCACAAACCGTTTATCGCCATAGTCGGCAAGCCGACAAGACAAATATGGCGTATGCAACCGGGACAGTAAAGCCCGTTCCGCACAAATTTTGGCCGGACCGCACCAGGCACCGGGGGAGTCTTGCAGGGTAGCGTCCGACACCGATTGACCGGAAAGGCTGGCGACATAATCTGGATCATGCCGGATGGCCAGGATCCGGCGAATGTCGGTTCGGTGGAGCGAGGGAAAATGCGAACGGCTGCCAAATTTGCGGTTGGGCTGGTCGTGCTTGCCGCTTGCACGACGGCTTATCTGTTTGCAACGGGGGAACGCGGTCTGTCGGCGCGCGACGGACAGGCGAGAACCCTCGTCGTCTCGCGGTTGAGCGCAGGGGAGACGACGGGGCTGGGCTGGAGTCCCGAGGGTCTGGATGCTGCGTTCGAATTCGCCGCGTCGTTGAGCACGGACGCTCTGGCCATCGTGACGGGGGGCAGGACCGTTGCGTCATTCGGCGATCCGGGCAGGGCCTATGACATTCACTCGATCCGCAAGGCGCTGCTGAGCGCGATCCTGGGACAGCACATCGGGACCGGACACGGACGGATCTCTCTGGCGGACACTCTGAGCGACCTGAATATCGACGAGGTGCCGCGACCGCTTACGGCCCTGCAGAAGACGGCGACCGTCAGGCATCTGCTGAGAAGCGTCTCGGGCATAAATCGCCCCGCGGCCGGCGAAGGCGGGTTGACCGCCGAGAAGAACCGGCTGCTGGGCAAGGGGGAAAACACCCCTGGTACCAAATGGGCCTACAACAACTGGGATTACAACGTCCTCACGACCATCTTCGAGAGACGCACGGGGTTGACTGTCGCCGAGGCATTTCTGAACGGGATTGCCCGGCCCGCCGGGATGCAGGAATTCACGAAGGGCGCGGTCCGGTATATGGAAGAATCGAAGGTTTCAAGACATCGCGCGGCCGCGTTCGAGATGTCGACGCGCGACCTCGTCCGGTTCGGCCAGCTCTACCTCGACCGGGGTCGGATCGGTGGCAGGGAAGTCATTCCCGCTGGATGGATCGACCGTATCCACGAGGACATGACCCCGACCGGGCGAAACGATCTGCGGTGGGGACACGGATATCTGTGGTGGGTTCCCGGCCCGGACACAGGACTTCCCAAAGGCACCTACTGGGCCTGGGGGCTCGGCAACCAGGCGGTTTTCGTCATACCGGCCTGGGACACGGTCATCGTTCACCAGGCGGACACAACGGAGTTCAGGAAGCGCTTCTTTCCGGCGGCCGAACGGGGCGGTGACGCGGAAGCCGTCCTGTTGAAGATGATACGGGATTGCAGAGGCAGGGATAACAGAGGGTCCGAATACTGCGTCGAGCACCGCTTCATCACGCGACGGGAATTCGACGGGTTGATCGCCCGCATCGTCGATGCGCGGCTGTAGGCGGCGAAGAAGGGGATGTCTGCCCGCCCGGACAGCGGGTGGTCGGTGACCGTGGCCGTCGAAGCCGGCAGCGAAGGCGGAGGTCGGACGGCACCGACGGTCAAAGGAGATCGGGTAGACGGCGGAACCCCGGCCAGACCGGGGTGAGGGCGATGCCGTGGCTTGCCGGCTTGGAGCGGTTCGACGGCTTCGCCCTGTTGACAAGCTGTGAATCTCCGGGGGAACAGGGGGGAGGTCGTCCGCAAAAACGGCGTATTCTTCTTGATCCGCCAGCCTCCAGGGGTGACGATAGGGCTGACCGGGATCGGCTGCGCCGGTCGACGCCGGGGCGGGTGCCATGTGCGGCAAACAGTCAGTCTGCTCGGGGCCCCGGTGCGCCGGTAGTCAGGGCTGCGGGAACAAAGTGAGGCATGAAACAATATCTTGAACTTCTTCGTCGCGTGCGCGACACCGGCATCTACAGGGACGATCGCACGGGCACCGGGACATACAGCGTCTTCGGCCATCAGATGCGTTTCGACCTCGCGCACGGATTTCCGCTCGTGACCACCAAAAGGATTCACGTCAAGTCGGTGATTCACGAGTTGCTGTGGTTCCTGCGCGGTGACACCAATATCGGCTATCTCAACGAGAACGGCGTTTCGATCTGGAACGAGTGGGCTGACGAAGACGGCGATCTCGGGCCGGTCTATGGCGCGCAGTGGCGCTCGTGGAAGGGCGGCGACGGCGCCGAGATCGACCAGATCTCGCGCGTGGTGGAAGCAATCAGGGTCGACGGCGCGTCGCGGCGCCTGATCGTTAGCGCCTGGAACGTGGCCGAGATCGACCGCATGGCCCTGCCGCCGTGCCACTGCCTCTTCCAGTTTCATGTTGCCGAGGGCCGCCTCTCCTGCCAGCTCTACCAGCGCAGCGCGGACATCTTCCTTGGCGTGCCGTTCAATATCGCCTCCTATGCGCTGCTGACCATGATGGTGGCCCAGGTAACCGGCCTCGAGGCCGGCGAATTCGTCCACACCCTCGGCGATGCCCATCTCTATGCCAACCATCTCGAGCAGGCGGATGAACAAATCGAACGCGAACCCCATCCCCTGCCTGCGATGCGCATCAATCCCGAAATCCGCGACATCTTCGGCTTCCGTTACGAGGATTTCTTCCTCGAGGAATACAGGTTCCATCCCCATATCCCGGCGGCCGTCGCGGTCTGAAGGTCCGTCTTGCGCGTTGCGATAATTGTCGCCGTCGCCGAAAACGGCGTCATCGGCAGGGACGGGGGGCTTCCTTGGCGCCTGTCCGGCGACCTGCGGCGATTTCGGGCGCTGACCATCGGAAAACCCGTGGTGATGGGCCGCAAGACCTACCAGTCGATAGGACGGCCGCTTCCCGGCCGCCGGAACATCGTGATCACGCGCAATTCCGCGCGCCTGTCCGGTGCCGTGGAGGCCGCACCCGACTTGCGGGCGGCGCTTGATCGCGCCGCCATCGCCGCCGCCGAACTCGGGGCGGACGAAGTCTTCGTCATTGGCGGCGCGGGGGTCTACCGCGAGGCGCTGACCATGGCCGACATCATCCACATGACCGAGGTGCATGCCGCGGCTGAGGGCGCTGTGACGTTTCCCCTGCCCCTCGCCGCCGAATGGCGGGAGGTCTCGCGTGAGCGTCGCTCAGCGGGCGACGGTGACGACCACGACTATTCGTTCGTGACATTCGAACGCGCGCCGGCCTGACTGTCCCGCGCGGCCGCCTGCGGCCCGAACGGGCCGCAGCGTTTATCGGCGCTGGGTAGGTTTGAGTTCGATACGCCGGTTGAAGTGGTATGCGTGCACCGCGTCACTCGTGTCGATAGTGCGGTGCTGCCCTTGAGCGCGAATACGGTCTCGTTGGCGATATCTTGCAGCGTGGTCAGGAGCAGGCGAATCTGGGTCACGTATCGGTCAAGTATCGCCGTCTGCCATTTGTGGTATTCCGGGCAGGAATGCTTCGGGCACGTAGATGCGATAGGCCGGGTGAAGCCTGCCGCCCTCCACCAGGGCCCGCGGTCCGGATCCGAAGTCGATCCCTGAGATGTCCAGGTGCTTGCGCCATGCGTGCCGGTGCTTGTCGGCAAACACAAAGAACAGCCTTCTCACCTTCACGCTGCGGCACGCTGCCAGGAGCGCCGCGAGCCGCCTGGGTCGGAGCGACACCAGCCCCTCGAAGACCTTGTCGAGGTTCTCGAAGGTTGCATTCCGCGGCAGTTCGTCGAGGGCCTCGAGGATGGCGCGTTCCGGCGAGGACGTCTTCAGGGGCCAGCGCCACACGTCCACCATTGGTCGGGTTCCCGCTGCCTCGGGATGGGCATCGTCGATACCGAGGGGATCATCGCCGAACAGGGCGTGCCGGCGGACGACGACCTCGGTCTGCATGGGCAGCCGCTTCAGCCAGGACGGCACCTCGCCATAGAAAAGAACGCGCGATCTTCCCCCCAATCTCAGGTAATGGGCGTAGCCGGCCATGTCGAGGGCGCTCTCTCCGCCGAGATGCACGGGATACTTCATGAGCCATTGGAGAGAGAGAAGCGGTATCGTCCAGGACTCCTCGTGGCCGGCTTGCGCGCCTTTGGGTAGCGGACGGCGGTACACGCCGCGGACGACGCGTTCGAGCCACCCGCGGGCAACATAGTCATGTATCGACTTCGGGTCGATCCCCTGGGCTCTCAGCCATGGTGTGTCGACCATGAAGCCGGGAGGGACGGTATCCAGGAGTGGTTTCAGTCGTGGGGTTTTTTGACGGTTCATAACCATTAAAATACGTTATTACTAAAATTGTGGCTTCGACTTCGCCTGTGCCGCCCGGACCTATGTCGTGGTCTACACGGTGCGGGGTTCGATCGTTCGCATCATTTCGGCCCGCAAGGCCAATGGCAAGGAGGTCGCGGACTATGAGCACAACGCGCATCAGGATTGATCCGGACGATCCGTCCACCCTGCCCGAGGGGAGGATCGATCCCGCTAGGGTGGATGCCACCACCGAAGCGGAGATCGCGGCGCAGGAGCGGGAGGACGAGGCTGAAGCCATGCAGGACATGGCGCGGTATGCGCGCCGGGTTCGGCGGCGGCTGGGGCTTTCCCAGACCGAGCTGGCGCGGCGCATCGACGTGCCGCACGAGACCATCCGCAACTGGGAACAGGGCAAGCGTTGCCCGACCGGGGCGGCGCGCGCCCTGCTGCGGGTGCTCGACAAGGCACCGGAAACTGCGCTTCGCGTTCTGACCTGAAAGTATGGCGGCGATACCACCCGGCGAATCTATTTTCGATCATGCGCCAGATGCCGCATTTTCCCCTGCGCTCCTGCTGCCCAACGGCTTGATTCCATGCAGGAAACCCTCTGACGGCAGCGTTTGACATGGCCGAATCGCGGGTCCAAATCGACTCCCGCGTGCGTAGTATTGCGGAAGAGCGAAGATCGCGGAATTTCCGTCATGCGTGGCGTGGCGACGAACCACAAAGGTGGAGCGGAGGCGCGGATCTATACCGGCGTGGTGACGCTGGCCCGGAACATCGACCGGCGCGTCGGGCGCGAGGAACTGGACAGGCTCGCCGCCGCCAACGACAACGCGCCGGCGACGGAGCGCCAGCCGGGTCTGATGCCCAAGGTTGGCTTTACCAACAACGCAAGTTGTTCAGTTGAAAATAACCTGCGTTGTTGCCGCCCCAGGCACGGCCGTTTTCAGCGCTGGGTAAGCTTGAGTTCGATACGCCGGTTGAGGCGGTAGGCGTCCACCGTGTCACGCGTGTCGATGGGGTGGTTTGATCCGAAGCCGGCCGCGAACAGGCGATCGGCGGGTATCCCACGGTCGATCAGCTGACGCACCACGGCAATCGCCCGTCCGGTGGACAGTTCCCAGTTCGAGGGATACGCTGGTGTGTTGATCGGAATACGGTCGGTATGGCCATCGATCCGGAGCACCCAGTCCACGCCATCTGGAATACGCGCCGAGACGTCCGTCAGCGTGCGCGCCAGCCTGTCGATCTGTACGAGCGCGTTCTCGCTGAAGTCCGTCGATCCTGAATCGAACAGTATCTCCGACTGCACCACGAAGCGGTCACCCACGATCCGGATTCCTTCCTGGTCGCCGAGTACCTCGCGCAGCTTGCCGAAGAATTCGGACCGGTACCGTGCCAGTTCGGCGACCCTGGACATCAGCGCCCGGCTCAGTCGTTCTTCAAGATCGACGATTTCCGCCAACCGTGCGTCCTCCCTGGTTTCGGACACCTCGAGCGCTGTGTTGACCTTGGCAAGTTCCCGGCGTAGCGCCGTAACCTGCTCCGCAACGGCCTCGGCCCGTTTGCGCGCGGCTGCGCCGATTTCCTGCTCCTCGGCGAGACGGACGCGCTCCCGCTCCAGAGCGCGTCCTTTCGATTCGGCCTCTTTCTCGGCCCTGTCCGCCCGTTTCTCCTCGGCTGCCAGCAGGTCCGAGAGTTCCCGGGAACGGATGCCGAGGAGCGAGATGACCTGCCGATGTTCGGCGATCTCCTGACGAAGAGTCTCCGCTTGGGCGGTCGACACCTCTATCTCCTCGCGGGCCTCGACACCGGCCTCGCGTGCCTTGGCCAGTTCGCCGCGCAGCCGCGCGATCGTGCGCGCCCTGGCTTCGAGTTCCTCTTCGGCTCTTGCTGCTCTCTCCCTTTCGGCCGTCAACTCGGTCCTCAGGGTTCCGATCTCGTCACGGGCCTGAGCGATCATGCGCGCGCTGACCTCGAGTTTGTTTTCAGCCGTTGCAGATCTGTCTCGTTCGGCGGCCAGCAGCGCCTGAAGCTGCCGGGATCTGGCACGTGACCGGGCAATTGTCTCGTCGCGGTTCGCGAGATCTTGCTGAAGCGCCGCCACCCGGGCCGTCAGGGCCCTGATTTCCCTGCGAGCAGCAGCGCCGGCCTCCTTTTCCGCGGCCAGTTCGGCACGCGTCTGTTCAAGCAATCGCGCCGTCGCGTCCAGGGCCTTCTCAGCCGTCCCCGACCGCTCCCTTTCGGCAGTCAGCGCCGCCGTCAGTTCTTCCGACTTGGCGGTCAACTGCGAGACGGTCTCGGTACGTCTCGCGAGGTCACCGCGGATTCCCGCAAGCAGAATATTGAGAATTTCTATCTGCCTGCGCGCTTCCGCGCTGATGTCTTGCTCTTCCTTCAGTTCGGAGCGTGTCTGTTCGAGCGCCTGTTCCGTGGTCTTGACGTCTGCCGCCGCCTCCCGGTACCTCTCCTTCTCTATGGACAGCAGGGCGAAGAGTTCCCTCGAACTCGCGATCAGGCGGGCTATAGTTTCGTCGCGCTCGGCAATTTCCTGTCCGAGATCCGCGATTCGCTGCTCAAGATCCTCGCGCGCTCGACTTGCCTTCGTCCGTTCGAGCGAAAGGAGCTCCGATACCGTGGCGACCTCTCGCTTCAGATCGTCGAGAGCCCTTTCACGTCCCACAAGAACGTCGCTGAGAAAAAACTGCGCCACGGTAAAGATCATCACGAGAAAGATGATCACCACCAGCAGCGCCGCCAGGGCGTCGACGAAACCCGGCCAGATGTCCGGCGTCTGCCGTTGCCGCTCGGGGATGCGTGCCATCTCGGGCGGCTCCCGGAGCCTGCCTAGCGCCGCGCCTGTTCGGCCGCTGCGGCGAGGGTGCGCGACAGTACGCGAATCTCGCTGCGGAGATCCTCGACGACCTGGGTCCGTCCCTTGACCGATTCGTCAAGCATCCGGGCGAAATGGTTGTCGATGCTCCGCAGATGGCCCCGAATGTCGTCACCGGCGTCTCCAAGGCCCGGACGTGAGAGAAGCGCCGCCATCTGGTCCAGGACCACCTTGATCTCAAGTTGGGCTTCGGTGAGCCGCGACAACAGAGGCTGTTGCTGCTTCATCTGTTCGCTGATCACGCCGATATGCTCGGCGAGTTCGGTGATGCTGGTGTTGGCGCTGATGCGGGCTTCCTCGCCGCGCTGCAGCGTGCGCTCGAGATTTTCCAGATTGTCCGATGTCTGCTCGAGGAGAGCCTCGATATACGCCGGAACGGAAGCTTCTCCGGCCGGCCTCGCTTCGCCCGTGCCGAGGCGGACCTGCCCCGAGAGCCAGTCCTCGAGTTCGTTGGAGAAACGATTCTGGGCCTGCCCGGCCTGAAGTTCGAGAAAACCCAGCACAAGCGAACCGGCGAGTCCGAACAGCGAAGACGAGAATGCGGTGGCCATTCCCGCCATGGGAGACTGCAGCCCGGCCTTGAGGTCGGTGAAGACAGTTTCCATGTTGCTGCCTTCCACGGTCAGGCCGCCGATCACGTCGCCGACCGCCCCGATGGTCTTCAGCAGCCCCCAGAAGGTTCCCAGCAGGCCGAGGAATATGAGGAGGCCGATAAGGTAGCGCGATATCTCGCGCGACTCGGCGAGCCGAGAGAAGATGCCGTCGAGCAGCGAGCGCATGGCCGTAGAGGACATCCTGAACGGCTCGGCGCCGTTCCCCAGCATTGCCGCCATCGGGGCCAGCATCCTCGGATTCCGCTCGCGACCATCTGCAAGCACGCCGGCCTGTTCCGCACGGAAATTTTCCAGCCAGCCGACATCGCTGATGAGCACGGTCACCGTGTGGTAGATGTAGACTATGCCGAGGAAAAGCACCCCGAGGATGAGCCCGTTGAGTCCGGGGTTGGCCATGAAGCTGTCGCGGACGCCCCCGTACAGCAGGGCGACGCCGATCGCGACGGCGGCAAGGAACCCGGTCATGCGGAACAGGTAGCGTTGCGGATGGGTCATCGGTCGCTTCCGTCCTCTGGTTTTGCCAACGGTGGCCTCCAGCGCTCTGACAACGATATTCCCGAATTCGAGCCGGATTCGACTCCCGGTCGGTTCGTGCCCGCGCCCGGCAAGAGCCCTGGACGACTGGGTGGCCGGCCCCCTTCTGGTTTCCGACGGGTCCGGCGCCGGTCAGGTTGCCCGGACAGCACCTGGTCCCCGGTATGGTCGATCAATCTGTGAACTCGAGGCCGCGGTTCCGGACAGCCTCAGTCAAAAGTCTGCGAATGTCGTTGTACAAGCGCGGGTTGGTAGCAAGAATCGTGTTGCCGTGCAACATGTTGGAACCGCCGCCGATCTCGCTGACCATCCCGCCGGCTTCGCGAACGATGATGATGCCGGCGGCGACATCCCATGGCGACAGGCCGACTTCCCAGAAGCCGTCAAAACGGCCAGCCGCGACATATGCGAGGTCGAGGGAGGCCGCGCCGAAGCGCCTGACGCCCGCGGTGCGGTCCATGGCGGCCCCGAGCATGGTTGTGAAAGCCCTCTTGCCCGCACGGGCTCCGAAAGGGATGCCGGTCGCGAGCAGGGCATCCGCCAGCCGTCCCCGTTCAGATGCGCGCAGTCGGTAGCGGTTCATGTAGGCGCCCTGGCCGCGCTCCGCCCAGAACATCTCGTTGCGCAGCGGCTCGAAGATGAGCCCGGCCACCAGTTCTCCCTCGCTCTCTGCGGCAATGGAGATGGCGAAATGGGGGATGCCGTGCAGGAAGTTGGTCGTGCCGTCGATGGGGTCGATGATCCAGCGGCGGTCTTCCCCGGACCCTGCGACGGCGCCTGCCTCCTCCATGAGAAAACCGAACTCGGGGCGGGCCTTGTGGAGCTCTTCGCGGAGAATGCTCTCGGTGCGCCGGTCGGCCTCGGTGACGAAGTCGCCGGGGCCCTTGACGGACACCTGGAGCTGCTCGACCTCCCCGAAATCGCGCATGAGAGGCCGCGCGGCCTTGCGCGCCGCACGCTCCATGAGGTTGATCAGGGGACCCGGCCGTGCCATCGCATCCTTGCCTCGTCAGTGATGCGGCCCGCTGCGGGATCCGGCATCGGCCACGCGGTCAGTCCTTGGCGCGCTCGACGTAGGAGGCGTCCTCGGTGTTGACGACGATGCGCGTGCCCGCCTCGATGTGCGGCGGCACCATGACGCGCACCCCGTTTTCGATGATGGCCGGCTTGTACGAGGACGAGGCAGTCTGGCCCTTGACCACGGGATCAGCCTCGACGACCTCCATCGCGACGTGCTGGGGCGGGCGAATGCCGGCGAGCGCGCCCTCGATGGTGTCCGCGGTGACCGCCATCCCTTCCTGCAGGAACGAGGCGGCATCGCCGATGGTGTCGCGCGAGAGCTCGAACTGGTCGTAGGTCTCGCTGTCCATGAAGGTCAGCTTGTCGCCTTCGGCATAGAGAAAGGTGCACTGCCTCTCCTCGACCATGAGCTTCTCGACGGTCTCCGAGGTGCGGAACCGTTCGTTCGTCTTGTTCCCGGTCCGCACGTCGCGCATCTCGACCTGGATGAAGGCGTTGCCCTTGCCGGGCAGCAGCAGCTCGGTCTTCATCACGTTCCACTGCTTGCCGTCATGCTCGATGACGTTTCCCGCACGAATGGTGTTGGCCTGGATCTTCATGCTGTCTTCCGTGGTCGGCTGCCGGAGGGTTGGCCAAACTATCAGCCCGCGCCGGGCCAGGCAATTCGGACGGGCAGCGCGGTTCGTCCCCTGCCGCTCCGTGCGGCACAGTCGGGACGGGCGCGTTTTCCCGGGTTGCGCCGGCGTTGAAAGGGCCGGATCGGACAATCGGCCGCCGTTCTCCCACGGGAGCGGCAGACCGGCCACCGTGTCGCAGCCCGCGGCGAAAGCGTCAAGGCCGATTGGCGCGGTTCAAGAGTGCCGATCAGGATTTTCGCTGCCCTGGCGCACCCCGCGAGCTCCGCGGAATACCCTCCTGCGGTCGGACCGGGCGCGCCGATCGGTCACGGGGTTGCGTGGCCCGTACGCTCCGGTCCATCTGTCCGGGTCAGCAGCCCTTCCGGCACCATCACGCTTCCGCGCATGATCATGCGGGCGGTGCGAACCGTCCCGGCAGCCTCGATTCCGGGTTCGGGCGCATCCTCGCCGAGGGTCAGCACCAGGTTGAGGCGGCCCGCGGGATGTTCGATCGAGAACACCGGCCGCCCGGCCGCCGGCAGGCGCTCGGCCAGCGGCTGGACCACGGTGCCGTCCGACAGCGCCGCGAAGGCCAGCGCAATCCCGCCGGTGATGGCATGGGTTTCGTGGGGCCGGTCGGGCACGAAATAGCGCGACGCGATCGTTCCGCCGTCCGCCGCCGCCGCGGCGATGATGATCTTGGGCACGACCTTGCCGCGAACGTCTCCGAGTCCCATGCGCCGCCCGGCCTCCTGGCGCATGGGCTCGACCCGGTCGAAGAAGGCGCGGTCCGAGCCGAGCTCGGCTGCGGTCTCGCGTCCGGTCTTGCCGACATCGGCGGCGCGCAGGATCATGACCGGCATGGCCGCATCCACGAGCGTGACGGCGATGCCGTCGATCTCCTCCTGGCGCCGGCCACTCGGAAAGAGCGCTCCGGTATGGGAGCCGATCGCTTGCATGAAGTTCAGAAGGACGGGCGCTCCGGTCCCCGGCACGCCGTCTATCGCCTCGTCGCCCTCGTACTCGACCCGTCCGCCGGGGGTGCGGACCACCGCCTCGACCAGACCTCCGGTGTTGACCTGGTGAATGCGCACGCTGGTCTCCCCGTCGGCGCCCGGCACCATGCCGGTCTCGACCGCGTATGGGCCGACGCCGGCGAGCATGTTGCCGCAGGTGGGGCCGTAATCCACGTCCGTCCGGTCGACGGCAACCTGGGCGAAGAAGTAGTCCACGTCGCAGTCGTCGCGGGCAGAGGGCGAGATCACGGCGACCTTGCTGGTCACCGACGTGGTGCCGCCGACGCCATCGATCTGGCGCGGGTCGGGGGACCCGAATGCCGCCAGAAGGATGCCGTCCCAGAGGCTGCGGTCTTCGGGCAGGTCGGCACGGTCGAAATACAGTCCGCGCGACGTGCCGCCGCGCATGAATATGGCAGGTATTGATGACAGCATGTCCCTCCCCCGATCACTGCCGGCGCCCGGCGGCGCCGATCCTATAGCCGAAGCCGGCGCACCGCCACCGCCGGGACCCTGTGCTTCCCCGCCCGTTCCGGGATCGCTGCCGGTCAGTCCCTGTAGGCATGTTCCCGGCCCGTGAAGTCCTTGAGCGTCCATTCGCCGTCACGGTCTCCGGGAACGGCGTCGAGGACCGGAATCTTGCCGTAGCCGCCCGGGATGTCGACGACATATGTGGGCTGGCACAGGCCCGAGATGCGGCCCCTGAGCGCGCGCACGAGGTCCAGGCCTTCGGCCAGAGTCAGTCGGAAGCGCGCGGTGCCTGCGGCCCGGTCGGGATGGTGGAGGTAATACGGCTTGATCCCCGCCGCCACGAGGCGTCGCATCAGCTCGGCGAGCGTGTCCGCGTCGTCATTGACGCCGCGAAGGAGCACCGACTGCGAGAGCAGCGGGACGCCGGCTCCGGCAAGCCGGGCGAAGGCGGCCTCGACCTCTGGCGACAGTTCGCGGGGATGGTTGCAGTGCAGCACCATCCACGGCCGCCTCCGGAGCGTCAGGGCGCCGACGAGGCCTGGGGTCACGCGCGACGGCACCGCGACCGGCGTCCTTGTGTGGATGCGGATGACCGAGACGTGGTCGACGGCCTCGATCCTTCGCAGGATGCGGGCGAGCCGCGCATCCGAAAGCGCGAGCGGATCTCCTCCCGACAGGATGACCTCCCTGATCTCCTCGCGATCTTCGATATAGGCGAAGGCCGCGTCGAGTTCGTCGGCGTCGGGCGCGCCCGCCGCCCGCCCGACGCGATTGCGGCGGAAGCAGTATCGGCAATAGACCGGACAGGCGAGTGTCGGCATCAGCAGGACCCGGTCCGGATAGCGGTGGACGAGCCCCTTGACCGGAGACCGGGCGCCGTCGCCGATCGGGTCCGCGAATTCGTCGCTGCCGGAGGCCATCTCCTCGGTTGACGGCACGAACTGGCGTGCGATGGGGTCGCCGGAATCGGTGCGGTCGATCAGTTCCGCGAGATGCCGGGAGAGCGCGACGCTGTAGCGCGCGCCGACGGCGTCGATGGCCGCTTCCCGGCCCGGTTCGATCAGGCCTGCCGCCGCGAACTGGGCGCCGGTTCGCAATGTGGACGGGATGGGATTCATGTGGGACTTCCGCGAGGGGATGACGGTCGCTGCCGGGATCGTGCATTATCCCGACATGAATAGCACCCGACAGCCTGCAGGCAAGGCATGGTGGCAGCCGCCGCTGTTCGAGAGACGGCGGCGGATCCTCGAACGGCGCCAGGAGATGATCCGCCGGCTCCGCCTGTTTTTCTCGGCGCGCGGCTACGCCGAGGTCGAGACCCCGATACTTCAGGTCTCGCCGGGCCTCGAGCGGTACCTGGCCGCGTTCGAGACGGCGCTGGCGTCGCCTGCCGGCGACGTTCGGCGAATGTATCTTCATACCTCGCCCGAATTCGCGATGAAGAAACTGATGGTCGCCGGCATGGACCGGATCTGGCAACTGGCGAGAGTGTTTCGCGACGGCGAGCGGTCCTGGAAGCATCATCCGGAATTCTCCATGCTCGAATGGTACCGGGCCGGAGCCGGATGGCAGGACATTGCCGCCGAGGCGGCGGAGCTGGTGCGCGCGCTCGCCGGCCCCGCGTTGTCGCGCGACGGGGTGGAATGCGACCTGTCCGGGCCATGGAGATTCGTGACCGTCGCGGAGGCCTTTCGCGAATATGCGGGCATCGAGCTTGCGGCGACGATCGACGATCCGCGGCAGCCGTCGCCCGGTCGCCTCAGCCGTGCGGCCGGCGCGGTCGGCGTCCGTGCGGCCGACGGGGACAGCTGGGAGGATGTTTTCTTCCGGATATTCCTCGAACGCGTCGAGCCGCATCTCGGACGCGACGTGCCCGTCATTCTCCATTCCTGGCCGGTGTCGATGGCCGCGATGGCGCGGGCCGCGCCCGGCGATCCGTCGGTGGCGGAGCGTTTCGAGATCTTCGCTTGCGGTGTCGAACTCGCCAACGGCTATGGCGAGTTGACGGATCCCGCCGAGCACCGCCGCCGTTTCGCTGAAACCGCCGAATGGCGCCGCCGCCAAGGCCGGGCGGCATGGCCGGCCGACGACGACCTGCTGCAGGCGATCGAGGCGGGGATGCCGGACTGTGCGGGCATCGCGATGGGTTTCGACCGGCTGGTGATGCTTGCCACCGGTGCGGCGCGTATCGAGGAGGTGCTCTGGGTTCCGGTTGCGCAGCCGTGATGCCGGGGCGGGCCTGGACCGTCCGACGTCAGGCGAGTCGGCTGCCGAAGTCCCGCACCGCGGCGGCCGGTCCGCCGGGATAGTCCCAAACACCCGACGCCACGGCGAGGAAGTCGGCGCCGGCGGCGACCAGTGGGGCGCAGTTCTCCGCGGTGATGCCACCGATGGCTACGCACGGGACCGTGACCGTCTCTTGCCACCACGACAGGATGTCCGGGTCCGCGGGCGTCGTCGCCGCCTTGGTGGGCGAGGCGAAGAACGCACCGAACGCAACATAGTCGGCGCCGGCTTCGCAGGCCTCGAGGGCCAGATGCCGGGACGACTTGCAGGTGACGCCGACGATCGCGTCGGGACCGACCAGCGTGCGGGCCTCGGCGCAGGCCAAGTCCTCCTGGCCGACATGGACGCCGTCGCAGCCAAGCTCCGCCGCCAGGTCGGCGCGGTCGTTCATGACGAAGGCGACGCCGCGCTCCTGGGCCACGGGGCGAAGGATGTCGCAGGCGGCGCGGATTTCGTCGTCGGGGGCGTTCTTTAGACGAAGTTGGAGACAGGCGACCGGCCCCGCATCGAGGGCAGCGGCCGCGATGTCGGAGAACTCTCCGGCACCGCCTTCGAGGCGGGGCGGGGTGACGAGATAGAGCTGGCAGCGCGCGGCGGGAATGTGATCAGGCCTGTCCCCGGTAGATGCCGATGATCGTGTCGAGCATCTTCAGGGCGTCGTTCCGCGGGCGCTGGAAAGTGTTGCGGCCGATGATCGATCCGCTGCCGCCGCCGTCGCGGATCGCACGAACCTCGTCGTAGATGCCGTCGAGATCCTTGGCCTCGCCGCCGGAGAACACCACCAGCCGCCGCCCGTTGAAGCAGGATTGCACGACATGCCCAATTCGTTCGGTCAGCGTCGCGACCGGTATCGACTGGGCCCGGTAGACCTTCGCGGCCGCGTCGAGGAAGAGTGCGTCTGTCGGCGGCTTGACCTTGATGATGTGCGCGCCCATCAGCGCCGCCATGTGCGCCGCGTAGGCACAGATGTCGGCCGCGGTCTCGCCTTCCCTCGACAACGCCGGTCCGCGCGGATAGGACCAGACGACCACGGCGAGGCCCACGGACTTCGCTTCCTCGGCGAGTTCGCGGATCTCCTCGATCATCTCGTACTGGTCCTCGGATCCGGGGTATATGGTGAAGCCGATCGCGGCGCAGCCGAGGCGCAACGCGTCGCCGACCGATGCGGTGACCGCTTGGTCGGTATTGGACGCGAGCGAGTTTGCCGAGTTGCACTTGAGGATGGTCGGCACTGCGCCGGCAAAGCTGTCCGCGCCGGCCTCGAGCATGCCGAGCGGCGCCGCATAGGCCGACAGGCCGGCATCGACGGCCAGCCGGAAATGGTAGTGCGGATCGTAGGCTTCGGGGTTGGCCGCGAAACTCCGCGCGGGCCCGTGCTCGAAACCCTGGTCGACCGGCAGGATTACCAGCTTCCCGGTGCCGCCGAGACGGCCGCTCATCAGTATGCTGGCGAGATTGCCCTTGGTTCCCGGATTGTCGCTTTCGTATCGCGCCAGGATCGTCCTGACTTTTCGGCTGATGCGCATGCTTCATTTGCTCCAGGGCGTGTCGACGTTCCACCTCACGGATTCGCTGCATAGCGCAACGGGTCGTCGTTTTCAAACGGCGTCGCTGCCCTGGGACCGCGCCCGGGCGAGGAAGGCGCGGCAGGCTTCGTCGATGTCGCGGACCTTCGCGAGATCTAGCGCCGGTCCGGCAGGGCCGTTGAGTCTGGCTCCGGCCGATTCGGCAAGTTCGGCGACTTCCCGCAGGAGCATCTCGGCGCCATCGAGACGGATCCACCGCGCGCCCGCATGCAGGGCCTCGATGGCCGCTGCGGCGTCGTCGCCGCAGTCGAGAAGGGCGTCGATGTCCGCGGCCGGCTGCGTTTCGGCCAGTGCCGCGAGGACGGCCAGGAACCATCCGGCGCCGGCATAGCCCGTCGCCCCCGGCGCGCTCGAAAGCGTGACCGCCTTTCCCGCCTCCGTGGCCGCCCGCGCCGCCGCCGCGGCATGGGCCAGCGAGTGGATGATGAAGACCGGGCGGATGGCCTGCGCTTGCTCCATATGCCTTCCCTGTCCTGCCGGTGCCGCGTGGCGGAAGCCTGCCGTTACCGTCCATATAGGCGTTGACATCTTCCAGAGGAACAGGATATTGTGCAAATCACGAGATAAATCCATGCATTAGGGATTTTCGTGTCCGAACTGCCCGAAGCGAGAGCGAGACTTGACGAGGCCATTGCGTCCCTTGAGGGTTCGGTGCGGCACCTGACTCTCGAACAGCGGACAGTGGCGGCGCTGGAGGCCGACAGCGCCGAGATGCGCACGCGCTGCTACGAACTCGAACGGACGCTGGCTGCCGCATCCGAGCGGCTGACCGCGGTCATCGGACAGGTCCGGACGCTGCTCGGTGAATGACATGGCGACGGTTGCGATAACGGTCGGTGGGCGCAGCTACCAGATCGCGTGCGAAGACGGCACGGAAGACCAGGTGATCGCGCTCGCCGGAGGTATCGACAAGCGGGTCGGCGACTTGGCCACGCGCGTCAGTTCCGCCAGCCGGCCGCAGCTGCTCGTCATGACCGCCCTCATGATTGCCTCCGACCTTGAGGAGGCTCGCGCCGCGCTTGCCCAAAAGGGCGCGGAAGCCGCAGCCGCGCGGCAGACGGCCGACAGCGCGGAGAGGGAGCGTGTCGAACTGGCGGATGGCTTGATCGACGCCGCCGGCCGCATCGAGGAACTCGCGGCCGCGCTCGCCGCCCTTCGGGCACGTGACGACACCGGACCGGCGACCGGATGACGGTGAAACGATGGGGTGGTCCGGGTCTGCGGCGTGCTGACGTTTGCGCCGGGGCCGGGGACTGGTGGCGCGGACGGCCCGCGTGACTGCTGCGGGCGTCCAGGCGGCGGATAGGCAGGCCGTTGCCGCAAGTGCGGAAGCTGCGAAGGCGGCGCTACGCGCGGAGGCGGCCGACCGCCGTGGCCGGGCTCATGCGCGCCAGCACCCGGCGGCGGGCAGGGCGCTGGCCGGCCATTTCCTCGCAAGTTTCGCCGAACGGCTCTCCGCGGACGCGGTGGTGGCGCTGTACTGGCCGATCCGTACCGAAATCGATGTGCGGCCGCTCATCGATCGGCTTGCGGTGTCCGGGCACCGGATCGTCCTCCCGGTGCTGCGCGGCCCCGGCAAGCCCCTCGGGTTCGTGTCCTGGCGCCCGGGCCAGCGTCTCCGGACCGCGGCGTTCGGCCTGTCGGAACCCGCGGGCGGGCGTCCGGCGACGCCGCAGTTGGTGGTGGCGCCGCTCCTTGCCTTCGACAGGACGGGCGCCCGGCTCGGATATGGCGGGGGCTACTATGACCGCACCCTGCGCGAACTTCGCCGCGCCGGACCGGTCTTTGCTGTCGGCGCCGCCTACGCGGCCCAGGAATCGGCGCAGATACCGGTCGCGCCCGGCGACGAGCCGCTTGACGCTGTGATTGCCGAAAGCGGTCCGGTGCCGCTCGACGGCGGCCGGTGACCGGGGAGCCCGGGCGAATGCGCATTCTCGTTTGTGGTGACGTGTTCGGACGCTCCGGCCGCAAGGCGGTCGAGACCCACCTTCCGGTCTTGCGGGAGCGGTACGGCGTGGATTTCGCTGTGGTCAACGGCGAGAACGCGGCCAGCGGTTTCGGGATCACGCCGAAGATCTGCGAACAGTTGTTCGCGGCGGGGGCGGATCTCCTGACTACCGGCAACCATGTCTGGGACCGCAGGGAGATCATTCCCCATTTCGACAAGGAGGCCCGGCTTCTGCGGCCGGACAACTATCCCGCGGGCACGCCCGGCTGCGGTGTGGCGAAGATCTCGGATGGGCGCGGGCGCAGCCTTGTCGTTCTCCACCTGATGGGGCGGCTGTTCATGGATCCGCTCGACGATCCCTTTGCTGCAGTGTCTGCGATGCTCGGCACGTGGCGGCTCGGCGGCAACTGCGACGCCATTCTCCTCGATTTCCATGGCGAGGCGACCAGTGAGAAGATGGCCATGGGCCATTTCGTCGACGGCCGTGTCTCCGCCGTCGTCGGCACCCACACCCATGTGCCGACTGCCGATGCGCAGATCCTGCCGGGCGGAACCGGTTACATCTCCGACCTCGGCATGTGCGGCGACTACGACTCGGTCATCGGGGTGCGCAAGGAGATCAGCATGGAGCGGTTCGTACGCAAGATGCCGACCGTGCGCATGGAAGCGGCGGGAGCTGAGGCGACGCTGTGCGGCGTCCTCGTCGATACCGACGACGCGACCGGACTCGCCGTGGCGATACAGCCGGTGCGCGTCGGCGGGAGGCTGCAGGAGGCGCTGCCCGACTGACCGCCCGCGGCGGGCGGGCAGGGTCCGGACGGTGGCCCCATTCCTGCCACATTGGTGCGGCATGATGCCACGATGGCGTCTGGCGCGGCGCTTGGCAGACGGGCGGCGGAATTCATGGCGGAGCGGATATGGCAGGTCATTCCAAGTTCAAGAACATCATGTATCGCAAGGGCGCACAGGACCAGAAGCGCGCCCGCGTGTTCACGAAGATCATCCGCGAACTGACCACCGCAGCGCGGGCCGGCAGCGATCCCGACGGAAACCCGCGTCTCCGCGCGGCGATTGCCTCGGCCAAGAGCGCCAACATGGGCAAGGACACCATGGAGCGTGCGATCGCCCGCGGTTCGGGCGGCGAAGACGGCGAACAGTTCGAGGAAATCCGTTACGAAGGCTACGGGCCCAGCGGCGTTGCCATCATCGTCGAGGCGCTCACCGACAACCGCAACCGCACCGCGAGCGAGGTCCGCGCCGCCTTTTCGAAGTTCGGCGGCAATCTCGGCGAGACCAACAGCGTCGGCTTCATGTTCGAGCGTGTCGGGCAGATTGCCTATTCCGGGGATGCCGCGACGGTCGACGAGATGTTCGAAGCTGCCCTTGAAGCCGGCGCGCAGGATGTCGAATCCGGCGACGGCGGTCACGAGGTGGTGTGCGGGCCCGACGATTTCAACGACGTTCGCCAGGCGCTTGAGGAGCGGTTCGGCACGGCCGGTCGCGCCGGCCTTTCCTGGCGTCCCCTGAGCACGGTGGCCGTGGACGCCGACAACGCCGCACCGCTATTCAGGCTTCTCGAGACCCTCGAGGACAGCGACGACGTGCAGTCGGTCTCGGCAAATTTCGAAGTCGACGATGACGTGCTCGAGAGTCTGGCGGGCTGAAGGCGTGGTGATGGCGCGGACCGGAGCGATCAGGCTGATCGGGCTCGACCCCGGGCTCCAGCGCACCGGGTGGGGCGTGATCGATGTCGACGGCAATGTCCTGCGCCACGTTGCCAGCGGTGTCGTCGAATCCAGTCGCAGCGCGCCGCTGGCGCGTCGTCTGCTTGAGCTCTTCGACGGCATTGTCGATATCGTGGTCACCTACCGCCCCGATGAGGCCGCGATCGAGGAGACCTTCGTCAACCGCAATCCCGCCTCGACGCTCAAGCTCGGCCAGGCGCGTGCGGCGGTGATGCTCGCGCCGGCGCAGTCGGGACTGGATGTTGCGGAATATTCCGCCAACCACGTCAAGAAGACGCTCGTCGGCAACGGGCACGCCGCGAAACGCCAGGTGCAGGCGATGGTGCAGGTGCTGCTGCCAACAGCCGGATCCCAGTCGACCGATGCCGCCGACGCGCTGGCGGTGGCGATCTGCCATGCCCACAACCGCAGCACCCGGAGGGTGATCCGCGACGCCGCGGGGGCAGGAGCATGATTGCCAAGCTTGCCGGCCTCCTCGACGAAATCGATGACGACAGCGTCGTCGTGGATGTCGGCGGGGTAGGCTATCTCGTCTACTGCTCGACGCGGACGCTGTCGCGGTTTCAGGCGCCCGGAGAGCCCGTCTCGCTGATCATCGAGACTCATGTCCGGGAACATCACATCCATCTCTACGGTTTTCCCGACGCGACCGAGCGCAACTGGTTTCGCCGGCTGACGACGGTGCAGGGGGTCGGCGTCCGGGCGGCGCTCGCCATCCAGTCGGTGCTGGGCCCGGCCGACCTGTTGAACGCTATCGTCGCCGGCGACACAAAGACGATCGCCAGAGCGCCCGGCGTCGGCCCTCGGCTGGCCGGGCGCATCGCGGGTGAACTGCGCGACAAGGTGGACGACATGGGCGTGCCCGCGCCGGCGGCCAACACCGGCGGGCACGAGGCTGCCGGCGATGCCGTCTCGGCGCTGGTCAATCTCGGCTACAGCCGCGCCGATGCCCATGGTGCGGTGGCCGCGGCGGCGCGCACCCTTGACGCGGACGCCGGCGTCGAGGGCTTGGTCCGCCACGCGTTGCAGGAACTCGCGTCGTGAGCGACAGCCGCGAGATAGCCGCGTCATTCGTCGAAGAGGACACGGCGGAGTTCTCGCTGCGGCCACAGCGCCTTGACGAATTCGTCGGCCAGCAGGCCTTGCGGGAGAACCTGCGTGTGTTCGTCGACGCCGCCCGCAACCGCCGCGAGGCGCTGGACCATGTCCTGTTCCACGGGCCGCCGGGACTCGGCAAGACGACGCTTGCGCAGATCGTTGCGCACGAGCTCGGGACCGGGTTCCGGGCGACGTCAGGGCCGGTGATCGCGAAGGCCGGGGACCTCGCGGCCATCCTGACCAATCTGGAACCGCGCGAGGTGCTCTTCATCGACGAGATACACAGGCTCAACCCCGCGGTGGAAGAAATCCTCTATCCGGCCATGGAGGATCTCAGGCTGGATCTCATCATCGGCGAGGGGCCCGCGGCACGATCGGTGCAGATCGAACTGGCCGAGTTCACGCTGATCGGCGCAACCACGCGGTCCGGGCTTCTCACGACGCCGCTGCGCGAGCGGTTCGGCATTCCGCTGCGCCTCGAGTTCTACACGGTCGAAGCGCTGTCCGAGATTGTGCTGCGCAACAGCCGGGTCCTCAAGGTTGCGGTGTCGGATGACGGCGCGTCCGAGATTGCGGGACGCTCGCGCGGCACGCCACGCATCGCCTTGCGCCTGCTGCGCCGGGTGCGCGATTTCGCCGGTGGAGACACGATAACCGCCGCGGTTGCCGACCGGGCGCTGCGGAGGCTCGATGTCGACGGGTTCGGGCTTGACGCCATGGACCGGCGCTACCTGACCTGCGTCGCCGACAACTACGGCGGCGGACCGGTCGGCATCGAGACGCTGGCCGCCGCCCTGTCGGAGCCGCGCGATGCGATCGAGGAGATCATAGAGCCCTATCTGCTGCAGAGCGGGCTCCTCCAGCGCACGCCGCGTGGCCGGGTGCTGACCATGCATGCCTTCAGACATATCGGCCGCGCGGTGCCGGCGGGGCACGAGGGCCAGCTCGATCTGCCGGCGGTCGACGGCGACGGTGACAACGATGCCTGAGCAGCGCGGCGCGCATGTGCTGGAGACGCGGGTCTATTACGAGGACACCGACGCCGGCGGCGTGGTCTATCACACCGCTTATCTCCGCTTCGCCGAGCGCGCGCGCACGGAGCTGATGCGCACGCTCGGCTTCGATCACGCCGGACTTCTCGAGCGGGACGGACTCGCCTTCGCCGTGCGCCGCTGCGAGGCCGAGTTCCTCAGGCCGGCCCGCCTTGATGATCTTGTGGAGGTGCATACACTGCTTGCCGGCGCATCAGCCGCCCGGCTGCGGTTCAGACAGACCGTACGCCGGGGCAGCGAAGTTCTCGTCAAAATGACTCTGCAGATTGTCTGCCTCCGCCCCGACGGCCGGCCGGCCCGCATCCCCTACCAGCTGCGCCGCATGGCCCCGCGCGCGCCGGCAGCGCGCTGAAGAACAGGAGACTCATGGAGCAATCAGCCATACAGTCCGTCCCGCTTGCCGGCTCGGTCGCCGCGGACCTGTCGCTTGTGGGCCTGTTCGCGCAGGCCGACATTGTCGTCAAGGCGGTGATGATCGCGCTTCTGCTGGCCTCATTCTGGTGCTGGGCGATCATCTTCGAAAAGCTTGGCCGCATGCGCCGCCTGCGCCGTCGCGCGAACGAGTTCGAGAGGACGTTCTGGTCCGGCGGATCGCTCGACGACCTGTTCGAGGAGATCGGCGACCGTCCCGACGATCCGATGTCGGCCATATTCGTGTCGGCGATGCGGGAATGGCGGCGGGCGACCGAAGGCACGCTGCGCGGCACGGAGTCGCTGCGCAGCCTTTCGGAGCGCATCGATCGCGTCATGCAGGTGACGCTCACACGCGAACTCGAGCATGTCGAACGCTACATGACCTTTCTTGCCTCGGTGGGCTCGACGGCGCCGTTCATCGGCCTGTTTGGCACCGTCTGGGGGATCATGAACAGCTTCACCGCTATTGCGGTGACCAAGAACACGTCGCTCGCCGTCGTCGCACCCGGCATCGCGGAGGCGCTGTTCGCCACGGCGCTCGGCCTCGTTGCCGCGATCCCCGCGGTGATCGCCTACAACAAGCTGTCCAACGACATCAACCGCTACGCGGCACGGCTCGAATCGTTCGCCGGCGAATTCGGCGCGATCCTCTCGCGCCGGACCGACGAGGGATACTGAGCGATGGCGATGGCTCCGTCGGGCAGGAACGGTCACGGCCGCGCCAAGGGATATGTCCCCATGAGCGAGATCAACGTCACGCCGCTGGTCGACGTCATGCTGGTGCTTCTCGTGGTGTTCATGATCACCGCGCCGCTCCTGACCGCCGGGGTGCCGGTCGACCTGCCGAAGACCGAGGCGTCGAAAATGGTGGGGCAGGACGAGCCGCTCGTCATCACGGTCAACCGCGACAATGAGGTGTTCCTGCAGGAGACCAGGGTCGCGCTGGATTCGCTGGCCGCGCGGCTGCGGGCGATCACCGAGATCCGTCGGGACACGCGGATCTTCATTCGCGCCGATCAGGCGCTTGCCTACGGCAAGGTCATGGAGGTGATGGGCACGCTGAATCTCGCCGGCTTCAGCCGTGTTGCGCTGGTCACGGATTTCGGCGCGACGGCCGGCGGCGCAGAGGGCGGGGAGCGCAGGTGATGGGATACGGGAGCTTCCTTTCCGTGTTGCTCCATGTCTGCATCTTTGCGCTCGCGGTGCTCGGCCTGCCCAGGCTCTTCGATCCCGAGCCCGTCGAGATGGGCGCCGTCGCCGTCGAGATCGCCTCGCTTTCCGAACTTGAAGCGGCGGCACCGCCGGCCAGGCCTGAGCCGGCCGCGCCGGTGGCGGAACCGCCGCCCGCGGCGAAGGCTGCGCCGCCGGAGGCGCCGCCCCTGCCACCGTCGCCGGAGCCGGCGCTGACGATCCCGGAGCCGCGACCGGTACCGCCGGAAGCCGCTCCTGCGCCCGCCGCAGTTCCGAAGCCCAAGGCGAAGCCGCTGGCGCCGGAGCCCGACCCGGCTCCGCCCCCCAAGCCCAAGGCGAAGCCGTCGCCGCCCCCGCCGCCGAAGGCCGTGAAGAAGGTTGCGGCGAAGAAGCCGCCCAAACCGCGTCGCAAGCCCCGGCCTCCGGACCGGATGGGAACGGTCCTCAAGAATCTGGACCGCATCGCCGCGCCGGTACCGAAGCCGAAGCCGAAACCCGCGCGCAACGAGGAAAAGGCCGTCGCGGCGGCGAAACCGTCACTCCAGGAGCGTTTTCGGCAGCAGCGTCGCGGCGACGAATCCGTGATCATCGCGCAGCTCAGACGCCAGCTCGAACCATGCTGGAGCGTTCCGGCCGGCGGCAAGGACGTCGCCGGCATCAAGGTCCCGATTCGCATACGCCTGCAGCCCGATGGCTCGCTCGCCGGTCGTCCGGTGGTCGAGAGCGCAGCCCGGCTCGCAAGTGACCAGATGTACCGTACTGTAGCCGAAAGCGCGCTCCGGGCCCTGCGCGACCCGCGCTGCGTGCCGTTCAACCTGCCTTACGGGCAGTACGACATCTGGAAGGATGTCGTTTTCAGTTTCGATCCGAAGGAAATGCTTGGGGAATGAAAGCAATGCCGGAAACCAGGAGAGCCCTGCTGCTGTTCGCCACCGGGGCCGCGATGCTGTGCGCCGCCGGCGCGGCCAACGCCCAGATCCGGGTAGACATGACGCGCGGCACCGTCGAGCCGCTGCCGATCGCGGTACCCGTGTTTCTTGACCCCCGGCCGGCCGGTCCGCCTCATGGCCGCCTGATCGCCGATGTCGTGTCGGCCGACCTAGCAAGATCTGGGCTCTTCAGGCCCATCGATCGCCGCGCTTTCATCCAGGACACGGCCTCGCTGGCCGTGCAGCCGCGCTTCGGTGACTGGCGCCAGATCAACGCCCAGGCCCTGGTCTCGGGCGTCGTCAAGCGCCGCCCCGGCGGTCAACTCAGGGTCGAGGTCCGGCTGTGGGACGTCTTCCGCGGCGTGCAGATGACGGGTGTCGCCTATACCACGACGCCGGACAAGTGGCGGCGGGTCGCGCACATCATCGCCGACGAGGTCTACAAGCGGATCACCGGGGAGGACGGATATTTCGATACCCGCATCGTCTACATTTCGGAAAGCGGTCCGCCCAAGGCGCGTATCAAGAGGCTTGCCATCATGGATCAGGACGGCGCGAATCACAGGTTCCTGACCGACGGTCGGGCGCTGGTGCTGACGCCGCGCTTCTCGCCGACGGCGCAGGAGATCACCTACCTGTCCTATACGGCCGGCCGGCCGCGGGCCTATCTCTACAATATCGACACCCGGCGCCAGGAAGTCATCGGGGACTTCCCGGGCATGACCTTTGCTCCGCGCTTCTCTCCTGACGGCAACAAGGTGGTCATGAGCATGGCGCAGGACGGCAACTCCGAGATCTACGCGATGGACCTGCGAACCCGCAGGGTCCGGCGGCTGACTCGCAATCCGGCGATCGACACCTCGGCCTCCTATTCCCCTGACGGTGACCGCATAACGTTCAATTCCGACCGTGGCGGCTCGCAGCAGATCTACGTCATGAATTCCGATGGCAGTGGCGTTCGCCGGATCAGTTTCGGTAAGGGCCGCTACGCGACGCCGGTCTGGTCGCCCCGCGGTGACCAGATCGCCTTCACCCGAATCAGGGGCGGCAGATTCGCCATCGGCATCATCGGTCCCGACGGTTCGGGCGAGCGCATCTTGGTCGAGGATTTCCTCGTGGAAGGGCCGACATGGGCGCCGAACGGGAGGGTGCTGATGTTCTTCAGACAGGGTCCCAATCAGGCGGCGCCCAAGCTCTATTCCATTGATCTTACGGGCTATAACGAACGTGAGGTGGTGACTCCGGCGGGCGGTTCCGATCCTGCCTGGTCGCCGCTCGTGAAGTGACCGGCCGGGAAATGGATCCGGGTCGCCCGCTGCCGCGGTGCGGGGGCGTCACGCCGGGGCGCGCCGCCGCGCGGGGCGTTGAGCCGCGGCGCCGGTGTGGCTAGTATCAGGGTCAGGTCGGTCATGTGTTGTCGGCCGATCCGGCGCTTTTTCATCAACCGATCAGGGAACAAACGCCATGCGACTCGTGTATTTGGCCTGCGTGTGCGCGGGGCTGGCTCTTGCAGCATGCGAGTCTTCGCCGGTCGAGGACGCCGACAGCGTGGCCGACGGCCAGAACTTGGCCAGCGACCAGGCGCCGGCCGTCGACAACAGCGGCCCGACCGTGGAACGTCTCGGCGGCGTCGCCCCCGGCAGTTCGGAGGACTTCGTCACCAATGTCGGGGATCGCGTGTTCTTCGGATTCGACCGTCACGACCTGTCCGAAGAGGCCCGGATCGTCATCCAGAACCAGGTCGTTTGGCTGAAGGACTATCCGGATGTGAGGATCACGCTCGAGGGACACGCGGACGAGCGGGGTACTCGGGAATACAACCTGGCGCTGGGCGAACAGCGCGCGAATTCGGTCCGCGACTACATGATAGCGCTCGGCGTCGCGGCCGGTCGTATCACGACCATCAGCTACGGCAAGGAACGGCCGGTCGATCCCGCCTCGACAGAGGACGCCTGGGCCCGCAACCGGCGCGCAGTGACGGTCGTCGGAGGCGGCTCCACCTGAGCGCCCGGCCGGCCAGTTTGCCGGAGCCGGATACGGCCGGTGGTGTCCGCAGAGACCGCGCGGCTCCGTCGGAAGAACTGACATGAAGGCCTTCTCCAGCGCACGCATCGCAAGTGGTCGGGGTCTCCGTCGGGCCGGACTCCGCCGGGTGTTCCGTGCGGCCAGCATCCTGGCGACCGCCGCGTTCCTGGGCCTGGGTCCGGTCGCCGCCGCGGCTCAGACCGCGGACATCGGAGAGCTCGTCAACCGCATTGACCGACTGCAACGCGAACTCGGCGCGCTGCAGCGGGAGGTCTACCGGAACCGACCCGCGCCCGCGCCCGGCGCCGGTGCGCCGGCGCCTTCGCGCCCAGCCGCGGATGCGCCGCAGACCAGCGCCCGGAATTCGATCCGCCTCGGGCAGCTCGAACTCGAGATCAGGAAACTGACCGGTATTGTCGAAGAGCTCGATCACAGGCTGGGCCGGCTTGAGGGGCTGGTGGCGGATCTGCAGAAGGCGCCGGCCGTCGTGGCCGGCGGGGCGGACCCGTCACAGCAGGAACCGGGTGCGGCACCCGCCGAGCCATCGGTCGCTCCGCCGGCTGGCGGCGGGACAGTCCTTGGAAAACCCGAGGGTGTGCTCGGCACCATCGCTGCCGCCGATGCTGCGGTGGGAACCGGCTCGCTGACGGCGCCCGGGTCCGCCGAACCCGTTCTTCCCGAAGGTTCGCCGCAGGTCCAGTATGACTTCGCCCTCGATCTCATGCTGGACAAGAACGACTATGCGACTGCCGAGAAGGCGCTGCAGGAGTTCCTCCAGCGCCACGCCGGCCACAGGCTGGCCGGCAACGCCTATTACTGGCTCGGTGAGACTCATTACGTGCGCAAGGAGTTTCGCGAGGCGGCCTTGGCCTTCGGCCAGGGTTTCCGCAAGCACTCGCGAAGCTCCAAGGCGCCCGACACGCTGCTCAGGCTCGGGATGGCGCTGGCTGAGCTTGGCAAGCGCAAGGAGGCATGCACCGCCTTCAAGACTCTTGCGGAAAGGTTCCCCGGAGTTGCGCCGCGGCTCGGCAGGCGCATCGAGCACGAGCAGAACCGCAACAAGTGCCGGTGAGCGGAACCGGGCCAATCGAGGCTTCCGAGTTCGGCGCTCTTGTCGCACCGCTGGGACCGTTCGGCGGCCGGTCGCGGGTGGCGGTTGCCGTATCGGGCGGCCCCGACAGCATGGCGCTTCTGGTGCTGGCGGGGCGGTGGGCCGCCGGCGTCGGCGTCCGGCTCGCCGCGTTGACCGTCGATCACGGCCTCCGCGCGGAGTCCGCCGCCGAAGCGTCGAGGGTGGCGGAATGGTGCGCGGCGCGGCGCATCGAGCATCGGACCCTGGAATGGCGCGGCGACAAGCCGTCCACCGCCATCCAGCAGGCGGCGCGCGCGGCCCGTTACGAATTAATGGTCCGCTGGTGCCGCGACCACGGGTTCGCGCACCTGTTGCTGGCTCATCATCTCGGTGACCAGGCCGAGACCCTGCTCATGCGTCTGCAGCGCGGCAGCGGCGTCGCCGGCCTTGCCGGGATGCCTGCGGTCGCGCTGCGCGACGGGGTGCGCCTCGTCCGCCCGCTGCTTGCGATTCCGCGCGACAGGCTGTTGGCGACGCTTGAGGCCGCCGGTCAGGACTGGCTCGAGGATCCCAGCAACCATGACCGGAGATTTGCCCGCGTCCGGATTCGCGATACCGCCGCCCGGCTTGCCGAACGCGGTGTCGGCGCGGGCGATATCGGCCGGGTGGCGGCGGCGCTCGGCAGGATGCGGGCGGCGCGGGAGCGCGGGCTTGCCGATCTCGCCGGGTGCGCGGTGGCGATCTTTCCGGAAGGGTATGCGGAAGTGGACGGCGAGGCGTTCCGCGAGGCTGCGCCCGCGCCCGCGCGCCACCTGCTGTCGACGGTGCTGCGGACGGTGGGCGGCAGACCCTACGAGCCGCGCAGCCGCCGGCTCGAGCGGCTGGCGGCGTTGCTGGAGACCGGCCGGCCGGCGCGCCGGCACACGCTCGGAGGTTGCCTGGTCGAGCCCGCAGGGAACGGATTCCGCGTCTGTCGCGAACCGCGGGCGATCCGCGCGGTGCGGGAACTCGGCGGATCCGCCACCTTCCGCTGGGACCGCCGTTTCGACATTGCCGTTTCGGCGGCCGACGCGGAGGTGCGGCAGGGTGCGCGGATAGGTGCGCTCGGCGAGGCGGGCTGGCAGGCGATTGCGGAGACAGCCGGCACCCGGTCGCTTTGCTTGCCCCCGGCCTCGGTGCTTTTTGGCCTGCCGGCGCTGTGGGCGGACGGACAGGTTGCCGAGGTTCCCTCGATCGGTTACCGGTGCGGGGGCGGGCCTGTGGCGCGGATTTTGGTGCGATTCCGACCCTCGGCGCCGCTTTGCGGCCCCGCCTTCCGACTTGCATTATCGGAGCCGTGTAGTATCTAATGCTGCTGTAAGGGACAAAACGCGGCTCGGAACCGGCGCAAGGGTGGCCGGAGGCCGCGCGTCAGCATCGTATCTGCAGCTGGAGCGCTCATCCGTGGGCAATTTTGGCAAGAACCTCGCATTGTGGGTCATAATCGGGCTCCTCTTGGTGGCCCTGTTCAACCTGTTTCAGCAACCGTCGGGGCGTTCGGGGGAAACGGCGACCGCGTTCTCCGAATTCCTTGCCGATGTCGAGGGCGGGCAGGTCCGGGAAGTCACGATCAAGGGCAACGAGATCGTCGGTGTGCGCAAGGACGGCCGGCCGTTCTCGACCTACGCGCCGCAGGATCCGGGCCTCGTCGAAAAGCTCCACAGCAATGGCGTCATGATCCGGGCGGTGCCGGCCGACGACGGGTCCCCGTCGCTGCTCAACATCCTGATATCCTGGTTCCCGATGCTGCTTCTCATCGGCGTGTGGATTTTCTTCATGCGCCAGATGCAGTCCGGCGGCGGCAAGGCGATGGGGTTCGGCAAGTCGCGCGCGCGGCTGCTGACCGAGCGCAGCGGCCGTGTCACCTTCGAAGATGTCGCCGGCATCGAGGAAGCCAAGCAGGAACTCGAGGAAGTCGTCGAATTCCTGCGCGATCCGCGGAAGTTCCAGCGCCTCGGCGGAGAGATTCCGAAGGGCGTGCTGCTGGTTGGCCCCCCCGGGACGGGCAAGACGCTCCTCGCCCGGGCCATCGCCGGCGAGGCCAATGTCCCGTTCTTCACGATATCGGGTTCTGACTTTGTCGAGATGTTTGTCGGCGTCGGCGCCAGCCGCGTGCGCGACATGTTCGAACAGGGCAAGAAAAACGCGCCCTGCATCATCTTCATCGACGAAATAGATGCTGTCGGGCGCCACCGCGGCGCCGGACTCGGCGGCGGCAACGACGAACGCGAGCAGACCCTCAATCAGCTGCTGGTGGAAATGGACGGATTCGAGGCCAATGAGGGCGTGATCCTGATCGCCGCAACCAACCGGCCCGACGTGCTCGATCCGGCACTGCTGCGTCCCGGGCGTTTCGACCGCCAGGTGACCGTGCCCAATCCGGATGTTCTCGGGCGTGAAAAGATTCTCGGCGTGCACATGGCGAAGGTGCCGCTGGGCCCGGATGTCGATGCCAAGGTGATCGCGCGCGGAACGCCGGGTTTCTCGGGAGCCGACCTCGCCAACCTCGTGAACGAGGCGGCGCTGCTGGCGGCGCGTCGCAACAAGCGGCTAGTGACGATGGCGGACTTCGAGGACGCCAAGGACAAGGTGCTGATGGGCGCCGAGCGGCGTTCGATGGTCATGACCGAAGAGGAGAAGGCCCTGACCGCCTATCACGAGGCCGGACACGCGCTCGTCGCGCTTGCGGTGCCCAAGCATGACCCGCTTCACAAGGTCACGATAATTCCGCGGGGACGGGCGCTCGGCGTCACCATGTCGCTGCCCGAACGCGACCGCTACGGATTCTCCAAGGTCGAGCTCACGTCCAGGCTCGCGATGATGTTCGGCGGGCGCGTTGCCGAGGAGCTCGTTTTCGGCGTCGAGAACGTGACCACGGGCGCAGGCGACGATATTCGCCAGGCAACCGACCTTGCGCGCCGAATGGTGACGGAGTTCGGGTTCTCGGACGATCTCGGACCGCTGCGTTACACCGACAACGAGGAGGAAGTCTTCCTCGGCCACTCGGTAACGCAGCGCAAGAACGTGTCGGACAAGACGGCGGAAAAGATCGATGTCGAGATTCGGCAGTTGATCGACGAGGCCGAACGGACAGCTCGCAAGGTGCTGACCGAACGCCGCGACGATCTCGAGACTCTGGCCCGATCGTTGCTTGAGTTCGAGAGCTTGTCCGGCGAAGAGGTCGATGCGGTGCTCCGCGGCGAGGAAATCGTCCGGCCCACCGACGATGGCACGGCGCCGGCGCCCGAGCGGAAATCGTCGGTTCCGACCTCCGGAGGCAGGCGGTCGTCGAGCGCCGGCGCCGCAACGGGCGGGCTTGAGCCCGAACCGCAGCCCGGGAGCTGATCCGCGCCGGGCCGACGGGCCGCTGTCGGCCAGGTGGTTCGCAGTGCCCGCGGGCACGATGGTTTCCCCGGGAAACGGCTGAATGAGGAATCCCGTCCTGCACCCGGTCGGCCTCCTCGCGGATCGCGGCAAGGGCGCGCGGACGCTGGCTGGCGGCTGGGTGTCCTTCACCGGGTACCAGGAGATCAGTCTCGCGGGCGGGGGAGAACCGTCGTTCGGAAACCTCGGCGCGGCCGAGGCGGACAAGCGGTTTCCGGAGCGGGTGGCGGCCCTGACCAGCGCCCGTCCGCCATTTGCCGGCATCAGCATTGAACGCCCGCGCATCGTCGCGGTCGTGAACGTCACGCCGGACAGTTTCTCGGACGGCGGGCGGTTCAGCGATCACGCGTCGGCGATCGACCGGGTGGCCGAGCTGGCGGAAGCCGGTGCGGATATCATCGATATAGGCGGCCAATCGACCCGCCCCGGCGCCGCGGAAATCTCCGTCGGCGAGGAGCTCCGGCGCGTAATGCCGGTCGTCGAGGCAGCCGTGGGGTCGGGGCTGCCGGTATCTGTCGACACGTGGCGCGCCGAAGTGATGCGCGAGGCCATCGCCGCCGGGGTTTCCGTCGTCAATGACGTGACGGCACTCTCGGGCGACGCGGCCGCGCTCGAAGCCGTCGCCGGGTCGTCGGCGTCGGTTGTCCTGATGCACATGCAGGGGACACCGGCGACGATGCAGGACAGGCCCCGCTACAGGCTCGCTTCGGCCGAGATCTTCGGCTGGCTCGAGAGCAGGGTCGACGCCTGCGTCACCGCGGGCATCGGGCGCGACCGCATCGCCGTCGACCCCGGGATCGGCTTCGGCAAGACGGATGCGCACAATGTCGAGATACTGGAGCGTGGCGCCCTGTTCCATGGCCTTGGATGCGCGGTGATGATCGGCGTTTCACGCAAGAGCTTCATTGGACGGCTTGCGCCGGTCACCGGGCCCGCAGACCGCCTTGCAGGGACCGTCATGGCGACTGCAATCGCGCTGTCGCGGGGCGTCCAGCTCCATCGCGTGCACGATGCTGCGGACATTCGCCAGGCGCTGGCCGTATGGCAGGCAGTGGCGGGTGAGCGGCCGGGCGGCTAATGCTAGACTGGAACGGATCCGGCGCGAAGCCGGTCGGGAAGGATCGGGGTGGATGACCGCTAGACTGTTCGGTACCGATGGCCTTCGCGGATGCGTCAACCGCGAGCCGATGACCGCGGAAACGGTGCTGCGGCTCGGCATGGCCGCCGGCAGCCTCCTGACGCGCGGTGACCATCGCCATTCGGTGGTGATCGGCAAGGACACCCGCCTTTCCGGCTACATGTTCGAGGCCGCCCTGATGTCAGGTTTTACCGCGGTCGGCATGGATGTCATCCTTCTCGGCCCGATGCCGACACCCGGTGTGGCCATGCTGACGCGCAGCCTGCGGGCCGATCTCGGCGTCATGATCTCGGCGTCGCACAACCCCTATCAGGACAACGGGATCAAGCTCTTCGGCCCCGACGGTTACAAGCTTTCCGATGCCGTCGAGGGGCAGATCGAGGACCTGATCGCCGCCGCTGCCAGGGACGGCCTCGCGGCGCCATCCGGGCTCGGGCGGGCCCGGCGGCTTAGCGATGCCGAGGGGCGCTACATCGAGTTCGTCAAGGCCATCTTCCCGCGGGAGTTCAGGCTCGACGGGGTGAAGATCGCGCTCGACTGCGCCCACGGTGCCGCCTACAAGGTGGCGCCCGCCATGCTCTGGGAGCTGGGCGCCGATGTCGTGACCTGCGGGGTTTCGCCTGACGGACTCAACATCAACCGGGATTGCGGTAGCACCCATCCCGAAGCCATGCGTCGCCTGGTCGGCGACAGCGGCGCGGACATCGGTATTTCGCTGGACGGCGATGCTGATCGCGTCGTCGTTGCCGACGACGCTGGGACGGTGCTCGACGGCGATCAGCTCCTCGCCATGATCGCCCGTTCATGGCGCCAGGAAGGGCGCCTGTCGGGGGGCGGGATCGTTGCCAGCGTCATGTCCAACCGCGGCCTCGAGAGGTTTCTCGACGATCTGGACCTCAAGCTCGTGCGTGCGCCGGTCGGCGATCGCTACGTCGTCGAGCACATGCGCTCAAGCGGGTGCAACATTGGCGGCGAGCAGTCGGGCCACATCGTGCTCGGAGACTACTCCACCACTGGCGACGGGCTGATCGCGGCGCTTCAGGTGCTGTCGATCATGGTCGCTGCCGGTCGGCCGCTCCGCGAGGTCGGCAGATGCTTTGATCCGTGGCCGCAGGTTCTGCGCAACATCCCGACCGCGGCCAACCATTCGCTTGCCGACGGAGCCGTGGCCCAGGCCGTCCGAAACGGCGAGCGGCAGCTTGGCGCCAGCGGGCGGGTGCTGGTCAGGAAGTCGGGGACCGAGCCGGTGATCCGGGTCATGGTTGAAGGCGAGGACTCGGGCGTCGTCGAGGCCGTGGTCGGCCAGATCGCTGATGCCATCTCCGGCACCGCGGATCCGGTCCCGTCGTGAAGGGGAGAGTGCTTGTAATCGCCGGATCCGATTCCGGCGGCGGCGCCGGCATCCAGGCGGACATCAAGACGGTGACCGCGCTCGGCGGCTATGCCGCGACCGCGATCACCGCGCTCACGGCCCAGGACACCCGCGACGTGCATGCCGTGATGGCCGTTGACACCGGGTTCATCCGCAAACAGATCGAGGTCGTGCTCGCGGACATCGGGGCCGACTGCCTCAAGACGGGAATGCTGCACAGCGCGGAGGTCGTCGATGCGGTATGCGACGTCATCGAATCGGAAGCCGCGGAAGTGCCGTTGGTGGCCGATCCGGTAATGGTGGCCAAAGGCGGGGCATCGCTGCTCAATGACGACGGTGTCGATGCGGTGCGCCGTCGGCTGTTGCCGGCAGCGGCCGTGATCACGCCGAACATTCCCGAGGCGGAGACGCTGCTTGGCGGGCGTATCGAGAACCTCGGCGACATGAAGGATGCGGCCCGGCAGCTTGTCGGGTTCGGGCCTGCCGGCGCGCTCGTCAAGGGCGGCCACATGACGGGTCCGGAACTGGTCGACGTCCTCTATGATGGCCAGACGTGCCATACCTTCGCAACCGCACGTATCAATACGGTTCACACCCACGGAACCGGCTGCACCATGGCGTCCGCCATTGCTGCCGGGCTCGCCGCAGGCCTGACGCTGTTCGCCGCGGTCGAGCGGGCGCAGGCCTATGTACTCCGGGCCATCCGCCTCGCGCCCGGCCTCGGCTGCGGACACGGTCCCCTGGACCATGGCCATACGGTTCGGCCCGTCGCCGGGACCCGATAGGATGAGCGGGATACGGATTTACCAAATCGATGCATTTGCGGACCGGGTGTTCTCCGGAAACCCGGCGGCTGTATGCCCCCTGACCGAGTGGCTGCCCGACGAGCTGATGCAGGCGATTGCCGCCGAGAACAATCTCTCGGAGACCGCGTTCTTCGTCCCCGACGGGGAGGGCGGTTATGATCTGCGCTGGTTTACACCCACGATCGAGGTTGAGCTGTGCGGTCATGCGACGCTGGCATCGGCATTCGTGATCCTCGAGTGCATGGCGACGGGCAGGGAAGCGGTATCCTTCAACACGCGGAGCGGAAGGATGGCGGTCGCCCGCCGGGACGATCTCCTGTACCTGGACTTTCCGGCGCATCAGGCCGTCGAGACCGAAATTCCGGAGGCGCTAGCCGGAGGCCTCGGCGTGGCCCCCCGGGCGGTCCTCAAGGGTCCAAACTACATGGCCGTCTTCGCGCAGGAGGCCGAGGTCGCTGCGTTGGAGCCCGAGTTCCGCAGTCTTGCGAAACTCTATCCGCGCGGCGTGATCGCAACGGCGCCGGGCGAGGATTGCGATTTCGTATCGCGCTATTTCGCGCCGGCGCACGGCGTCGACGAGGATCCCGTGACCGGGTCAGCGCATTGCATGCTGATTCCCTATTGGTCGGTGACCCTGGCCCGGAAAAGCCTGCTCGCGCGCCAGATCTCGGCCCGGGGCGGAACGCTCCATTGCGAAGACCGGGGTCCGCGCGTCGGCATCGGCGGGCGGGCCTCGCTCTACATGGAGGGAACAGTCAGGATATGAGCGGATCGCCGCGCCGCTGCTACTTGCCGACGCCGGCATGGCGGCGCTGGCGGAGGACACGAGTCCGGTCCTCCTCTCCGATCATGCCGGCAAGAACCTGGCAGTAGCCTTCGACCGCCTCGGCGCCGGCTTCGCGGTACGCCCGCGCTATCTTTCTGCGCTGGATCTCGGAAAGGCGCCGTTCGAGTTCGACGCCCCTGGGCGTGAGCTTGAGCAATCTCTGGCGCCGGTCGCCTTCGCTCTTCATCTGGACGATGAATCCGTCGCGGACAAGCTGGCCCAGGACCCGTGACAGGCTCTGCTTGGTAACCCTCAGAATCGACAGGAGTTCGGAGACCGTTATTCCGGGATTGCTGTTCACGAAATGGATCGCACGGTGATGGGCGCGGCCAAAGCCGTATTCGGCAAGAATCTCGTCGGCGTCCCGGGTAAAATCCTGATAGGCGAAATAGAGCAACTCGATCCCCTGGCGGAGATCCTCGTCACGAAGGAAGAGCGGATTCGTCGTCGATTTCGCGCCGGTCATGTTGACCTGTATGCCCGCAAATGATAAGGCAGGCAAGCCGGATTGATGAAATTCCCTCGCGATCTGGTAGTGGAGAATGTACCGATGATGAATTTCGACGATCAGGATGGCCTTGTCTGGCATGACGGTGCCCTAAAGCCATGGCGCGAGGCGGGTCTGCATGTTCTTTCACACGGGCTTCATTATGGGAGTTGCGTGTTTGAGGGCGAGCGTGTCTATGGTGGCGAGGTTTTCAAGCTTCGAGAGCATACGCAGAGATTGCTGGATTCCGGCGCCGCACTCGGATTCGAAATACCCTATTCGCTGGAAAGGCTCGAGCGGGCAACGCTCGAGACGGTGGCCGCGCAGGGTTACGCAGATGCCTATGTGCGGCCCGTGGCATGGCGCGGCAGCGAGATGATGGGGGTGTCGGCGCAGCAGACCACCATCCATGTCGCAATCGCGGTCTGGGAGTGGCCGTCCTATTTCTCGCCCGAGGCGCGGAACCGCGGAATCAAGCTTAAGACCGCCAAGTGGCGGCGTCCGGCGCCGGATACTGCTCCCGTCCATGCCAAGGCAGCCGGGCTCTACATGATCTGCACGATGAGCAAGCACGAAGCCGAGGCCGAGGGCTACGACGACGCGCTGATGCTCGACTGGCGGGGGCTGGTGGCGGAGAGCACCGGCGCGAACATCTTTCTCGCCCGCGAGGGCAGGCTGCACACGCCGGTACCGGACTGTTTCCTCGACGGCATCACGCGCCAGACGGTGATCGGCCTGGCCAGGGCGCGCGGCATCGAGGTGATCGAGCGCGCGATCCGGCCGGAGGAGTTGCCCGGGGCCGACGAGATCTTCGTGACCGGCACGGCTGCCGAAGTCACGCCGGTCGGTTGCATCGACGACCACCATTTTCAGGTCGGTTCGATCAGCCGGGCGCTGCTCGAGGACTACGAGGCCCTCGTGCGCACGAAGGCGGACGTAGCGGCCTGACGCGCCGCCGAAGGCGCAACCCCGAAAGACATCCCTGCCCGCGCGACGCCTGTCCGTGGTCGCGCGCGACTGCTGGCCCCGGGCCAGGACGCTGCCGGCCTCTATGGCAGGACTGGAACCGCGCGCAGATATCCGAACAGGGCTTTCGCGATCCGTTGGCGCTCGCCTTCCGCGAGGCGGTCGGAAAGGGGCGGCATCGTTGTTCCACTCAGTATCGACGAGGGAGTCAGCACCCAGCGGACGAATTCGGGCTCGGACATGTCTTTCGCGATTTCGGCCAGATTGCCCTCGAATTTCTCGCCGCCAAAGCCGTTGATCTTGTGGCAGCTCAGACAGTGGGTCTTGGCCAGCTGGGCGCCTCCGCTCAAGCGCGGATCAAGGCCCTTTGGCAACAGGGCCCCGTCGGACAATGTCACCAGATTCACCTCGTTGACCTGATAGGGCCATTTGCTCGCGCCCTCCTTCAGCAGGGCGGGGCTGGAGATGTTGTCCCATACGAGATAGTACGGTCCGAGCGGTACGTCCTGCTGGTTCTGGGCGAGATTGTCGACGGTGAATGCCTTGCCGTCCTTGCGGGCAAAGACAAGAAAGGCGTTTTCCCTGAGGAATCGGCTGACGGCGATGCGCGAGATGTAGCCATCGAGGGCGCGGAATTCGACCGTCTCGCCCTGCCTCCGCCAGTCCCTGCCGAAAAGGCGCTCCAGCACGTCGATGGCCCGAAAGCCGACATATTCGATCGCGACATGCCTGTCGCCCACGCTGAGGTGCGGCTCGTAGACAGGCACGGCCCGGGCGGGAACCGTCATCTGCTGCTGCAAGTTCGCGGTCGAAGGCAGTTCGACGGCATGCGCCGCGCCCGAGACCAGGATGACCAGGCCGACGATGCGGCACAGGAACGGCAGGTCGTTCGACATATCGGTCCTCCCCGGAGGATAGTTTTCGCGGTCGATGGTACGCCGCCCCAAGCAGGTGGACGAGAGGTGGAGACAGACGATGTCCGCACGATTCGAGACGCGCAACCTCGATCATAGCGAGGTTTTCCGGTTCGCGGCGTGGTTCCCTTTGGTCCGCCACCACCTCAGATTCTGGAGCATGCCAGTGTGACGGGTGCATCCGGCAGTTGCGGCCGACAGACTATCCCGGTTGCCATCCGGGCGGCGCGAGCTCGAAACCAGAGAACTCGAATGCAGGAGCCACCGTGCAACCGGCCAGCGTCCAGGCACCCTCGGAGCGGGCGCTTTGCCAGGTGCCGGCGGGCACCACGATATGCGGTTCCGCGCCAATATCCGCGGACAGGAGCGATTTCGTGGTCGTGCGGCCGTCAGGCGACAAAGTCAGGCGAATCGGAGCGCCTGCGTAATAATGCCAGATCTCTACGGCATCGATGCGGTGCCAGGCTGAGGCCTCGCCAGCCTTCAGCAGATAGTAGATTGCGGTGACGGCGCCGCGGCCACCGTCTTCCGCGACCGCTCGAAATGTTTCCCGGTAGTGACCGCCCTCCGGATGGGGCACAAGACCGTATCGGGCGATGACTTCGTCTGCTTCCATCGTCGCTGCTCCATTCGTCGATGCCGCCGGATCCGGCGTTCAGTGCCGCCATCTGCGTCCGGAACCGGCATGATGCATGCCCGTGAACCAGACTCACATGTTCCAATCGGTCGAGAGCATGTCATGCCGGTGATCAAGAACCTTCTTCGTGGCAACCTTCCCGAGACTGGCGCAACGCATACTCCCAAGCCGCATCGCTCCGGGGACAGCGGCCGCGATTCTGGTTCCCGTTGAGAGTTCTGACATGGCGGAGCCGGGCTTTCGGCCCGTGGCGGCAAGGGAACAAACCGCCGGGCGCCCATGGGTACGGTGCGTGCTGTTCCGGGATCGCGAAAATCCGGCTCTCAGGGGCCTGCATCCAGGTCCCGTGAATCCTGGCTCACCCATACCGGTCCCGATTCACGGTCTTCCAGCTTCCAGAACGGTGCTCCGGTCTTCAGCCAGTCGATGAGGAACTGGCAACTCTCCAGAGCGGCTTTCCGATGTGCAGATGCCGTAATGACCAGCACGATCTGCTCGCCCGGTTCGAGCCGTCCGTACCGGTGAATGACAAGGACATCAAGCAACGGCCACCTGGCACGCGCTTCGCCTTCGACCTTGGCCAGCTGTTTCTCGGTCATTCCCGGATAGTGTTCCAGCGTCATCGCGCTGATCTTTTCGCCGTCGGCAATCTCGCGCACGAGGCCGACGAAGCTGGCCAGACCGCCGATGTCCGTTCGCCCGGTCGTGATGCGGCTGATTTCGGCACCGATGTCGAAATCCTCCTCCTGCACCCTGATCATCGAACCTATCCCCCTGTCATCGGCGGAAAGAAGGCAATCTCGTCGCCATCCCCTACCGGCGCGTCAGGTGGCACGATCTCCTGGTTGACAGCTGCGCGTATGGCCGCGGCGTCCTCGAAGGCATGGGCATAGCCACCGCCGCGCTTCCTGAGGTGCTCGACAAGGGAAGCGATGTCATGGATTCCGTCCGGCAGTTCCATGGTCTCGACCGATGTCCCGATTCGTGAACGGACCCACCCGAAATAGAGTATCTGCATCATCCCATCTCGCTGAACGGCAGGAAATCGACCGGGTGCCCGGGGCTAGCCTCGGAGAGCTCCTCGGGAAGCTCCGCCAGGCCGTCGGATTCCACCATCGACGTCAGTATGCCTGCGCCGTCGCGCTCGAACTTGTGGGCAACCGTCCGCCCGTCCTCGCTCCGCTCCAGCCTCACGCGCAGCCACTCCCGACGGCCCCGTTTCTTGCGGATCGGAAACGCCGTGCGCACGCGGAAGCTCTTAGGCTCGGTGTCCGTGCAGCCGCCGAGACGGAGGATGGCCGGCCGGGCAAAGCGCATGAAAGTCACCAGAACCGCCACCGGATTGCCCGGAAGGCCGATAAAAGGAACCGTGCCGACCTGGCCGAACGCCACCGGCCGTCCTGGCCTGATGGCGAGCCGCCAGAGATGGATCCGGCCGTTCGCCTCGACGGCGCTGCGAACATGATCCTGTTCTCCCGTCGACACGCCAGCCGACGTCATCAGCAGGTCGTGTGCGTCGGCGGCTTCGGCAAGCGTGTCGCGGATGGACCGGAAGTCATCGGGCAGAATGCCGAGATCGGTCACTTCGCAGCCGAGGCGGGAGACGGCGGCGCGCAGCGAATAGCGGTTGGCGTCATAGATGCATCCGGGCGGCAGATCTTGTCCGGGCTCCCTGACCTCGTTTCCGGTCGAGAACAGGGCTACGCGCAAACGGCGGTGGACCGGAAGCCGCACGCGTCCCGTCGAGGCGGCAAGTCCGATATCCTGCGGCCGCAACCGTATGCCGGCCTGCAGAATCCGTGAATCTGCGGCAATGTCCTCGCCTGCGAAACGGCGGTTCGCGCCTTGCGCGATCCCCGGCGGAACGGACACGTAGCCATCCGCCTCGCGGCAGTCCTCCTGCATCAGCACGGTGTCCGCCCCGGCCGGCATCGGCGCTCCCGTGAAGATGCGTGCTGCCTCGCCTGTCCCGACGGACAGATCGGGAAGGTCCCCGGCTGCAATGCGCTGGGACAGGCGCAGCCGGGTTTCGCCGTCGCTGGACAGGTCGCAAAAACGCACCGCGTAGCCATCCACGGCGGCGTTGTCATGCGGCGGCACAGAGAGGGGAGACCTGATGTCGGCGGCGAGTATTCGTCCGTCGGCTTCATCCAGGCAGATGTCTTCCGTGTCGACGACAGTGTCAAGGCGTTCGGCAAGAAGCCCGAGCGCCTCGTGCGTCCGCATCAATTCGCCGCCGAAGGCAAAGCAGTCGTCGGATAGCTGGGCCATATCAGCCGACCTTCTCGACCGCCATCCCGAGGCCGTAGCGCTCGATGATGAAGCTGGCGACGCCGGCAGCATCGTTGATGTCGAGAGCCGGGATCGAGCGGATTCCGGCCGGATCATCGGTGGCGACCGCCACGATGCCGGGATTGTCCTCATAGAGCGGCCGCCTGCCGGCGCCACCGCGCCACACCTCTATCTTCTCGTGCGGCTCGTCCTTGTAGCCTTCGACAAGGACGATATCCGCCGGCGACAAGCGGCCAAGGATGTCGCCGAGCGCCGGTTCGGGCTCACCGCAGTTCTCGTGAACGACGGCCCAGCGGCGCGCCGACGAAACGACAACCTCGACAGCGCCAGCAGCGCGGTGTTCGTAGGAGTCCTTGCCCGGTATGTCGATGTCGAATTCGTGGTGGGCGTGCTTGACGGTCGCCACCCGGTATCCTTTCGCCACGAGGGCGGGAATCAACCGCACGATCAGCGATGTCTTGCCGCTGCCGCTCCATCCGGCAATGCCGACAACCGCGCCATGCCGGGTCATGGCCTGTGGTCCCCGGCGCCGGTGTCCATGTGGCGGAGGCCGGCGCGCATGTAGTCGAGGCCGGTGAACACGGTGACCGCGGCGGCGAGCCAGAGGCCGGCCTCTCCGATCAGCCGGATCGGTATCTCGGGCGGGACCGGCGGGTGGCTAGCGTCGCCGACGATCAGGAAGCCGAGAGCGAGCATCTGGATCGTCGTCTTCCACTTGGCGACGTAGCTCACCGGCAGATCGACCTCGATGCCGGCCAAGTACTCCCGCAGCCCCGAGACGAGTATTTCCCGGCACAGAATGATCACGGCCGGGATGATCGCCAGTCCGGCGATCTGACCGAAGGCGACCATCATCATGAGCGCTGTCGCGATCAGGAGCTTGTCGGCGACGGGATCGAGGAAACGCCCGAAATCCGAATACAGGCCGTCACGGCGCGCAAGATAGCCGTCAAAGAAATCCGTGATCGCGGCGGCCGTGAAGACCGCGAGCGCGAGCCACTGGCCGGCGGCGCTGTCGAGGAAGAAGGCGCCGGCGAAGACCGGAACGGCGGCCACGCGCAGCAGCGTCAGCACATTGGGCAGGGTCGGGCTCATGGAGCGGTCAGGGCAAATTTCCGAAGGTCTGCCGCATTCTATTCGTTTGGATGGAAATGGTCATATATTCTTTGGGCCATCGCCTTGCTGATGCCGTTGACCGCCTCGAGGTCGGCAAGCCCGGCCCGCGATACGCTGGCCGCGGAGCCGAAATGATGGAGCAGCGCGCGCTTTCGCGCGGCGCCGACCCCGGAGATCTCGTCGATCAGCGAACGTCCGATGTCCTTCTTCCGCTTCTGGCGATGGCCGCCGATCACGAACCTGTGGGCTTCGTCGCGCAGGCGCTGGAGGAAATAAAGCGCCGGATCGTTCACGGGCAGCGAGAAGGGCTGCCGGCCGGGGATGTGGAAACGCTCCCGTCCCGCGTTCCGGTCCGGACCCTTGGCGATCGCGACGGTCGCAAGGTCATGGATGCCGAGTTCTGACAGCACCTCGAGCGCCGCGGAGAGCTGGCCGGGCCCGCCGTCTATGACAACCAGGTCTGGCCAGTTTCCGGTTTCGCGGCCGGCATCTTCCCGAAGGGCGCGCGAGAATCGCCTCGTCAGGACCTGGCGCATCATCGCGTAGTCGTCGCCGGGCGCCATGTCGCCGGGCCTGATCCCGAAACGGCGGTAGGCGGCCTTCTCGAGCCCACCCGGGCCGGAGACGATCATCGCGCCGAGCGCGTTGGTCCCGCCGATGTGGCTGTTGTCGTACACCTCGATGCGCCGGGGCGGAGTGTCGAGTCCGAACAGTTCGGCAACGCGCTCGAGCAGCTTCCTCTGGGCGGCACTTTCCGACATGCGACGCGATAGCGCATCTGCCGCGTTGGCCAGCGCGTTCGAAACCAGCTTGCGCCGCCGTCCGCGCTGGGGCCGGATCACGGCCACCCGGCGGTCGGCGCGCACTGACAGGGCTTCGCGGACCAGGGGCTGGCTCGGCAGGTCGTGGCTGGTCAGGACGAGCGCCGGTGGTTTCTTGTCGGCATAGAACTGGCCGACGAAGGCTTCAAGAACCTCGTCGACGGGCACGGACCGGGCGTGGTTGGGGAAATAGGTGCGGTTGCCGTAGTTCTGTCCGGCCCGATAGAAGAACACCTGGACGCAGGTCTGTCCGCCCTCCTGGTGCGCCGCGATGATGTCGGCCTCGCCGACCTTCTCGACGTTGATGTCCTGGCGCGCCTGGACCTGGGTCAGGGCGCGGATCCGGTCGCGATAGATGGCCGCGGCCTCGTATTCGAGCGCCTCGCTGGCTGCCGTCATCTTCTCCGAGAACGCCTGCTGGAGGTCGCGGCTGCGTCCGTGCAGGAAATCGCGGGTCTGATCGACGATCTCGCGGTAGTCGTCCTCCGATATCAGGTTGACGCACGGCGCCGTGCAGCGCTTGATCTGGTACTGGAGGCAGGGCCGCGTGCGGTTGGCGAAGATGTTGTCGGCGCAGGTCCTCAGGGGAAAGACCTTCTGCAGGACGTTCAGCGTCTGGTTGACCGCGCCGACGGTGGCGAACGGCCCGAAATACTCCCCGTCGCGCCCGCGGGCGCCGCGGTGCTTGATGAGTTGCGGCCACGGCGTGTCGGTCCGCAGGAGTATGAACGGCATCGACTTGTCGTCGCGCAGGATGATGTTGTAGCGAGGCTTGAGGCTCTTGATCAGGTTGCTCTCAAGCAGCAGCGCCTCGACCTCGGTGTGGGTCGTGACGATCTCGAGGTCATGCACCTGGGCAACCATCTGCCGGATCCGTTCGGGATGGCGCTGCGGGCGCGCATAGGCGGCGACGCGCTTGCGCAGATTGCGCGCCTTGCCGACATAGAGGACCTCGTCCTTCGCGTCGATCATCCGGTAGACGCCGGGACCGGTCGGCAGGGCGCCGAGCCGCGACGCGATCAGCGCCGATCCGGACGGTGGCCCGCCGTCATCGGCGACGCCGTCGGGTTTCCCTTCAGCCATCGACAGAAGGCGCCGTGCCGATGGGCGCGACGGCGGCGTCCTTCCGGGTCATTTCACGCGTTCGATCTCGACGCCTACGCTCGCCGCGTCGGAGAACACGTCGAGCTTGTCGACCCGCACCCGGACCGCGGTCACAAGCTCCTCTTCCAGACAGAGCGCGGCCATGCGTTCGGCAAGCGTCTCCACCAGATTGACATGTCCCGAAGCCACGAGCTTTCGCAATTTCGAGATCACCTCCTCGTAGCACAGGACGTTGGCCAGCCTGTCGTCGAGCGGCCGGTTCGGTTCCGGAACGTGGAGTTCGAGATTGACCCGAATGCGCTGTGTTCCGTCCTGCTCGTGGCGGTGCACGCCTATCAGGCAATCGAGCACCAGATCGCTGATGTGGACCCTGCGTATGCCGGCGCCTGCCGGGGCTCGGGACGGAGCGGCGTGAACCGGGTCCGCCGTTGCCAGCGGCACGGGCCGTATCCGTTCGGTGGTCATCGCGCTATTCCTCGATCCCGTCATGGTCGCGGCCGGGAAAATGCCAGCCGAGATGCTGGCCGCCATCGAGCGTGATCAGTTGTCCGGTCATTGATGGCGACTCAAGAATATACAGCACCCCGCGGGCGATTTCCTCGGTCGTGGCGCCGTGTTCCAGCGGCACGGCGGCCGCCTGGTGGGCAAACTGTTCGGCTGTCTGGCGCGGGCTCGGGAGGGTGGGGCCGGGGCCGACGGCGTTGACGCGGATGCGCGGCGCAAGCGCAAGCGCAAGACTGCGCGTCAGCGCCCATAGAGCCGCCTTGCTGGTGGTGTAGGAGACGAAACCGGGCGGCAGGTTGATCACTCTCTCGTCGACGATGTTGACAATGTTGCCCTGGCGGCCGCCGGGAAGGCCGGCGGCCATGATCTGGGACAGGAGAAGAGGCGCCCACAAGTTGGTGTTCATGTGCCGGTCCCAGCCCTCCCGGGACACGTTTTCGACGGTGTCGCGCCCGAAAACCGACGCGTTGTTGACGAGGCAGGCGACCGGGCCGGCGGCCGCGACCGCCGCTGCCATCATGCGGTGGCAGGCCGCATCGTCGCACAGATCCGCGCCGACAACGTAGGCGGTTCCGCCCGCGCCGTTGATCTCGCCGGCCAGCGCCTCGCCCTCCGCCTGCGAGTTTCGGCAGTGTATGCCGACCGCCCAGCCGTCGTCGGCAAGCGTGAGCGCGATGGCGCGCCCGATTCGCCTTGCCGCCCCGGTCACCAGCGCGTTGCCTCTGGAACCCGAAATCATCGTCGCAGCATGCAGCGGCTGCGCCGGGCGATCAAGACGCGCCGGTGACGGCGCCGGCGATGCGGCTGCCCCAACCAAGGAAGACCGCGGTCACATAGGTGCCGTAGAGGACGGCGAGGACCGCGCCCTCAAGGCGGCTGATGCGGAGGCCGGTTAGCATGAACGGCAGCAGGAGCAGGGTGGCGCCGAGCATTGCCCAGAGATCGAATCCGATGATCTGGGCGGAGAACGGGAGCGGCGCGAACAGAGCGGTCACACCCGCTATGCCGAACAGGTTGAAGATGTTGCTGCCGAGAACGTTGCCTACGCACACGTCCGGATGACCTCGATAGGCCGCAACTACGGCGGTGGCGAGTTCGGGCAACGACGTGCCGATGGCGACCAGGGTCAGGCCGATCACCTCGTCGGGAACGCCGATCTGCCGCGCGACCGTTGTCGCGCCGTCGACCAGCCATTCGGCGCCGACGACGACCGCGCAGATTCCAGCAACGACGATGGCGAACACGAGGCCAGTGTGCAGTCTGGCAAAGCCGGGCTCCCCGGCGTCGTTGCGGTGGAGATCCGCCGCCGCATCCTGAGTCCGGGTATCCTGCCAGACGGTCCCGAGGATGTAGCAGCACAGCACGCAGACGAGAAGAGCGCCGTGCCACCAGACGAGGCCGCCGGTCAGGCCGAGCCCGACGAAGACAAGCGTTGCCGCCACCATGCAGAGTGCGTCGCGCCGCACCGCCTGCGGGGCGACGGCGATCGGGAGGATAAGGGCGCCGACGCCGAGAATGAGCATGCTGTTGGCGATGTTGCTGCCGATGACATTGCCGACGGCGATGCCGGGAGAACCGGACAAGGCGGCATTGACGCTGACCACCAGCTCGGGAAGAGACGTTCCGAATCCGACGATGGTAAGACCGACGATGAGCGGCGAAACGCCGAGGCGGTCGGCAAGGGCGACCGAGCCGCGGACGACTGCTTCACCGCCGAACAGCAGAAGCGCGAGGCCTGCGGCGATGAGCAGATAGATCATCGAAGATGCTTGCCGGGCGCCTGCCCGATCACCGGGGCACTGCCGGAAATTCCCGGGGACATCGGAACTTCTGCCATCTGCAAGGGGTCTCCGGACACAGGGCTCTGCCGCGCATTCCCGGAACGGGAGGTAACCTGATTCGGTATGAACCCTGCGAACTGCGATATCTTCAGCGCAGGGGACGATGGCAGCCGACGCGATTATACACGACGCGGCGCGCGTCGGGAGTGCTGCCGGAAGATTCGGGCCGCGGCTGGGCGGCGGTTCCGCGGTCCCCGTCGGGAGCGAGCCCGCAGCGCAGGCGCGAAACGCCCATGCATGACGCAGATTTCCTTTCCGAAGCACTGATCTTCCTGATCGCAGCCGTGGTCGTCGCCCCGGTGTTCCAGCGGCTGCGGTCCAGCCTCGTGCTCGGATACCTGGCGGCTGGAGTCATAATCGGACCAGACGTGCTCGGGCTGGTCGCGAGTTCGTACACGGTCCAAAGCATTGCTGAACTCGGTGTCGTCTTCCTGCTGTTCTCGGTCGGGCTTGAACTCAGCATGGAGCGTCTGCGGGTCATCAGGAACCTGATCTTCGGACTCGGGACCGCCCAGGTGGTGTTGACCGCGACTGTCATCGCCGCAATAGCGGTCGCCGTCGGCTACCCGGTTCACAGCAGCGTCGTCATCGGAGCCGGCCTGGCCCTGTCGTCAACCGCCGTTGTCCTTCGGCTCCTTTCCGAGCGCGGCCAACTTACCTCCCGCAGAGGACGCCTCGCCTTCGCCATCCTTCTTCTCCAGGATCTGGCCGTCGTGCCACTTCTTGCCCTGGTCACTGCGATGGCGGGCAACGGTGGCGGAACGGTCGGATCCATCCTCCTGCCGCTCGGCAAGGCGGTTCTGGCGCTGGCTGTCGTTGTCTTGGTCGGCCGCCTTGTCCTGCGTCCGCTGCTTCGGGTCATTGCGGTCGGGCGCAGCACGGAACTGTTCGCCGCGGTGACACTTGCCGTCCTCCTCGGAATGAGCTGGCTGACGGCGTCGGTCGGGCTGTCGCTTGCTATCGGTGGTTTCCTTGCCGGGCTGCTCCTCGCCGAAACCGAATTCCGCCACCAGGTCGCGGCCGATACCCGGCCGTTCGGCGACCTGCTCCTCGGCCTGTTCTTCATGACCGTCGGCATAGGCCTGAGCCTGGACGTGATCGCGAACCACGTGTTGCTGGTGCTCGGCCTGGTCGCGGCGCTATTCGCTCTCAAGGCCGCGATCATATTCGGACTCTGCCGGTGCTCCGGCGTCCCGGCCGGCATCGGCGCCAATACGGCATTCCTGCTCGGCGGAGCAGGCGAGTTCGGCTTCGTCATATTTGCGATGGCGGGGGAGCTGGGAATTCTCAGTCGGAACGATACCACCATCCTCGCCGCCGTCATCGTCGTGAGCATGATCCTGACGCCGCTTGCGCTGGCGATCGGCAGCCGTCTTCACGACTATTTCGACACCCTTCCCGCCGACGATCACGAACAGATGCGGGCGGAGACGACCGATCTTGCCAACCATGTCGTGATCGCGGGTTTTGGCCGTGTCGGGCAATCGCTGATGAAGGCCCTGACGGTAGCGGATATTCCGTATGTCGCGCTCGAATTCGAGCCGACGCGGGTCGCGCGGGCGAGGGCTGCGGGCCTGTCTGTCTACTATGGCGACGCGAGCAGGCTCGAGGTCCTCGAGGCGGTGGGGATCTCGCGCGCCCGCGCTGCCGTCATCATTCTCGACAACACTGCCGGGGCGGAGCGGGTGGTGCACCAGCTGCGGGCCCGCTACCCGGGGCTCGAGATCTATGCGCGCGCGCGCGACAACCCGCACATGCACCGTCTTCACGAAGCGGGGGCCAGCGGCATCGTCCACGAAACCTACGAAATGAGCCTGCAGCTTGGCGAAGCGGTGCTGCGCGGATATGGCGCCGACGAGGGTCAGATCCGCCGCATTATCGATATGCACCGCGCCGACGACTACGCCCTTCTGGCCGATGTCATCATGCCGTCCGAGGACTCCTCCGCGGACGGAGTGTCCGGAGGGCGCGCCGGATCCGGCTGACATCGGGCAGGATTGCTCCGGCAAGGCACTCGAGGCGACAGCTCCGGCGCCGCCACTGCAAGGGATTCCGGCCCCTCCGTTGGCACACGTTCACGCCCGAGGACATCGTGACCACTGTGCGGCCGTCCGGCCGAGAGGTTGATGGCGGGACGGAAGTCGTGCATATCGCCCTCGACGTTGCAGGAACGGCCTAGGACGGGCCGGCAGCCGCCGTACCCCGCCGCTTCGCACAAGCAGGCCGCGTCACGGCCGTCCCGCCGGCCGGCGGGCGCGGGTCGCGCACATGCCGTGACAGCATGGAGGAAACGCGCAATGGCATATGAAAGTCTGCGGACATGGCTCCGGGTCCTCGAGCAGCAGGGGCTTTTCAGGTGGGTCGACAAGGAAGTGGACAAGGACTGGGAGGTCGGCTCCGTCCTCCGAATGATCTTCCGGGCGATGGACGAGGACAACCGCTACGGCATCGGTTTCCGCAATGTCAGGGGCTTTGAGGACGGGCGCATCGTGGCCGGCGTGACCGCAGCGTCGCGCCGCATGATCGCCACCGCGCTCGGCTGCGAGAACAACCTTGAGGCGATCCATGCCTGCGTGACCGCCGGAATGACGGCGCCGATCGAGCCCGTCATCGTCGAGGGCGGACCCTGCAAGGAGGTGATACTGCGCGGCGACGCGGTCGATCTCGGCAAGCTGCCGGTGCCTGTTTGGACGCCGGAAAAGGACGCGGGTCCCTATCTGACGCCCCTGTGGGTGACGAAGGACCCGGACAGTGGGCGCCGCAACATCGGCATCCGCCGCTGCCAGATCAAGGGCCGGGATCGCACGGGCATCCTGTTCGGGGCGCCCGACCGCGGCGGCGCAATCCACTACGAGAAGTGGAAGCGCCGCGGGCAGCACATGCCGGCGGCCTTCTTCATCGGCGGCGATCCGGTGCAGTACCTCGTGGCGCCGGCGCGCTACGGGGCCGACGAACTTGCGGTCGCGGGTGGAATCCGCGGCGCGCCCATCGAGCTCGTCAAGTGCGAAACGGTGGATCTCGAGGTCCCCGCGCATGCCGAGATCGTGGTCGAGGGCGAGATACTCATTGACGAGACCGAGCCCGAGGGGCCATTCGGGGAGTTCACCGGCCACATGGCCGGCGGCCGCGAGGGGCCGGTGTTCCGCGTCACCTGCATCACCCACCGCAGGGAACCGATCGTCATGGGGGTCATCAGTCAGTTTCCGCCGTCCGAATCCTCGATGATCAAGCGCGCGCTGCTTGAGGCAGGCCTGAAGAAGCATCTGGCCGAGGATCTCAACCTGCCCGGAATCCGCGCCGTTCATGCCCTCGAGGCCGGTGGCGGCACGGCGACGCTGTGGATCAGCATGCGCAAGATGTATGCCGGCCATGTCGACCAGACGGCATTCGGCGTGCTCGGGCATTTCGGGATGAGCTACTTCAAGTGGATCGTCGTGTGCGACGACGATGTCGATATCGAGGATCCGTTCATGCGGGACTGGGTGATGGCCTGGCGCGTGCGGCCGGACCGGGACATCAGGCTGATCGGGGATACGGCACCGGTCGAACTCGATCCGTCGTCGTTCGAGCCCGGCCGCAGCGGTTCCGAGATCAGGGGCGCCAAGATGATCGTCGATGCGACCAGGAAATGGGACTATCCGGCCCTCTCCCTGCCGCCGCCGGCACGGATGCGCGAGGTTGCGGAAAACTGGGACGAATACGGGCTGCCGCCGCTGGACGAACTGAAACTGCCGGGAGACTGACGCGCCGGCCGGGCGTGCATGCCGCCGGCCGGTCAGACCAGCGGGTTCGTGGGTTCGATTCCCAGGGCCACCTGGCCGTAGATCGGGCCGGAGATATCCCAGCTGTTGATGTAGTGAACGCCGATCGCCCGGATGTCGGCGTGATGGCGTCTCATGTCGTTGCCGTCGAACAGCCCGGCGGCGCCCACGGCCTGGAACAGGCGGTCGGCCGCGCGCATGCAGAGCGTGGCGACATACGCCATGTCCCGACGATTCCGGGCCCGTTGTTCGAGATCGAGACCGCCGTCCCTCATCATGCTTGCCATGGTGTCCCCGGTGGCGCGCCGCAGCAGCAGCCTCGCGCAGTCGCGCTCCGCCGTGGATTCGGCGATGCGCAGCTGCATCGTCGTCAGCTCGGCATGGCGGAAACCACGCGTCTCGCGGCCGCCGACGCGCTCGATGAAGGCCTCGATCATGGCATCCAGTATGCCGATCGCCGGCGCGACCAGGGAAAACGGAATCGTCGCGATCCGGGGCAGGCGGTAGATCGCGCCCTCGTTGACTTGGCCGCCGGGCCCGGTGCCGGTATTGAACAGCTCCAGCGCCTGGATGCGATGGTCGGGAACGAAGGCCCCGTCGATCACGATGTCCTTGCTGCCGGTTCCCTTCAGTCCGGCGACGTGCCAGGTGTCGATGATCTCGAAAGAGTCGCGCGGCACGAGGAAGTAGCCGGGTGTCGCGGCGCCGCCTTCGTCATCGGGGGGGATGAAACTCTGGACGAAGACCCAGGCCGCGTGGTCGCAGCCGCTCGAGAACTGCCACCTCCCGGTGAGTTTGACCCCGCCCGGCGCCCGCTCTGTCCGACCGGCCGGCGCGAGCCCCGAGGACACCAGCGTGTCGGGGTCCTCGCCCCAGATCTCGTCCTGGGTCTGCCGCGGCATCATGCCCATCGTCATCATGTGATCGCAGAAGATTCCGAACACCCATGCCGTCGATCCGCAACCGCGCCCGAGGCGCGACACGGCCTCGATTACGTGATCCAGGCCGAGTTCGTAGCCGCCGTATCGTGCCGGCAGGGCTGCCCGGAAAAAGCCTGAACGGCGGAGATCGTCGATCGAGCTGTCGGGAACGCGGCGCAACGCTTCCGCCTCCTCGACGCGTCCCGCCAGCACGGGGACCAGCGCCTCGGCCTTGTCGATCAGGTCCTGCGCCAGCCCGTTCGGGTCATCCGGAGTCTGCAGCATCGGCCTTCCGCCTCTAGAAACGGGATCGCCGGAATCCGGCAATTTCCGGAAAATCACGCGTTGCCCCGGCGCTTCCCCGGCCTGTCGCCCGCGCCGGTCCGGCTCCGCGAAAACCTAACATCGCGCGATCGCCGGTCAACTCGTGCCGGGCCGTTCGCGTCCGGCGGGGTCGGCCGCGCGTTCGCCGATGAGGGCCCTCCGAAGCGTGTTCAGGAGATTGATCACCGCGTATTCCCGCACCTGCGGCGGATCTCCGGGAAGGGCGGCCTCGTGCGCCACCGTCTCCCGCGCGGTGGCAATGGCCATGAAGACCGTTCCCGGTGCGGCCTGTTCGCCCGGCAGCGGGCCGGTCGCGGCTATGCTGACATCGGCCTCATGCGCGGCCCGCACATCACTGGCCATCCGCTTCGCCCGCTCGGGGCCCGGCAGTGAAGGTGCGGTGCCGGCGGGCGCCCAGGGCCGCGTCCAGCCACCGACAAAGGTCGCCATCTCCGGGTCGGCGGCGCTGAGCCGGGTCGAGACCAGGCCGCCGGTCAGGCTTTCGGCCACGGCCAGCGTCCGTCCCTCGGCCCGCAGCCGCTCGACGATCACCGCTTCCATGGTCTGGTCGTCGACGCCGAAGACGATCTCGCCCAGGAGCGCCCGCACGCGCTCTTCCTCCCCGGCGATGATCCGCTCCGCCTCGGCCTCGTCGGGGGCCTTCGCGGTGATCCGCACCTTGAGGCCCTCGATGCCGCTCGCGAGAAAGGCGAGGGTCGGATTGCCGGTCCTGTCGAGCGCCTCGATGCGGCCGGCGAGTATCTCCGCAAGCCCGGATTCGCTATGCCCCCAGGTGCGCAGGGTTCGGCTCCGGATGACGGCCACCGTTCCCGAGCGGCGCCGGAGGTCGGGCAGCACGAATCCCTCCATCATCTGCCGCATCTCGGACGGAACCCCGGGCACGGCGTAGATCGTCCGGTCCCCGACCGGGCACATGAAGCCCGGTGCGGTTCCCGGCATTTGGGGTATGACAGTCGCCCCGTCGGGGATATCAGCCTGGCGCCGGTTGTTCTCGGTCATGGTCCGGCCGCGGGCGGCGAACCTTTCGATGATCCGCCGTTCGACCTCCGGATCGCGAAGCAGACCGACTCCGGCAACCTCCGCGATGACTTCGCGGGTGATGTCGTCCTGGGTCGGCCCCAGCCCGCCGCAGCAGATCACGGCGTCAGACCGCTCGAGCGCCAGGCGCAGGCAGGCGGCGATGCGCTCGAAATTGTCTCCAACCTTGACCTGATAATGTGAATCGATCCCGATCCGCGCGAGTTGCTCGCCGATCCAGGTCGAGTTCGTGTCGGTGATCTGGCCGAGGAGCAGTTCGGTTCCAATGGCAACCACTTCGCAGCGCACGTCCGCCTCTTCTGGTTGGGTTGCCACAGCCGCGCCCAAGATTGCAGGCCGGTTGCCGTTGACGTGACGAGATGCAGCCGAGTACACCCGAAAAGGCCATCCGCCAAGTCCGGCGCGGGTAGCGGGGCAGGCCGAGTCACTCAAAATAAGCGTCGCACGGGCGGGTGCCGATGTCAACGCGCGGATCGACACGGGCGGATCGATCCTGCCCAAGAGTTCGGTGCGTCAATTCGCGATTTCTCCGACTTTGGTCGGGGACCGGTGGATCTGAAGCGGGCAACCCTTGGGCCGGTGAGCGAGAAGGCCGTCGAGGAGCGTTGCTGCGAGGCGGCGACAGCCATCGACCGCATCAAGTGCAGCAAGGACCCCAGAGTATTTTTCGCATGAATGGCTAGTCCCTGATCCTTCCAGACTCCTCTGCAAACCGCAGACCGGAAAAAGGACTGTCCTGGTCCAGTCTGCATTGACCCGGCCGCAGTCGTGGCATATATTTGGGCTATGACGAATCTCCATATCCAGTCCGTTCGCAGTCCGTTCGACGATCCGAGGCTTGCCTCCGCGGCAATCGGGGCACTGACGCGCGCCGACGCGATGGGCCTGCTCTTGCGTCCCGTCACCTGCCTGGACGATTCCGCGATTCAGAGGCTCGAAACGGGTATGGCCGAAGCCGGTATCGGCCGCAGCTTCCTCGCGGAGCTTCACCGGATGCCCTGCTCCGATGCCGACCGGCTTTCCACGCTCCTGGAGAAGATCAACGAGGCCCTCGACCAGTCCCCGGCCCCCGCGCACGAATGGCGCGCCCTGCAGGGCGTCCTGGGAGTGGAACTGCTGACCCGCCTTCTCGGCATCTCCCAGTCCAGTGCGCGGCGCTACATTTCCGGTAGCCGTTCCACCCCGGACGCGATCGCCGCCCGGCTCCACTTTCTCGCCTTCGTGGTCGGCGACCTTGGCGGCGCATACAACGACATCGGGGTCCGGCGCTGGTTCGACCGGCCCCGCGAACGGCTCGACGGCAACACGCCCGCACAGGCGCTCGGCGACGAGTGGTCGCCGGGAGACGACGGCCCCGGAAGAGTCCGGGATCTCGCCCGAGCATTGGCGTGGTCGCCGGCAACGTGATCGCCTATCGCCACGCCGATCCCCGCTTTCCCTTTCTGCGGGAGGATTCGTCACAATCGGCCGGACGGTGGAACGCGCCGGGCGAGCTGACCCACTACTTCTGCGACACGCCGGACGGCGCCTGGGCAGAGTTTCTTCGACACGAGGAAATCCGCGACCCGCAGGATCTTTCCACTGTCTGCCGCGCCCTCTGGGCGGTCGACATCGGCGAAATCCCGTCGCACCGACCGGACCTGCCTCGCGACACACTGACCGGTGGGCCGGACACCTGGCCGGCATGCCAGCAGGTTGCCCGGCGGCATCGGGAACATGCCGACGGCATCGCCGCGCCTTCGGCGGCGCTGAAACCCGGCGCGGCCCACGGATGGCGCGTCGACGGCGGCCTTCAACCCGGCCCCGACCGGGACGGGCAGGTGTTCGCGTTGTTCGCCCGGCGCCCGGACCTCATCGGTTGGGCCGCGACCGCCGACGGCCGTCCGAGTCCGGACCTGCTGCCCAGGGTCCAACATTTTCGAGCCGGATGAACCCGGCCGCTAACCTCACCTGCAATCACGCCGACTCGCTCAATCATCGGCACCTTCGAAAACGACTACGCCAACACCACGGCCATGTCTTCGGGAGCGTTCCTGCGTTCGAAGAAATCCTGGCGTCCATCCAGGAGATCGAGCTGGCCGTGAACCGTGTCGATTGCCGGTGACCGGATCGATCAGTGTGACGCAACGGACCTGCCTGACCGACCGGTGCGATCCGTTTACCTAATCGAGCGTCGGGTCCATTGAGCCCGTGACCACCGGTGTGCTCGAAAACGCATGGCGATCCTGGTGGCGATGTCCAACCCAGCGGATCCGGAATGTCTTGCCCCTTGCAAGAGTCCCCATCAAAGACCGCATGAATGATGTCTACAGCGCATCATCAAAATAGCGCACGGCAAAATCGACCAGACTCCGCATCGGAAACAACATGGACGCGGCATCGCCAATCTTGCCTTGCCGTACTCCTTTTTTGGCGGCGTATTCATGTCCGACAACGGGAAAATGGGCGCCGTTGTCGTCCGCAACATTCGGCACCTCCTTCCAAACGCGCTGTCCGTTGTCCGACACCGGGAATCGCAGAGTCTTGACCCTTCGCTTGTCGACCAGGGACTCGGCGAAGTGCAACGCTGTGCACCGGTTGAAACCCACTCCGAGAAGCAATACCTGGCAATTCAGGTCGTAAAGCTTCTCGAACGGTCCGCCCGGACCTTCGGAAAACGCCAGCGGATGTTCGCCGACAATTGCGGACGCGGCGACGCCGCGGGCGCAGACGGACTCCACCGGGTGATCGCTCCGCTGGGTGTTCGGCCAGGTGCGGAAGCTTTCGCATATGGCGCCCATAGCGGTAGGGGTCGTCCGAGCATCGAAGACCGGGAGATGCTCCCGTACGTCTGCCAGCCAGGCCTCCGGCAGTCGGGGACTCGACCACGTTGCAGGGTCTGTGGCATGAGGCGTCGCGGCCGGCATGACCAACGTACCGCTTTCTCCGAGTACGGACAGGAGTGCGCGCACCACGGTGGGAGCGCCACCGACCACCCAGCCGATCGAACTCAACGAGGAGTGCACCAGCAAGGTCATCCCGTGTGCGACGCCGATCGTCGCGAGATCTCTCTGGAGACCGGCTTCCGTCTTGGGCTGCCCTTTGAAGGACTCCATCCTCCTCACACCTCAATGATTCCCGCGAGGCGCCTCCGCGCCGCTTCTGCCGGCGAGGACGTCGAGATCTGCACCGGTTTCCACTTGCATAACGTGATCCACCCAGATGGTCCAAACGCACCCCTTGGCAAATGCGCATGAGGTGCTCGGTGCGTGCGAGACGTGCCAATGCCTGCTTTACCGCCATCCGCTTGCCCAGGTGAAGGAGGGTGTCCGGGCAGACCGGCGTGGCTTCGGGCAGCACCGAAACATGATCCATGATCTGTTTTGGAAGGCCGCGTGTGGCTCGATTCGGTTCCCATGTTTGTCAGAAACACACTGATGAGAAACGCCGTATGGCAGTTGCGGTTGCGGCGAGGTCAGATACCGGTTCCGCCGCCGGCCTGCGGGTTCCGCCTCGGGCGCCCCCTTGATCAGTGCCGCTTTCGGCCCTTCGGCTTGCGGTGACGCCTGGCGGCAGCATCCATTCCGCCCAGGCTAAGCCCGGAGGCCGATGCTACCATGCCCCAGACGGAAAGTTCGCACGTCTGCTCGGCCACGCGGAACTCCAGCTTCGCGGTAGGTTTCATCGACGGGAGCGGACTGAACGGCAGCGCGTCAGCATAGCTCGCGGGGGAAACCTCGAGGGTGAAGTAATGCGCGATCATCAGCACTTTGACGGCCATCTGCAAATCCATCCACCGCGAGCCCAAGACACCTGTGCGTGCCGAGCCTGTAGGGCGCGCAGCTGGGGCCGCGATGTTCGTCGCGCGGAGGCAGGCAGCGGTCGATATCGAACGAGAATGGGTCCGGGAAGAGGTCATCCAAGTAGTGCGAGGCCCTCTGGGCGATGAAGACCCGCGATCCGACCGGTATCTCGTAGCCTTTGAGCACGAAGCTGTGCGTCCCCTTTGTCGCGATTGAGTAGCGTGTCGCTTCGTTCCGCACGGCATCTGACAGCCTGTTTCCAGCCGGGCAGCCCGACCGTCTCCTGGCTGCCCCTGCCGGCTCAATCCTCCTTACCGACTTGCCGCCCAACCCACCGAATCCGACCTGTTGTCGGCGGCAGCCCGGGCGCGACCGTCGGGGCGCTCAAGAACGAAGAACGTGTAGCCCGCCTCGTCGCAGTAGCGTCGGACGATGTCGATTTCCTTTCGAATGCCCTCGTGCACTTTCAGCACGTCCGTGTCGGCGCTCCCCGCAAGCTCGGCCA
>JAJEBT010000131.1 GCA_022822405.1 Alphaproteobacteria bacterium
GCCATGCGCCCGACGATAGCGCAGGGCTTTCCGTGTTACCAGCCCCCCTTGTGGGGTCTCGATTCGGGTCAGGATCACGATCCCCGGTCAGCTTCTCCACGGCCCGACGGAACCTTTACTTGCCACGCGCTGCCCAGGGCCGTCCTGATCTTGGGGAAATCTGCATTCCATTTGATGACTGATTTGGAATTCCCGACCATATGTTGGCTGAAACGAGTAAATTTATTCAACAAATACAGAACTTTGTATGACCTTCTCCGAAAATCGCCCAGCCTTGAGCGAGGTTCCCGTCACGGCGTGCGGAGGCCCACCTTCGGCATCACCTCGTCGACGAACAGGTCGAGCGCGGCGCGCGACTGCTCGTAGGTGAGCGAGCCGTAAGCGAAGCGGGCGACGAAGTAGTTGGTGCCTGACACTTCGAGGGAGCGCTCGATCTCGGCGGCGACCGTGGCCGGCGAGCCGACGACGAACAGGTCCTTGGCCCGCGAGGCATCGAAATCCTCCTCGTACTGGGCGATCACGACATCGGCGCCGTGACGCTTCCACAGCGCGATGAAGTGATCCCACCACGCCCTGTAGGCCCCGCGCATCACCGCCACCGCCTCGGCGTCCGTGGCCGCCACGTAGATGTGGCGGCAGACGGCCATCTTCGGAAGCTCCCCACCGCCGTGGTTCTCGGCATAGGCGTCGGCATAGAGCTTCATGATCTCGCCGGCGAAGGCGAGCGGCGAATTGGTCAGCACGTTCCGGCCGAGCGCCCCGGCGCGCCGCGCGCCATCCGCGGTGCCGATGCCTACCCAGACCGGCGGGTGTGGCCGTTGCACGGCCTCGAAGGCCACGGGCACGTTCTCGAAATCGAAATGCCGGCCGTGGTGGGTAAGGTCGCCGGCGCCCATGGTCAGGCCCTTGAGGAGGATCTCCAGGGTCTCGTCATATATCGTCCGCGCCTCGTTGCGGTCGACGCCGTAATGCTCGAGCTCGAGCGGCGACACGCCGCGCCCGACCCCGAGCTCGAACCTGCCCGCCGAGAGCTGGTCCAGCATGCACACCTCCTCAAGGAGGCGGAGCGGATGATGCAGCGGCAGCACGTAGACCATGGGCCCGAAGCGGATGCGCTCGGTTCGCTGCGCGACCAGGGACAGGAAGACTCCCGGCGACGGTGCCATGGCGAGCGGCGTCGCGTGGTGCTCGGCGATCTGGTAGGCGTAAAACCCGGCGCGGTCATAGGCCTCGACGAGTTTGAGGCGGTCCTCATAGGTCTGCCTGAGCGAGATCTCGGGGCGGCGGTCGACATGGTCGAAGACGCCGATCGGTACGGGATTCATATGACGCTGCCCTCACTTTGCCGTCGTCGCGTCAGGGTACACGAATTTCCGTCGCGGACGACTCTCGCGATGAATGGTGGCCGGCGCCGGGTCCCGCGGCGGCGGGAGACACTCCGCGTCATACCGGCACGCGGGCCGTGCGGACAAGGCTGCAATGCGAATGCGCAATCTGTTCGTGAGCCGTCCGTGAGGTTACTCTGGCGGCTGCCGGCATGAGCGAAGAAGGAAAGCATTCCCGGTTCGCAACGATTCCATGTCCGGGGCGGCCCGGTCTGTGGACGCGCCAGGCAGAGGAGGGAGAGGAGATGGCCTCGCAATACATCGATGACGCCACGTGGCGATATTTCTGGCATCCCGTGTGCACGCTTTCCGAACTCCGGGCGGCGGCCGCCGACGGCGGTCACCCGCTGGCAGTGACGTTGCTCGGGGAATCCCTTGCCGTCGCCGAGATCGGCGGAACCGTCTCCGCCTTCCCGGACCGGTGCCTCCATCGCTCGACCAGGCTGTCGGTGGGACGCGTCGAGGAGGGCGGCCTGCGCTGCGCCTATCACGGCTGGCTCTACGGGGCGGACGGTGCCTGCCGGGAGATTCCGTCGATGCCGGACCGCCCGATACCGGACGACTGCAGGCTCCGGAGCCTCGGCGCCGAGGTCGCCTACGATCTGGTCTGGGTCCGGCTGGAGGCAGGTGCGGACACCGTTATTCCCGGCTGTCCGGCCTGGGACGACGGCGCCTTCCGCTGCGTCCAGGGCGAGCCCTACACCTGGCCGACATCGGCTGGGCGGCGGCTCGAGAATTTCGTCGACCTGTCGCATTTTCCGTTCGTGCATGACGGCTCGCTCGGAGACCGCCGCCACACGACGGTGCCGATCGCCAGCATCGACCAGCTCGAAGGCGAGCTGCGGTTCCAGTTCGCGCCGTCGCCGGACATGAATCTTCCCGACGTCGCGCTGATGGCGCCGACCGACTACCGGATCTGGCTCCCGTTCTCTGTCAATCTCGAGTTCTTCTTTCCGGATGGCGAGCGGAGCCAGCTCTGGATGACGGCGTCGCCGGTGGAGTCGGGCATCTGCCGCAGCTTCTGGTTCACCTGCCGCACCGCCGACCGCGACGGCGACGACCAGCCGCACCTCGATTTCCAGGACCTCGTTCTCAGCGAGGACCTGCCGGTCATTCGCGCCCAGGAGCCGCCGGAGATTCCGGCGCCGGCGGACGAGTATTCGGTGCTCGTCGACAAGGTCTCCACGACCTACCGCCGCCGCCTGAGAGAGCTTTCGGAAGCGGCGCGGGAGGGACCCGACGCGCTGTCGCGAAGCCTCGCCGCGGTCAGGCTTGAATCGGACCGGCCCGGCAAGGGGTCGGCGGCCGTCTGAACCCGACGGAAAACGGGCGGTTCCGGATGGAACCGCCCGCTCCCGATTTCGGCCGTTCGCGGATCCGCGTCAGCCGGTTGCTTCCTCGGGCAGCAGCGCGTTGAGGATCGCCGCCGCCACGCCGGCGACCACGATGCCGGACACGAACAGCGGCATCGACCACATCGGCAGGACATCCGCCGGCAGCGGTCCGAAACCGGCCGCGCGTGCCAGCTGGTCGACCTGCCAGAGGCCTATGCCGAGGCCCAGCGAGATCGCCGCGATCAGCATGTTGCGTGTCGACAGGCCCGACTGGGCGACCAGCTTGAGGCCGGCCGAAACGATGAGCCCGAACATGACCACGGCCGCGCCGCCGAGCACTGGCTGCGGCATGGCGCTGATCACCGCGGCGAGCTTCGGCACCAGGCCGCAAAGCAGCAGGAAGATCGCGCCGACGGTGACCACGTGACGGCTCATGACCCGCGTGAACGAGACGAGGCCGACATTCTGGCTGTAGGAGGTGTTGGGCAGGCCGCCGAACAGCGCGACCACCGCCGAGCCGAGGCCGTCCGCCATGACGCCGCCCCGCAGCTCGCGGTCCGTCGGCTCGCGGTCGGCACCGCCGGCGGTGATGCCGGAGATGTCGCCCACCGTCTCGACGGTCGTGATGAAGGCCATGATGATCATGATGCCGATCAGGCCGAGCGCCGCCGGCGTCGAGAATTCGAGCCCGAACCACTGGCCGGGAAGCCCGATCCAGTCCGCCTTGCCGATCGCCTCGACCTGCTTCGGATTCATCATGCCGAACGGGATCGCGACGATGTAGCCGATGACGAGGCCGATGAACACCGACGCGGTGGACCAGATTCCCCTGCCATAGCGGCGAATCAGGAGAATGACGACGATGACGAACAGGGCCATCAGCCAGTTGCCGGCGTCACCGAATCCGGCTGCCTTGCAGAACGGCGCCGGGTAGGCGCCGCAGCCCGCGGAGTACTTGATGCCCACGGGCAGCAGGGTGAAGCCGATCGTCATCACGACGACGCCGGAGACGAGGCCGGGAATGAACTTGCGGACCTGGGGAATGAAATAGCCCAGGATGATCTGGAACAGCCCGCCCACGAGGCTGGCGCCGAAGACGGCGGCGAGGCTCGCGCCGCCCTTGATTGCCGCCGTGAGAACCCCGACATAGGCGAAGCTCGTGCCCTGGACGACGGGCAGCCGCGATCCGATCGGTCCGATACCGACGGTCTGGATCAGCGTCGCGACACCCGCGGCAAGGAGTGCGATCTGGACCAGCAGCGCGACGTATTGCGGCCCCGCGGCCAGCGCAATGATGAGTGGAACGGTGATGTTTCCCGCGAACATCGCGAGCACGTGCTGGATCCCGAGCGGTACCGACTCGCGCATCGGCGGCCGGTAATCCGGATCCCGCATTTGGGAGATGTCGACCATTTGTCTTGCTCCGCAACGTTTCTGCCGATTTTTATCGGCCATGAGGGCTCCATCGTGCCCTCCGTTGGGCGGCTGTCAAGACTCACCGGCTGTGGATATCCGCGCCTCCACCGGTTCCGGAGCGCCGACGCGGCCGGCGCGGGCCGGCCGTTGCCGGCTCAGAGTCCGAGGCCGGGAAGCTGCTTTTCGGGATAGCGCGTGCCCGCCACCGCGCCCGCCGCCACTGCATCGCCGATCCGCTGCGCCTCCTCGGGCGACAGCTCGAGATCGGCTGCCGCGATGTTGTCCGCGAGGTGCGCGCGCCGCCGCATGCCCGGAATCGGCACGATGTCGTCGCCCTGCGCGAGCAGCCAGGCGAGGGCGAGCCGCGCGCTGCTCACGCCCTTTTCGGCTGCGATCTCGGCGAGCGGCTGGACGATCCTGACGTTGGCTTCGATGTTGCCCTCCTGGAAGCGGGGGTGGTCCTTTCTGCGGTCGTTCTCCGCAAGGCTTCCGAATCCCTCGATGGCGCCGGTCAGCATGCCGCGGCCGAGCGGCGAATAGGCGACGAAGCCGATGTCGAGTTCCCGCAGGAGCGCGAGGTAGTCGCTCTCGACGAAGCGCGTCCACAGGGAATATTCAGTCTGCAGCGCTGCGATCGGATGCGTCGCGTGCGCCTTGCGGATGGTCTCGGGCCCGGCTTCGGAGAGGCCGAGCCAGCGCACCTTGCCCTGTTCGACGAGGCGTGCCATGGCGCCGACCGTGTCCTCGATCGGCACGTCGGGATCGACTCGGTGCTGGAAATAGAGATCGATCACGTCGATCCCGAGCCGGGCGAGGCTCCTTTCGCAGGCCTCGGCCACGTACTCCGGCCGACCGTCGGCGCGGCTGCCGAGATTGCCGAACTTGGTGACGACGAAGGCCTGGTCGCGGCGGCCCTCGAGCGCGCCGGCGAGCATCTCCTCGTTCTGACCGGCGCCGTAGAAGTCCGAGGTGTCGATGAAGTTCATCCCGGCATCGAGCGCGGCGTGGACGGTGGCCACCGATTCGCCGTCGTCGGCGGGCCCGTAGAGGCCGGTCATCGTCATGCAGCCGAGCCCGATCGCGGAAATCTCGTCGGTGCAGCAGCCGAGTGTGCGGTACTTCATGAAGTCGTCTCCCGTGGCCTGGACGCCGCAGCCGGTCGTGTGCGGCCGGTTGCAGGTTCGCGGCCGACGGTGCCACAAAGGCCCGCGCCTGTCGAACCGCCGCCGCCAGATCGCTGTGGACGGAGGTCCGGCCATGGTGTAGAGTGGCGCTCCTGTCGGGCGAACGACGACGCCCGCGCCCCGCGTCCGCGCGGCGGCCGGGTCCCCCGGGGGTGTAGCTCAGTTTGGTTAGAGCGCTGGCCTGTCACGCCAGAGGCCGCGGGTTCGAGTCCCGTCACTCCCGCCACATTCCCTGTCTGTCCGCCGCCGCACCGGCGGCCGGGCGCGGAGATTCGCAGGGGGTTTTGAAATCCTGTTCCATTGGCCGTATAAACGGCCCGGCGTCGCGCCACCGGGCGCGGCCGGAGCGGCCCTGCCGCTCGCACCGTCCGGCATGTCCATGTCTGCCGGGCCGGAACCAGCCATATGCGGAGCGCGCACATGCACGACATGCTGCGGGAATACCTGCCCATCCTGCTGTTCATCGGGATCGCCGCGGGCATGGCCGCCGCCGCGGTGATCGCGTCCTACATCGTCGCCCGCCAGCGCCCCGACCCCGAGAAGGTGTCGGCCTACGAATGCGGCTTCGACGCCTTCGACAACGCGCGCGGCCAGTTCGACGTCCGCTTCTATCTGGTCGCGATCCTGTTCATCATCTTCGACCTTGAGATCGCGTTCCTGTTCCCGTGGGCGGTCTCGCTGTCCGATACGGGCCTGTTCGGGTTCTGGTCGATGATGGCGTTTCTCGGCGTGCTCACCGTCGGCTTCGTCTATGAATGGCGCAAGGGGGCTCTGGAATGGGAGTAGGTGACGCCGGCGCGACACCCGCGCTGTCGGCAGCGGCCGGGCGCGAGCTCGGCGACAAGGGATTCCTGGTTGCCCGGATGGACCAGCTGGTATCGTGGGCGCAGGCCGGTTCGCTGTGGCCGATGACCTTCGGGCTCGCCTGCTGCGCTGTCGAGATGATGCACACGGCGGCCAGCCGCTACGATCTCGACCGCTTCGGCGCGATCTTCCGCCCGTCGCCGCGCCAGTCCGACGTGATGATCGTTGCGGGCACGCTGACCAACAAGATGGCGCCGGCGCTGCGCAAGGTCTACGACCAGATGGCCGAGCCGCGCTGGGTGATCTCCATGGGAAGCTGCGCCAACGGCGGCGGCTACTACCACTATTCCTATTCCGTGGTGCGCGGCTGCGATCGCATCGTGCCGGTTGATGTCTATGTTCCGGGTTGTCCGCCGACGGCCGAGGCGCTGCTCTACGGAATCCTGCAGCTGCAGAAGAAAATCGGACGCACCAGCACCATCGCGCGCTAGGCCAGGGCAGGTTGTCGAAGACTGATGGACGAAGCGCTCCACGAACTTGCAGAGTATGTGCGGTCGGCGCCACCGCTCGCGTCGTCGACGTCGGAGGTCGCGCACGGCGAGCTCGTGCTCGAGACCGGGCGCGACGAGCTCCTCGCCGTCCTCAAGTTCCTGCGCGACGACCCCAGCTGCCTGTTCAAGATGCTTGCCGACATCACCGCGGTCGACTATCCCGAGCGCGGCGAGCGCTTCGAGGTCGTCTACAATCTCCTGAGCCTGACCCACAATCAGCGCATCCGCGTCAAGGTGACGGCCGGCGAATCGGAGCCGGTTCCCTCCGCGGTACCGCTCTTCAGTTCCGCCGGCTGGTTCGAGCGCGAGGTCTGGGACATGTTCGGCATCGCGTTTTCCGGCCATCCCGATCTGCGCCGCATGCTGACCGATTACGGTTTCGAGGGTCATCCGTTGCGCAAGGACTTCCCGCTCACCGGCTATGTCGAGGTGCGCTACGACGAGGAGCAGAAGCGCGTGGTCCAGGAGCCCGTGAAGCTGACCCAGGATTTCCGCAACTTCGACTTCATGAGCCCGTGGGAGGGCGCCCCCCACATCCTGCCCGGCGACGAGAAGGCCGACGACGACGGGAAGGCCGTATGATGGCCGAAGCCGGGATCAAGAACCTGACCATGAATTTCGGGCCGCAGCACCCGGCGGCGCACGGCGTGCTGCGCCTCGTCGTCGAGATGGACGGCGAGATCGTCGAACGCTGCGACCCGCATATCGGCCTTCTCCACCGCGGCACCGAGAAGCTGATCGAATACAAGACCTATCTCCAGGCGGTACCGTATTTCGACCGCCTCGACTACGTCTCGCCGATGTGCCAGGAGCACGCCTTCGCGCTTGCCGTAGAGAAGCTTGCCGGCATCACCGTGCCGCTCCGCGGACAGTATATCCGGGTCATGTTCAGCGAGATCACGCGGCTGCTCAACCACATCCTCAACATCAGCGCCTTCGCCCTCGATGTCGGCGCCATGACGCCGCTCCTGTGGGGCTTCGAGGAGCGCGAGAAGCTGATGGAGTTCTACGAGCGCGTGTCCGGGGCGCGGCTGCATGCCGCCTATTTCCGCCCGGGCGGCGTGCATCGCGACCTGCCGTCGGGGCTGGTCGAGGACATCGCCGCGTTCTGCGACAGCTTTCCCGCCGTCATCGACGATGTCGAGGCGCTGCTCACCGACAACCGCATCTTCCGCCAGCGCACGGTCGACATCGGCGTCGTCGACCGGGACGACGCCCTCGACTGGGGCTTCTCGGGGCCCATGATCCGCGCCAGCGGCGTGGCCTGGGACCTGCGCAAGGCGCAGCCCTACGACGTCTACGGGCTGATGGATTTCGATATCCCGGTCGGCCGCAACGGCGACTGCTTCGACCGCTACCTCGTCCGCGTCGAGGAGATGCGCCAGAGCCTGCGCATCATCCGCCAGTGCATCGAGAACCTGCCTTCCGGCCCCGTGCATACGAGCGACCCCAAGATCGCGCCGCCTCCGCGCGCCGAGATGAAGCGCTCGATGGAGGCGCTGATCCATCACTTCAAGCTCTATACCGAGGGCTACCATGTGACTGCCGGCGAGACCTACACCGCGGTCGAGGCGCCCAAGGGGGAGTTCGCCGTGTTCCTCGTCGCCGACGGCACCAACAAGCCCTACCGCTGCAAGATCAGGGCTCCGGGCTTCGCCTTCCTGCAGGCGACCGACTTCCTGTCGCGCGGGCACATGCTGGCCGACATGGTCGCGATCGTCGGCTCCATGGACATCGTGTTCGGCGAGATCGACCGATGACCGCCGCCGCCGACAGCTTCGCGTTCACCGCCGAGAACGGCCGCCTCGCCGCCGCCCATGTCGCCAGGTATCCGGCGGGGCGCCAGGCCAGCGCGGTGCTCCCGCTTCTCGATCTCGCCCAGCGCCAGTGCGGCGGCTGGCTGCCGCGCGCGGCCATGGACCATGTCGCGGACATGCTCGACATGGCGCCGATCCGGGTCTACGAGATCGTCTCCTTCTACGAGATGTTCCACGACAGTCCGCGCGGGCGCCACGAGCTCCGGGTGTGCACGACGACGCCGTGCTGGCTGCGCGGCAGCGCCGGCATCGTCTCCGCCCTCGAGGACGAGCTCGGCTGCGCCACCGGCCAGACCAGCGAGGACGGGCTGTTCTCGCTGAGCGAGTTCGAATGCCTCGGCGCCTGCGTGAACGCGCCGATCGTGTGGATCGACGACGACTATTACGAGGACGTCGATCCCGAGGGCGCGCGGGAACTCGTGCGCACGATCCGCAAGGGCGGCGCGCCGACGCCGGGATCGATGGCCGGACGCCAGGCATCGGCTCCGGAGGGCGGACCGACCACGCTGGCCGGAGCTACCGGGAAGACACCGCAATGCTGACCGACAAAGACCGCATCTTCACCAATCTCTACGGCCTCGAGGACTGGCGGCTGGCGGCGGCGCGGGCGCGCGGAGACTGGGACGGCACCCGCGACATCCTCGCCCGCGGCCGCGACTGGATCGTGAACGAGATCAAGGAGTCCGGCCTCCGCGGCCGCGGCGGCGCGGGCTTTCCCGCCGGCCTCAAATGGTCGTTCATGCCCAAGGAATCCGACGGCCGCCCGGCCTATCTCGTGGTCAATGCCGACGAATCGGAACCCGGCACCTGCAAGGACCGCGACATCCTGCGCCACGATCCGCACAAGCTCGTCGAGGGGTGCCTGATCGCGGGTTTCGCGATGGGCGCCGAGGCTGCCTACATCTACGTGCGCGGCGAGTTCTTCCGCGAGACCGAGGTGCTGCAGGCGGCGGTCGACGAGGCCTACGAGGCCGGACTCGTGGGCAGGGACGCCTGCGGCAGCGGCTACGACTTCGACATCTTCGTCCACCGCGGCGCCGGCGCCTATATCTGCGGCGAGGAAACGGCGCTTCTCGAGAGCCTCGAGGGCAAGAAGGGCCAACCGCGGATCAAGCCGCCGTTTCCCGCCAATACCGGGCTCTACGGATGCCCGACCACGATCAACAATGTCGAGACCATCGCCGTCGCGCCGGCCATCTGCCGCCGCGGCGCGTCGTGGTTCGCGGGCTTCGGCCGGGAGAACAACACCGGCACCAAGATCTTCTGCATATCGGGGCACGTGAACCGGCCCTGCAATGTCGAGGAGGAGATGAGCATTCCGCTGCGCGAGCTCATTGAGCGCCATGCCGGCGGCGTGCGCGGCGGCTGGGACCGGCTCAAGGCGGTCATCCCGGGCGGCTCCTCGGTGCCGCTGATTCCGCGCTCGATCTGCGACAGCGTGCTGATGGACTTCGACGCCCTGCGCGAGGTGTCCTCGGGGCTCGGCACCGCCGCCGTCATCGTCATGGACGACACCACCGACGTCATCGCCGCCATCGCGCGGCTCTCGAAGTTCTACATGCACGAGAGCTGCGGCCAGTGCACCCCGTGCTGCGAGGGCACGGGATGGATGTGGCGCGTCATGGAGCGGCTGGTGCGCGGCGAGGCCGAGGTTGCGGAGATCGACATGCTGCTCGACGTGTCGCGCGAGATCGAGGGCCACACGATCTGCGCCCTCGGCGATGCCGCCGCCTGGCCCATCCAGGGCCTTGTCCGCCACTTCCGCGACGAGATCGAGGACCGCATCGCGCGCCGCCGCGCGGTCGCGGCCTGACGCCCGGGAGTCCGGCCATGCCCACGCTCACCATCGACGGCGACGAGATCGAGGTCGCCCCCGGCCACACCGTGCTGCAGCCCTGCGAGCAGGCCGGCGCCGAGATCCCGCGCTTCTTCTATCACGAACGCCTCTCGATTGCCGGCAACTGCCGCATGTGCCTCGTCGAGATGGAGCGCTCGCCCAAGCCGATCGCCTCCTGCGCGATGCCGGCCGCCGACGGCATGGTCATCCACACCGCGACCGAGACCGTGCGCAAGGCGCGCCACGGCGTCATGGAATTCCTGCTCATCAACCATCCGCTCGACTGCCCGATCTGCGACCAGGGCGGCGAGTGCGACCTCCAGGATCAGGCCATGGCCTACGGCGCCGGCCGCTCGCGCTTCCTGGAGAACAAGCGCGCCGTCGCCGACAAGGATTTCGGACCCCTGATCGAGACCCACATGACGCGCTGCATCCATTGCACGCGCTGCATCCGGTTCTCGACCGAAGTCGCCGGCGTCGAGGTGCTGGGGGCGACCGGACGCGGCGAGCACATGGAAGTCGGCACCTATGTCGAGCGCACCATCGCCTCGGAGCTGTCGGCCAACATCATCGACCTCTGTCCGGTCGGCGCGCTGACCTCGAAGCCCTACGCGTTCGCCGCCCGGCCATGGGAGCTCGTCAAGACCGAATCGGTCGACGTCATGGACGCCGTCGGCAGCAACATCCGGATCGACAGCCGCGGCCGCGATGTCATGCGCGTCCTGCCGGTGCTCAACGAGGACATCAACGAGGAGTGGATCTCGGACAAGACGCGTTACGCCTGCGACGGGCTCGCGCGCCAGCGCCTCGACCGGCCCTATGTGCGCCGCGACGGGCGGCTCAGGCCGGCAACCTGGCCCGAGGCGTTCGCCGCCATTGCGGAGCGGCTTGACGGCGTCCCCGGCAGCCGCATCGCGGCGATTGCCGGCGACCAGTGCGACGCCGAATCGATGGTCGCGCTCAGGGACCTGATGGCGGCCCTCGGTTCGCCGCATGTCGACTGCCGCCAGGACGGCGCGCGCCTGCCGGTATCGCCGCGTGCCGCCTATCTCTTCAACACCACAATCGCCGGCATCGAGGAGGCCGATGCCTGCCTGCTGATCGGCACCAATCCGCGCCGCGAGGCGGCGCTCGTCAATGCCCGGCTGCGCAAGCGCTCGCTGGCGGGACGTTTCCCCGTCGGGCTGGTCGGCGAGGCGGCGGACCTCACCTACCGCGTCGAGCATCTCGGAACCGACCCGGCGGTCCTGGCCGCGATCGCCGACGGCAGCCACCCGTTCGCGGCGGTGCTCGCCGGCGCCGAGCGGCCGATGCTGGTGGTCGGGCAGGGGGCGCTGGCGCGCGCTGACGGCGCCGCGGTGCTGGCGCTGGCGCGCGGAATCGCCGAATCCTGCGGCATGATCGGCGACGGATGGAACGGCTTCAACGTTCTGCACACGGCCGCGGCGCGGGTCGCCGGCCTCGATCTCGGGCTGGTCCCGGGTGCGGGCGGCCGCGACGTCGGCGCCATTCTCGACGGCGCCGCCGCGGGCGACCTCGATGCCGTGTACCTGCTTGCCGCCGACGAGATCGATGCCGCGAAGCTTGCCGGCGCCTTCGTCATCTACCAGGGGCATCACGGAGATGCCGGGGCGCATGTCGCCGATGTCGTGCTGCCGGGCGCCGCCTACACGGAGAAGGACGGCACCTACGTCAACACCGAGGGCCGCGCCCAGCGCGGCCGGAGGGCGGTGTTCCCGCCCGGCGAAGCGCGCGAGGACTGGGCGATCCTTCGCGCTCTCTCCGCGGAGCTCGGACGGACGCTCCCCTATGACGACCTCGCCGCGGTGCGGGCGCGCATGGCCGAACTCGCGCCGCCGCTCGGCGCGCCCGACGAGATCGAACCGGCGCCGTGGGCGCCGTTCGGCGGCGACGGCAGCGTCTCGGACGCGCCGTTCGCGGTCCCGTTCGCCAATTTCTACATGACCGATCCGGTATCGCGCGCCTCGGCGACGATGGCCGCGTGCGCGGCGGCGTTCGCGCCGGCGGCCGGCGGCGGGGATGGCGGCGATGTCTGAGTTCCTCGACGGCTATCTGTGGCCCGGGCTCGAAACGGTCGCCTACATCCTGCTGATCGTCATACCGGTCATGGCCACCATCGCCTATCTCACCTTCGCCGAACGCAAGATCATCGCCGCCATGCAGCTGCGCCGGGGGCCGAACGTGGTCGGCCCGTTCGGGCTCTTCCAGCCCATCGCCGACGCCGTCAAGCTGCTGTTCAAGGAGACCATCATCCCCTCGGGCGCCAACCGGGTGGTGTTCATGGTCGCGCCGATGCTCACCTTCGTCCTCAGCCTCGTCGCCTGGGCGGTGGTGCCGTTCGATGTCGGCTGGGTGCTTGCCGACATCAATGTCGGCGTGCTCTACATCTTCGCGATCTCTTCGCTCGGCGTTTACGGCATCATCATGGCCGGCTGGGCAAGCAACTCCAAATACGCATTCCTCGGCGCCCTGCGCTCGGCCGCGCAGATGGTGTCCTACGAGGTCGCGATCGGTTTCGTGATCATCACCGTGCTGCTGTGCGTCGGATCGCTCAATCTCTCCGACATCGTGCTCGCCCAGCAGGGCGGCGGCTTCTGGAACTGGTTCTGGCTGCCGCTGGCGCCGATGTTCGTGATCTTCCTGGTCTCGGCGCTGGCCGAGACCAACCGCCATCCGTTCGACCTCCCCGAGGCCGAGGCCGAGCTGGTGTCGGGCTACAACGTCGAATACTCGTCGATGACCTTCGCCCTGTTCTCCCTCGGCGAGTACGGCAACATGGTTCTCATGAGCGCCATGACCGCGGTGCTGTTCCTCGGCGGCTGGCTGCCGCCGTTCGATTTCGCGCCGTTCACGTGGATTCCGGGCGTCATCTGGTTCGCGCTCAAGATCGCGGTCTGCCTGTTCGTGTTCATATGGGTGCGGGCGACGTTCCCGCGCTACCGCTACGACCAGTTGATGCGGCTCGGCTGGAAGGTGTTCCTGCCGTTCACGCTCCTGTGGGTGGCGCTGACGGCGGGCGCGCTCGTCGCCTTTGACTGGCTGCCGGTCCGCTGACGGCAGGGGAGGACGCCATGGCCCTCGTGACACGCCCGCTCAGGGCGCTTCTGCTCTCGGAACTGGTTTCCGGGCTGGTGCTCACGCTCAGATACATGCTGCGGCCGAAGGTGACGCTCAACTACCCGTTCGAGAAGGGGCCGCTGAGCCCGCGCTTCCGCGGCGAACACGCGCTGCGGCGTTATCCCAACGGCGAGGAGCGCTGCATCGCCTGCAAGCTGTGCGAGGCCATCTGCCCCGCCCAGGCGATCACCATCGAAGCCGAGCCGCGGGCCGACGGCAGCCGGCGCACGACGCGCTACGACATCGACATGACCAAGTGCATCTATTGCGGCTTCTGCGAAGAGGCCTGTCCGGTCGACGCCATCGTCGAGGGGCCGAATTTCGAGTTTGCCGCCGAGACCCGCGAGGAGCTGATGTACAACAAGGAGCGGCTGCTCGACAACGGCGACCGCTGGGAAAGCCATCTCGCCGCCCGGCTTTCCGCCGACGCGCCCTACAGGTGATCCGATGATCGTCCCCGTCATCGCCTTCTACGCCTTTGCCGCGGTCGCCGTCGCCGCCGGCGTGATGGTGATCTCCGCGCGCAATCCGGTGCATTCGGTGCTGTTCCTGATCCTTGCCTTCTTCAACGCTGCGGGGCTGTTCGTGCTGATGGGCGCCGAGTTCATCGCGATGATCCTCGTCATCGTCTATGTCGGCGCGGTCGCGGTGCTGTTCCTGTTCGTCGTCATGATGCTCGACATCGACTTCGCCGAGCTGCGCACCGGCTTCCTGCAGTACCTGCCGGTCGGCGGCCTCGTGGGGCTGGTGCTGCTTGCCGAGCTTGTCCTCGTCCTCGGCACCTGGGCGGCGGCGCCCGTGGGCGAGGCGGTGCGGGTCGCGCCGGCGCTGCCCGCCGATCCGGCCATCGGCAATACGCGTGCCATCGGCAATGTGCTGTACACCGACTATGTCTTCCTCTTCCAGGCGGCCGGCGTGATCCTGCTCGTCGCCATGATCGGGGCCATCGTGCTGACGCTGCGCACGCGCGAAGGCGTGCGCCGCCAGCGCATTGGCGCGCAGGTCGCGCGCACCCGCGGCGAGGCGGTCGACGTCAGGTCGGTCGAGCCGGGGAGCGGCGCCTGACATGGCCGCAGTCGGGCTCTTCCACTATCTTGCGGTGGGCGCGGTGCTGTTCACGCTCGGCGTGTTCGGGATCTTCCTCAACCGCAAGAACGTCATCATCATCCTGATGTCGATCGAGCTGATCCTGCTCGCCGCCAACATCAACCTGGTCGCGTTCTCGGTGCACCTTCAGGACCTGACGGGGCAGATATTTGCGCTCCTGGTGCTCGCCATCGCGGCCGCCGAGGCGGCCATCGGGCTCGCGATCATCATGGTCTATTTCCGCAACCGCGGCTCGATCGCGGTTGAAGACGTCAATCTCATGAAGGGTTAGTGGCCGGATGTATGCGTCTGCCGTCTTCCTGCCGCTGATCGGCGCCGTCCTCGCAGGCCTTGGCGGTCGCTGGATCGGCGATCGCGGATCGCAACTGGTGACCTGCGGCGCCATGCTGCTGTCGGCCGGGTTCGGCTGCGTCATCCTCGCGGAGGTGGCGCTCGGCGGCCGCCCGCAGTCGGTCGAGCTGTTCCCGTGGATCATCTCCGGCGCCTTCGAGGCGAGCTGGACGCTGCGCTTCGATCAGCTCGCGGCGGTCATGGTCTTCGTCGTCACCGTGGTCTCGGCCATGGTCCATGTCTACTCGATCGGCTACATGAGCCACGACCCGCACATTCCGCGGTTCATGGCCTATCTCAGCCTGTTCACCTTCTTCATGCTGATGCTGGTCACCTCGGACAACCTGCTGCAGCTGTTCTTCGGCTGGGAGGGGGTCGGGTTGTGCTCGTACCTGCTGATCGGGTTCTGGTACGACCGGCCGTCGGCCAATGCCGCCGCCATCAAGGCGTTCATCGTCAACCGCGTCGGCGATTTCGGCTTCGCGCTCGGGATTCTCGGCGTCTTCCTGATGTTCGGCTCGATCAGCTATGACGTCATATTTGCCGCGGCCCCGGATCGCGCCGACACGACGCTCGCCTTTCTCGGCCTTGAGACCCCGGCGCTCGACGCGCTCTGCATCCTCCTGTTCATCGGTGCCATGGGCAAGTCGGCGCAGCTCGGCCTTCATACCTGGCTTCCCGACGCCATGGAGGGCCCGACTCCGGTCTCGGCGCTGATTCACGCGGCGACCATGGTCACCGCCGGCGTGTTCATGGTCGCCCGGCTGTCGCCGCTGTTCGAGTACGCGCCCGTCGCGCTCGCCGTGGTTGCCGTCGTCGGCGCCAGCACCGCGCTGTTCGCAGCCACCGTGGCGCTGTGCCAGAACGACATCAAGCGGGTCATCGCCTATTCGACCTGCAGCCAGCTCGGATACATGTTCTTCGCCTGCGGCGTGTCCGCCTATGCGGCCGGCATCTTCCACCTCACGACCCATGCCTTCTTCAAGGCGCTGCTGTTCCTCGGCGCGGGCTCGGTCATCCACGCGATGTCCGCAGAGCAGGACATGCGCAAGATGGGCGGCATCTGGCGCCTGATTCCGGTCACCTACGGGCTGATGTGGGTCGGCAGCCTGGCGCTTGCCGGCATGCCGTTCTTCGCCGGCTTCTATTCCAAGGATCTGGTGCTCGAGGCGGCGTTCGGCGCCCACAGCACGGTCGGCCAGTATGCGTTCTGGATGGGCATCGCCGCCGCCGTGCTCACCGCGTTCTATTCCTGGCGCCTCATCATCATGACCTTCCACGGCGAGAGCAAGGCCGACGAGAAAACGCTGGCCCATGTCCACGAATCGCCGCGGGTCATGCTGGCGCCGCTGTTTGTGCTCGCATTCGGCGCCGTGTTCGCCGGCTGGCTCGGCTACGACTACTTCGCCGGCGACGCCATGACGGCGTTCTGGGGCGATTCGATCTTCGTCCGGCCGGGCACCGATCCGATCGCGGCCGCGCACCATGTGCCGCTCTGGGTCAAGATCATCCCGGTTGCGGTTGGCGTCGCCGGCATCGCCGGCGCCTATTACGCCTACATGGTCAGGCCGGACCTGCCCGGCGCGCTCGCCGCGCGCCTGCCCAGGCTCTACCATTTCCTCCTCGCCAAGTGGTATTTCGACGAGCTCTACGACGCCGTGTTCGTGCGCCCTGCCCACCGTCTCGGACGCCGCCTGTGGAAGGACGGCGACGGCGCCGTCATCGACGGCGTCGGCCCCGACGGCGTGGCGGCGGCGGCGCGCTACCTCGCACGCCGCGTGGCCGCTCTGCAGTCGGGCTACATCTACCACTATGCCTTCGCGATGCTCGTCGGCGTCGCCGGCATCGTGACCTGGCACCTGTTCGGCCAGGCCTAGGGACAAGCCGGCATGTTGCAGTTTCCGATCCTGTCCCTGATCACCTTCCTGCCGCTGGTGGGGGCGCTCGCCATTCTCATGATCCGCGGCGACGCCCGGGTCGTGGCCCGCAATGCGCGCGCGACGGCGCTGTGGGTGTCGCTCATCGTGTTCGTGCTGTCGCTGCTGCTGTGGATCGAGTTCGACCGCGGGACCGCTGCCTTCCAGTTTGTCGAGAAGGTCGCATGGATTCCGTCCTTCGGCGTCTCCTACCACATGGGGGTCGATGGCATCTCGGTGTTCTTCGTGCTGCTGTCGACATTCCTCACCCCGATCTGCGTGCTGGCGAGCTGGGATGCGATCAAGGATCGGGTCCGGGAGTACATGATCGCTTTCCTCGTCCTCGAGACGCTTATGGTCGGCATGTTCTGCGCGCTCGATTTCGTGCTGTTCTATGTGTTCTTCGAGGGCGTGCTGATACCGATGTTCCTGATCATCGGCGTCTGGGGCGGCCCGCGCCGGGTCTACGCCGCCTTCAAGTTCTTCCTGTTCACGCTCACCGGCTCGGTGCTGATGCTGATCGCGATCCTCGTGATCTTCTGGGAAGCCGACACCACCGACATTCCCAGGCTCCTGAACGTGGCGCTCGATCCCGACCTGCAGCTATGGTTATGGCTTGCCTTCTTCGCGAGCTTCGCCGTCAAGGTGCCCATGTGGCCGGTGCACACATGGTTGCCCGACGCCCACGTCGAGGCGCCGACCGCCGGTTCGGTCATCCTCGCCGGCGTGCTCCTGAAGATGGGCGCCTACGGGTTCCTGCGGTTCTCGGTTCCGATGTTGCCGCTGGCCACGGATTTCTTCACGCCGATGATCTATGCGCTCTCCATCGTTGCCATCATCTACACCTCGCTGGTGGCGCTCGCGCAGGAGGACATGAAGAAGCTGATTGCCTATTCCTCGGTGGCGCACATGGGATTCGTGACCATCGGCATCTTCACGCTCACGCATCAGGGCGTGCAAGGCGCCGTCGCCCAGATGCTGAGCCACGGCTTCGTGTCGGCGGCGCTGTTCCTCTGCGTCGGTGTCGTCTATGACCGCATCCACAGCCGCGACATCGAGACCTATGGCGGACTGGTGGAGCGCATGCCGCGCTACGCGGTGGTGTTCATGGTCTTCATGCTCGCTTCCGTCGGCCTGCCCGGCACCAGCGGATTCGTCGGCGAGTTCCTGGTCCTGGTCGGCGCCTTCCAGGTCAACACCTGGGTGGCGTTGCTGGCGACGACGGGAATCATCCTCGGCGCCGCCTACATGCTCTATCTTTACCGCCGGGTGATTCTCGGCCGTCTCGAGAAGGAGCACCTGAAGTCCATTCTCGATCTGAACGCCCGCGAGGTTCTGGTGTTCGCGCCCCTGGTCGCGGTGACGATATGGATGGGGGTCTGGCCGGCGCCGTTTCTCGATGTCATGGAGGTCTCGGTCGCTAACCTCGTCGAACAGCACCGCGCGGCGCTCGAGGCGGTCCGCCCGCTGGCCGCGGCCGGTCGGTAGGGGCGGGCAATGGTGACAGTGCGCGATCTCCATGCGGTGCTGCCCGAGCTCGTGCTCGTCTGTCTGGCGATGACGCTGCTGATCTACGGCGTGTTCAGGACAGGGGATGCCGGGCGCCGGCTGTCGTGGCTCGCCGTCGCCGCGCTCGCGGCGACCGGACTCGTCATGGCGGCGGGCTGGTCGGGCGCGTCTGGCACCGTTGCCTTCGGTGGCCAGTTCGTGGACGACATGTTCGCGCGCTTCATGAAGTGGCTGATCCTGCTCGGTTCGGCCCTCGCGATCGTGATGTCGCTCGCCTACAACGAGCGCGAAGGCATCCAGCGCTTCGAGTATCCGGTGCTGATCCTGTTCGCGACCGTGGGCATGCTGCTGATGGTATCGGCGGGCGACCTGATGTCGCTCTATGTCGCGATCGAGCTCCAGAGCCTGCCGCTCTACGTGATCGCAGCCTTCCGGCGCGATTCGGTCAGATCGTCCGAAGCCGGGCTGAAATACTTCGTGCTCGGCGCCCTGTCGTCCGGCATGCTGCTCTACGGCATCTCGATGATCTACGGCTTCACCGGCACCACCCGCTTTTCCGAGCTGAGCGACCTCTTCGTCGGTCCCGACCTCAGCCTTGGCGTCGGTGTCGTCGTCGGCCTGGTGTTCCTGCTCGCCGGCCTCGCCTTCAAGATCTCGGCGGTGCCGTTCCACATGTGGACGCCCGACGTCTATGAGGGCGCGCCGACGCCGGTCACTGCATTCTTCGCGGTCGCGCCCAAGATCGCTGCGGTCGGGCTGCTGGTGCGCACGATGGTCGGGCCGTTCGGCGAGCTGTTCAGCGAGTGGCAGCAGATCATCATCCTGCTCTCGGTCGCGTCGATGATCCTCGGCGCGTTGGCCGCGATCTGGCAGACGAGCATCAAGCGGCTTCTCGCCTACAGCTCGATCGGCCATGTCGGCTACGCCCTGGTCGGCCTCGCGGCGGGCTCGGAGGAAGGGGTGCGCGGCGTCGCGCTCTACATGGCGATCTATCTCGCAATGAACGCGGGGGCCTTCTGCTGCGTGCTCGCGATGCGGCGCCAGGGCGCACAGGTCGAGGGGATCGGCGATCTCGCGGGGCTTGCACGCACCCAGCCCATGATGGCTTGCGCGATGGCGATCTTCATGTTCTCGATGGCAGGAATTCCGCCGCTTGCCGGATTCTTCGGAAAGCTCTACGTCTTCCTTGCGGCAGTCAACGAAGGGCTGTACCTGCTTGCCATCGTCGGCATCCTGACCAGCGTGGTCGGCGCCTATTACTATCTTCGCATCGTCAAGATCATGTATTTCGACAAGGCGGAAGAGGCCTTCGACCAGGGCTCGGGCCGCGAGGTCGGCGTCGTCATGGCCGTAGCGGCCCTGTTCACGCTTCTGTTCTTCGTCTATCCGGCGCCGGTAGTCGCCGCCGCCGAGGCGGCGGCGGCCGTCCTGTTCGCGGGCAGCTAGGCCATGGCTGCCGGGGCCGCCTGCCCGGAGATGCCCGCGGTGTGCCGGCTGCACGGCTTCACCAACCTCGACAGCACCAACGCCGAGGCGTTGCGCCGGATGGCCACCGGCGCAGCGCAGCCGGGAGACGTGTTCGTTGCCGCCACCCAGAGCGCCGGGCGCGGGCGCGGCGGCCGAAGCTGGCATTCGGCCGCCGGCAACCTCCACGCCAGCGTGGTGTTGCCGGTCGCCGCCGATCGCCATGCCGGCCAGCTTGCCCTGGTGGCGGGGGTTGCGGTCCACGAGGCGCTCGCCGCGCTTGCCCCCGAACTGGTCTTCACCCTCAAATGGCCCAACGACGTGCTCTGCCGGGGCCGGAAGGTCGCCGGAATTCTGATCGAGGCCGGCGAAGGCGGCTTCGTCGTCGGTATCGGCGTCAATCTCGCCGCCGCGCCGCCCGCTTCCTCGGTGCGGTTGCCGGCGACCAGCGTCCTCGCCGAGGGCGGCGGGCGGGTGTCGCCCGAACGGATGCTCGATCGGCTCTATCCGGTGCTCGCTGCGTGGCACCGGCGCTGGGCGATGGTGGGGTTCGCGCCGGTGCGCGCCGCCTGGCAGGCGCACGGCCTGCGCCGCGGCGAGGCGCTCAGCGCGACCACCGCCGCCGGCGCGGTCGACGGCCTATTTGACGGCCTTGACGGCGATGGCGCACTGACCCTGATCGATGCGGCCGGCGTGCGGCGGATCATCGCCGCCGGCGACGTCGCCGTGGCGGGACGGCAATAGCGCCATGCTTCTCGCCATCGATTCGGGCAACACCAACATCGTCTTCGCCCTTTATGACGGAACCGAGCAGCGCGGAGTCTGGCGCCGTTCCAACGACTACCGCCGGACCGCCGACGAGTACGGCGTGTGGCTCATGCAGTTGATGGGGCTGTCGGAATTCGCGCCGGCGGACATCGACGGTGCGGTCATCGCAACCGTGGTTCCCGACACGCTGTTCGGCCTCAAGACCTTGTGCCGCGACTTTCTCGGGGCGGAGCCGGTCGTTGTCGGCGAGCCCGGAGTCGAGCTCGGGATCGAGGCGCTGGTGGACTCCCCCGAATCGGTCGGTGCCGACCGGCTCGTCAATGCGCTCGCGGCCCACGAGACCTATGGCGGCCCGCTGATCGTCGTGGATTTCGGAACCGCGACCACGTTCGACGTCATCGACGGGGACGGCAACTACTGCGGCGGCTGCATCGCGCCCGGGATTAACCTGTCCGTCGAAGCCCTGCACCAGGCTGCGGCGATGCTGCCGCGGATATCCGTGGAACGGCCGCCGACGGTGATCGGCAAGCGGACGTCGAGCGCCATGCAGTCGGGAGTCTACTGGGGCTATGTCGGCCTGATCGAAGGCCTCGTCGCGCGCATCCACGCCGAGGTCGGCGGCGAACTGCCAGTGGTTGCGACCGGAGGGCTGGCGCCGCTTTTCGGTGCCGCCACCGCCGTCATCGGGAACGTGGACCGGGACCTGACGCTGCGCGGGCTGGTGAGCGTGTTCGGGAGGAACGTGTCGTGACGGATACCGACGAGCTGTTCTTCGTGCCTCTTGGCGGGGCCGGGGAAATCGGCATGAACATGAGCCTCTACGGCACCGGCGATCACTGGATCATGGTCGATGCGGGAATAGCGTTCGGCGACGACACGACCCCCGGTGTCGACGTCATGACTCCCGATCCTGAGTTCGCGCTCGACCTCGGCGACCGGCTGCTCGGGCTGGTGGTCACGCACGCCCACGAGGACCATATCGGCGCGATCCCCCATCTGTGGCCGGAGCTTGGCTGTCCGATCTATGTCACACCCTTTGCCCGCGGCCTGCTTCTCCGCAAGCTGGAGCAGGCCGGGCTTGCCGGCGAGGTCCCGCTGACCACGGTGCGCACCGGCGAGACGATTCACATCGGGCCGTTCGGCGTCACCTATGTCGCCGCCGCCCACTCCATTCCCGAAGGCCACATTCTTGCCATCCGTACACCGGCCGGCACGGTGGTCCACGCCACGGACTGGAAGATCGACCCGGCGCCGGTGATCGGCAGCCGCACCGACGAGGCGGCGCTTCGCCGTCTCGGGGACGAGGGCGTTCACGCGCTGATCTGCGACTCGACCAACGCATTCGTCGACGGTGTCGCGGGATCGGAGGCGGCGCTCGGTGACAGCCTCCTCGAGGTTGTCCGGAAATGCCCGGGCCGCGTCGCGCTGGCGAGCTTTGCGAGCAACGTTGCGCGCATGGCTGCGGTCAACCGGATCGCCGGCGAGACCGGGCGTCAGCCAGCTCTGGTCGGCCGCTCGCTGCGGCGCATCGAGGAGATCGCGCGCGAGTGTGGCTATCTCGACGGCATGACGGAGTTCGTTCCGGAGGCCGTCGTCGCGAGTCTGCCGCGGCACGAGGTGCTCATGGCAGTGACTGGCAGCCAGGGCGAGCCGCGCGCGGCTCTTGCCCAGATCGCCGCGGGCAGCCACCGCCACGTCTCGCTCGACGCGGGCGACACGGTGATCTTCTCGTCACGCGAGATACCGGGTAATGAAAGAGCCATCGGCAGGGTCCAGAACCAGCTGGCGCGGCGCGGCATAGAGGTGATCACCGAGCAGGATGCGTTTGTTCACGTGTCCGGTCATCCCGCCCGCGACGAACTCCGCCAGATGTATGGTTGGCTGAAGCCGGACATGCTGATACCGGTCCACGGCGAATCGCGGCATCTGCACGAACATGTGCGGCTTGCCGAGGCTGGCGGAATCCCGCGGACGACGATCGCCGAGAACGGAGAGATGCTGCGCATCGGCGCCAGCGGTGCGGAGGTCTGTGACGAGGTCCGGACGGGGCGCCTTGCCGTCGACGGCTACCGTCTCGTTCCGCTTGCCAGCAACGTGGTGAAGGAGCGCCACCGGATGCGGTTCGATGGCGCCGCGGTGGCGACGGTGGTGCTTGACCACGACGGCTGGGTCATCGGGGATCCGCAGCTCTCGCTGACAGGCGTCCTCCACGACGGCGCCGAGGACGAGATTCACGAGGACACGATCGAGATCCTTCGCCAGGCCGTCACCAACATGCGCGGAAAGCGGCGCCGCAACGACGGCGAGATCGCCAAGGTTGGCCGCAAGGCGGTTCAGTCCTATCTCCGAGAGTGCGTCGGGAAACGGCCGGTGACCGAGATACACGTGGTGAGGATATGACCTGGTTTTCCGGGGTTCTGGTCTACACGGTGCTGTGGTGGCTCGTGTTCTTCATGACGTTGCCGATGGGGGCCAGATCCTATCACGAGGCCGGCGAGGCGACGGAGACCGGCAATGTGGAGAGCGCGCCGATGCGGCCGCGGCTCAAGGCCAAGGCCGCGATCACGACGGTGATCGCGGCCGTGCTCTGGGGCGTCGCCTGGTATCTGATCGAGAGCGACCTGATCAGTTTTCGCCCCTGACGGGCTTCGTTCGCCAGCATCCGGATCGGGATGCTCAGGTCTGGCACATCGGCCGCCGGGTGCGGGCGTCCCAGAGGATGTGTCAGCCGGTGGTGGACACCAAACAGCCATTAGTGCCCTTGAGGCACTCGCCCCGTCGGATGAAACGTGGAGCGGATTCGTTCAATTGATCGGTCCTTGAGACATCAATATTCGGGAGTGGGTTTCGAGTTTCGTCGCCCGAAGGTCATGATCGGCAGGCTGCGAGGCCGAGACCGCACCGGCAGAGGGGTGAACAGTTGTAAAGCAAAGCAGCAAGTGTCATCGGATTGTCGGATTTTGCAGATTGACGGCCGCCAGAATTGAACATACATTGTCGGGACAAACACAAGAGGTGCTGTCGTGTTGAACTTCAGCGATGTCACGGCGTCCCCGGACGAGAGGGCGACCGACCACATTGAGATGCGGGTCAAGCCGAGCGACAAGGACCGTATTTCGCGGGCGGCCGAGTTGACCGGCGTCAACCTCACGGCGTTCGTCCGGGCATCGGCAGCCAGGGAAGCTGAACGCATTCTGCGCGAGCATCAGACCACGACGCTCTCCGAGCGCGACAGGCGGGCGCTGCTGGAGGCGTTGGAAAATCCGCCGCCGCCGACGCGGGCGGCCCGGGACGCAGTTAGCGACTACCGGTCCCGAATCGCTAATGCCCGGTGACGGCGAAGGCTCAAGCGTCCCCCGAATTGTCATCGAGTCGTTTGATCCCGGCCGGCACGATCGGCTGGGCTTTTCCTGCGGAACCGATCGCCTTGACAACTTTCTGAGGCTCAGTGCCAGGAAGCAGCAGAAGGACGACTTCACGCGGGTATTCGTCGCGGTGGTCGAAGGGTCGACGGAAGTTCTCGGCTACTACGCACTGAACGCGCATGCGGTGGCGACGGACGAGTTGGGGGCGGACCGCCCCCGACGGGCACCCAGGACCGGGAGCATTCCGGCGCTCTACCTCTCGATGATAGCGGTGGACAAACACCATCAGGGCATGGGGCTCGGCTCGGACCTTGCGATCGACGCGCTGGGCCGGGCGCTGAGCGTCGCCGGCGAAGTCGGACTGAAGCTGGTCGTCTTGGATGTCATCGACGATGGCGGCGAGGAGGTCTTCGGGCGCCGCAGGGAGTTCTACCGGCGCCTCGGATTCCAGAGCTTTGAGGATCGCCCGGACCGGATGTTCATCACGATCGACACGATACGGGCGATGTTCGGCGAAGGATGACCGGCACTGCTCCTGCGCCGCGCGAACCCGGCGGGTGGAATACACGAAGGCTCGCGCTGCCGCACGGCCCTCGCAACGAGGGTTGCGCTGGGCTTCATCTCGGAAGCGCAGATGATCCTTGGCGGCGGCGTCAATGGCAAACCAAAATCCGACAGTTCGTGCGTGAGCTTGTTGCCCCAGGCCCTGTGTCATATGCGCGTATTTTTGCGCGATCATAAATTCGCGGTAATCGAGAATTATAGCAATTCCGATAATCCGGGAGCCAAAGTCAGCCTGTACGAAGGCCAGTGGGGTTCAGGGCCTCGATCACCAAAATCCATGGCTCCAGTGACCTATGGCGCGGCATCCATATCGTTGTCGATGCTATCGCCGATGCACGCGGTGGGCGGGGTTGTGTGGCATCGTTAGGCTATCAAGCCAGCGAATCGGGTCACAGCAGCGGTCCCGACAAACGGGCCGCTGCAGCGCCTGTGCGCCGGACGCCCGTCAGGTCGCCTTCACTTGGGTAGCGTGGGATAGTCCTGCCTGAAGAAGGCAGGATTGTATCCGCTCGAGCCGGAATGTATCTCTATTGTCCGGCGCATCGCACATGCAGCCGGTCCCGGGCAGCAGAGGATTCCGGCCGGGCGCGCTTCCGGGGGACATCAGGGCGAGGGGTGGATCATCCGAAGACTCATGGCCCGCTATTCGATCTTCAGCCTTGCCCGCAACGCCCTTGCTTATCATCGGAACTGGCCGCGGGCGTGGCGCAGCCCGAATCCCCGCCCGTCCTACGATGTGGTCATCGTGGGTGGCGGCGGCCACGGTCTGGCGACAGCCTACTATCTTGCCAAGGAGCACGGTCTCAACAACGTCGCCGTCCTCGAGAAGGGGTGGCTCGGGGGCGGCAATACGGGACGCAACACCACCATCATCAGGTCGAACTACCTGTGGGACGAAAGCGCGCATCTCTACGAGAAATCGCTGAGGCTGTACGAGGGTCTCAGCCGGGAGTTGAACTTCAACATCATGCTCAGCCAGCGGGGTGTGCTCAACCTGGCGCACAACGAGCATGACCTGAGAGAGATGTCCCGCCGCGTCCGGGCGATCCGGCTGAACGGCATCGATTCCGAAATGCTCGATCCGGACGGCGTCAAGGCCGAGGTGCCGATCATCAATACCGCGCAGGATGTCCGCTACCCGATTCTCGGCGCTTCCATCCAGAAACGCGGCGGGGTCGCCCGGCACGACGCCGTCGCATGGGGGTTCGCGCGGGCGGCCGATGCCCGTGGCGTCGACATCATCCAGAACTGCGAGGTGACCGGAATCACCGTCGCCGGCGGCCGCGTGCGCGGCCTCGACACGACGCGCGGATACATCGCCGCCGGAAAGGTCGGCCTGGTGGCGGCAGGGCACTCGAGCGTACTTGCCGCGATGGCCGGGCTCCGGTTGCCGATAGAAAGCCATGCGCTGCAGGCGCTGGTGTCCGAGCCGGTCAAGCCGATCCTGCACAGCGTCGTGATGTCGAACGCGGTGCATGTCTATGTCAGCCAGTCCGACAAGGGCGAACTGGTCATTGGCGCCGGGATCGACGGCTACAATTCCTATTCCCAGCGCGGCAGCTTCCAGATCGTCGAGGCCCAGATGGGCGCGCTGGTCGAACTGTTCCCGATCTTTTCGCGGCTGCGCATGCTGCGCCAGTGGGGCGGCATCGTCGACGTCTGCCCGGACGCCAGCCCCATCGTCGGCAAGACCCCGGTCGAGGGCCTCTACATCAATTGCGGCTGGGGCACCGGCGGGTTCAAGGCTACTCCGGGATCGGGCTGGGTGTTCGCCCACACCATCGCCAGGGACCGGCCCCACGATCTGAATGCTGCTTTCGCCCTGGAGCGGTTCAGCAGCGGCCGGCTGATCGACGAGCACGGCGCGGCCGCGGTTTCTCATTGAGGACGGGATGCTCCTGATTTCCTGCCCCTGGTGCGGCGAGCGCGACGAGAGCGAGTTCACGTGCGGCGGCGAGGCCCACATCCGGCGGCCTGCCGACCCGGATGCCCTCGACGACGCGCAGTGGGCCGACTACCTGTTCATGCGCGCCAATCCCAAAGGCCGGCACCGCGAACGGTGGTGCCACAGCCACGGCTGCGGGCGCTGGTTCAATGTCGAGCGCCACACGGCGACCCACGAGATCATTTCGGTCTATCTGATGGGCGAGGCGCCGCCGGACGATGGCGGCGGAGACGCCCAGTGACCGGCCAGCCGCACCGTTTGCCCGACGGAGGCGCGGTCGACCGGTCGCGGCCGATCGGCTTCTCCTTCAACGGGCGCAGCTACACCGGACTTGCCGGCGACACGCTGGCCTCGGCGCTCCTCGCCAACGGCGTGCATCTGGTCGGGCGGAGCTTCAAGTACCACCGTCCTCGCGGCATCCTGTCCGCGGGCGCCGAGGAGCCGAACGCGCTGGTGCAGCTGGAGTCGGGCCCGCGCAGCATCCCCAATCTTCGGGCCACCCAGATCGAGCTCTATGAGGGCCTTGCCGCGACGAGCGTCAATTGCTGGCCCGGACCCGGTTTCGACGCGGCGGCGGTCAACGACCTGGCGCATCGGCTCATTCCCGCCGGGTTCTACTACAAGACCTTCATGTGGCCGCGGCGCGGCTGGCACTTCTACGAGCGGATGATCCGGCGGATGGCGGGTCTCGGCCGTGCGCCCGACGGTCCGGATCCGGATCGTTACGAGCGCATGAATGCTCATTGCGACGTCCTGATCGTCGGCGCCGGTCCGGCCGGGCTTGCCGCGGCGGAAGCGGCCGCTCGCGGCGGTGGCCGGGTCTTGCTCGCCGACGAAGGGAGTCTCCCGGGGGGCTCGCTCCTGAACATCGCCGAACCCGAAGACGGCTTCGGCGCCCGGTGGGCTGCGGAAACGGCCGCCGCCCTCGAAGCCATGGACAACGTCCGGATCCTGGCGCGGACGACCGTGACCGGGTATTTCGACCACAATTTCCTGATCGCGCTGGAGCAGGTCACCGACCATTTCGGCCCGTTGGCGCCGGAGCATCTTCCGCGCCAGCGCCTGTGGCGGATCCGCGCGGATGCCGTGATCCTGGCCACGGGCGCGATCGAGCGGCCGCTGGTCTTCGCCAACAACGACCGGCCGGGAATCATGCTGGCCGGTGCGGCGCGCGCTTACGCGAACCGCTTTGCGGTGCGCCCGGGCCGGCGTGCGCTGGTCGTCACCAGCGACGACAGCGCCTACGGTGCGGCCCTCGATCTCGCGCGGCGCGGCGTCGAGATCGCCGCTGTCGTCGATCTCAGGCGGGAAGAAGCTGCGCCTGCGGCAGCGGCTCGCGCGGCCGGGATCGAGATCCTGCAGGGCCAGGCCGTGGTCGATACCGCCGGGCGCAGGCGCGTGCGTTCGGCCCATGTCGCCCCGCTTGGCGCCGACGGCGCCATCGCGGGGCCGGGGCGCAGCCTCGTTTGCGATCTGATTGCAATGTCCGGTGGCTGGAATCCGGCCGTGCATCTCCACTCCCAGTCCGGGGGGAAACTGCGCTACGACGAGGCGTTGCGCGGTTTCGTGCCCGCGGGCTCGCCGCAGCGCCTGCGCTCGGCGGGCGCGGTCAATGGCGCCACCGACACCAACTCCTGCATCCGAGAGGGCCGCGCCGCCGCAGGCGCGGCCTCGAACGACAGCGACGTCGCGGAGGCCGCCCTTGCAGCCGCGCCGCCGCCGCTTGCCCTGTGGCTGGTTCCGGCCCGGACGGCAGGCGGCGAGGCGCGGCGTTTCGTCGACTTCCAGAATGATGTCACCGCCGCCGACGTCGAGCTCGCGGCGCGCGAGGGATATGAATCGGTCGAGCATCTCAAGCGGTACACGACCCTTGGCATGGGAACCGATCAGGGCAAGACAGCCAATGTGGCCGGGCTCGCCATCCTCGCCGGCGCGCGGGGCATGCCGGTTGCGGATATCGGCACGACGACTTTCCGGCCGCCATACACGCCCGTCACCTTTGGTGCCATGGCGGGCCGCGATGTCGGGGACCTTGCCGATCCGGTCCGCCGCACGCCGATGCAGTCCTGGCACGAGGAGAACGGCGCCGTCTTCGAGGATGTCGGTCAGTGGAAGAGGCCCTTCTACTATCCGAGGCCCGGCGAGAGCAGGCGCGACGCCGTCTCGCGGGAATGCCTCGCCGTGCGCCATGCCGTCGGCGTCATGGATGCGTCGACGCTCGGAAAGATCTCGATCCAGGGACCGGATGCGGTCGAATTCCTCAATCGCATCTACACCAACGCATGGAACCGCCTCGAGGTAGGTCGTTGCCGGTACGGGCTGATGCTGGGCGAAGACGGCATGGTGCTCGATGACGGGGTGACCGCGCGTCTCGGCGAGAGCCGTTACCTGATGACCACGACCTCCGGCAACGCGGCCCGCGTTCTCGCCTGGCTGGAGGAGTGGCAGCAGACCGAATGGCCCGGACTCAAGGTCTATCTGACGTCACAGACGGAGCAGTTCTGCAATGCGACTCTCGCGGGTCCGATGGCTCGCGAGGTACTCGCCGGGCTCACCGGCGACATCGATCTCGCACCGGACGCGTTTCCGTTCATGAGCTGGCGCCGGGGTCATGTGGCGGGGCTTCCGGCGCAGGTGTTCCGGGTCAGCTACACGGGCGAGCTGTCCTACGAGATCGTGGTCCCGTCGGGCCATGGCATGACTCTGTGGACGGCGCTAATGGAGCAGGGCCACGGCATCACCCCGTTCGGAACCGATGCCATGCACGTGCTGCGTGCGGAGAAGGGCTTCATTGTCGTCGGCCAGGAAACCGACGGCACGGTCACGCCGCACGATCTCGAGATGAGCTGGGTCCTGAGCAGGAAGAAGGATTTCATCGGTCGCCGTTCGCTCTCGCGAAGCGGCATGAACGATCCGATGCGCAAACGCCTGGTCGGCCTGAAGACGGAGGATCCGGAACGGGTTCTGCCCGAAGGCGCACAGATCCTGCCGGTGCCGCCGTCCGGTTTTCCGGAAACCATGATCGGCCATGTCACGTCGAGCTACTGGAGCGCGGCCCTCGGACGCTCGATCGCGCTGGCGCTGATAAACGGCGGCCGCGACCGCGAGTCGCCAACCGTCCATGTGCCCCTCGATGATGGCGTTGCGCGGGCGGCGATCTGCGATCCGCGTTTCTACGACCCCGGCGGAGAGCGCCTCCATGGCTGAATCCGCTGAAGTCTCGGTCCTGCCGGTGGCGCTGACGGACTGTCCGCCGCGGGGGCGCATCAATCTGCGCGGCAACCCGGATGACCCGGCCTTCGCGGGCGGGGTTGCGGCCGTCGTCGGCGTCGAGCCGCCCGTCGTGCCGGGCACCGCGCATTCGGGGGAGAGCGCGCGGATCCTCTGGCTTGGACCCGACGAGTGGTTGGTCGAGACCGACCGCGAGGACGAGGTCGCAAAGCGGCTCGAAGAGGCGCTTGCCGGGTTGCATGCCGCGGTCACCGTCGTCGGCGACGGCAGTGTCACCTTCGTCCTCACCGGGCCGTACGCGCAGGACGTGCTGGCCAAGGGCATGACACTGGATCTAGACCGGCTGGGCGACGGCTGCTGCGCCCGCAGCCTGCTCGCGAAGGTGCCTGTCCTGCTGCATCGTTCGGCCGACGAACCGGGTTACGAAATCACGGTTGCGCGCAGTTTCGCCGACTACGCGCGACGCTGGCTTGAGGATGCTGCGTTCGAATACGGGCCGCAGGGCTGACGCCTGACCCGACGCCGCCCGGAGGGGCGTCAGGCGCGGAGCCGCTCGTTGCCGGGGTCGTGCGGGGATTCGGGGATCACGCGCGCCGGATGGCGCTTGCCCAGGATCTCGATTTCGAGCGGCGTCCCGGCCTCTCCGTGCCCGGCATCGACATAGCCGATTGCCAGCGACTTCCCCACGTGATGGCCGTAGGCGCCGGCGGTGGCGCGTCCGATCATGGCGCCATCCCGCCACAACGGCTCGTTGCCGATGGGGTCGGCGTCCTCGATGTCCTCGACTTCGATGGTGACGAACTCCCGCGGCACGCCGTCCGCCTGCTGGCGTACGAGCGCCTCGCGGCCGACAAACTCCCCCTTGTCGATGGCCGCGAACCGCCCGAGGCCTGCTTCCAGGATGGTGTATTCGCGGGTCAGATCCTGGGCCCACATGCGATAGGATTTCTCGATCCTCAACGAGTCCATGGCCCGCATCCCGCACTGGCCGATATCGAATTCGGCGCCGGCACGCATGAGTTCGAGGAAGATGTGCCGCTGGTATTCGACAGGGTGGTGAATCTCCCAGCCGAGCTCGCCGACGAAATTGAGCCGCATCAGCCGTGCCGGCGCCAGCCCGACATGGGTGTGCTGACCGGTCAGCCACTTGAACGACTCGTTGTCGAGATCGGTCTCGGTAATCTTCGACATCACCGCGCGCGCGTTCGGACCGGCGATCACGAGCGTGGCATGCGACGTCGTCAGGTTGTCGAGACGGACGCTGCCGTCGGGCGGCAGATTCTTCGCGAGATAGTCGCCGTCGAACCGCTCGGCGGCGCCCGAGCTCACGAGGTAGAAGGAATCCGGGCCGTCGCGCATGATCGTGAATTCGGAGCGCACGCCGCCGGTCGGGGTCAGCGCGTGTGACAGATTGACGCGGCCCGTCGCCCTGGGCAGTCGGCGGCAGACGAGTCGATCCAGCCATGCTTCGGCGCCGGGTCCCGAGACCAGGAACTTGGAGAAGCTCGTGATGTCGATGATGCCGACATTGTCGCGGACGTTGCGATGCTCGCGCCCCACATGGGGGAAATAGTTGGTGCGTCGAAAGCTCCAGACATCCTTGCGCTCAACGCCTTCGGGCGCGAACCAGTTGGGCCGCTCCCAGCCGTAGCGCTGGCCCCAGACCGCGCCCATGCCGTCGAGGAGGTCGTGGATCGGGCTGGTCTTGGCCGGACGCGCGGCAGGCCGTTCTTCGTCCGGATAGTGAATGATGAAGACGTGCTCGTAGGCTTCCTCGTTCTTGGTCTTGACGTAGGGCTTGTTGGCATAGGCGCCGAAGCGACGGGGGTCGACATCCATCATGTCGATCGACGGCTGACCTTCGACGATCCATTCGGCCAGCTGCCAGCCCGCGCCGCCAGCGGCGGTGATGCCGAAGCTGTGGCCCTCGTTCAGCCAGACGTTCCGCAGGTTCCAGGCCGGTCCGACCAGCGGACTGCCATCCGGGGTGTAGGCGATCGGGCCGTTGACGATGTCCTTGATGCCGGCATGCTCGAAGCTCGGCACGCGGTTGATAGCCGCCTCGACATGCGGCATCAGCCGGTCGAGGTCGCCGGGAAACAGGTCGCGCTCGAAGCTGTCGGGGACGCCGTCCTTGAAGCGCGCCGGTGCGCCCTTCTCGTACGGTCCGAGAATGTAGCCCTGGCGCTCCTCGCGCAGGTAGTAGGACGCGTCCGATTCACGGAGCACCGCCATTTCCGGGAGGCCCTGCCGGTGCCGCTCGACGAGTTCGGGCACTTCGTCGGTGACGATGTACTGGTGCTCGACCGGGATGGTCGGGATGTAGAGTCCGAGCATCTGGCTGGTATGCCAGCTGTAGTTGCCGGTTGCGCAGATGACATGTTCACAGGTTATGTCGCCACCCGTCGTCCGGACCAGCCATTCCCCGCCGGGCGTCTGCTCCAGCGCGGTGACCGAAGTGTTGCGGTAGATCTCCGCGCTCCTGTTGCGGGCGCCTGTCGCCATTGCCTGGGTGATGTCCGCCGGCGCGATGTGGCCGTCATGGGGGTGATAGAGCGCACCGACGAGCCCCTCGACGTTGCAGAGCGGCCATAACTCGGCGATCTCAGCAGGCGTGACGATCTCGAACGGCACGCCGATGGTGTTGGCGGTTCCGCAGTACTTGCGGTACTCGTCCATGCGTTCGCGGTTGGTCGCAAGCCGCAGGTTGCCGGTGACATGGAAGCTCACATCCTGCCCGGTCTCGGCCGGCAAGGCCTTGTAGAGGTCGATGGAATACTTGTGCAGCTGTCCGACGCTGTAGCTCATGTTGAACAGTGGCAGCAGTCCCGCCGCATGCCACGTCGATCCGGCCGTCAGTTCGGTGCGTTCGCAGAGAACGACATCGGACCACCCCTTTCTGGCAAGGTGGTAAAGGGTCGAGACGCCGACCACGCCGCCGCCGATCACGACAACCCGCGCATGTGTCTTCAAGGTGCCCTCCGCGCCTTGCTGGCTCGCCTGATCTACTGTTGCACAATCGCCGCCCGACTGCGATAGCGTCCGGACGATGCCCGTCAGCTCCGGGCCCGGTCCTCGTCGCATTCCCCGGTCCCGGCAGGAGTGCCGGGACCGCCCGCTCGGAGCGGTCCGGAATGCCCGGCGGACGAGCTGCGACGCCGTGCAAAAAAGAGCGGAATTCGGTGTTGACTCGGCGCCGCCTGCCATATTAAGACCGCCTCCGCAGATCCGCGGTTGCCCTGCGGATCCGTTCCGGTCGGGACGATCCCGCGGGGGCGAGCAGATTTGCCGGAGTCCGTCGGTCGGACGCGGTATCCGGCCGGGGGCGCCGCCTGCGGATGCCTGTGCAATCACTGCGGGACGCCATATGCGTCGACGCATCACAGGGTGAATGTCCGATGGCCATCAATTATGAAAATTCGGTCGATCAATCCGACCGCAAGGTACCGATCAACCTCCGCCAGTCGGGGCCGACGCCGACGGAACTGCTGATATCGACACGGGTGCGCAAGTCGCCTTACTGGCACCTGTCGCACGAGGCCGGTTGCTGGCGCGCGACCGTCTATAACCGAGTCTATCATCCGCGCGGCTATGTCAGACCGGAAGATGGTGGCGCGATGGTTGAGTACGATGCTCTGGTCAACCATGTCACCATGTGGAACGTTGCGGTCGAACGCCAGATCCGCGTCGCCGGTCCGGACGCCGAAGCCTTCGTCAACTACGTCATTACCCGCGACGCCGGCCGCATTGAGCCGATGAAGGGCAGGTATGTAATTCTCTGCAACGAGAAGGGCGGGATTCTCAACGATCCGGTGCTCCTGCGCCTGTCCGAAGACGAGTTCTGGTTCAGCCTGTCCGACTCCGACATCATGTTCTGGCTCCAGGGCGTGAACACCGGTTTCGGAGCCGATGTCGAGATCGACGAGATCGATGTCTGCCCACTGCAGATCCAGGGACCGAAGTCCGCCGACCTGATGGCCGACCTGGTCGGCGAGGAGGTCCGCGACCTGCCGTCCTACGGCCTGATGGAGGCCCGCGTCGCCGGTTGCGACGTCGTCGTTTCCCAGACCGGCTTCACCGGCGAGAAGGGCTACGAGTTCTATCTCCGCGATGCGACGCTGCACGCCGAAAAGCTCTGGTATGCCATCCTCGAGGCGGGAAAGGCCCACGATCTGATGGTCATCGCGCCGGCGCATCACCGCCGGATCGCCGCCGGCATCCTGTCCTGGGGCCAGGACCTGGATGCCGAGACCCTGCCGTTCCAGTGCAATCTCGGCTATCAGGTGCCGCGCACCAAGGAGGCCGACTATGTCGGGAAGGCGAGACTGGAACAGGTGCGGGCCGAGATCGAGGCCGGCAACCCGCCGTTCAAGCTGACGCTTGTCGGCATGGCGTTCGAAGGCAGGCCCGTCGAAGACTATGCCTCCGATTTCTGGCTGATTTCCGGAGCCGACGGAGGCGACCCGATCGGCTACGTCACCTCCCCGTGGTATTCGCCGGAGCTGGAGATCAACATCGCGATGGGATATGTGCCGATCGCAATGTCGGAGATCGGCACTGCCGTCAGGGTATGGCTTCCGGAGCAGTACCAGACCGAACCCGGCAAGGCGGCCAGCGGCCGGGTGGTCGAGATACCGTTTCGGCCGTCGGTCAACCCGAATGCCAGGGAAATCGCGAAGGTGCAGGGCCGGGACGCAGCCTTCTGACGGGTTTTCCGGGCACCCGTTGTCGGTCGCTTGACCGTAGCACACGGTCGTCTGTTCCCCGCACATGCGGGCATGACCCATCGACGGTGTACAGGAGGGGCTGCGACTTCGCACCGCCACTGTCACTGCCGGTCCCGATAAGGCAGCAAGGCGAAGCGGTCATGCCGGGATGGCAGACGCGCGGAATTCGGCGAAGCGGGCAAAAAAAATGGCCTCCGCCGCCCCCGGCTTCGGCCTGACCCCTCTTCCCGTTGAACTCGGACGCCTCGGAACCGGCTCGTCCAACTTTCCGGTGGGCCACCCACCCATCAAGTGCGAGTTCCATCGCGCTGACAGGATGATGATGCCTATGTATGCCGTGGCGAGCAAGGCTGCAATTGGCCCGGAAGCCGTTTCGTCCACGGTTCAGGCAGATTTTTCCGGGGAAATCCCGGGGAAAAGCTGTGAGGTGTCTTCGCGCGGCAATCCTGTCAATGGCAAACGAAAATCCAACGACTGAAAATTTCTCACTCTGGCCTTGGGGCCCCTCTGCCCAAGCACAGGTTTGCTGCGTGGGATGGGGCTGGGTTGAGTTGAGTTGTGGGTCACCCCGCCGCAGCGACCGGCGTGCGGGCAAAAAAATGGCCTCCGCCGCCCCCGGCTTCGGCCTGACCCCTCTTCCCGTTGAACTCGGACGCCTCGGAACCGGCTCGTTCAACTTTCCGGTGGGCCACCCACCCATCAAGTGCGAGTTCCATCGCGCTGACAGGATGATGATGCCTATGTATGCCGCGGCGAGCAAGGCCGTAATTGGCTAGGGAGCCGCTTCGTCCACTGTTTGAGCAGATTTTTCCGGGGAAATCGCGGGGAAAAACTGTGCATTCCGGCAAGGGGGGCATTCTTGCCGGCCGATCGGCGTAGCGCCGCGCGTGAGCGCCCGACATCGAAGCAGACGCTGATGAGGCACAGCGTCACTGTAATTCAGCCGTCGCAGGCGGAACACGCCCAGGGGCGGTGTGGGGAGCCGGTATGGGGCAGGGGACTTGCCGGAGCGTCCCTTTGCCGGCCGTCAGAATCGTTCCTCGAGACGCAACCGCGCGATCCTGTGCACCTGTCCAAGCGCCTCCGCGAACTCCGCGTCGCGGTCATTGTCCACGCGTTGGCGGAAGATGCGCAGTATTTCGCTGCGGGAGCGGCCGCGCACCGCGAGGATGAAGGGAAACCCGAACTTCTCCTTGTAGCGATCATTGAGCGATCGGAACTCCTCGAATTCCTCCGGCGAGCACCGGTCCAGCCCTGCGCCCGCCTGTTCGCCTGCAGAGGCATCGGTGAGAGTTTCTCCGACGGCAAGCCTGCCAGCGAGGTCGGGATGCGCGCGAAGCAGTGCAAGCTGCAGGTCTTCGCCGGCATTGTCGACGACGTGGCGCATGGCCGTGGCCAGAGAGGAAACGACATCCGCGCCGACGGAGATCGCCGCCGGATCGATGCGCTCGGCGACCCATGGCGAGTGCTCGTAGATGCCATCGAGAGCGCCTGGGAGACCGGCAGGCGACACGCCGCTGTCATGCCGGGTTTCGGGGGGAGCCATGACGCTACCGCGTCCCGTCGCCGTGAGGATGGCGCTCGCGCCAGTGGCGGGCGATGTCGATGCGCCGGCAGAACCAGACATCGTCGTGCCCTCTTGCGTATTCGACGAAGCGCTTGAGGGCGGCGAACCGTCCCGGGCGCCCGGCCAGTCGGCAGTGCAGCCCGACCGACATCATTTTCGGGGTGGTCGCGCCCTCTTCGTAAAGCGTATCGAACGTGTCCTTCAGGTAGGCGAAGAACTGGTCGCCCGAGTTGAATCCCTGGGCGGTCGCGAAGCGCATGTCGTTGGCGTCCAGGGTATAGGGGACCACGAGGTGCGGCTTGCCGGCGGCTTCTGTCCAGTAGGGGAGATCGTCATTGTAGTCGTCGGCGTCGTAGAGGAACCCGCCCTCTTCGGCGACGAGACGCCGGGTGTTGGGGCTGGTGCGCCCGGTGTACCAGCCGAGCGGGCGTTCACCGCAGATCCGGGTGTGGATGTCGATGGCCCGCATGAGATGTTCCCGTTCGACGTCGGGAGGCACATACTGATAGTCGATCCAGCGCCAGCCATGGCTGCACATCTCGTGTCCGGCGGCGAGCGCGGCCTCGGCGACTGCCGGGTTGCGCTCAAGCGCCATCGCGATCGCGAAGAAGGTGATCGGGATCTCGTGGTCGCCGAACAGCCGCAGCAGCCTCCAGACTCCGGCCCTGCTGCCGTATTCGTAGATCGACTCCATGCTCATGTGGCGGACGCCGGCGCGTGCGTCGGCGCCGATGATTTCGGAGAGAAAGGCCTCGGAGGCCGGATCGCCGTGGATGATGGCGTTTTCTCCACCCTCCTCGTAGTTGATGACGAACTGCAGGGCCAGGCGGGCACCGCCAGGCCAGTTCGCCTGCGGTGGGCTGGCGCCGTAGCCGGCGAGGTCACGCGGGTAGGGTGAATCCATGGGAATCTCAACTCGCCTGTCGGGGCCCTCGGGCCGAAACAGGTGCATTTTCGCCTGCCCCCGTGAAAGTTCAAGGCGGATGTCCGCGAGCCCGGCGGTGCGGGCGGTTCCACGGCACCGTTTCAGACAGGTTCTCCACGGTTGCGCATCCCCCGCAAGGCCTGTCTGTTCCTAGGAGTCATGCAACGGTCGTCAACCGCTGGGGTGGCCGGACCGTCCTTTCCCGGCCCGTCATATGGAACTCGCCAAGTTTCCGGTGGCGCGGTATTATGCGGATTGACGTTGCGGGACGACGATGGTGGCGGCCTCCGGGCCGACCGCGGCCCGGTCGGACAGTCCGGCAGCCGGGAGACGACGGCGGATAGACTGCCGCCGCTGTCCGGCAATCCTTTTCTTGCCGGGAGACGGGTATGGGGCGTTTGACGACGCATGTGCTTGACCTCGCCGGCGGTATGCCGGCAGCGGGCGTCGAATTGGATCTTCACAGGCTGGATGGCTCAACCCTGTCCCGCGTCGCGAGAAGCCGGACCAACGAGGACGGGCGTTGCGATGAGCCGCTGCTCGAAGGCGCCGATCTTGCCGCCGGCATCTACCAGCTGGAGTTCCATGTCGGAGACTATTTCGGCAGGGAGGCCGGCGGTCCGTCGCCAGCCTTTCTCGACATTGTACCGGTTCGCTTCCGCATTTCGGATCCGGCGCAGAACTACCATGTGCCGCTCCTGATCTCTCCTTACGGCTATTCGACCTATCGCGGCAGCTAGGAGCCGTACATGCTGGAAATCGCCTACGTCGACTGGCTTGAGTTGGGCCTCCGATGGCTTCACGTGATCGCCGGCATCGCGTGGATCGGCACGTCGTTCTATTTCATCTTCCTCGACCTCAGCCTGCGGAAGCATGCCAATCTGCCGCCGGGAGTCGGCGGCGAATCGTGGAACGTGCATGGCGGCGGATTCTATCTCATGCGCAAGTACGTGGTCGCGCCCGAGGAACTTCCGAAGGAGCTTCACTGGTTCAAGTACGAGGCGTATTTCACCTGGATCTCGGGCTTCGCGCTTCTGGCGGTGATCTACTACTGGGGCGCTGAGAGCTACCTCATCGACAAGGAGGTGCTCGACCTCCAGCCGTGGGAGGCGGTCGGCATCAGCGTCGCGTTCTTCGCCGGCGGTTGGCTGATCTATGACGGGCTGTGCCGCTCGCCGTTCAACAGCCATCCGCTTCTGCTGTCGGCTGCCGTCTTCGTTCTGATCGCTTTCTCGGCCTATTTCCTGACCCATCTGTTCAGCGGCCGCGCGGCGTTCGTGCATGTCGGCGCGATGGTCGGCTCGATCATGGTGGGGAACGTGTTCTTCATCATCATTCCCAACCAGAAGAAGGTCGTGAAAGCGCTGATTGCCGGCGAGGAGCCCGATCCCGCGCTTGGCATCCAGGGCAAGCACCGCTCGACGCACAACAACTATCTCACGCTGCCGGTCATCCTGATGATGATCAGCCAGCATTACCCGATGCTGTACGACAACGAACACAGTTGGCTTGTGGTGACGCTTGTCCTGCTGGTCGGGGCGACGATACGGCATTTCTTCAACCTGATGCACAGCGGGCGCCCGATCAGGACCCTGCGCTGGCAGTGGCCGACGGCGGCGGTCCTGATAGTCCTGCTGATCGCCTATCTGAGCTGGCGGCCCGAGGATCCGTCCCTCGCCGAGCGCGAGATCCCCTCGGCCGGCGATATTCTCGCGATTTCACAGGCCCGCTGCGTAAGCTGCCATGCCGAGCGACCCGCCGATCCCGACCTCGACAAGGCGCCGGGCGATGTCATGCTCGAGACCGTCGCCGACCTTCGCCGGCACAGTGCCCGCGTGTTCAAGCAGTCGATCCTGTCGAATGCCATGCCGCTCGGCAACAAGACCGGGATGACCGTGGCGGAACGCCAGGCCTGGGGATTGTGGATCCGTTCGGGCATGCCGGAGGGCGAGGACGCAAAGGACGAGACTGCGGCAGAGGCCACCGGGAACGAAAAGGCGACAGGGAGCGGCGCGCCGGCGGCGGCGGCTGATCCGGCTGAAAGTCTCCCGGCCTCCGCAGGCGGGACTGGCCGCCCGGGACAGCTATCCAAGTGAAGCCGCTGCCAGCGGATGCGAATCCCGTCACGCGCTTCGAAGCCTGCGGGTGCCGGCGCGGGTGAGGTATATCGCGGCGCAGACGATGACGACGGTGCCGGCAATCGACCACAGGTCGGGGATCTCGCTGAACACGATGAAACCGAACAGCGCCGCCACCGGCAGGCGCACGAAATCAAGCGGCGCGATGATGCTGATCTCGCCGGCGTCGTAGGCGCGGGCGAGAAACGCCTGGCCGACGGCCCCGAGTACGCCTGTCAGGACCAGCCATCCGAGCTGTTCGAGGGTCGGCGTCTGCCAGGTGGCGGCAGCCGGCGGCACCAGCAGCAGCGTTCCGAACAGCATGAAATAGAACACGATCCTGGTCGGCGGTTCGGTCGAGGACAGGTGCTTCATCGAAATCATCGCGCTCGACGTCATCACCGCACTGCCGAGAGCGAGAAGCATCGCGAGTTCGATGCCGCCCTGCGGCTTGACGATCATCACCACGCCGCAGAATCCTACGAGGGCAGCTGTGATGCGGTTGCCGCGAATGGCCTCGCCGAGCACCAGAGCGGAAATCAGGATCGACCAGAACGGGGAGGTGAAGGCAAGCACCATCGCGTCGGCGAGAATCAGCCACTGCAGGGCGTAGACAATAAGCACGAACGCCGCGATACCGCAGAAGCTGCGCAGGAAATGCATGCCGATCCGGGTGGTGCGGATGCCGACAGGACCGACGCGGGCCAGCCAGGGCAGTAGGCATGCAAGGGAAAAGAAGGTCCGCGCCAGCGCGACCACGAACACCGGCAGTTCGGTGATCATCTGCTTGATGACGACGAACATCGCGGTCAGCAGGGTCACCGCCGCGAGCATCCACAGGACGGCGCGCAGGTTGTTCAGCGCCGGTGCGTAGGAGCCGTCGGAACGCGTCGGCAACGGATCATCGCTCCGACGGGCAGGGGCCGGTGGCACGCGCCATGTCAGGCTGCCGCGGCGCGGCGGTCGGCGAGGACCTCCGAGACCGGTCGGTCATCTATGGGCCAGTGGAGCAGGGAGGCGAGCGCGCCGCCGATGATCACGATCCACCAGGCGAGTTCGTATGAACCCGTGAGATCCCAGATCCTTCCGCCGAGCCAGACGCTGGTGAAACTGCCGACCTGGTGGCTGAGGAATACGATTCCGTAGAGCGTGGCCATGTAGCGCGCGCCGAACATGTGGAACACGATGCCGGAGGTGAGCGGCACGGTCGCGAGCCACAGGAGCCCGACGCTGGCGGCGAAGATGTAGACGGACCACTCGGATAGCGGGACGAGGATGAAGATCATGAATATCAGCGAACGCAAGAAATAGAGAATCGCCAGCAGGTACTTCTTGCGGTAGCGGTCGCCCAGCCATCCCGAGATCCAGGTTCCGATCATGTTGAAGATGCCGATCACCGAGATCGCGAACGCGCCGACAATGGGATCGAGATTCATGTCCTGAAGATAGGCCGGAAGGTGGTTGTTTATGTACTGGATCTGGAAGCCGCAGGTGAAGAAGCCGAGAACGAGAAGCCAGAATCCGCGGTGGCGGCGCGCCTCGCCCAGCGCCGCGAAAAGTCCCCGGTCGTCCTTCTCGTCGGGTGTGATCCGGCCCGCGGCGGTGCCCAGCATGAAGCCGAGCGGCAGGATCAGGAGGACGAACAGCGACAGTGCGATCAGGGCGATAAGCCAGCCGTGATCATTGATGATGTACTGACCGGCGGGAACCAGCACGAACTGGCCACCAGTGCCGCCCGAGGTGATGATGCCAAACCACAGGCTGCGCCGGTGGTCGGGGGCGATGCGGGCGATGATGGCCAGCACCATCGAGAGTGCGCACCCTGCAGACCCGATGCCGCCGAGAAGCCCGGCACTCAACAACATACCTTCCGGCGTCACCTGCTGCGACATCAGGAAGATGCCGCCGGAATACATCAGGCCGGCGGCCATGAGGACCCGTGCCGGACCCCACTTGTCGGCGATCGCGCCGACGAACGGCGCCGCCAGCCCGTAGACCAGCGCCTGAGTTCCGAAGACCAGCGACAGGCTTTCGCGCCCCCATCCCATCTCAACGGTGATAGGGCGGAGATAGATTCCGAAACTCTGGCGGCTGCCATAGGCAAGAAAGACGATGCCGACGGCGCAGAACAGGGCGAAATACGGATTCTTGACGACGGTTCGGAGCATTGCGGGTTTCGGCGGACTTGAAGGAGTCCGGTTGCCGGCCACGGATCGGCGCGTGGCGGGCTAGGGTGGATGCCACGAAAATGCCCGCCAGCCTCGTCCGATGCCGACGATGCACCGCTATGTTCGGGCAGCGGCAGGAAACCCCACGATACCATCGGCCGGTACCGAATTGAAGAGCGGCGGCAAAATCCGCGCCGAATCCTTTCCGCAAGCTGACGCAACCGGGGAGCGCCGGATCCTCGCCGAAGCGGCGCGTTTCGGAGCTGCTGACGGAGCTGCGGGCCCTTGAGCCTGCTTCAAAGGCGTTTTGTCGGGGTGCGGCCTATGGTATATTGAAGACAATCGTGGTGGCCGGATCGGCGAATATGGCAACCTGAATGCTGAAATCGTGGATGGTCGGGTGGTTTCGCCGGGCGCCGCTCCAAGAGATGGAGGATGGTAAGGATGACCAAGCACAACAAGCAGATCACGAAAAAGGGAGGCAGCTCCAGCGCCAAGACGGCGGGGCGGCGATCCTTTATCAAGGGTGCGGCGCTTGCCGGGGCAGGCGCGACTGCCGCAGCTGCGATTCCTGCGCCTGCGGTTGCCCAGAAGCGCACCGAAATGGCGATCGTTACGACCTGGCCGCGTGACTTTCCCGGCCTTGGCACCGGCGCCCAGCGCTTTGCCAAGCGCGTCGAGGACATGACCGAGGGCCGCATCAAGGTCCAGTATTTCGCGGCCGGCGAGCGGGTCGGTGCGTTCGATTCGTTCGACGAGGTCGCGTCCGGCAACGCGCAGGCCTATCACGCCGCCGACTACTACTGGAAGGGCAAGCATCCCGGGTGGGCGTACTTCACGTCGGTGCCTTTCGGCCTGACCTACACCGAGATCAACGCCTGGATCCGCTTCGGTGGCGGACAGGAGTTGTGGGACAAGCTGGCCGGCGACTTCGGCCTCAAGGGCGTGATGTGCGGCAACACGGGCGTCCAGATGGGCGGCTGGTTCAACAAGGAAATCAACTCCTCGGACGACCTCAAGGGGCTCAAGATGCGCATTCCGGGCCTCGGCGGCGACGTCATGGCCAAGCTCGGTGCCTCGCCGGTCTCGCTTCCTGGCGGCCAGATCTACGAGAACCTGGTGTCCGGCGCGATCGACGCCACCGAGTGGGTCGGCCCGTGGAACGACAGCTTCATGAAGTTCTACGAGGCGGCGAAGTTCTACTACTATCCGGGCATGCACGAGCCGGGCGCGATGCTCGCGCTGGGCATGAACGCATCGTGGTGGGGCAAGCTGACCAAGTCGGACCGGATCCTGATCGAGGCGGCCGCCGGCATGGAAAACGACGTCATGATGGCTGAGTACAATGCCAAGAACGGTGCCGCGCTGGCCAAGCTCCTGAGTGAGCACGGCGTTAAGCTGCGCAAGTTCAACGACGACGTCTATGACAGTTTCGGAGAGGCTGCGGCCGAGGTCTTCGAAACCGTGGTCTCCCACAGCCCGCTTGCCAAGACCATACACGAGAGTTTCCTGGCCGCGCGCAAGGATCTGGGCGGCTGGTCGAAGATTTCCGACCAGGCCTATGTTGCCCAGCGCAACCGCGTTCTCGGCGTCTAGCCGCCGGATACGATCTGTAGCGAAAGCGGAGCCTCTGGGCTCCGCTTTCATTATCCGGCATCACTCGGAAGGCGGGTGACGGCGTGGATGTCATGGCCTCGGCAGCGCAGGGTACGGGACGCCGTTCGCGGGCCCTTGGAGGGGTACTCAGGGCGGCGGCGCTGGCGGTTGCCGGGATGGCGCTGGCCTTCACGCTGAACAACTTCCTCATTTTCTGGGGCGGCTGGCCGGGCATCGGAAATTTGCTCGCTGACGTCGGCTGGCCGGGCACCGCGAAGCCTGACCAGCCCCTTGATGGCGCCGGTGTCGCACTCGGGTCGCTTCAGCTCCTGTTCTATGTCGCCACCGTGGCCGTGGCCTGCGCCTTCGTGCTCCTCGCGCGCGGCCGCACGCTGACGACGGACGCGGCCAGTCTCGCCGCCGTTGCCGCCTACATTGCCCGGGCCGCGTTCTGGGGGGTCCTTCTCGTCGGCGTCGCCGACATGGTGATCTCGTTCCTGCGCGTCGAGGGGCTGCTCCGCGACGTAGTCGGCGAGAGCCTCGCCAAGGACCTCGGGCGGTCCAGCTACCGCGGCAACCTGATTCACTTTCCGCTGCTCGCAGCCGCGCTGGTGATCGCGTATTTCCGGCGTTCTCTGGGATTCATATGGCTCGCGCTCCTGATCGTGCTCGCAGAATTTCAGATCGTGGTGGCACGATTCGTTTTCTCTTATGAGCAGGCCTTCATGGGCGATCTGGTTCGTTTCTGGTACGCTGCCCTGTTCCTGTTCGCGAGCGCCTACACGCTGATCGAGGAAGGGCATGTGCGTGTCGACGTGATCTACACGGCGCTCAGTGACCGGGCCAAGGCGTGGTCGAATGTCGTGGGTTCGATAATTCTCGGGGTTCCGCTTTGTTGGGTCATCCTGACCTCCGGGATGGGGGGAAAATCGAACCTGATAAATGCTCCGCTTCTCAGCTACGAGGTCACCCAGGCCGGCTACGGCATGTACGTGAAGTATCTGATGGCCGGTTTCCTGCTGGTCTATGCGTTAAGCATGCTGATGCAATTCCTCGGCTACGCTCTGCGCAATGCGGCGGTGCTTCTCGGCGACCGTGACGCCCGGCCCACCGGCCACCAGGGCGCGGCATAGCGTATCGCGACGCGGAAGCCCGGCCATGGAAATCGTCTTTCTCGTCATCCTCCTTGCCACGATGGCGGCCGCCCTGGCCTCGGGCTATCCCGTCGCCTTCGCGCTCCCTGGATCCGCGATCCTGTCGATCGGGCTTGCGGCGCTCTGCGGTTACGTCTTCACCGGCAATCCCGACGCGTATTTCCTCCATGGCGGCCCCCAGCAATGGCTGAACGCCGGTGTCACCAACTTCCGCGGCGTCTACTGGGAAGTCGAGCGGGACACGCTGATCGCGATTCCGCTCTTCGTCTTCATGGGCATCATGCTCGAGCGCTCCAAAGTGGCAGAGGACCTGCTTGTCACGATGGCCCAGCTCTTCGGGCCGATCCCAGGCGGCCTCGGCATCGCGGTGGTGTTCGTCGGCGCGCTGTTGGCGGCGACCACGGGAATCGTCGGCGCGACGGTCGTGGCGATGGGGCTCATCTCGCTGCCGGTGATGCTGCGCGCGAACTACTCGAAATCGCTCGCCACCGGCACCATCAGCGCTTCAGGGACACTGGGCCAGATCATCCCGCCGTCGATAGTGCTGATCATCCTCGCCGACCAGCTCGCCAGCGCCACCGATCAGGCCAGCACGCTCCGCAAGGCCGAGTTCAAGGCGGCTACAGGCCAGGCGTCGCTGCCGAGCGAATTCAGCCTCACCTCGACGAGCGCGGGCGACATGTTCCTCGGCGCGCTGCTGCCGGGACTGGTGCTGGTGGGCCTCTACATGGCCTACATCCTGATCCTTTCGCTGCTGCGCCCCAAGGTCGCGCCGCCGGTGCGGTCCGACAGCGGCTTCGACGCCCGGTTCCTGCTCAAGGTCGCATTGGCGCTGGTGCCGCCCCTCGCCCTGATCTTCATCGTCCTCGGTTCCATCATCATGGGCGTCGCGACGGTGAATCAGGCCGGCGCCATCGGTGCGATCGGCGCCGTGATCATGGCCGGGTACCGCCTGAAGGCCGGGGAGCGCGGCGCGTTCGTGCCCGCCATCCTGGCGATCGCCGCTATCGCCGCCCTTGTGGCGCTTCTCTACAGCTACGACATCAACATCAAGAACACGCAGACCACGTCCGAATGGACCGGGGTCGCCCTTGCCGCGGTTGCGGTCGCGGCGCTGCTGGCGGCCGTAATCTGGAGCCTCTGGCGCACCTACCGTATCGAGGACATTCTTCAGGGGGTGATGATCGAGACCGCGAAGACGACATCGCTGGTCTTCATCATCCTTCTCGGCGCCGCCATGTTGACGGCGGCGTTTCGCGCGTTCGGCGGCGAGGATCTCGTACGCGATTTCCTGTTCGGGCTTCCCGGCGGGTTCATCACGAAGTTCGTCGTCGTCATGGCCGTCATCTTCATCCTCGGATTCTTCCTCGACTTCATCGAGATCGCAGTTGTCGTCGTGCCGATCATCGCGCCGATACTGCTCGCCGACACCTCGGCCAACGTCACCGCCGTATGGCTCGGCGTGATGATCGGCGTCAACATGCAGACCTCGTTCCTCACGCCGCCCTTCGGGTTCGCGCTGTTCTACTTGCGCGGCGTCGCGCCGCCGTCGGTCAAAACCATCCAGATGTATGCGGGCGTCGTCCCGTTCATTCTCCTGCAACTCGCCGGCCTCGCCGTTGTCGGCATCTGGCCGGGGCTCGTGAACTATCTTCCCACGAGGGTCTATTTGACCTCGGAGACCGCGCCGCCGCCAAAAAACCCCCGCCTTCAGCTGTGCATGGAGGAGATGCTGTTCGAGGTCTACGGCGCGCGCCGCGACGAGTTGCGCAGCGCCATCGCTGCGGCCGGGAAGCTCGACAGGTCGTACCTGCCGTCGTCGCTGCGTTCTGCCTTCGACGAGGGACTGCAGTCGGCCGACCGAGTGTTCGGGCATGTCGCCGCGGTGCAGGCGGCGGCGTCGGATGTCGAGGCATACACCCCGGTCTACCGGCCGCTCCACCGCACGGTCAGGAAAATTCAGCTCGACATGCGCGAACTGGCCGAAGAGGCGGCGGAGGTCGAGGACGGGATTCGCCAGCGACGGCGCGACGGCGCCGACGCCTCGGATCTGCGGGCGCAGCTCGAGGAGGTCACACGCGAAATTTCAGCTCTTGAGGAGACGCTGCCCGAGGGGTGGGAGGCCGATCGCAAGACTTATGTCGCGCTTGCCAAGGCGGAAACCACTGCCCGCAGGAAGTACCGCCGTGCGGTCGACGACGCCTACGAGCCCGTGGCGAGGATACTCGCGATCGTCGACCAGACCGGGGATCTTGCCGCAATCGGCGACCAGCTGGAGGCGCTGAAGCCGGTTATCGGTACCTTGGCGCCGGCGGAAGCCGTGCTCCGGCTGAAGGAGGCGGAAAAACTGTTCGCGGGGCTTGACGGCGCGAGCCATGTGAAGTCGCGTTTCTCGCGCGCGCGCCGGGCGCTTGCCCGCGCCGAGCCGGACCGCGAACGCGCTGCACGGAACCTCGCCGAAGGCTTGCTGCGCTACACGGCTGAACTCTCCTGGCGACAGCGCGCGGTTGCCGAACTGCAGTCGGGGCTTGCCGCCTACGAGGCGGCGATCAGGGACACGATCGGCCTGCGTTCGCAAGTGCGCCTCAACAGCGGGCAGGCCTCGACGATCGCCGGCTGCATGTCGTCCCACCGCGACATATCGCTGAATTTCTGACTGGCGATTGCGTTCGGCGCACGCCGGCGCCACCGAAGATGTGCGAGCGTCGTGGCAGTCCGCAGGGCGGCCGCGGCGGTCAGGGTCAGCCGTCGATCTTGAGCAGTGACCGCGCGTTGCCGCCCCAGATGGCCTGCTTGTCGGTACCCGACAGCGTCTCGACGGAATCCACCAGCCCGACCGGATCGTAGTCGCCCATGTCGTAGGGGTAGTCGGTGCCCATCACGACCTTGTCGACGCCGTACTGTCCGATGAGATATTCGAGCTGGTGGGTCGTGAAGACCACCGTGTCGAGCCACATGCGCTTAAGGTAGGTCGTGGGCGGATGGGGAAGGTTCTGGCGCCCGTCCTCCCGCGCTCCCCACACATGGTCGATCCGTCCCGAATAGGCCGGCAGGTAGCCGCCGCCATGGGCGAGAAGGATGCGCAGGCCGGGATAGCGTTCCATCACCCCGTCGAAGATCAGGCGGTGCACCGCGACCGTGGTTTCGAGGGGGTTTCCGATCACGTTGTTGAAGTAGTGGTCGTTGAAGCGCTCGGCGGACGTGAAGCCGTTGGGGTGGATGAAGATCAGCGTGTCGAGTTCCTGGGCTTTCTCCCAGAACCGGTCGAGCCGCGGGTTGGAGATCTCGCTGCCGTTGACGTTGGTCAGGATCTGGAATCCCTTGAGACCGAGCGTGTTGACGCCACGCTCGAGCTCGGCGACGGCCATGTCGGTATCCTGGAGGGGAATGGTCCCGAATGCGATGAACCTGTCGGGCATGGCGTCGACGATCTCGGCGAGTCCGTCATTGACCCGTTCGGCCGCCTTCATGCCAACATCGGGATCGAGCCAGTAATAGGCCTGGAAGGGTGGTGGGATGATCGTCTGGAGATCGATACCCATCTTGTCCATGTCGATCAGCCTGTGATCGATGGTTGTCAGGTGCGGCATGCGGTCGGCGGCCTGTTGCCGGTTCACCACCTGCGAAAGTTCGCCCGCGAATCGCAGGGCTGGCTCGAACTCGAGACGGAAATGAGGCTCGGCGATCTCGGCGGCGGCCGGGATGTGCACGTGGCAGTGTATGTCGACGGTGAAGCTGTCGGGCTTCGGGCCGTGCGCGTCGGGCTGTGGACGCGCTGCGGTAAAGACATAGGGTTGTGCGCCGGCCATGATCGCTTGCTCCTTGCTGCTGGGGGATTGTCGGACGGATGTCGCTGGCCGCACCATAGCGGTGCCTCGTGAGCCTGTCATCTGCCGGGCGGGCACGGGCGGCACCGGGCGCAGCGCTCCGGGTCCGGGAAAGCCGTGCCGGACCAATGGTATGGCCCGGCGATCCTCGGGGTCTTGCCGATGGCGATCGACCGTGGGCACCTCGTCGAGATCGGCTATGGCCGGACGGGTCGCGAGGTGTGCAATATTCTTCCGGCGCCTGCGATCTACGCCTCAACCGCCAATGATGCCTGCCTTTACCAAAATGGCACCGGTGCCCGACGGCTGCTCTCCCGGCTGGCAAAGACAGGCGACATCGGCGAGCGTGCTCGCCTCGCCAGGGCCATGAACGACAGTTGGTCCGGGATCATGTAATCATCCCGCTGGTCCACCGCGGGAGCGTCTCGGTGTACGCACGCACGCCGGGCGGCGTCCGGCTCAACGACTGGGACAGCGAGTTCTGAAACGTGGCCGACTGGCATCGGATCCGCTGACGCCCAGCCGATCTGCCGATCGCGCCGACGTTCGGTCTGGCCCGGTCAGGCGCCGCGCCGCCTCGCGACAAGGGCGCTCTTGATGATCTTGCGCGTCGGCGTCATCGGCATCTGGTCGACGAATTCCAGCTCTTCGGGCCATTTCATCTTGGCGATGCCGTGCTCGTCGAGCCAGCGGCAGATGTCATCGAGATTGAGGGCGGCGTCCTTGAGAAGCTGGATGTGGACAGCGGCCCTCTCGCCGAGCACGTTGTCGGGAACGGGCACGATCGCTGAAGCGACCACGGCCGGATGGCGGTCGATCACGGCCTCGACATCCGTCGGATTGATCTTGATGCCACCGCGGTTGATGATGTCCTTGACGCGTCCTGTGATGCGGACATCGCCATTGCCGTCGCGGGCCGCGAGATCTCCCGTGCGGAACCAGCCGTCGGCGGTGAAGGCGTCGCGGTTGGCCTGCTCATTGTCGAAATAGCCTGCGATTACGGAACAGCCGCGGATCTGCAGCTCGCCCTCGCCGCCGTCCTCGACGGAGGAATCGTCGGGGCCTGCGATCCGTATCTCGAACGTCGGCGTCGGACCGCCGAGGCTCTCGCACCGCCGTGCGGCCGGGCCGTCGAACGGTGTGTGGAGCCCCATGAAGCATTCGCTCATGCCCCACATCTGTCCGACCGAACCGTTGGGCATGGCGTCCTCGAGGGCATGGGCGACCTCGGGAGGACAGGTCGAGCCCGAAATCGTCGCGATCCGGAGCGACGAAAAGTCGCGCGTCTCGAGGAGGCCAGCGGCCATGCTGCCGGCGATGTGAGCGGGTGCCGCGAACAGCACCGACGGGCGGCCGGTCTCGATCAACTCCGCCAGGCCCTCGGGGCTGAACGCCGGCATCAGCAGGCCGGCGGCGCCCGCCATCAGCGTCAGGTTCATGACGCAGATGCCGAAGGCGTGGGTGAACGGCGGCAGTCCGAGCACGATGTCGTCGGGCGCCAGCGCATAGAGGGCGGCCGCATTCCGGTTGTTCGAGAGCATCGTGTGATAGTTGTGGACGACCGCCTTTGGCGCCGCCGACGTCCCCGATGTGAAGCACAGGATTGCAGGGTCGGCGGCAACCGGGGGATTGGCAATGCCGGTGGCCGCGGCCGCGTCGCGCAGCTGCGCCAGCGACAGCGTGCCGGGCGGCGCGCTGTCGCTGGCGACGATCACGTGCTCAAGCGTTGCAATGGAATCGCGCAGCGCCAGCATGGTCGCCGGCGCATCATGGGAGTCAGTTGCGGGGCCGCACAGCACTGCGCGGGTGCGGCCGTGGCGCAAAAGCGGTTCCATCTCTCCGCCGCGATACGGCATGTGCATCGGCGAGACGATGGCGCCGATCATCGTCGCCGCGAAATAGAAGGTCATGAAATCCAGCGTGTTGGGAAGCTGGACTCCGACCACGTCACCCTTGCGGATCCCGAGCTCGAGAAGCCCGTTGGCGGTGTGCAGCGCCGCCTCGAAGACCTCGCCGTAGGTCATCTCGGCGCCACCCTCGCGCGCGGCCGGCCTATCCGGGGCCTCCTCCGCGCGAGCGGCGAGCCAGGAGGCGACCGTGTCGGCGTTCCAGTGGCCGTCGCGCAGGAACCGGGTAGCGTGCGCGGAATCGAACGCCAGCGCGCCACGGAGCGCCAGTGCCTCGGCGCTGAAGGCGAAGCGGTCCTCGTGAGGGGTGAAGCGCTCGGCGCGGAAGCGGCGGCCGCCGCCAAGATCGTAGAGCCGCGGATACCGCCGCCGGTTGAAGCGGCGGTGTTCGGTCATGACGCGGATATAGGTGACCTGCTCGCGGGTCAGTCCGAGCTTGCGCGCGATCTCCGGGTCGGAGAGGCCGGCGTTCTCGCGCTGGCGCTCGATTTCCTCCCAGTCGAGCTCGCGGACCGGGTCGCCGCGCCGGATCTGGTAGTTGTGGCTTAGTTCGAAGATGGTGTCGCCGTAAGTGCCGATGAGGGCTTCGGTGACGCCGATCTGGTCGCGGCGAAGTCCGCGGCTCATCGGCTGTCCGCCGCCCGCGCGTTGCGACGGCGGATCGGATCGGCCATCGGCGCCTGGGTCGCAATCGGGCAGACCCGCATGCATTCGAAGCACTGGGCCAGCAGCCCGCCGGAGCCGACCGACATCTTGTACCACAGCATCTTGTTGTCAGGGCCGAACAGGAGATCTTCGCGCTCGCCTTCGTCGCCGCTGCCGATGGCGGCTTCGAACAGGTCGGGCAGAGTCTCGTATTGCTGCGTCATCTCCGCGCAGGCCGCCATGTCGTAGCGCATCTCGCTCTGCCTGCCGTCCTCGTCGATGTCGCCGGACAGGCACTGGACCGGGCAGAACTTCATGCACGGGGTCTGGCCGGACCTGCGGAACAGATCGACGCAGGACGGCGTCGGGCACGGGTTGTCCTCCATAGGCCGGTCCGGCGGCAGTTCGAGTTCGGTGAACACCGAGGCGAAATACATGTAGCCGAACTCCGGATGCAGGAGGATGTCGCCGGCAAGCGAACGCGCGCCGATGCCCGCGATCTCGGCGTGCAGCTTCAGGCTCTGGAACGGCGTCCGCGGGCCGGCCTCCGGGTCCATGTCCGGCGGACAGTAGATCGCGCGCCGGCCATAGGTGTTCTCGATGAAGAAGGCGCAGCCATAGGCGATCGTGTAGGCGCGGGTCTCGGTCGAACCGAAATAGCTCATCGCGCGGGCAGGTATGCTCCAGGCGCCCTGGGTCTGGCCGCCGACGCCGAGCGCGATGATCGAGCGCGCCCGCGGCCACAGGTCGCTCGGCCGGTGGCCCTCCGGAGCGATGCGCTCGATCACGTCTATGTCAGCCACGCCGGCAGCGAGGGCACCCTTGCGGAGGCAGTAGCCGAGTATCTTCTCTTTCGCTTCCTGGGGGTCGATCTCGGATCCTGGCGCCATCTCCGGAACTCCCTCGATTGCCGCGCGCGGTTTCGCGCTTCGCGCGTCTTCTCTCTAGACGAAGGTTGCCTGTTTCTCAACCCGCCAGCCCATGGCCAAGCCTTCGGGGCGTCGCCGATCGTTATCCATGCGCCCTGCCTTCGTGTTGATGGTAGACGAAGCGGAGCTTGTCTTCCGACGGGAGGGCCTGGATGCGAACCCGGTTCCATGTCGCGTGCCTCGCAGGTTGCCTTTCCAGGGATGAGGCTGTCTACTCGCCGTCGGCTGAGACGCCGCACGTTTCTCTCCCTCGCTGTTGTATCGAGCAGAAACGGGCAGCGCCCTGGCTCCGATTGCAGGGTTCGAGGAGAGATGAGGGGTGTTTTTTCATTTGGTTAACACCGAAGGTGCGGGCGAGGTGTGATGTGAACAGACCTGTCATCGTCGGTGCCGCTGCCGCGGCAATAGTCGTGGCGGCCATCGTGCTCACGTTCTTCATCGACCGGAAACCAGATGACCCCGTCCGGAAACCTTCATCCCTGTGGGAGCGGGAAGCGCCGGCGCAGGCATTGGTAACCCGCTCGCCGAACCGTCATGGCGGCGGGCCTCGTACGGCAATCGAATGGGGAGGGCAGGAGGCTGCCGTCCCACTGCCGACCGCTGCGGGATGACCACCGGCACCGGCGCTGGTATAAGGCCGCAGACGCGGTGCCGGTCAGGTTCGCGGCCACGGCTGCTGCGGGCCCTTCCGGTCCGGCTCGGCAAGCTGGCCGGGTCTCTGGGATCCGCGCAACGCAGCGGGAGAACGCGGGAATGGCAAACGATATCGAGCTGACCTTGGCGACTTGGGACTACGACCATGTGCGCGACATCGCCTCGGGCGCGGTCAAACCGAAGGGGATCAGGATCACCCATCTCGAGATGGAGGTCGAGGAGATCTTCTATCGCTTTGCCAAGTCTCTCGAATGGGACGTCTCGGAACTGTCCTTCGCCAAGTACTGCTCAATCCTCTCCCAGGATGATCCGCCGATCACCGGCATCCCGGTGTTCGTCAGTCGCGTGTTCCGCCATTCGGCATTTTATATCCGGAGCGACGGCAGCATCGGGTCGTCGGAGGATCTCAAGGGAGGGCGGATCGGGATTCCGGAATGGTCGCAGACGGCGACCGTCTATGCCCGCGGCTGGCTCCATCATCACGGTGGCGTCGCGCTCGACGAGGTCGAATGGGTCCAGGCTGGCGTCAACGCGCCGGGCCGTATCGAAATGGCCGATCTCCGGCTGCCCGAGGGCGTGCGTTATGTCCAGGTGCCGGACAGGTCGCTTGCGGACATGCTTCTTGCCGGCGACATAGACTGCATGATCTCGGCGCATCCCCCGGCCGTGTTCGAGCAGGGCCATCCCGGCGTCACGCGCCTGTTTCCCGATTACCGGCCGGTCGAGGAGGCATATTTCGAGGACACCGGCATCTATCCGATCATGCACACGATAGCCATCCGCCGCGATGTCTATGAACGCAACCGCTGGATCGCCCGCAATCTCATGACCGCGTTCGAGGAGGCCCGGGACCGCAGCGTTGCGCGCCTGACCAGTGTTACGGCATCGCAGATACCTGTGCCCTGGGGCTACGAGAATGCCGGACGCATCGGCGCGAAGGTGTTCGGCGGGAACGGACTCTGGCCCTATGGAATCGAGGCCAACCGCGTTACCATTGATGCGTTCCTCCAGTACTGCCACGAGCAGGGCGTCTGCCACCGCAGGCTGACGCCGGAGGAGCTGTATGCACCGGAAGCCATGAGCGAGTTCGTGATATGAAGACCGATTCCCTGAAGCTGTTGATAAGGTCCCTTGCACCTGTCATTGTCGTCGCCGTCATGACAGCATCACCACATACCCCGCAAGCCGCCGATCTTGAGAACACGATCTATCTTGAGCTCAAGGACGGGCGGGTAGTCATCGAGTTGCTGCCCGCGCTCGCCCCCAACCATGTGGGGCGCATCAAGGAGCTTGCCCGCGAGAAATTCTATGACGGGCTGAAGTTCCACCGTGTCATCGACGGCTTCATGGTGCAGACCGGCGATCCCAGAGGCGACGGCACCGGGGGATCCGACAAGCCCGATCTCAGGGCCGAATTCTCCTCCGAGCCGCATGTGCGCGGCATCGCCTCGATGGCGCGGGCGCAGGATCCCCACAGCGCCAACAGCCAGTTCTTCATCGTGCTCGCCGATTCCAACTTTCTCGACGGGCAGTACACGGTCTGGGGGCGCGTCGTCTCGGGCATGGAGTTCGTCGACCGGATCAAGAAGGGCGACCGCGCGCGCAACGGCGTGGTGGTCGATCCCGACAGGATCGGAACCATGCGGGTTGCCGCTGACGTGGAGGGCAAGTAGCGCCCTACCGCGGGCGCACGAACGCCGCCCGCGCCCGTTCGACCCTCTCGTGCGCGAAACATCCCGCGATGTGGTCGTTCACCATACCCATAGCCTGCATGAAGGCGTAGGCCGTGGTCGGGCCCACGAAAGACCATCCCCGCCGTTTGAGTTCCTTTGACAGCGCCGTCGATTCAGCCGTCTTGCCGAGGGTCCGGAGCGTCGCATAGTCGATGACCGGGGGCCGCGCCTCGGGGTCCGGTTCCCACTTCCAGAAGAACGCGCCGAGAGAACCGTACTCTTCCGCCATCTCACGGGCGCGGCGAGCATTGTTGATCGTGGCCTCGATCTTGCCGCGATGGCGGATGATGCCGGTGTCCTGGAGAAGGGCGGAGATTTCGCCGTCGCCAAAGCCGGCAACCGTCTCGTAATCGAAGTCCGCGAACGCGCGGCGGAAATTCTCCCGCTTGCGAAGGATGGTCAGCCAGGACAGGCCGGACTGGAAACCCTCAAGGCAGATCTTCTCGAACAGGCGTCGATCGTCGGCGACCGGCATGCCCCACTCATTGTCGTGATAGGCGATGTAGACCGGGTCGTCGCCAGGCCAGAAGCACCGTGCACGACCATCGGTCGCAAGAATCAGGCCTTCTGCAATCTGTCCGGACATGGTGGCGACTCGCCGTGGGGGAGGTGTTAGCTTCCGGCACTAAACCACGAAACGCTGCTGCTGTCCCGACCCAATGACTCGTGAAAGCCATCGCCGGGTCTGGCGCATCGCTGGCCCGATCATCGTCTCCAACGTCTCGGTGCCGCTCCTCGGAGCCGTCGACACGTTCGTGATGGGGCATCTCCCAGAACCGAAATTCCTCGGCGCGGTGGCAGTCGGGGCAATGATCTTCACTTTCCTCTACTGGGGTTTCGGATTCCTGCGGATGGGGACGGGCGGTTTGACGGCGCAGGCCTTCGGCGCCCGCGACGGCGACGAGGTGCGCGCGTGCCTGGCGCGTGCCGCCATCATCGCGGTTCCGGTGTCGCTGGCCCTGATCCTGGTGCAGTATCCGGTGTCCCTGGCCGCGCTGGCGCTCGTCGACGCCTCGCCGGCGGTCGAGGACCTCGCGCAGGCATATTACTCGGTGCGGATCTGGGGCGCGCCGGCGACGTTGATGAACTTCGCGCTGCTGGGCTGGTTCATCGGTTGCCGGCAGGCGCGGACCGCGCTCTGGCACCAGCTCTTCCTCAACGGCGCCAACATCGTCCTCGACCTCGTCTTCGTTCTCGGTCTCGGATGGGATGTCGAGGGTGTCGCGGCAGCCACGGTCATTGCCGAATTCGGCGCCATGGGCCTCGGGCTGTGGCTTGCACGCCCGATTCTGAGGCGAGTGGGCGGCGCCTTCGTCCGCGAACGCATTCTCGACCGCGCCGAGCTCCGGCGTACCTTCGTGCTGAGCGTGGACATCTTCGTGCGCACGGTATGCCTGGTGTTCGCCTTTGCCTATTTCACAGCGCGCGGCGCCGCGTTCGGGGATGTCGTGCTCGCCGCCAACGCGATCCTCCTCAATTTCCAGACCTTCATGGCGCATGCGCTGGATGGGTTTGCCCATGCAGCCGAGACCCTTGGCGGCAGTGCCGTCGGCGCCCGCGACCGCCGGGAGTTCCGCGAGGCCGTGCGGACATCGGCATTGTGGGCGCTGATAGCTGCCGTCGGCTTCGCCGCGGTGTATGTGGCCGGAGGACCGTTGATCATCGATCTCCTGACCGGGATTGCCGAGGTCCGGAATACGGCGCGGGACTATCTCGTCTGGTCGCAGGTCCTGCCACTGGTATCGGTGATACCGTTCGTGCTCGACGGCGTGTTCCTTGGTGCCACGCGCGGGCGCACCATGCGGAACGCCATGGTGGCCTCGCTGGCCGTTTACCTCGTTGCGTGTGCTGGCCTGATCCCGGTATGGGGAAACCACGGGTTATGGGCCGCCCTGACGATCTTCATGGGAACGCGGGGGATCACGCTGCTGGCACGCTATCCCGCCCTCGAACGCTCGGTCGGCCGCTGACCCCGCCGTCAGCCGATACCTGTCGGCAGCATGGCTGATGCCGAGCTATTCGGGGTCGCGATATTCGATGCCGTTGATGAAATCCACCACTGCCGGAACGATCGGATTGTCCATCTCCTCGTGGACATGCGCGATCAGACCGGCCGCGCGGCCGACGGCGGCGACCGAGCGCATCACCGCGACCGGGAAGTCGATCTCGTTGAGCACCGCGCCGAGGGCTCCGGTGACGTTGAGCGTCAGCGGCTTGCCGCGGGCGCTCTCGATCTCCTCTCCGAGGATCCGCGCCAGTTCGATGTAGCGGCCCTCGCAGCCGGCCTCGGCCGCAATCTTGAACATCCGGTCGGCCCGCGGATCGGTCGGGAAGTAGTAGGGGTGGCCGTAACCCGGGATGAACCTCTTCTGTTCGCGGAAACGCCGCACGACGCCCGCGGCCCATTCCCGCGCGTCTCCCTCCGCAGCTGCGCCTTCCCTGTAGAGCGCCCCGGCGCCGGCCATGGTTCCGGCAAACTTGTTGCCGACCATCATCGCGCCGGCGATCATCGGAAGCTGCACGTCGTCGGGCAGCGAGTCATGGACCATGCGTGCGACGAGCGCAGTCGGCGTCAGCCCGTGATCCATCAGGATCACCATGCAGGCGTCGAAGACCCGGACCTTCTCGGGAGCGAGCTCACGCCCGGTGACGATAAAGTAGAAGGTTTCAGAGAATGACTTCTCGCCGACGATCTCGTTCAGCACGTCCTTTCCGCGCATGCGGAAACGCTGGGTATCTGAGGTGGGCGTGCCGATCCTGGTGTGGGGTTCGTCGGCCATGGTCTTGGTCCTCCTGACGGTGATGGTTCGGCTGTCCGACGCGGCAGCCGGTGCCGCCGGACCGGGCTGGACCGGCGGCATTGGGCACCGCCGGCGCCCGATGAACCCTGCCACCATCCCGGTGCCCGCACAAGCGCACGGAGCATGCGCCCGGCGCCGGATCGGGCGCGCCGGCCGCCATCATTGCGGCCTGTTCCAGGCCGGGGCCACCCCCGGCCTGCCGTTTGCCGGCACCCTTTCTGTGTTACTATTCTGCGCTGTCAAAGCGGGAGACGGAGTCATGGCCACATCTGCCGAAACGATTCAGACCGAGCGCCAGAAGGAGCTTGCGGCAATCATCGACGAGCTCGAGGATCTCAATACTGAAGCGGCGGACCACAGCCTCTGGATTCGTACGCGATGGAACTTGCCGAATCAGAAGGCGTGGCATCTCGGCACCTCGGAACGACCCGCTCCAGGACCCTATACCCTGGGCGTGGAATATCCGGCAGCAGAACCCCATGTCTGGAAATGGCCGCAGATAGAAAAATACCTGATGCAACTCGTCGAGTTGTGTCCGCTTGAGTTGACGGAAAGGCAGTCGGTGCTGCTCACCAATCCGGCCTTCGGGACCAAGGGCGTCAAGGTGACCAACACGATGCGGATCGCGATCTCGATCTACAAGAAGGGCGACGTGGCCGAATCGCACATGCATACCCCGAATGCCAGCCGCACCATCATCTCCGAGTCCGGCGGCTACACGATGGTCGAGGGCGAACGCATCTTCCCCCGGCGCGGCGATCTGGTCTTCACGCCGAACGGAACCTGGCACGGGCACGGCAACGACGACGACACCCCGGTGATCTGGGCCGACACGCTCGATTGGCCCCTTGCCGATTTTCTCGGTCTGGCGTGGGCGCGCAACGACGACACCGTCAGCGGCCACAACCGCCAGCCCGAGACCGACTATTCGGCGAAATTCTACGGCCGCGGCGGCCTCCGTCCCATGTTCGACGCGCTTCCGCGCGGTGAGGGGCGCAAGGTTACGCCGATGTTCCTGTACAAGAGAACCGATATCCGCGATGCCCTCGACGGCATGCGCGGCCATGACGGCGACCCCTACGAGGGCATCATCGTCGAATGCGTCAACCCGGTCGACGGCGAGCCGGTGTTCTCGACGTTGAGCTACCGCGCTCAGCTGCTGCGGCCGGGCGAACGGACGCAGCCCAAGCGGCACACCGCTTCGACGATCTATTTCGTGCTCGACGGGTCGGGCCACGTCGAGGTCGACGGCAAGCAGCTGCCATGGGAGCGGAGCGATTTCTTCGTCGTGCCAAGCCATCGCTGGCGGCATTTCGTCAATTCCGGTTCGGAAGACGTCATCCTTTACAGCTATACCGACGTACCCCTGATCGAGAAGCTCGGCCACTATCGTGCACAGGGCGTCGATCGAACGGGAGCTACTGTCGAACTCTGCTGAGCGCCGAATCCCGTCTCGTCGAGGGCAAGGATCTCGAATCCGGTGCTGTGATCGATGGGTGCGGCCCGGGACGCGCGACAGGACTCCGTGATTTCGACCTCGATTTCCCCGCCGGATGGCGCGATGAGGCCGAGCCTGGCCGCCACTTCTGTATCCGCGGGCAGCCGATCCTGATGTAGGCATCCGGCTTCTCGCGCATCGCTGGCGGCGAACGCACGCCGATCCCCTCAAGGATCCCGGTGATGTCGTGCTTGCCGGTTGCGTCGTCCCGGGTGCTGCCGTCTGACAGCCGAAAGACCTGTACCTGTGCCGGCCGCGCGGTTCCTCCCGGTTCGATCGCCGCTGCGACCTGATGTTCAGGGCGTGGCGGCTCGTGCGGGACCGCTACCGCCCGTCTTCGAGGACGGCAGTGAACTCGCAGCTCACCAGGTACGGGCTGTTGGGCGTGCCCGGCGCGGTATGGCGGGCAGGGCGGGATTCGGGATCGGGGAACATCCTGATCCACTCCTTGTTGACCACCGGCCGCTGGTCCGGATCCCGAAGCCAGAAGGAGACCTTGACGATGTCCTCGGGCGTGCCGCCCGCCTCCTCCATGATCGAACGGATATGCCGGAATATGACCTCGCACTGGCCCTCGAGCGTTTCCGGCACCGAATTTGTGGTCGAATCCAGGCCCTGAATGACGCCGGTCATCAGTATGTTGCCGACGCGTGCCGCCGCCGGGATCGGGTTGCGGTGCTGATAGCCTTCGATGTGAATGCTCTGTCGGCGTGCCATGGACCGTTTCTCCTGTTTTCGCCGCTGTGCGGGCCGGCGGTTCGGCGCAACATTGCCGCTTGTGCTACATTGCGCACCTCCAATATGAGGTGATCATGAGCGAGACTCAACACGCTGTCCGCTGGCCTGACGGCGGTGTAAGCCGCGTTCCCTACGGAGTCTACACCGACCCCGACATCTACGAGGAGGAACAACGCCGGATCTTCCGCGGGCCGGTGTGGTCCTTCGTCGGGCTGAGCCACGAGATTCCCGAACCGGGCGACTACCGCACCGCCTATATCGGCGATACGCCGGTCATCGTGTTGCGCAATCTCGAGGGCGAGATCCGGGTGCTGGTCAATCGCTGTTCGCATCGCGGCAATCTCGTCTGCATCGCCAAGGCAGGCAAGGCCGAGAATCTCACCTGCGTCTATCACAACTGGCGCTATGACCTCGACGGCAATCTCGACAGCGTTGCCTTCGGCAAGGGTATCGGTCGCGCCGGCGGCATGCCTGCCGACTTCGATACCGCGAAGCATGGCCTCGAACGCCTTCGCGCCGAGACCTGGGGCGGTCTCGTCTTCGCCACGTTTTCCGAGGATGCTCCGCCGCTTGGCGAATTTCTCGGCGCCGAGATGCGCGCCAACATCGATCGGGTACTCGGGCGCGAGATCGTCCTTCTCGGGACCTACAACCAGTTCATGCCCAACAACTGGAAGCTCTACATGGAGAATGTCCGGGATTCCTACCATGCGAGCATACTGCACATGTTCCAGGCGACGTTCCGGATCAACCGTCTGTCGATGAAGGGCGGCATCCGCCTTTCCGATCGCGGATGGCACCATGTCAGCTATTCGGTCGCCGAGACCGACCGCGAGGAGCAGCAGTACAACTCGAAACGGCTGCTGTCCGTAAAGGACGGCTACCTCCTCGCCGATCCGAGCCTCGTCGATGGCTGGCGCGAGTTCGACTGCGGCACCACGCTGGCGATCCAGTCGATCTATCCGAATTTCGTGGTGCAGCAGATCTACAACTCGATTGCGCTCAGGCTGTGTCTGCCCAAGGGGCCGGAGGAGTGTGAACTCATGTGGTGGATCCTCGGCTACGCCGACGACAGCGACGAGGAGCGGGAGGCGCGCATCCGCCAGTCGAATCTCGTCGGGCCGGGGGGGCTGATCTCGATGGAGGACGGTGTCGTCGGCGGCTGGGTCCAGCGCGGCTCGAAACGCGATCCCGAGAAGACCACCATCGTCGAGATGGGTGGCCGTGACGTCGCACCGACTGATGAGGGGCGTGCGACCGAGGTCTCCATCCGCGGTTTCTGGAGGGGGTATCGCGACCTCATGAGCGTGTGAGCATGGACGCCCGGGCGGACGCCGATCCCGGTGTCCGGCGGATCATCGAGGACTTCATCGTCGACTATGCGCACATGATCGACGATGACCGGCTTGAGGAATGGCCGGACTGTTTTACGGATCCGTGCACCTACAGGATCATCAACCGGGAGAACCATGCCCGGAACCGCGCCATCGGGGTGATGGAGTGCCGAAGCCGGGGAATGCTCCAGGATCGCGTCAAGGCGCTCCGCGAGGCCAATGTCTACGAGCCGCATTTCTACAGGCATCTCCTGTCGGGCACGCGGATTCTCGGGTGCGACGGCAACGCCTGGCAGGCCGAAACCTCATATACGGTCATCCGCACCATGCAGGAGGGCGATATGTCGGTCTTCAGCACCGGCAAGTATGTGGACGAGATCGTTCTGGATGCCGATCGTCCGCGCTTCCGCTCCCGTATCGTGGTTACGGATTCCATGCGCGTACATACCCTTGTCGTCATTCCCCTCTGACAGGCAGGCGGCAACCGGATCATGACGGCAGCGCTTCCGCGCGTCGCGATCGCGATCGGCGATCCCGCCGGCATCGGTCCCGAAATCGCGCTTCGGGCGGCCGGCGACGAACGCGTGCGGGCGCGGTGCCGTCCGGTCATCGTGGGCGACTGCGCGGTCTTGTCGCACTATGCGGATCGTCTCGGCCTCGCGGTTCCCGACGAGTTCGTGGATGTAGCGGCGTTCGATGCGTCCCGGCTGACGCCGGGCAGCAGTTCGGCGGCCTGCGGCGAGGCGATCCTGGCCTATGCCACACGGGCGGTCGACATGGCCATGGCGGGGGAGGCGGATGCCGTCGTGGCCTGTCCGCAGACCCAGTCCTCGATCGCGGCTGCCGGAATCGCATTTGACGGTTATCCGTCGTTTGTCGCTCGCCGGACAGGCGTAGATCCCGAAACGGTGTTCATGATGCTGGTCTCCGACCGCCTGCGCATCGCCCATGTGACGCTGCATCTTGGCCTGCGCTCCGCGCTCGAACGGATCGACCGGCGGCGTGTCCTGTCAGCGCTTGCGGCGACCGATGCCGCCCTCAGGGGCCTCGGCATTGCGGCGCCGCGCATCGCGGTCTCGGGGCTCAACCCCCATGCCGGCGAGGGCGGCCTGTTCGGTGACGAGGAGATCGGGACGATCGTGCCCGCGATTGCCGAGGGACGGGAACGGGGAATCGATGCCCATGGCCCCTTCGGCGCCGACACGATGTATCTCGACGAGTCCTATGACGCCTATCTCGTGATGCTCCACGATCAGGGCCACATCCCGGCGAAGCTCGTGCAGGGCGGTGGCGTCGCTGCCTTCGCCATTGGCACCCCGATCACGTTTTCGTCGGTAGCGCATGGCAGCGCGCTTGATATTGCGGGCCGCGGGCTCGCCGATCCGGCAGCGCTGATCTGGGCACTGGAGCAGGTTTCCGGATGCGCTGCGCGGGGCGGCGGAGAAACCTGACTGTTTCCGGCCGGCATGGCCGGAGCAGCCAGCCGGGCTCGCAGGCCGCACCTCAATGCCGGCAAATGCCGCCTCATCTGCCCCAGACTGGTGCAGATGACAGACACCAGAGTCCCCAACAGGATTGTTGACAACGAAGACGTTGGCAAAGGGCCGTGTTTGGCTGCTGTTTCTCGTGCCTGCTTCTGCGAAATCGGGATACCGGGCGTCGCGGCCGGACGTCGATGGCCGACCCTGTTTCCGTCAGGACGGTTTCCTGAATTGCCGGGAGAGTTTCAGGCCCTGGCCCTGATAGTGCGAGCCGATCCCATCTCCATAGATCCGTTTCGGCCGCTCTGCCATGCGTTCGTACCGCAGATGCGCAACCAGCTGCCGGTGCTCAAGCAGAAACGGCACATCGTGGGACCGGACTTCCAGCACGCCGCGTGATGCGACCGCGGAGCGGTCCGGGCTCCAGCCGAAACCCGGATCGAAGAATCCGGCGTAGTGGACCCGGAACTCGCCGACCAGGGTGTCGTAGGGGACCATCTCGGCGGCGTAGTCCGGGGGTACCGCGATCGCCTCGCATGTGGCGAGAATGTAGAAATCGCCAGGATTGAGAATCAGGCCGTTGCCGCGGGCGAACAGCGGCTCCCAGTAGTCGGCCGGATCGTGGTGATCGTCCTGGTCGAGGTCGATGACGCCGGCATGGTGCCGGGCGCGCCACCCGATCTGCCTGTCCGGCCCGTTGCCGGACAGATCGATATGGAGACCGAGTCCGCCATGCAGTTCGGTCTCTGCCGGATCGAGATCGCGGTCGAGGAGCGGCGCTTCGTGATGGAGGTCCGGGAGGTCTGTCGCTCCGACTGTCGACATGCCGTTGCGCAGTCGAAGCTGAGTGAGTCGGGCGCCGGTGCGCACCGAGATGGAAAACGTTCGCGGCGACACCTCGGCATAGAGCGGGCCGCTGTAGCCCCTGTCGATCAGGTCGAAATGCCGGTTGCGGTCCGAGATTACCCGGGTGAACACGTCGAGACGCCCCGTCGAACTCTTGGGATTGGCGAAGGCGGAGACGTGCTGCGGCAGGTTCAACCGTTCCAGCAGCGGAATGATGTAGACGCAACCGCGCTCGAGGACGGTGCCGCCGGAAAGGTCGAGACGGTGCATCTCGAAGTCGCGCACCCGATCTTCGACGGTGGTGCCGGGGCCGGGAAGGAAGCTTGCCGGAACGCGCCATGCGAATTCGCCGAGTCGGAGATCGAGGCTCGCCGGCTGGATGGACGAGGTGTCGATCGGCGTTTCGGCAGAAATGGCGCCGCACGCGACCATCTCTTCAAGTGCCTGCGAAGGAAAGATGCCCCGCGGATAGTCCGGGGATGCGGGGTCGGAGACGGAACCGGGCATACGGACAGTTTACGCGAATCGGCGGGGATGTGCCGGTCTTCCGGAGCGCGGACTGTGGATAACAGCGCCGTTTGCGGCCGGACACCCGCGGGTTGTCCTGCATCGGGCCTATAACTGCCGCTGATCGCCGTGATGGCCCGCCTGCGCGGGCCCGCGGCAACGCCTGAACGGTCAACCACCCTTCAACGTTGCATAAGCTGGTCTTGCTGCAGGGCTGATTGCCCGGATGACCGCCTTTCCGGCCATAGCTGCTAGCTTTTCCAAGCCAATCGAACCTTGAGACGGTTTAGATGCGTCCAGGGAAGGACTCCCCTGTGCTGGAGCATGCCGACGATAATGCCGGGGGCGATGCCCTGCTGCTCGGCAAATGCTCTGACGACATGCGCACTGCGAGGCGACGTTGCAACAAACTGTTCCCACGCCGACTTGGGGATCAGGATGTTGGATGCCCACTCATTGGCCTCTGCCTCAAGCTCGGCGTCGCCCCCGTTTGTTTCGTCAACAAAGACGCCTTTCTTGCTATGAAGCAGAATGTGCGCCGCCTCATGGAAGAAGGAAAACCAGAGGTGATCATCCGACTTGTGCCTGGCGGTCAACTGGATGACAGCCCTCCTGGGCGACAACCACCAGGCCGCACCGCTAAGCGCCGTTCCTGGCAGCGGTCGCACCAACGCCAGTGCGACTCCGGCTTCGTTGCACAACTTGCTGGTCTGCTGCAAAGCCTCGGCGACCGGCTCGCGGGTCAGGCCGCGGATGTCCCGCAGCGCGTGTTTGAACCGGCTCTCGCTGTATTCCGTGCAGTCCTGAAGCTCGGCCTCGATCTCGCCAAGCCGGAGCCACGTGGCCAGTGCAGCCTCATTGCTCTTGAAGCTCCGGGAGTGCCGGTACGCCACGTTGGCACGGCCGTAGCGAGTATCCCAGGCGTCGACCGAAGCCACTCGAAAGAACGCCAGCAATTTCGATACGGCGTCGACGTTCGAGACCGGGCTCTGGAAGCAGCCTCGCTTCACCAGATCCCCGACGGGAAAGGCCTTGACCCATTCTGCCGACGCGGCGGCATTCTCGGCCTCGGCCTCCCGGGCCCGGTGCAGACGATACTCGGATTCGATCCCGAGCCAGATACTGGCATCGACGCCGAGCACCTTTTCGAATTGCAGTGCGGTTCCCGGCTCGAGCGGCGCCTTGCCCGAGATGATCTCGCTGACCAGCTTGGGAGAGCGACCGCATCGGCGCGCGAACTCGGCATGCGAAATCCCCTCCGCCTGGAGACGCTCCTGGAGGATCCATCCGGGCGGGACCGCATAGTCCGGGTTGAATTGGTTAGTCACTGTCGCCATCTGTTCGTTCTCCGTCAGTGATAGTCGACCACGTCAAGAATCGTGATCGCCGTCACCCGTTCCATATCGATCCCTCCATCGTGCTTGCGCGGGACCGGTTCGTGATTGGCTTTGAAGACGAGCCGGTGAGGGTTGACGAGATCCACGGCAAACTGCTCCTTCCGATTCCCGGCGAGCTGGTGCCGCCTGTCCGGTGGCGTAATTGGCACCAATGCCAGATTGCCTGCCGCTCTGAGAACAGCCATTCGCGTCATGATGACCTTGGCCATCCTCGCTCCATAGGCCTTCTGCAGGGATTCCGCTGCGTTGAAGGCTTTCTCGAGCTTTCGTGTCCGGAACGCGATATCCATGATATCTTTATAATTATTGTTACCTAATAGGTAACGAATTTTTAAAATCTGTCAACCGGGAGAAGTCAGGCTTTCCGCCGGCCCTCATGGGAGCATGGCTCGGCCCCGGGTTGGCTTCCAGTACCTCCGGTTGCCGTCCCGACGGCCTCTGCAGTTCTCGGGAACGAGGCGGGAAGGTGCCGGGCCGGGAGGTTGGCCAGCATGGATGCCGTGGCCTGACGACCGACCGTCATGGCGGAAAGCGGTGCGTACCCGGAAGCTATGCGCGCGGACCAATACTCGGAAGACCTGCCCAGGCTGGAATGCCGGCGGCAGTGCGCCTCCGATCAGCCGTTCACGCCGAGAGCGACGACTTCTCCGTCGGCGGTGCGACCGTGGCGCCGGAAGAACCCCAACGTCCTGAGGGTCGGCTCGTCGCTTGCGACGAACAGGATCGCATCCTCGGTGTCCGAGTCGTTGACATGCTCGTACCAAGCGCCCCCCGGGATGGCCACGGCGTCATAGGGGCGCCAGTCAAACCTGTCGCCGTCGATGAGGCTGTGTCCCGATCCCTGGAACGGAAAGCATACGAGGCTGGCGTTCTGGCGTTGCGCAAGCGTGCGCTCGCCCGGGCGCAGCAACTGGCCAAAGAATGTCATGGTCGGATAGACGGGCCGGCCCGACACGGGATCGGTGTATTCCACCATGATCGAATCCCAGGGGCTGCCCTCGTGGTCACGGAAGGAATCAAGCAGCGCGAGCGTGCGTTCCCAGCGATAAACATACATCGGTGAATGTTGCCCGCTGCCCCTGGCGTGGCTGACGAAGCGCGGCCTGAGGCCGCCGAAGCCGTAGGTGCGGCTCGAATGGTCGTCATGGAAGCGCGCGGACTGTTCCCGGCGGGAAACCAGCCTGCCGTCCTCCTCCTCGCGATAGTCATGCTCGAAGCTCGCGGCGTTCAGCACTTCCGACAGCGGCAGGTCGAGCACGCTGACATTCACCGCGAAATCGTCACCGTGATTGCCGTGGTTGTGCCACGCATCGGCCGGTGTGAGGACGATGTCGCCGGGACCGAAGGTGATCGGCTCGCCCTCCACTCCGGTGAAGTTCTTCTCGCCAGTCAGGCCGATCCGCACCGCGTTGATCGAATGGCGATGCGGCGGCATGATTTCCCTGGGGTCGTTGAGGCGGTAGGCCGTATAGAGCGTTGATACGGTCGCGCGCACCGGCGCCATTCCGGGATTGACGAGCACGATGGACCGGCGTTCGGAATCGTCCATCGTGACCAGTTCGGCGGCCTGGTGGAGAAGCGGCTCGATGTCCGCGTATCTCCAGACATAGGGGACCGCGCGGCGGCCCTTCAGGACCTGACCGTCCTCGTCATGGTCCTCGCGGTGTTTCTCCACCGCCCAGTATGGAGCAAGGTCGAGCGAATCGAGGCGCTCGTAGAGGCTGTCAAGCCGCGCCTTGCGGTTGTCCCGTTGATGCGGGAGTTCGGTGGTGGATCCAGACATGTCCGACCCTCCGTGCGACCGAATTCATATCGCGTGGGCGATTCAAGAATAGCACTGTCTTGCTGCACACCGAAACCGGTATCGGAACCGGCGGGACGCGGTTCCGGCAGCATGGACCGGTTCGGGCGAGGTTACAGGTATTCGCGCCGCGTTTCGCATCGGCGCTGCCATGGGCTATCATCAACATGCGGAAGATCGCCCGCTCCGTGCCGCTTTCGGCAATCCGACACTGCCCGCAGGTGCCCAGATGGCCACCCAGATCCGCCCCACCCTCGCAGATCCCGAGCTTCCCGCCGGCGTGCTCGCCGAGATGGAGCGGCTCAATGACGAGGCCGCGCCGCTCAATATCTGGCTCAGGACGCAGGCCAACGCGACCATGCATCCGCCGTGGCACCGTCCCGACCTGCCGGAGCCGCCCCGCCCCGGACGCGCCCTGCCGTGCCTCTGGCGATGGGCGGACTACGAGCCCTATCTGCACCGAATCGCGGCGATCGCGCCCCTCGAATTCACGGAGCGCCAGCAGTTCCTGTTGACCAACCCGGGTTTTGGCGGCGCGCTGAAGGTGACGAACTCCATCCGGGTCGCGGTCTCGATCTACAAGCCCGGCGATTTCGCGGAGACCCATCGTCATACCCCTAACGCCAGCCGTACCATCCTGTCGGACGAGGGCGGCTACACCACGGTCGAGGGAGAGCGCTGCGCGGCATGCCGCGGCGACCTGATCCTGACCCCGAACGGCACCTGGCACGGCCACGGCAACGATTCGGACGCCCCCGTCATCTGGATTGACGTCCTCGACTGGCCGCTCCTCGAATTTCTCGACGCGATCTGGATCGACCATGACTGGAACGCGTCTGGAGACAACAGTGCGCTGCCCGGCGAGGGCCTGTCGCGGAGGCTTTACGGCCACGGCGGCATCATGCCGCGGAGCGGCCGCGCGCCGCGCGGGGACGGCGTCGGCAATTCGCCGATGTTCCACTATCGCGGTGCCGACATCCGCGCCGCGCTCGATGACGTGCGGGATCTGGATGGCCCGGAATGGGACGCGGTGTCGATCGACTTCACGAATCCGCAGACCGGGGCGGCACCCTTCACGACGCTCGGATATTCTGCGATGCTGCTGCGCCCAGGCGAGGTCACCGCCGAGAGCCGGTCGACGGCTGGCACGTTCTTCACGGTGATCGCCGGCGAGGGCCATACCGAAATCGAGGGCCGGCGGCTGAGCTGGCAGGAGAATGACCTGTTCGTGGTGCCCAACCACGCCTGGCACCGCCACGTGAACGCGCGCGCCGACGGCGATGCCGTGCTCTATGCGGTGTCCGACCGCCCGCTGCTCGAGAATATCGGGCATTACAGGCGCCAGGCGCGGGACGCGCAGGGCAGGGTGGTCTCGGTCGAGGCCTGATCAGCGAGAATGTGGAGACTCTATGTTTTACGAACCGGACAAGAACGATCACGGGCTTCCCTACAACCCCGTCAAGGCGTGCGTGGTGCCGCGGCCCATAGGCTGGATCACGACGATTGATTCGGAGGGCAGGATCAATGCCGCGCCCTTCAGCTTCTTCAACGCGGTGAGCTACAACCCGCCCTTCGTCCTGTTCTCGAGCGGCGGCCATCCCGACGACGAGGAGGCCAAGGACACCGTCGTCAACATCGCCGAGACCGGCGAGTTCGTCTACAACATGGCGACCTGGGACCAGCGCGAGCAGATGAGCCACACGGCGCTGATCACCGACCGTAACGTCGACGAGATGGCCGAGAGCGGGCTCGAGGCGATCGCCTCCAGCCTCGTCGCGCCGCCGCGGATCAAGGGCTCCCCGGTGCATTTCGAGTGCGTCCATCACCAGACCGTGGAACTTCCCGGTCACAACAAGGTTTCCGCCCATCACGTCGTCTTCGGGCGCGTCGTCGGCGTGCATATCGCCGATGAAGTCATCGGCGATGATGGCATTCTCGATGTCGCCAGGATCCGGCCCATCGCCCGCCTCGGCTACAAGGATTACGCGTGGGTCGATTCGACGAACATGTTCACCATGGACAAGCGGACGCCCGAGGAGCTCATCGGCCCCGCCCGGCAGGCCGCCGAGTGATCCGTCGGTGATGTCAGGCCTCTCGTTTCCGGCCCGGGACCACGGTCTCCGTTCCGGAACGGGCGGGGCCCGGGCGCCGTGGCGCCGGCGCCACATCCTCGGCATGGACGGCGTGTCGCGCGAGGAGATCGAGCATGTGCTCGACCTCGCCGAATCCCACATCGGAGACCGCAACGGTGAGCGCTGGCCGGAGGTGCTGGGCGGCCGCACGCTGATGAACGTCTTCTTCGAGAACTCGACCCGCACCCGGACATCTTTCGAACTGGCCGGCAAGCGGCTCGGCGCCGACGTCATCAACATGGCCGTCGGCACCAGCGCCATCAAGAAGGGCGAGACGCTTCTCGACACCGCAATGACCCTCAACGCCATGCGCCCCGACGTGCTGGTGGTGCGGCACAACGAGTCCGGGGCGGTGCAGCTCCTGAGCGAGAAGGTCGACTGCGCGGTGATCAACGCCGGAGACGGAAGCCACGAGCATCCGACCCAGGCGCTGCTCGACGCCCTGACCATCCGCCGCCGCCGGGGACCCCTCGACCAGCTCGTCGTCGCCATCTGCGGTGACATCCTGCATTCGCGGGTGGCGCGCTCGAACATCTTCCTTCTCAACACGATGGGAGCGGAGGTCCGCCTCGTCGCCCCCAAGACGCTGCTGCCGCCCGACGTCGAACGGTTCGGCGCGGCCGTCCATCACGACATGCGCAACGGCCTCCGGGATGTCGACATCATCATGATGCTGCGCCTGCAGCTGGAACGCATGCAGGGCTCCTTCGTGCCGTCGACGCGCGAGTACTTCCAGTTCTACGGGCTCGACCGGGACAAGCTGCTGCATGCCAGGCCGGACGCGCTGATCATGCATCCCGGGCCGATGAACCGCGGCGTCGAGATCGCGTCCGAGCTTGCGGACGACATCAACAGAAGCGTGATCCGCGAGCAGGTCGAGGTTGGCGTGGCAGTGCGCATGGCGTGTCTCGAGCTTGTGACGGGAGGCCTGGCCGGCACCGGCGGGACGGTGGTGGAGTGAACGCGGCGGGTCAGGAACGCACGGCCTACATCAATGCGCGGCTGATCGATCCCGCGCGCAGCCTCGATGTCGCGGGCGGTGTGCTGGTCCAGGGCGGCAGGATCCTTGATGCGGGCGCGGATCTCTTCGGCGCCGGGGTGCCTTCGGGTGTGAAGATCGTCGACTGCGGCGGACACTGCCTGGCACCGGGGCTCATCGACATCCGGGTCCATCTGCCGCAGCCGGCAGGGGTCCACCGCGACATGCTAGCGACCGCCGGCGCCGCGGCAGCGGCGAGCGGAATCACCTCGATGGTCTGCCTGCCCGACACCGACCCGCCGGTTGACAACCTCGCGGTCGCCGACTCGATCGCGCGCCGCGCCCGGGATGCCGGATCCGTGAAGGTGTACAGCTACGGTACGGTGACGCGGAAACGCGGCGGCGCGGAACTCGCCGAGTTCGGAACGTTGAAGGATGCCGGGGTGCTGGCCTTCACCGACGGCGACCGCGCCGTTGCCGACGCCCGCGTCATGCGCCGCGCGCTTTCCTACGCCGCGACCTTCGACGCCCTGATCGTCCAGCACCCCGAGGATCCGGACCTCGCGCTCGGCGGATGCATGAACGAGGGCGTGGTGGCGACGCGCCTCGGGCTTGCCGGGATCCCCGCGGCGGCCGAGGTCATCATCATCGAGCGCGATTTGCGGCTCGTCGAACTGACCGGCGCCCGATACCATGTTGCGCATGTCTCGACTGCAGAGGCGGTGAACGCGATCCGCACCGGCAGGGACCGCGGCATTCGGGTGACCTGCGATACCGCGCCGCATTATTTCATGTTGAACGACGACGCGGTGATGGATTACCGCACCTTTGCCAAGGTCTCACCGCCGCTGCGCGGCGACGCGGACCGGAGGGCGGTCATCGACGGGCTGTGCGACGGCACCATAGACATCATCGCGTCCGATCACCGCCCCCACAACGAGGACGCCAAGCGCCAGCCCTTCCCGTTGGCAGCCGACGGTGTCGTCGGGATCGAAACCATGCTGCCGCTCGCCCTGGAACTCGGGCGCGAGGCCGGAATTCCGCTTGCCGATCTGCTCGGCCGAATGACGGCGGCGCCGGCGCGCCTTATGGGGCTGGACCAGGGCCAGTTGGCGCCGGGCCGGCCCGCCGACTTCTTCGTGTTCGATGCCGACGCCGTCTGGCGCATAGATGTCGACAGCCTGCGGACGGCGTCGAAAAACTCGCCGTTCGACGGGTTTGCGGCGCGCGGGCGGGTGCTGCTGACGGTCGTCGACGGCCGCGCCGTCCACGAGACCCCGCGCGAAGGCGCCGGGCCGCGGCCGCGATGATCGACCCCATCAGCTGGGCCTACAGCTGGCCGTGGATACTCGGAGCGTTCGTCTTCGGCTACGCACTCGGCTCGATACCGTTCGGCCTGATCCTGACGCGCCTTGCCGGTGCCGGAGACATTCGTTCGATCGGCTCGGGAAACATCGGCGCCACCAACGTGCTGAGGACCGGAAGCCGCGGCCTCGCCGCGCTTACCCTCCTTCTCGACGCCGGAAAGGGTGCGGGCGCCGTGCTCGCGGCAGCGGCATACGGGCCCGACACCGCCATCGTTGCGGCGGCCGGCGCATTTCTCGGGCACCTGTTCCCGGTATGGCTCAGGTTTCTCGGCGGCAAGGGCGTCGCCGTCGCGCTCGGCATCGCACTTGCGCTTGCGCCTCCCGTCGGTGTGCTGTGCTGCGCCGTGTGGGTGCTGGTTGCGGCTGCGTTCCGCTATTCGTCGCTGGCCGCGCTGGCGACATTCGCGGCGGCACCGCTGTTCATGTGGTGGCTGGCCGATCCGCAGCGCGCCGAGTTCTCGCTGGCCGTCGCGGTACTGGTCTGGCTTCGCCACTGGCGCAATATCGGACGCCTCCTGGCCGGAACCGAATCACGGATCGTCCTCGGGCGCAAGAAATCTACCGAGGACAGCTGACGGCGGCTGCAACGCCGCGCTTGCAGCGCCGCATGGCGCCGCCTAAAGTGACGCCATGCCGGGAGCGGACTGCCGCCTGCCGGATGTTCGCGTCCTCCCGGATTCTTCGGCAACCGAAGAAGGCCCGTGGGCACGTCCATGCAGCACGACATATGCCCCAAGGCACGCCTGTCGATCTCCGGCCGTCTGGCGCGCGCCTCCTGAGGCCATGACGGTGTCGGCTCCCGAGCCCGCAGACGGTATTCATCGCGCTGAACTCCTGTGCGATGTCGATCCGCACCACGACACCTTCCCGAAACTGCTCGCTCGCAACGCCGATCTGCGGGGCATACGCCCGGCGATGCGTTTCAAGAACTACGGCATCTGGCAGACTTGGAGCTGGGCTGAGGTTGCGTCCGAGGTGCGGGCGCTCGCCTGCGGTCTCGCCGAGCTCGGTGTCGGGCGCAACGACCGGGTGGCGATCATCGGCGACAACCGGCCGCGCCTCTACTGGACGGTCGCGGCCGCGCAGTCCCTCGGTGCCGTGCCGGTGCCGGTCTACCAGGACTCGGTTGCCGACGAGATTGCCTATGTGCTCGAGCACGCCGGCGCCCGCTTCGCCGTGGTCGAGGATCAGGAACAGGTCGACAAGCTGCTCGGCGTCGCCACCGGCGGGCCTGAAATCGCGGCCATGCTCTATGACGAGCCACGCGGGCTCCGCGACTATGACCGGGCGGAGCTTCATGGTCTCGACGACGTGATCGTCGCCGGCCGCCAGCGCGACGCCGCAGATCCCACCTGGCTTGACGGCGAGATTGCCGCCGGAGGTGCCGACGACATCGCGGTTCTTCTCTACACGTCGGGCACCACCGGGCGTCCGAAGGGCGTCATCCTGACCCATCGCAACATCTACGTGACGGCGATGAACGCGGCGTTGCGCGAAGGCCTCGACGAGACCGGCGAGACCCTCGCCTACCTGCCGATGGCCTGGATCGGCGACCACATATTCTCCTACGCTCAGGCCTATGCGGTGGGATTCTGCGTGTCCTGTCCGGAATCCGCCGACACCGTGCTCAACGACCTCCGCGAGCTCGGTCCGACCTACTTCTTCGCGCCGCCCCGCATCTTCGAGAACATCCTGACCACGGTGACGATCCGCATGGACGATGCCGGTGCCGCCAAGCGCGTCCTCTTCAACTATTTCATGGGGGTGGCGCGCCGCGTCGGCCGGCCGCTGATCGACGGCGAGCCGGTCGGGTTCGGCGCGCGGCTTCTCTACCGGCTTGGCGAGTTCCTGGTCTACGGACCGCTCAAGAACGCGCTCGGGCTCAGCCGCGTCGATGTCGGCTACACCGCCGGCGAAGCGATCGGACCCGACATCTTCGACTTCTACCGCTCGCTCGGCATCAACCTCAAGCAGCTCTACGGTTCGACCGAGGCATCGGTGTTCATCACCATCCAGCCGAACGGCGAGATCAAGGCCGACACGGTCGGCAGGCCGGCGCCGGGGGTCGAACTCAGGCTGTCGGAGAACGGCGAGGTGCTGTTCCGGTCACCCGGGGTGTTCGTCGAGTACTACCGCAATCCCGACGCCACTGCGGAGACCAAGACCGCCGATGGCTGGGTGCGCACCGGCGACGCCGGAATCTTCGACCCTGACGGCCACCTGAAGATCATCGACCGGGCAAAGGATGTCGGGCGCCTCAACGACGGGACGCTGTTCGCCCCGAAATACATCGAGAACAAGCTCAAGTTCTTTCCCAACATCAAGGAGGTCGTCGCGTTCGGCCATGAGCGTGACATGGTGTGCGTCTTCCTCAACATCGACCTCGAGGCCGTCGGCAGCTGGGCCGAACGCAACGCGGTCGGCTATTCGAGCTACCAGGAGCTCGCCGCGTTCGATGCCGTCTACGACCTGCTCGGCGCCCATGTCGAGCGGGTCAACGCCGATCTCGCCGCCGACCCTCAGCTCGCCGGCTCGCAAATCCGGCGCTTCCTGGTGCTGCACAAGGAACTCGACGCCGATGACGGCGAGTTGACCCGCACGCGCAAGGTGCGTCGCCGCCATGTCTCGGAGAAATACAGCGACCTCATCGACGCCCTCTACAGCGGTGCTGCAGCCTGCGTCACGACGACCGAAATCACCTACGAGGATGGCCGCAAGGGGAGCATCACCGCGGAGGTGAAGATCCGCGACGTCGAGCCGACGCTCGCCGTGGCGGCGGAGTAGCCGGTGGTGGCAGCGGCCGCGGCGGGGGAGGACGGCAGGACCGGCGGAGAGCCGATCCTGACGGTCGAGGGGGTGACGCTGCGGTTCCGCGGCGTCACGGCAATCGATGCCGTGTCTTTCGACATCCGCGAGGGCGAAATCCGGGCGATCATCGGGCCCAACGGCGCCGGCAAGTCGTCGATGCTCAACTGCATCAACGGCTTCTACCATCCCCAGGAAGGCACCATCACCTACAAGGGCGTGGCGCGCCACAGCATGAAGCCGTACGATGCGGCGAACAGCGGCATCGCCCGGACTTTCCAGAACATCGCGCTGTTCCGCGGCATGTCGACGCTGGACAATCTCATGGCCGGGCGCTCGTTGCGCATGACGGCGTCGTTCTTCTGGCAGATGTTCCATGTCGGCCCGGCGCGGCGCGAGGAGCTCGCCCACCGTGCCCGCGTCGAGGAGATCATCGACTTTCTGGAGATCGAGGCGATCCGCAAGACGCCGGTGGGGCGTCTGCCCTACGGTCTGCAGAAACGCGTCGAGCTCGGCCGCGCGCTGGCGATGGAACCCGACCTGCTGCTGCTCGATGAGCCAATGGCAGGCATGAACGTCGAGGAGAAGGAGGACATGAGCCGCTTCATCATCGACGTGAACGAACAGTTCGGAACCACGATCGCGCTGATCGAACATGACATGGGCGTCGTCATGGACCTCTCGGATCGCGTCGTCGTGCTCGATTACGGCCGCAAGATCGCGGACGGCACGCCGGCCGAGGTGCAGGGGGACCGCAAGGTGATAGACGCCTATCTTGGCGTGCCGCAGAGCTAGGGAGTTGGACGCGATGGAACTGGTGCAGCAGATCTTCGTGGCGCCGTTCGCCTTCATGGTGGAGGATCCGGCCTTCCTTCTGCAGACGCTGTGGGAGGGGCTGGTCTCCGGGGTGCTCTATGCGCTGATCGCGCTCGGATTCGTCCTGATCTTCCGCTCCTCGCAGATCTTCAACTTCGCCCAGGGCATCATGGTGGTATTCGCCGGCCTGTCACTGGTCGGGTTGCACGAGGCCGGGATGCCGGCTTCGGTCGCCTTTGCCGGCACGCTGGTGATCATGTTCGCGCTCGCGGCCGCGATCGAGCGCGTGGTGCTGCGGCCGCTGGTCAACCAGCCGGCGATCATCCTGTTCATGGCCACCTTCGGCCTGACTTTCGTGCTCATCGGTTCGGGGCAGCTCATCTTCGGCGGCGAGAACAAGGTCATGATCACCGAACAGCTCGGCATACCCACCGGCAGCTGGGAGATCGAGCCGTTCGGCGGTTTCGTGCTCATCGAGCAGAAGGATTTCGTGGCCGTGGCCAGCGCCCTGGTCCTGGTCGCCGCGCTCGTCGTCTTTCTCAACCGGACCCGCATGGGCCGTGCCATCCGCGCGCTCGGAGACGACCACCAGGCGGCGCTCTCGGTCGGCATCTCGCTGTCGCAGATCTGGGTCATCGTCTGGTTCATCGCCGGCATCATCGCGCTGGTGACCGGTATCGTGTGGGGCGCGCGCGCCGGGGTTTCGTTTGCGCTCGAGATCATCGCCTTCAAGGCGTTGCCGGTGCTGCTCCTCGGCGGGCTCGAATCGGTGACGGGCGCAATCGTCGGCGGCATCGCCATCGGACTCCTCGAGAAGCTGTTCGAGATCTACTGGGGCCAGCCGCTGCTCGGCGGCTCGACCGAGACCTGGTTCGCCTATGTCTTCGCGCTGATCGTGCTGGTGTTCCGGCCGCAGGGACTGTTCGGCGAGAAGATCATCGAGCGCGTATAGGAGCCTGGACCCGTGTTCTACCGCATAGCCGGCCAGTACAAGACCAGCTACGAGGCCGACCAATCGCTGTTCCCGCTCCGCCAGGACTTCTATCTGCTGGCGGTGATCCTGGTCCTCGCCTACGGCGTCCTGCCGGCCGTTGCCGACGAGTTCCTGTTCAACGCGATCCTGATCCCAACCCTGATCTTTTCGCTGGCGGCGCTTGGACTCAATCTGCTCACCGGCTATGCCGGGCAGCTGTCGCTCGGTACCGGCGCCTTCATGGGCGTTGGCGCCTATGCCTGCTTCAAACTGACCACGATCTTCCCGGATCTGAATTTCATCGTCGCCGTACTCCTGTCGGGCCTGTTCTCGGCCGCCATCGGGGTCGTGTTCGGCCTGCCGAGCCTGCGCATCAAGGGCTTTTACCTGGCCATCGCCACCCTTGCTGCGCAGTTCTTCCTGGTCTGGTTGTTCGAGAAGGTGCCCTGGCTCTACAACGACAACGCCTCGGGCGCGATCGAGGTGCGCACCATCGCGGTTGCGGGCCTCACGGTCACCGGTCCGACCGCGACCGCGATGACCCAGTACTACGTCGTGCTTGTGTTCGTCACGGTTATGACGTGGCTCGCGCTCAACATCGTGCGCGGCCGCTACGGACGCATGTGGAAGGCGGTCCGCGACATGGACATTGCCGCCGAACTCATGGGTATCCGGCTGCTGCGCGCGAAGCTGACGGCGTTCGCGGTGTCGTCCTATGTCGTCGGCGTCGCCGGTGCGCTGTTCGTATTCCTCTGGCGCGGTGCGGCGGAGCCGAATCTCTTCGATGTCGAACTGTCGTTCCGGATTCTGTTCATCGCCATCATCGGCGGGCTGGGGAGCATCCTCGGCAACTTTCTCGGCGCCTCGCTGATCGTCGCGCTGCCGGTGCTCATCAACACGGTGCCGGAGCTGTTCGGCATCAAGATCCTGTCGGCGACCGTCGATCAGGTGAACGTGGTGCTGATCGGCGTCCTCATCATCTTCTTCCTGATCGTCGAGCCGCTGGGGCTGGCGCGGCTGTGGGGGCTCATCCGCGAGAAGCTGGTGGTGTGGCCGTTTCCTTACTAGCGGCTTCCGGAGCGCGATGATATAAATCTTTCAAGTGCGGAAAAGTAGAAACGAAGAACTGGGAGGGCTACATGAAGATTCGTAAATCTCTGGTGGCGCTCGGCGCCGGCATGGCGCTCAGTGCCTTCGCGGCCGGCCCGGCGCTGGCGGCCGAGATCTATCTGCCGAACCTGTCCTATCGCACCGGTCCGTTCGCGGCGACCGGCATTCCCCTGATGAACGGTCAGCGCGATTACGTGGCGCTGCTCAACGCCCGCGACGGCGGCCTCGGCGGCGCCAAGCTGGTCTATGACGAATGCGAGACCGGCTACAACACCGCCAAGG
>JAJEBT010000070.1 GCA_022822405.1 Alphaproteobacteria bacterium
TCCGCGTTACGTGATGCACGACCACCGGAACAAGGGAAGCACTGCAAAGTGTGGGGCAGTTAAGTTTCGGATTTGACGGTGGCGGGCTTTGAAATGACAGCTGCCCCACGCTTTGCGGTGCTTTCCGCATAGGGCCGGACATGAAGAGCGAACTGATGTCACTGCATGGAGCAGAGCTGGAACGGATCGCGGTCCAGCAAGGATTTTGAGAAAAGGCAGGGCCATCACACGCTCTGCAACTCCAGCCAGTTTTTTCAACAGAACCTTTCGACGCGACATTCGATCCCATGCAATAGCCGCTTCGCCGCTCATCGACCCTCCTTGTCTTCCGGCTCCCTCACCACGATCTCGGGTTCATCGTTCACGTCCTCCTCGTCCACGAAGGCGATACGCATCCCGAAACCGCTGAATGTCAGAAGCATCCGGCCGAAGGCCTCGAGGTCCAGCTTTGCGTCGTCGACGAGGATGACGGGTCTTTCGTCCTCGTCCTCGATATGGCAGCGCAGCACTTCGCCGCGCGGCACCCATTGGTCGCTCCGCTCCCTGTACTCGATCTGCGGACGCCCAAGCGGGATCTCCGTCAAGGTCGGGTCGAGGCCCGCCGCGTGCTCGGCCTGAGCTTCGAGCAACCCGTTGAAGAGGTCAAGGACCTCCGCATCGGTCATCGTCCCAAGCGCCGCTCCCACCGAGAGGTTGACGACCCGTACGGAGGGGTCGGCGTGTTTGATGACTGCGGTCCCGCCCTCGCGCGTGATCCGGACCTGGTCCGGCGAAGTCGGCCTCGGACGCTTCGATCGCATTTTTCGCTCCATCCCGGATTGCTGACGCCGCGCCCGTGAACTGCGCAGCCTCGCCCATAACTTGCTCCGCCCCGCCCTGCAACGATCTTGGCCATACTGGACAAAGCGGGAACCGAATGGACATGGGAACCCGAAGTTCCAAGTGCCTGGCATGACTGGAGAGCACCGCTAATGTCGTGCACGACATTTGCGGCACTCTCGTTCACGGGCATCTTCGATGCACTTACGCCCGCAACGGTCACGACCGACGCCGGCAGCGCCGACGGCGCGAACTGAATGGCGCCCCTGCCGGGTACATGCGTCGAACGCAGCGTACTGACGGTTCCGGCGGAATCACGACCGCCCGGCACGCGTCCTTGAACTCAACATCCCAGGTCTGAAAGCGCATCGTGCAATCCGGCCCCAAGGCTTTCGTCCGGAACCGTTTTGTTGTCGGGTTTGGAGCGCTGACGTGAAGCGCGCAGGCGATGACGGCATTTCCGGCCGCTGCGCCCGGCGATCTCCGTCTCCATCTCCTTCCACGCCCCGTCACCGATCCTCCTCGACCGGTCCAGACGCTTGCGACACGCTTGCTCCAGTTCCAGTCGTCATCTGCGTTGATTTCCGCCCTTGCCCGTTCCCGTGCGTCCCTCGCGGATCGTCGCCGCGCGCGTTCGCAGTTCCGACAACGTCCGGAACCTCACGCCTTCGGCTGAGATGTCAGGCATCTCCGAAGGCCGGACGCTTCTCCGAAGGTCCGTGTGCGCGAGGGGGTCGCCTTCGAAGAACCGATGCAGCAGGTCGGTCTTCTCGTCATCCGGCATCTTCCTGAGGGCTGCGAGGGCAGTTTCCGAGGGGATTTCGCCGCAATCCGGACCTGCGGTCGCTGCCGCTGCGGCACGGACAAGATCAGGATCAATGCCAAAGAACTCGCCGAAGGCTTCAAGGCCCTCGGTCAGCGGGCCTATGCCCGTCAGCGGCTCCTGTGCATCATCCTGAAGCATCTCCCTGTCCGCCGTCGCCAGCCAGAGGAGGTATGCCAGTCGCAGATCCCCGGAGAGCAATTCGGACCGAAGCGGGACCAGAGCGTCAAGCCAGCCGGTACCGTCATTCCATCCGCCGTAGTCTCGTCCTTCGCTGTAGGGGTATATGTCGAGGAGACAATCCTCGCCAGCGTCGATGAACTTTGCAAATTCGCAGCAGTTGATGATCCGCTCGACAGCCGTCCGCTTTGCGAACCGGGCAGGGAGCCTGATCATCAGTCGACGCGTCCCCCCGGCCGCCAGGTAAAGATGCATGTCGAACCAGCGCGCAAGAAACTCTTTCTCGTCACCCTTGAAGTCTCCGTAATCGTATTGGACAGCGAAGCTCGTGGACGTGATCTCCGCTCGGGACGACACATTTCTCAGTCTTTGCTTGTCGGCCTCGCTGAGAAGGCGATCCGTCGTCCGGAACTCGTAGTACTGGTAATAGCTCATGGCGCAAGTTCCCTCGTTTCCGGTCCGCAGCGCGACGTCGGCGATTTCCCGAGGGAGGACGGAACGCGGCGGAGGGAAAGGTCCCGGTGACAGGAATTGCCGACCCCTCGTCGCCGACATCCCGCGCCGGCAAACGCTGAAGTCGCATCAGGCCGGAGGCTAACACGGCCCACCAGGCGTCGCAAGATCTCGCCGAGAGCGCGATGTCGTGCACCGATCTCGCGAGACCGCATCCAACACGAAGGCGCGGCCAGGCCCTCACGCGCCATCGCTGCCTCCCTCCCGTGCAGATCGAGACGCCGGGTGTCCGGGACGCTGTCGACTACCTGGGCCTCCTGCCCTGTCCGGACCTGTCGCGGCTGGCGCCGATGGCGACGGAATTGCGCGATGACCGTCCGGGCCGACATGATCGCCATGGTTGCCACGCTCTGGCCATTGACGAGAATCGCGCTGCCTGTTTGCCGATCCTGTGGAATCGCAGCGACGACTGGCGCGGGAGGCTGGAGCCAGCCTGGTTTCCGGGCACACATGGCGATGTCGGTGGCGAGATTCGCATGGCCCGGCGGCATGGCCGCTGTCGAATGTCCCGCTGAACTGGATGCTGCTCGGCCACGCCGTCCGCCATGGTCTGCCGTTGCCCGGCGATTGGAGTGAACGATTCCCGGAGGGCGCCGGTGCACCGATGCTGGTCGCCCGGCGTGGACTCGGGACTTTCTTCCTGCCGCGCGCGCCGCGACGGGTCGGCAAGGCCGACGGAGAGTTGCTGCACCTGTCGGTTCGCGAGCGCATGGCCACCGATCCGCGCTATCGCCCGATCGGCTGGATGCAGGGGCCGGAATCGTACAGTCAGCCCGGTTCTCTCAGCCAGCCATCGGCGAAGATGACGCCCTCGCAGCCGGAGAATCGGGCGATGCGGGTGATCTCCGCCTCGATCCGATCCAGCCGGCCGCGGCTGGGGCGGACCTCTGCTTCGGGCCAGTAGGCGGTGACGGCGAGCATTTGCGGCGTGCCTGTGCGCTTCATGTCGATGCGCCCGATCAAGCGGTCGCGCTCGATGACAGGGAATACGTAATAGCCATAGCGGCGACGGGCAGACTGGACGAAGATCTCGATCCGGAAGTGGAACCCGAACAGCCGTTCGGCACGGTTTCTGTTCCGGAGAGCGGGATCGAACGGGCTGAGAATCCGTACGCCGCCGGAAATGGCGGCGGATGGCCGGTCCACGATATCCGGCCGGGCGAAGGACTTGCGCGGCTTGCCGTTGATGCCCTCCACTTCGATCTCGATCAATCGGGAGCCGAGATTCGCCTGGCACCAGTCACGTGCCTGTTCCGGACGCACGAGGTCCCAGAAGCCTGCGATCTCGCCCGAGGTCCCGAAGCCCAGGCGATCGAGCGCGGCATTGCAGGCCCAGTCGATGCTTTCGGCCTCGTCAGGCGTGTCCCCGCGGTGCCCGGCAGGTATCACGCGTTCCGTCAGGTCATAGACCTTCTGGAAACCCTCTCGCCGACAGACCGCGAGCCGGCCCGTTCGCCAGAGGAATTCGAGCGCGGCCTTTGAGGGGTTCCACTCCCACCATCCGCCGCTGGAGCGGGTCTCGTCCTCGCCGACTTCGCGGGCCATGCAGGGGCCGTTCGCGGCGATCCGATCGAGGGTTGCGTCAAGCTTCCGCTCGAAATCCTCGCCGTGCCACTTGCGCCAATGTGTGGCGAGACGCGCCTGCTCTCGGCGGAACATCAGGTGCCAGTGTGGAAAGAAGGCGGTCGGAATGATCGA
>JAJEBT010000220.1 GCA_022822405.1 Alphaproteobacteria bacterium
GGATGACGGTCGCGGCGGCCGGGCACGGGACCGGCATGGTGCTCAGGCAGGTCGAGGTCGAGGAGAAGAGCAACGAGATCCCCGCCGCGCGCGAGCTCTCCGGCAGCCTCGACGTCACCATGGACGCGATGCACGCCCAGCACGAGACCGCGCGCCGGCTTCTCGGGCTCGGCGCCGACTATGTCGTCACCGCAGTCAAGGAGAACCAGGAGACCATTCTCGACGACCTCAAGGCCATCGACTTCGAGGACGCGCCCTTGTTCGAGACCTTCGAGAAGGGGCACGGACGGATCGAGCGCCGCCGCTGTGCCACCCTCGACATCTCCGGCGCCGAGTGGGACGGCTACGCCGCCCTCCACGGCCGCCGCCAGGCGATGCGCATCGAGCGCGAGCGCGAGATCCTCAAGACCGGAGAGCGCAGCGTCGAGGCAAGCTGGTGCCTCACCTCGCTCGCTCCCGAACGCGCCGGACCCGAGGAACTGCTCGCGCTCGTGCGCAACCATTGGGTCATAGAAAACCGCCTGCACTACGTTCGCGATTTCACCTACGATGAGGACCGCTGCAGGGCCCATGTGCGCCATCTGCCGCGCAACCTCTCCTGCCTGACCAACGCCGCCATCGCCATCGTGCGCTGCGGCGGACGCTTCAGTTACATGCCCGAGGCCAACCGGCATTACGCCGCCCGCGCCCAGGACGCACTCGACGCGATCCTTGTCCCGCCCGGCGGATGAACCCCAGATCCTGAACCCGCGCCATGCGCCCGAAACGCGCCGCCGGACGGCGCGACGGGGCAGCCGTGCCAGAAAACCCCGTGAGCGGGCCCGGACCGCCCCGACGCACCAGCAGCGGACACCAAAACCAAAACCCAGAGGACCCGGGGCGCCTCAACCATGCCCTGCACAGCCACATCAACGCTCCAAAAACGACAATAAAATGGTCCTGGCAGTTCAACCCCTATAATTGACAAATGTAATCTCTATCTATAGGTTGTCAACCGACGCAAGGGAGATTGAAAATGACTGTAGGTCAACGGATTAAGGTGTCTCGACGTGCCTGTGGCCTATCTCTCCGCGATCTTGAATCGCGAATCGGCAACCGCGTGACGGCTCAGGCGATCAGCAAGTACGAACGCGACGAGAGCATGCCGAGTTCCGGCGTGCTCATCGCGCTGGCTGACGCCCTCGATGTGCCGATCGACTACCTGGCCAGCGACAGCGACATTCGTCTCGAAGCCGTCGATTTCCGGAAGAAGCGGCTCACGAGCCGCCGGGAAGAGGCGCAGGTCGAGGCCAGGGTGCTGCATCTGCTGGAGCGATATCTCGCGGTCGAGGAGATCCTTGGGCTCCCCACCGTGGTTTGGGACATGCCGCGCGAGGCCCCTTGGCCTGTGCTGCGCGACCCCGCCGAAGCGGAACAGGCAGCGCTGGGCATGCGTGCCCACTGGGGCCTCGGACTCGATCCGATCCCCAACCTTGTCGATCTCCTGGAGGAACGTGGAATCAAGGTGCTCGCGATGAGTCTCCCGAATATCGACGGGCTGACGGCGCGCGTGCGCCGGGAAGACAGGGGCGTTGCGTCGGTCGTCGTCGTGAACCGGGACGATTGGGGCGAACGTCAGCGCTTCACGTTGGCGCACGAGCTCGGCCACATGGTCCTCGACCCGGGACCGAAGGTCGACGAGGAGAAAGCCGCACATCGGCTCGCCGGCGCGTTCCTGATGCCGGCCGAGACGCTGCGGTCCGAGATCGGGAGACACCGCAAGTCCATCGGCTGGGGCGAGCTCTTCGAGCTCAAGCGGATATTCGGCGTGAGCGTCCAGGCACTCACCTACCGCTGCAAGGACCTCGGGATATTCGGTGCGCCGATGGTTCGGCAGCTGTTCAACGAATTCACGCGTCGCGGCTGGCGCAGTCCGCCGCACGAGGAGCCGGGGGCCATGCCCGGCGAGCGGCCCATGCGTTTCGAGCGGCTGTGTTTCCGTGCCCTGTCGGAGGGAGCGATCTCCGAAGCCAAGGCTGCCGAACTGCTCGGCCACTCGGTACACGAGCTCAACCGACGCATGGATGAACCGCCGAGCCTCAAGGCGGAAGCCGCCGGAGCCTGAGTAACGTGAAGGTCCTGGTGTCCGACACCTCCGTCCTGATTGACCTCGACCGCGGGAACCTTGTCGAAGCGACCTTTCGTCTGCCGTTCGAATTCACCGTTCCCGACCTGCTGTACGAACGGGAGCTCAAGGAACACGGAGGTCCGGAATTCGTCAGGCTTGGGCTTCGCGTCGAGGAGCTGGATGGCGATGGTGTCTCGCTTGCCCTGAGCTACCTCCGCAAGCGGAGATCGCTGTCTCTTCCGGACAGCTTCGCGCTCGCTCTCGCGAAGAGAAACGAGTGGACGTTGCTATCCGGAGACCGGGAGTTGCGCGCGCTTGCAGACGAAGAGGAGGTCCGATGCCACGGCGTGCTGTGGTTGCTCGACCAGATGTTCGAGCTCCGCGTCATTGAACCGGACTATTTGCGCGCTGGATTAGGAAGAATCGCCGCTCATCCGCGATGTCGGCTTCCCAAGTCGGAGATCCGTAAGCGGCTTCTAGCCTATTCCGATTGTTGACGGTGGTTGCGACCGGCGGGCGGCGACTTCATGCGTCCAGAGATAATCGTTGCGGACGACCAAGTCCGGCTTCGGATCGGGAAGCGCCACCGTTTCGTTGCTACGTCGGCAGGTCGTCGAGCGGCATGTGCTCCGAGTTCATCTCGGCGTGCTGCAGAGCGTCGATCACCACATCCGCGGCGTCGTCCGTGCGATGGCAGCGCCGCGCCGAAGCCCGAAGCCAGTCATAGTGCTCGGCGGACATGAGCACGAACTCGCGACGCCCATGCCGGGTTATCTCGACAGGCTCGCGCTGCGCTTCGTGCTGGATCCGACCGAACTGCCGCTGGAACTCGAGGGCGCTCACGGTGGGCATGGCAACCTCTCCAGGTAACATGTACCTGCCCTAATATACAATCCGTAGAAACGAAATAACCAGGCGAGGGAAAGGTTCGCGCGATTGGTGGGGCGATGTCGGAAATCGTCCTGGCTCGTGGGCACCGCGGCACTGGCGACGTGTCTCGGTTGGCAGACCCATGCACCATAATCCACGGATGATGCCGCCGAGCGCATCAGCGCCTCGATCCGATCGGCGGTCCTCTACGCGGGCTCGCCAAGCTGGACGATGGTCCAATCAGCGGCGCATCCCGGGGTGACATCGTTGGCTCAATCATGGCCGATCTTCCTTGGCGGCGTTCACGACCGCGTCGATATCGACAGGCGATATGTCGTCGCTCGACGGGGGTCGGTGATCGCCGGGATCGATCGTCAACGGGAGGTTCAGGGCGGAAAGGGTACGGAGAACCAGGCCGAGCTCGGCGCGGGACTTGCCGTGCTCGATGGCCACGACCCATTGCCGTCCGACCCCCGCCTTGCGGGCGAGCTCGGTCTGGCTCAGCTTGAGACTGCGGCGCCTGTCGCGGATGGCCAGCCCGAGGTCCAGGGGAGTTCGAATCCGCATGATGGCCCGATGTCGTTGACCGGCAGCAATATTCACATGTCGTCGAACGGCGACATATTAATGAGGGACGGTGTTCGGTGTCGAACCGCCGCGCCGAACACATGAGGCGCTAACATCGGCAGTGTTAGTGTGCAGACGAGTGTTACCAATAGGCCAGTCTGCGGCTTAACGGCTTCCGATCGCGCTGCGTGACGAGCGGCCGGGCGAAGCCGATTGACGGCGAGTTCGAGAGGTCCGACAACCTCAGCCGAGATGCCTCGGGCGCTCGCTATTGAGCTTGCGGCTCTCCGATCAAGACCTCGATCCGATCGGCGATCTTCTGGGCCGTCCCGCGAAGCTGCGCGATGGTCCAGTCCGCCGCATAGCCCTCGGTGAAATCGTTGGGCCAGGCGTGGTTGACCAGGCGCTTGGTCAGCGAGGGGGCAACACCAGCTCGGGCTCGGCAATGCCAGGCTCGATTCCGCACTTCCCCGCCGCCGGCTGGTAACGCGCTGGCGCATGTTTGGGTGGTGTGCCAATCCTTCTCGATGAAGGACGGGTCGACGGCGAGCTCCGCGGCGACCGCTTCAAGAAGCTCTTGACCGGGAGAGTCGCTCAAAGGAGACGTATTTTCCGTCGTAGCCGATCTTGCGGGAGATGCGGCTCCGGACGGCGATCACGCGTCCGGTGGGGACTTGGGCGCTGGCGCCTGCACTGTTGGCCTGGGCAAATGTGGATGGCATGGCTTGCACGTCGAGCCGCTCCAGAGCTTCAAGCGCAAGCGAGGGAAGGGGCTTGGCCACGACCGTCCGGCCCGATATGGGCGAGATGGCGGTTCGGGCATACAGGCCGTAACCGATCTTGACGAGGCGCCCCTTGGCGGTAAGGCATCTCAGCGCGCGACCGACCTGGTCGTAACCGCCAAGATCCTCGAAGTCACGGCGCAGGAAGACATTGGCCTTCTTGCGCGCAATGCGCCGGGCGATCCGCTTCTCCAAAGGCTGAGGTCGTGGGGGTACCATGGTTGTCAGCTTGCAAAAATACGACACTCGGCAGCACACGGGTATGGTGTGAGCGGGCTGCTGTCAACAGTTTGGGAGGAGGGCTCACCGGGTCGAAATGGGCATACAACCCGAACCGGAGAACCCGCCCGTCTTCCAGAATTCCGATCCGACGGCGGCCGTCTCGGAGGTCAAGCCGTCGAGGATCGTGCGGACAAGCACCTCAAGAGCCCCTCTACACAGGGATCGGAACGAAACGCATCATCGGACCTCCGGCGGGCGTGGGCAGCTCAGCAGGTCATTGCCGGCGATCTCTGGCGACGCGGCGCCCGGCCTCTCGACGGTGTAGCCGAGGCTTTCATATCCTCGGACGCGCTTCTCGCTCATGCGCATGAGCGTCGGCACGGCGCGGTCGACATAGTCGTGGACCACCACTTCGCGCTTCGCCGCGTGCAGCCGGTGGAGACGGCCGACATATTGCGCGAGCGTGCCCTTCCACGAGATAGGCATCGTCAGGAACAGGGTGTCGAGGCGGGCATCGTCGAAGCCCTCGCCGACATAGCGTCCCGTCGCGATCAGCACCCGCTCTTCCGTCCCGGGGATGTCTTCGAGACGCTGCATGATCTCGCGCCGCTGCCGGGTCCTCATGCCGCCGCGGAGAACGAGCACGTTCCGGGCAAAGCGGCCGAGCCGCTCCGCAAGGCGGTGGGCATGGTCCTTGCGCTCGGTGAGCAGGATCGGCGAGCGGCCCGCCTCCAGCGCCTGCAACACGTCGTCGAAGATCATGTCGTTACGATCCTCGTCTGCGGCCAGTGCGGCGTAGACATGCTGAATCGGCGGGCGTTCCGCGTCCATGCCTGCCGGCAGCCGGAATTCCGTCGGGCGCAGGATCGCCCGGTGTCCGAAGGGTCGTTGCCGGGCCTGCGCCTTCGCGCTGGTCCGGAACCGGACGGGGCCGCACTGCATGAAGACGATCGGATGGTGACCGTCCCGGCGCGTGACCGTCGCGGACAGGCCGAGGACGTATTTCGCCTTGGTCCGGCGCGCGACCGCCTCGAAGCTGACGGCGGAGATATGGTGGCACTCGTCGACCACGAGATGTCCGTAATCGGCAACGATGTCGTCGACCTCGCCCTTGCGCACCAGGCTTTGGATGACGCTGACATCGACGATGCCGCCCAGCTGGCGCCTACCGCCGCCGATTTGTCCGATGGCGGTGGCGGGGAGATCGAGAAACGCCGCCAGCCGCGCGATCCATTGTTCCATGAGCTGGCGCCGGTGGACGAGAACCAGCGTGTTGGTCCCGCGGGCGGCGATGATGGACGCGGCGATGACCGTCTTGCCGAACCCGGTTGCCGCCGAGAGCACGCCGATGTCGTGCGGCAGCAGAGTATCGGCGGCGGATTGCTGTTCCGAGGTCAGGCTTCCGAGAAAAGTCGTTTCTACCGGACGGCCGGAATCGCGCTCGTCGCGCATGTCCAGGGGAATGCCCAGTTCTTCCAGCAACTCCTCCATCGCCTCGCCGCAGCCGCGAGGCAGGGCGATGTGGTGAGAAAGCAACTCGGCGCAGGCGACGATGCGCGGGATGCCGAAGGTGGACCGGCGCATCGCCTGGGCGCTGTAGAAGGCCGGATTCTGGAAGGCCGCGAGACGAATGAGCCGGTTGACCAGACCGGGCGGCAGGCCGGCACGCGGGATGTAGATCTGAT
>JAJEBT010000085.1 GCA_022822405.1 Alphaproteobacteria bacterium
GACGCCATCGCCCGCTGCATGATGCTGTACTGGATGGTGAGCGAACGAATCGGATCGAAGAAGCGCTGGACATAGAACAGGAAGGCGATCATCACGCCGATCTCGAGTGCGCCCTCGAGAACCAGCGTTCCGCCCAGGAGAACCACGATCCCGAGTGCCGCTCCGGTCAGGGCGTCGACGATCGGCACCATCATCTGTCCGTATTTCGCTGCGTACAGGTGCGCGCCCAGATTCTCGTCGGCGCGGTCTCCGTAGAGCACGAAATTCACCGCTTCGCGGCGCATTCCCTGTACGGTGCGGACGGCATGAATCGCTTCGGCGAGCGCCCCGTTGGCGATCGAATTGGTCTCGCGCGCGCGGCGGAAGGCGACCCGGGCCCGGGGCAGCCAGATGATGCGGACGACGGCCAGCGTCGGCACCAGCACCAGCGTGAGCAGCCCGAGTTCGAGGTCGAGCGAGAGCATGATCGCGACGATGCCGATCAGGAGAACCAGATCGCCGAACGCCGTCACCGAGTTTTCGAGGAACTCCTGGAGCGAGTTCACGTCGCCCTGGAGGCGCGACATCATCCGCCCGACCTCGGTCTGGTCCATGAAGGACAGCGAGACGTTCTGAAGATGGGCGAACATCGCCCGGCGGAGGTCGAAGATCACCCGTTCGCCGATCCGGGCCACCAGCAGGTCCTGCCAGTAGTTGGCGGCGTAGCTCGCCAGGATCACGGCGGCGAACGCAAGCGCGGCGAGCCTCAGGCCGGCGACGTCCCCGCCGTCCGCGACGATCGCGCCGTCGATGGCGAAACGGATGACCAGCGGGATCAGGAGTTGCGCCGCGGTATAGACCAGCACTGCCGCGACCGCGATCGACAGCGGCCGGCGGTAGGGCCAGACAAATGTCATGAAGCGGCGCACCACGCGGCGGTCGTAGGCGGCGCCGAAAATCTCCTCGTCGCGGCTGATCTGCGAACCGACCACGGCGCGCGGCGGCCGTGCCGATCTGTCGATGACGCTCATCCCCCCGCCTCCCTGGCTCCCGCGCGCCCGTCCTTGCTGCCAGCCCGGCCCTGGAGGGCGAACAGCCGTGCGTAATGTCCGCCCGCCGCGATCAGGGTGTCGTGGTTTCCGCGCTCGATGATCCGGCCCGCTTCGAGGGCGATGATCTCGTCCGCGTCGCGGATCGCGGCGAGCCTGTGGGAGATCACGATCTTCGCCGTGCCGCCGGAGTCCCGCGCAAGGGCTTCGTGGATCCTGCTCTCGGTCTCCGCGTCGATGGCCGCCGTCGAGTCGTCGAGCACCAGGACCGCGGGACGCAGAAGCGCCGCCCGCGCAATTGCGACCCGCTGCCTCTGGCCGCCCGACAGCGACACCCCGCGTTCTCCGACCAGCGTCTCGTATCCGTCGGCGAGCCGCTCTATGAAGCCGTCGATCTGGGCCGCTCCCGCCGCCTCGCGTATCGCGTCCTCGTCTGTCCACGGATCGCCATAGGCGATGTTGTTGTCGAGCGAGGCGGTGAAGAGGAACGGATCCTGGTGGACGACCCGCACCGCGCGGCGCAGGCTGTCGAGCGTTACGTCCCGGATGTCCTGCCCGTCGATGACGATCCGTCCGCCGGAGATGTCGTAATAGCGCGCCATCAGGTAGGCGATCGTCGACTTTCCGCTCCCCGGCGGACCGACGATGCCGAGCGTGCGGCCGCGCCGGACCTCGAACGAGACGCCGTCGAGGACATCGGTGCCGTCCCCGTCATAGGAAAAGCTCACGTTCTCGAACCGGACCGTGCCCTCGCCGGCCGCGAGCGGCCGCGCGCCGGGGGCATCGGTGATCCCGGGCTCGAGATCGAGCACGGCGAACAGCCGCGCCCCGCAGGATGACGCCCGCGCGAACGAATTGACCACGAGGCCGAGCTGGCGCACCGGCAGTTGCAGTATCGTGATGAAGGTCAGGAATTCGGTCAGCGTGCCCACCGTCATTTCGCCGGCGATCACCCGGTCGCCGCCGACCCACAGGACGAGGCCCATCGAGACGAAATAGGCGAAGGTCATCTCGGTGGTCGAGGCAACCCGGATCCTGATCCGCCGCGAGGACAGGCGAATCGCGTCTTCCGCCGCGCTATCGTATTTCCGGAGTTCGTGGGTCTCGGCGCCGAAGGCGCGGACCACCCGGATACCGGTCAGGTTCTCGTCCATGATCCTGCCGAGAACCGCCATCCGCTCCTGGAAGAGGTGCCACAGGCGGCGCAACCGCAGCCGCGTGGTCGCCGAGCGCCAGGCGACATAAGGAGCGAAGCTGAGGCTGAGCAGTCCGAGGACGAGATCGGTCGAGAGCAGCAGCCAGGCTCCGGCGCCGATCAGGATGGTCATCAGCACCACGCGGAGAAGGCCGGTATTGACGAACATCCGGACGCCTTCGAGGTCGAGCATGCCGCGGGTGATCAGCTCGCCGGTATGGATCCGGTCGTGGAAGGAGAAGCTCAGCTCCTGAAGCCTGCCGTAGAAGGCAAGTCTCAGGTCATGGGCCAGGCGGTGGCCGATCGACTCGCCGCAGTAGTTGTGGATGACCGTGAACAGCCCGCGCAGCACCGAGGCGCCGAACAGCAGGAGAGCGGCATGATAGAGGGCGGAACGCGCGGTCCCGGGCGCGACTTCGTGGTCGCCGAGAAGTCCCAGGGCGCCGTCGACCGCATCGCCGACCAGCGGCGGGATGGCAAGCTGGAACGCGGTTGCCGCCAGCGTTGCCAGCAGCGCGAGCGAGATCAGGACGTGGTAGCGCAATGCAAGCCCGACAATGCGCCACAGGATCCTGGCGTCGTCCAGCCTGTCCGCCAGGTTCGGTTCGAATTTGGCGCGGGTCACATGACTGTTGCTGCGCTGCATGGCGCCCGCTTCAGGCGCGACCCTGCATCAGCGCCAGCAACTCGGCCGGCGCCAGCGGAATCGCCGACACGCCGACGCCGGACCCGGACAGCGCGTCTTCGACCGCCGAGGCGATCGCCGCCGGCACCGGCACGAGGCCGCTTTCACCGACGCCCTTGACGCCGAGCGGATTCTGCGACGACGGCACGACGATGTGCTCGATGGCGATGTCGGGAACCTCCATCGAACCGGGCACGAGGTACTCGGCGAGATTGGTCGACTGCGGCTGGGCCTCGCCGTCCCAGATCATCTTCTCGAACAGCGCAAAACCCAGCCCGTGCGCTGCGCCGCCCGCGACCTGCCCGTCGATCACGAGCGGATTGATCATCACCCCGCAGTCGTGCGCGATCACGTAGTTCAGCACCCGCACTTCGCCGGTTCCGGCGTCGACCTCGACCTCGGCGACGTGCGCGCCGTTAGAGAACGCAAGCCCGTCGATCGGCTCGGCGGCGGTGGATTCGAGGCCCGGGCTTTCGCCCGCCGGCAGCGCGAACCCGGTCGCCGCCCCGGCCAGCCGCGTGGCGATCTCTCCAAGGCCGATGTCCATCCCCGGGACCCCCTTCACATGCACACGGCCGTCGGTGATCTCGAGATCGTCGATCCCGACCTCCAGCATGTCCGCAGCCACGCGGAGCGCCTTGTCGCGCACCTCGGCGGCGGCCGCGCGCGCCGAGGATCCCGCGGTCATCGAACCGGCCGCCTTCTACGCTCGGGCGTATCCGCGTCGGGGCCGCCCCCGCCACGTGCCTTTCTGGCGCTCCAAAATTGGATCAGAATAGTTTTTCCAACCTTCCAAGTATTTTCAAGTGCTGTTGGGTTTTAAGGGGTGCAGTCGCAAAAAAATGACGACGAGAAAAATCGATTCCTTCTTTTCTCTCCAGGCGAAACTGCATCGGCTTTAAAGCCGGATTCCGCGTCTGGTCGGCAGATAGCGACAAGCCGTAATTGTGGTATGGGATATTCAGACCAGTGGATTCCTGAATCTCCGATTCTATCATTGTGACAATTTCAGAGTATGCTTCAAGTGGCTTGAATATATCCCGACCTGTTTCGACCAGCAAAACGCTCTCGTACATTTTATTTATTTCGTGGGTCTCGATTACAGAATGAGCGTGATCCTCCTCCAACCATGTAACGAAATCGTCGATGAACTTGTCAATGAAATCCGTGTCCGAGCGTGACGCTACTATAACGCCGTCATTGTATATCTCTAGCGCCTCGATGGCATTGCCTTCGAATATGCCGTGGTTGAATTCTGCCTTGCCCCCCCCCAAATCGCCAATGGAATGAGGCGCATTGCTGAAATCGTATCGTTCTGCCGTTCGGGCAGAGATGTAAGGAAGGTAAGGTTGGCCGCTCCGTCTTGTCAGGCGAAACAGAGACGTAACGCGGCTCATCTCAATTGCAAGCAGCTTCATTAACGGACTCCTTGATCCTGGATCGTCCCACGGGAACTTGCAGACTGCTTCTGGTCCTGCGCACCGAGCCCGATACCCGTGGTGGGCGGGCGGTGCGGCTGGCTGTGCTCCAAGGTTCGGGCGTTTGCCTCGACCGCCGATTTGGGCGATGGAGATCCAGCAGGCTCATTTGAGAGTGAGGTTGGCGATTCCTCGCCACGATAGTTGCGAGTGGCTCGTCCCTCGAGCGGTAACAGATTTACTTCAGGTTCAGATTTGGAGATTGCCAGCAAGAGGTCGCTTACTGTCTCGAGTGTCCAGTTGCCTGGCGCAGCGAACCAGCGCGTGATCTGCTCCGGCCGCCGATCGATTCGCCGGGCAACCTCGGCTCGCGTCAAGGAATTTTCCGCGTCTTGCTTTAGAAATTCCTCCATGACCAGGTCGTACAGGTGGTCACGGAAACGTTCCCGGAAATAGGCGAGCGTTCCAAGAGGGATTTTGTCGCCGTTGAGAATCTCAGACAGGAAGGGATTTTTCAGAGACGTATTCATCGATGGTTTCTCCCTTGAATGCATCGTGCGAGGGGAACGCCTTCCTCCATGCAGCCAGACAGTTGCGCACTTCTTGCTTGAACTCCCGTGAATCTCTCCCGCCAAGATTTTTCCTGAGCCCCCAGTTCAAGGCCACGAAGCAATCCGTGTCTGCAAACCGGCCAAAAACCCTGATTCCCGGTCTGGGAGCGCGACTGCGAATTTCCCACACTTCGTTCTCGGCAGGAATCAGTCGGCACAAGTAAGCGTCTCTCTGCTTGCTGTCAGGGTCATTCAGGGCAGCAGGAATCACTCTACCGGTGACGAATCTGTCGAAATCCGCCCGGAGCCGGCCGCATCGCACTTCCTCTTCCTTGTTCGCCCAGGGCCCGGTGACGAGATCATAAACCGCCGGAGAGGCATACAGGTCCCGGATCATCGGGTCGCTTGGCATCGTTGGTTCCACAAGGGTCAGCAAGCCCCGCTCAACAGCATCCTGAATTAGATCACGCATTGACATGTAAGTCAATAAACCCCGAACGCCTGATGATGGCAGAGTATGGATTGTGCACCAGCAGGGCCTGTGATGCAGCAGACCGAAAGTTCTGCGCCTCGCCCTGCCGGTTGATGCAATTGGAACCAGTGCGTGCCGGCTGAGTCCGTATGGTCGCCCGCCTGTCGCTTGCGCCGCGCAAGTTCTTCGACGCCTGAGCCGCCCGGGTACGGTGATCGTCGCCCCGAGGCGCTGGAACGCATCGCCGCGTTCCTTGCCGTCGCGCCCGGCGAGTTCGGTGACGCTCCTCCGCTTCTCGCGCGGCACTGTGTGGTCGCCGACGCGCTGCCAGAGCACGAGCCGATTGCGCCCACCCGGCCTTGTCGGCGCATCGACGCGAAAAAACGGCCCCGGCGCGGCTGATCGAGGAAAACGCCAACTTGGGATACGCGCCACTACTGTCCCAGGAAAATCGGATTAATATTCCATAAGGTGCTGATGTAAATACACGAATCTGATTTTCCGGGCGCG
>JAJEBT010000035.1 GCA_022822405.1 Alphaproteobacteria bacterium
CCGGCCATGTCCTTCTTCATGCGCAGCATGCCGGCAGCCGGCTTGAGGTCGAGGCCGCCGGTGTCGAAGCAGACTCCCTTGCCGATGACAGTGACCTTGGGATCGCCCACCCGCCCCCAGCGCAGATCGACAAGGCGCGGAGGATCGTCGCTGGCCCGCCCGACGGCGTGAACGGTCGGGTAGTTGTCGCGGAGAAGCGCGGCGCCGGCCGTGACCCGGACCCGGGCGCCGAACCGGCGGCCCAGCCGGCGCGCGGCGGCGGCGAGTTCGGACGGTCCCATGTCCTCCGCGGGAGTGTTGATCAGGTCGCGGACCAGCGAGACGGCAGCCACGACGGCGTCGGTACGGTTCCGGTCCGCGCCGGTCGGCCACACCAGGGTCGGCAGCTTCCCCTTTCCGGCGCTCCTGTAACGCTCGAACCGGTAGCCGCCAAGCGCCCAGCCTGTCGCCGCGGCGGTGGCTGCCGCCGCATCCATGCGGGCATCAATGCGGTAGCTGCCGGCCGGCAGGCAGCCCGGCAGCCCGGCATAGCTCCACAGGCCGTCATGGCGCTCCACCCCTGCAAGCACCCGCGCGAGCCGCCCGTCGGGGCCGGCGACGAGGCTGATCTTCCCCGGCGCGGCATCGAACCCCGCCGTACCCACCCACTGCCGGACCGTGTCCGGCTCGCCGGCCAGCCAAGCCTCGAATACCGCGGTCTCGACCGGCGTGATGGGGACGGTACGGGCAGTGGCCCTCGCAGTCAGGGACGCGGTCACGGCTTTCTCCTGTGCAGGTTCCGGGTCGACCGGGGCGGCGCCGAAGGCGCCGCCCCGTGGTCAGACCGTTGTGGTGCCCAACATACCGGAACGGCGAAGCGAGGTAATCATCGCGGCGTTGAGCATGAATTCGCGCGCCCGCCGGGGGTCGGCCGCGATCGCGCGCATCTCGTCGAGATTGCGCTGGCGCACCTCGGGGTCGCGTTCTTCCATCAGCTTCTTGTTGCGCTCCGTAATGGCGTTGATGGCGTTGACCGCCTCGGGGCGGCGCTGCGCCTCGTAACCGTCGAGCTCCGCCTCGCCTGCGTCGCCATGCCAGACCCGCGCCAGGCGGCCACACAGGCCGAGGGCGTCATGCAGCCCGCCGTTCAACCCCATGCCGCCGAGCGGGTTGTTGATGTGGGCGGCGTCGCCGGCGAGAAAGGCGCGTCCCTTGCGGTAGGTCCGCGCCACGCGCTGGGACACGCGGTATATGGCGCGGACGAGAATCGGATAGTCGCCCTCGCGGGGCAGCAGGTTCTGGAGCGCGTTCTGGAGGTGGCGGTCGGTAATCGCGTCGTCGGGCCCGACCGTGGTCTCGACCGGCACCACCACCCGCCACATGTCGGGAATCTCCAGAAGGAGGAACCATTCGACGGGATCGGCCGTGTAGTTGACCGAGCAGATGTCGGGCATGTGGGCGCGGAAATCGTACTGCGTGCCGGCGACCAGGAAGTGTTCCGGGTGGGTGAAGCCCTCGAAGGCGATTCCGAGTTCCCTGCGCACCGTCGACCGTCCGCCGTCGGCGGCGATCAGCCAGCTACCGGCGATCTCGACCGGGCCGGCCGGGGTGTCGCAGCTCACGGTAACGCCGTCATCGCCCTGGCTGACGCCGGTGACGCGGTGACGGAACAGGATCTCGGCGTTGCCGTCGGCGGCCAGGCGTCCGTACAGCCATTCGACCAGCTTGAACTGCTCGCACTGCAGGCGGAACGGATATGAGGTCTCGTCGCTGATGGCGCCAAGATCAAACTCGGCGATACGCCCTTCGCGGCGATCGCGAAACTGCCAGACCGGGCATTTCAGCCCGCGATCGAGCAGGGCGCCGGTAATGCCGCTCTCTTCGAACAGATCGAGCGTCGGCGGATGGAACGTCGAGGCACGGTAGTCGATCTGGACACCCTCCTCGGCCTCGATCAGGGTGACCGGAATGCCGGCAAGCGCAAGAAGCCAGGCAGCGGTCGACCCGACCGGCCCGCCGCCGACGACCAGAATGCGATCCCTTCCGACCATGTGCCTCCCCGTTTTCCGTCCCCTGTTTTTCGCGCCGGAGCCCTGTCCGGTCAAGGACCCCGGGCGGAGCTTGCTGTAAGATGGCGGCGTGACGGCCTGTACGCCGGGCCAACGGGAAGGGGAACGCTCATGAAACCTGCCGAACGCACGCCGTTCTCGGCCATCGAGGACCGTCCGCGACTCTCGCTGCCTGACGGCGGACGGATGATCGTGTGGCCGCTCATGTCGCTCGAAGTATGGGATATCGACCGCGCCATGGCGCGCACGGTACTGCCGCCGCCGCAGCACCGGCAGATGCTGCCCGACATCCCGAACTGGTCGTGGCACGAGTACGGCATGCGGGTGGGATTCTGGCGCCTGAGGAAGCTGTTCGACGAAATGGGCCTGCCGATGACGGTGACGATGAACGGCCGCGTCTGCGAGACCTATCCGAGGGTGCTCGAGGCCTGCCTCGAATCGGGATGGGAGTTCAACGCCCATTCATGGGAACAGCTGCCGATGCACGAGGTCGAGGACGAGCGCGAGAGCATAGACAGGACGGCCGACGCCATCGAGGCTTTCGCGGGCTATCGCCCGCGCGGCTGGTTCGGGCCCGGGCTTACCGAGACGTTCGACACGCTCGACCACCTCGCCGGGGCCGGGTTCGAGTATGTCGGCGACTGGGCATTCGACGACCAGCCGGTCCGGCTGAAGACGACCCATGGCGACATTACGGCGCTGCCGTACAATTTCGAGATACACGACATCGTCGTCTCGATGATCCAGAACCTGCCGTCGCCGGCTTATCGCGACCGCGCCGTGGATCACTTCGAGACGATCTACGCCGAGAGCGAATCTTCCGTGCGCGTCATGTCTCTCGCCGTCCACCCGTACATCTCCGGGACGGCACACCGCATCCGCTATATCCGCGAGACCCTCGAGCACATCCTGTCCAGGCCCGGAGTGGTCGCGATGAGCGGTGATCGGATTCTCGACTGGTACAACGCCCAGACCGCGCAGTCCGCTCAAGGGTGAGCCGGACAGGCTCCGGCGGGTCTCCCTGAACACCAGCCTGCGATTGCCCGCGCGTCTGCGGCGGACCCAGGTTCAGCCGTTCTGTAGCCCCATGCCGCCAATGCCGGTCGCGGAGACGCCGGAGACCGGTGCCGGCGCCGCAGACAGCTTCTTTGCGGGCTCCGGTGAACAGCCAGCCGGCGGCTCGGACATTGGTGATGCAGCCTTATGCTTCCCAGTCGAACTCGTGCAGCTCCCTCCAGGGTACAAGACTGTCGCTTCCCCGGCGCTGGGGTTGATCGCCACCATAGACCACGACGACGGGGCATAGATCGGTCGATTGGGCAAGGTGTCTCCGGACGCGTTTGGAACCGTCGAACAGGCTGGAGGATGCGGTCGTGGAGGATTTGGCTTCGACGATCACGGTGCCGGTCGGGCATTCGACCACGAGATCGGCCTCCGCCCCGTTCCGGTCACGGTAGAACGAAAGGCGATTGGCTTCACCGCGGTTGGCTTGGCGTTTGCCGATCTCGGAGACTACCCAGGTCTCGAAGATCGGGCCGCGAAGCGGATGCGCGCGGAGCTGTTCAGGCGTGCGGATGCCGAGCAGCCAGCACACGAGTCCGGTATCGTAAAAATGCAGCTTCGGCATCTTTACCAGCCGCTTGCGAAGATTCGCGTGAAGGCCCGGCAGGCGGAAGACGAGAAAGCTGGTTTCGAGGATGCTGAGCCAGGCTCTCGCGGTCGGCTGCGAGATGCCGCAATCTCCCGCCAGTGACGAGTAGTTGAGCAGTTGCGACGTTCGGGCCGCACAAAGTGTGACGAAGCGCTGAAATGTCAGGAGATCGCTTACGTTGCTGATCGTCCGGACATCGCGTTCGATGTAGGTGGCGATGTAGGAACGGAGCCAGTCCGCAGCATCGAGATTGCCATCGAATATGCTCGGGTAGGATCCGGTCAAGAGAGTTTCTTCGAGAGTCGCAGGATACCGCGGAAAACGCATCGTTTCGCCCCGCGTCAGCGGAAGCAGATGGTGCACTGCCGTCCTTCCGGCCAGCGATTGGCTGACAGATTGAAGCAGGGAAAGGTTTTGCGAGCCCGTGAGGATCCAACGACCGGGTGCCGGATCTGCGTCGATGACACCTTGCAGGTAGGAAGGCAGATCGGGCACCCTCTGCACCTCGTCGAGAATCGCGCCCTGCGGAAACTGGGCCAGGAAGGCGCGGGGATCTTCAACGGCGAAGGCCCGCACATCCGGGGCTTCCAGCGTCTCGTACCGGTGCTGCGGGAACAAGGTACGGTACAGAGTCGCCTTGCCGCTCTGCCGAGGTCCGGTGAGCGTTATCGACGGCCACTTCCGCGCCGCCTCCGTCAGCCTTGAAGCGAGGTCGCGTGCGATCATGGCGGACGGCTTAAAGATAATTTAAGCTAAATCAATATTTAATTTTGAATCAGCTTAATTTTTTTTAAACCCTCGTCATCTGCACACTTCGGAAACGCCCGAGCGCGCATCCGGTGTCAAATCACCGTGGTTCAGCCCTCGGGTTTGCCAAGATTCCTGCTTTCTTCCTGTCCTTTCCGACAGCCCCGGCAACACCCGAAGCCGGACTCCAGAGCCGCGATCGATCTGTGCGGACCCGGCATCGTCCATGGCAGGCATCGGGACGGACAGCACAGCTACAGGCAGACGCACGGAATTCGATCTTCCGGTTTTCTCACCCCCTCTTCTCGGGATACAGTGGCGCAGACGATCATCGGAACGTATGCTGGCCCCACGGAGGACGTTGAGCATGCGCTCTGGAACCGTATCAATTCTGTGCGCTGACCTTGTCACCACCGTGGTGGCAATCATCCTCGCATGTGAGGGGCGACGTTGAAACGCCGTCCGACCGCGACGGAGTCATCCACACCAAGCTGGATGGCGAGGGAAGTTGGCAGACGAAGCTGATTCGGGCTTTGAAGGCTCCGGATTTCCAGATCAACGCCAATCGGGTCTTTCAGCCATGAACCCTCAGATTTTGACCTCAAAGACTGAACTTGCCGCATTCTGCCGTGCCAACGGCATTGTTAGACTCGCCGTCTTCGGTTCGGCCTTGCGGAAGGATTTCGGACCGGACAGCGATATCGACGTGTTGGTCGAGTTCGATCCTGATCGGATTCCGGGGTTGTTGGGTTTGGCCGGTATGGAGATCGAGTTGTCGACTTTTTTCGGCGGCCGCAAGGTGGACTTGCGGACCCCGGAAGACCTGAGTCGCTATTTCCGCCAAGAGGTTCTCGATACGGCAGAGGTCCAATATGCACAAGCATGACGAAATCTGATTACGGCACATGCTGGACGCAGCGCGCGAAGCGGTAAGTTTCGCGCAGGGACATGCGCGTGGGGACCTCGACAATGATCGCCAACTGGTCCTTGCGTTGGTCAAGGACATCGAGATCATTGGAGAGGCAGCAGTTCAGGTTACTGAATCAACGAAGCAGCGGTTACCGGAGATGCCGTGGGAAAAGATTGCTGGGATGCGTAACCGCCTCGTACATGCATATTTCGACATCAATCTCGATATCGTCTGGAAAACGGTACAGGAGGATTTGCCGGAACTGATTTCTCTCCTTGTACCAGTCATCCCGTCCGGTTCTGATTCGCTGCCGGAGGCGAGGTAGTCGCGCGCACAACCTTTAGTCGCAACTAACCTTCCCGTTTCCCCCGCCCCAGCCTCGGGATACAGTGGCGCAGACGATCATCGGGATGTATGCTGGCCCCAACGGAGGACGTTGAACATGCTCTCTGGAACCGTATCAATTCTGCGCGCCGGCCTTGCCGCGGCGGCCGCGACAATCATCCTCGCAAGTCCGGGACTGCAGGCGAACCCCTACGATCCCGTGAAGATCGGCCCTGCCGTCGGCACGACGATTCCCCGCGACCTGACGGCCCGGGACCAGCACGGGCAGGAACGGAATTTCAAGGCACTGGCCCACAAGCGAGGCCTGGTGATCCTGTTCTCCAAGTCGCTCGACTGGTGAGGATCCTGCAAGATCCAGGCGGTCGCCTGGAACCCCCGCGTCAGCGACTTTCAAGCGCTCGGATACAATGTCGTGATGGTCACCTATGACGATGTCGACGTGATTGCCGGTTTCGCAGGTTCCCGGGACATCGGCTACACCATCCTTTCCGACTCCGACGCAACGGTCATCCCCGCCTTCGGCCTTGTCAACAGCCGTTACCCGGAAGGCAGCCCGTTCTACGGCGTGGCCGAAAAATTCATTCTCGTGACCGATGCGGACGGGGTCGTGCGGCACCGTTTCTCGAAACCGTATCCCGGCGTCGAAGCGGTGCTAGCGGCGATACGCGGAAGCAGCGGTTCGTAGCTTCGCCGGCACCCCCGCCATCTTCAACCGGGATGGCGGCCCCGGACGCCGTTTTCGCCTTCACCGCGGGCGGCACGGACGAGTTCCACGATCTTGGCCGGCGTCACCGGATAGTCGCTGATGCGCACACCGAACGGCGAGAGCGCGCTCTCGACCGCCGAGACGATTGCTGCCGCTGCGGGTACCGTGCCGGTTTCCCCGACGCCCTTCACACCGAGCGGATTGAGCGGTGACGGTGATTCCCGGTGGATCAGTTCGAGCGCCACCAGTTCGGTCGCCGTGGGCATCGTGTATTCCCCGAAATTGGTCGTCAGTGGCTGGCCGGCGCCGTCATAGCCCATCCACTCGAACAGGGCGTTGCCGATGCCGTGGACCACGCCGCCAACGATCTGGCCGTCAACCATCATCGGGTTGATCAGCGTGCCGCAGTCGCTGACCACGACATAGCGCAGCAGGGTCACCCCGCCGGTGCCGACATCGACCTCGAGCTCGACGGCATGCGCGCCGTTGGAATAGGTCAGCGCGCCGGGTTTGAAATGGGAGCTCGATTCGAGCCCCGGATCGATCGCGCCGGGCATCGAGTAGCCGGGCGCGCCGGCGCTCGCCTCCGCGATCTCGCGGATCGGAACAACCAGATCGGAGCCCCTGACGCGCACCTGTCCGTCGGCAATCTCGAGGTCGTCCTCGGCAGCCTCGAGAAGGTGCGCGGCCATCGCCAGGACCTTGGACCGGACCTCCGCCGAGGCGATGTGCACCGACGAGCCGGCGGTGACGGTCTGGCGGCTCGCGAAACCGCCGAAACCGAGCGCGACGGTATCGGTGTCGCCGGAGATGACCTCGATCTCCGCGCAGTCGACGCCGAGCTGCGCCGCAGCCACCTGCGCCAGCATCGTCTTCAGCCCCTGGCCCATGGCGAGCGCTCCGGTGAATACGCGCACCTTGCCCGAACGCTCGATGCGCACCGCCCCCGACTCGAACGGCCCCCGCCCGGTTCCCTTGAGGCTGTTGGCGACGCCGATCCCGAGATGGCGCCCGTGGCGCCGCGCCGCGGCCTGGCGGTCAGCGAAGCCCGCATAGTCGATGGCGTCGAGCGCCGCCTGCAGGCATGCCGGAAAGTCGCCGCTGTCGGGCATGACGGGTGTGCCGGCCCGCGTCTTGAGCGGCGATTCGTAGGGCATGCGGTCGCCGGGAATGAGGTTTCTCCGGCGGATCTCGGTGCGGTCGATGCCGAGGCCGTCGGCAGCGCGGTCAAGCAACCGCTCCATCACATAGTTGCCCTGGGGATAGCCGGCGCCGCGCACCGGCGATGCCGCCACGGTGTTGGTTTCCACGACCTCCACGTCGATCCGGTAGGCCGGCACGACATACGGTCCCGGCACCGCGGTCGAGGCGTTGTAGGCGAGGTTGATTCCCTGGGGGGTGTAGGCGCCCTGGTCGTTGAGCATGCGCCCCCGTATGCCGAGGACACGGCCCTCGGCGTCGGTGGCGATCTCCATCGTCCAGTCCTGTTCGCGCTCCTGGATGGCGGACGTGAAGTGCTCGCGGCGATCCTCGATCCACTTGACTGGGGTATCGAGAAGCCTTGCCGCCAGCGCCACCGCGACCTCCTCGCCGTAGGCGATGAACTTGGAGCCGAAACCGCCGCCGACATCCGGCGCCACCACCCGGATCCTGCCCTCGTCGATCGCCAGCATCCGCACGATCGCCGAGCGCACCTCGTGCGACATCTGGGTCGAGGACCACAGGGTCAGGCGATCGTCCGGCCGGTCGTAGCGCGCCACGGCGCCCCGACCCTCGATCGGGTGGGCGCCCCCGCGGTGCTGCACGAAACGCTCCCGAAACACGTGATCGGTGTTGGCGAAGGCCGAATCCACGTCTCCGTAATCCTGTCCGAACCGCACCAGGACGTTGCCGCTCCGGCCGCTGTGCACGGGTGGAGCGCCGTCCGCCGCCGCCGCCGCGCTGCCGGCAACCGACGGCAGCGGCTCGTATTCGATCCCGACCAGCGGCGCCGCATCTTCCGCCTCGTAGCGGCTGTCGGCGACCACCATCGCCACCGCCTCGCCGACATGGCAGACCTCGTCGCCAGCCAGGAGCCACGGCGTGACGTCGCCGGGGAGGTTTCCGGTCGGGAACTGGAGCGGCAGGCGCCGGTCGACGACATGCGGCGCGAAATCCGCCAGCGAATAGACGGCCCGGACGCCGGGCAGCGCGCGCGCGGCGGACGCTTCGACCGAATGGACGAGCGCATGGGGGTGCGGGCTTCTGACGAAGGCCGCGTGGAGCATTCCGGGAAGATGGATGTCGTCGACGAACATCCCCCGGCCGCGCAGCAGTGGCGGATCCTCGATGCGCTTCGTGCGCGCGCCGATCACGGCCGGGATCCGGTCAGCAGGCGCCCGTTGCGGAACAGGCGCCTGCGCTCGGCCGCGTCCCAGTTGCGGCTGAAGGGACTTGGCGGGCCGGGCATGACCCGCACCCACAGGAAGCGCGGCGCCGGCGACTCCTCGAGAAAGCGCCGCGATGCCGGGATCGCCGCCTCGTCTTCGAGGGTCATGACCGCGGGAAGTCCGGCGCCCTCGGCCATCAGCGCGAGATCGGTTCGCTGCGCGGTGTGCCCCGGCTGACCTCCGGTCTCGCCGTGGGCGCCGTTGTCGATGCAAACCACGGTCAGGTTGCCCGGGGCCGCAGAAGCTACGGTCGCCAACGCACCCACATTCATCAGAAGTTCTCCGTCGCCCGTGATCACCGCGACCCTCTCGGACGGCGCCGCAAGCGCCATGCCGAGCCCCATGGCGACCGCACCGCCCATCGCCCCGCCGAAGGCGAAGAGGTTGTCCGTCTCGCCGGTCAGCGCCGCGGCGTCCCTCCCGGCCCCGGCAAGCCCCGACACGAACAGCGCGGCCTGCGGATCAGGAAAGAGCGCCGGCAGCAGGCCGCGGCGATCGAGCGTCGGGGCCGTCACCGGCAAGCCCCGCCGCAAAGAGGCGTCTTGCCGGCAGGGAATCCGGCGCACTCCTCCCGTCCGGCAACTTCCACTCCAGCCATCCCGTCACACCCTTTCCGGCCACCGCCGCAGACAGCCATTGCTAACATAGAGGCACCGTGGAAGCGACCGCGCACGATCCCGGAGCACTGCGCCCGGTTGCCGCGGTCGGCCACCCCTGCGGTCTCCGGGCGGTCGGTAACGTCAAGAGTTATGTGTCAGGGAGACGGGGGTGCTGATTCCCTGAGACTTGTTTTCGTGTATGAAGACCGCGTAGAGGATGCGGTCCATTGAAGTTTTGTCCTGGAAGGTTCCCATGGGCCGGGTTCGTCTTCGGA
>JAJEBT010000179.1 GCA_022822405.1 Alphaproteobacteria bacterium
ACGACCGGGATCACGAATGCAGTGGTGCTGGTCAGAAAGGCCTCAGTTGCACCACGTGCCTCGTCGACGCTGAAGGGGCGCTCGACCACCGGAATGCCGTTGTCAACGGCAATCCGGATGAGGGCCTGGCGGGTCACGCCATCGAGAATGGCGCCGTCGGCGGCCCGGGTAATTACCGCGCCGTCCGCGTCTACGATCCATGCGTTGGTGGAGGCGCCCTCGGTCACCAGCTTGTTGGAATCATACAACCACGTCTCGTAGGCGCCGGCAGCGCCGGCGGCGTCTTTGGCGAGGACGTTGGCGAGCAAGCTGACCGACTTGATGTCCGGTCGTTTCCAGCGCATATCGGGCCCGGTAATTACCCGAACACCGCTTTCGAAGAACTCGGCTGGCGGCGGCCGGAATGGCCGCACGGTCATCACTACCGACGGCTTGATCGCAGGGGGCAGGCGGTGGTCTCGCGCGGCGACACCCCGCGAGACCTGAAGATAAAGTGCACCGCTATCGATCCTGTTCATCTGCAAGAGGCGTTCGACCTTGATCGCGAACTGCGCCGGCGTGAACGGCACCGGCATGCGGATCTCACGCAGCGATCGTTCGAGCCTCCGGAAATGCAGTTCTTCGTCAACCATGCACCCGCCGACCACCCCGACGACCTCATAGACTGCGTCCGAGAACTGGTAACCGCGATCCTCGATATGGATCCGGGCGTCGCGGTGCGGCACGTAACGGCCGTTGACATAGGCGATTCTGGGCATGATCAGCTATCAAAAATACTCGAGGCTGACGGCAAAGAGGCGCTCGATACTGTGCACTGCATGTGACGGCGTGAAGATCACAACCCGGTCGCCTTTCTCAATGACGGTCTGGCCACGGGGCTTGATCACCTGGTTCCGGCGCACGATGGCCCCGAACAACGCTCCTTCCGGCAGGTCGATGTCGCGGATGGCTTGGTCGACGAGACCCGAGGTTTCCATGATGTCGACCTCGACGACTTCACCTACCTCGCCGAGGGAATGGACGCTACGGATACGCCCGCGACGCACATGCTGGAGAATGGTCGAGGCCGTGATTGACCTTGGTCCGATGACGGCGTCGACGCCCAAGGTCGTGATCAGCGGCGAATAGTTGGTGTTGTTGACCAGCGCCATCGCGCGCTGGGCGCCGTGGCGCTTCGCCAGTAGCGAACCCAGGATGTTGGTTTCGTCGTCATTGGTTACCGCGATGATCGCCTCGGTCCGTGCGACGCCAGCCTCCTCGAGGATCTCCCGCTCCAGCGCATCCCCGTGGATGACGGTCACTCCTTTCGCCTCGAGCGTGCCGGCAAGGAAATCGGACCGCTCCTTCTGGGTCTCGACGATACGGACCGAAACCCCTGAATGATCCTGGAGCACCTGTTCGGCGAGGAACAGCCCGACATTGCCGCCACCGACGATGATGATGTGGCGTGCCGGACGTTCCTCGTGGCCGAACAGCCTCAATGCGCGCTCGATCTGTTCGCTGTCGACGATGATGTACACGTCGTCGCCGGCCAGTATCCAGTCGTCGGCAGACGGGTTAATGACGTGACCGTCACGGATGATGACGATCACGATGATCGAGATGTCGGGGAAGACGCCGCTGAGTTGGCGGAGCGGCGTGTTGAGCACCGGGCAGTCCTCATTGCAGTGCACGCCGATGATCTGCACTCTGCCGTCCACCGTGGGAATGGCGTCGAAGGCTCCCGGCACGGTCAGGTCGCGGGCAATGGTCCGGGCGACTTCCTTCTCGGGGGAGATGATGACATCTATGGGCATGTTGTCGCGGCTGAACAGGTCCGCCCAGATCGGCTGCAGATAGTCTTGGTTGCGCACTCGTGCGACCTTCGTCGGCACGTTGAACAGGGAATGAGCGACCTGGCAGGCGACCATGTTGACTTCGTCCGACAGGGTCACCGCAATAAGCATGTCTGCGTCGGCCGCGTTGGCCTGCTCGAGCACATGTGGGAGGGAGGCGAAACCGACCACGCTGCGGACATCGAGCGTATCGTCGACGCGGCGGATGTTCTCCGTCGAGGAATCAACAACCGTGATGTTGTTGCCTTCTCTCGAGAGCTGGCGGGCAAGGTGATAGCCGACTTGGCCAGCCCCTCCGATGATGATGTTCATGTTCTCATGTCTCCGGCAGCCCGTCAGCGCCCCGGTGGTCGGTCGAATCGGACGCATCGCGCCCGTTGATGCCGAGAAGTTTCAACTTGCGGTAGAGCGCCGTCCGCTCCATGCCAACGAATCTGGCCGTCTCCGAGACATTGCCGCCGAACCTGGAGACCTGGGTCTGCAAATAGCGACGCTCGAACGCCGCTCTCGCCGCGCGTAGCGGCAACGAAAACATTCTCGTTTCCTCCTCGGCGTCATCGGCAACCGGCAGATTTTCGAGGATGTCCGGCGGCAGATTTTCGACCTTGACCATGTCGTCCGCGCCGCCGGGAGCCATGATCAGTATCCAGTCAACGGCGTTACGCAGCTGCCGCACGTTTCCTGGCCAGTCATAAGTCTGCAGCCTCGCCATGGCCTCGTCAGAAATCCTCCTAGGTGTGAGGCCGGCAGTCCGCGCCGATCCGGTGATGAAATACTCGACCAGAGCCGGAATGTCATCACGTCGCTCGCGCAAGGGCGGAATACGGACGGGAACGACATTGAGCCGATAGTAGAGATCCTCACGGAATTGGCCTAAGGCGAGCTGCTGCTCGATGTCACGGCTGGTCGAGGCAATGACGCGGACATCGACCTCGATCGGCTTCTCGCTTCCGGTGCGGACAAACGCCCGGTCATGCAGGACACGCACGAACTTGCCTTGAGTCTCGAAGGGCATGTCACATACCTCGTCGAGCAACAGGGTACCGCGGTGGGCAGTTTCCAGGGCTCCTCTCAGGGCTGGTGCGGGACTCCCGGCGTCTTCTTCTCCGAAGAGTTCTGCCTCCATCCGATCCGGCGCCATCGCCGCGCAGTTGATGGTGACGAAGGCGTTGTTCGAGCGCCCCGACCGCAGGTGCAGTTGCCGCGCGAACACTTCCTTTCCGACTCCTGGCGGACCCGAGATCAGCACCCTGCTGTCGGTTGGCGCCACCCTGGCGAGAATACCGTCAAGCTGGACGAGTGCCCTGGACGTACCGACCAGCTCGTCCGCTGCTCCGGTGCGCTCCCGAAGCTCGCGATAGTCGCGCCGCAGCTGAGCCGCTTCGAGCGCCAGGGAGGCGGTAACGATGAGGCGATCTGCCTTGAACGGTTTTTCGATGAAATCGTGGGCACCGAGCTTGATCGCTTCGACCGCCATCTCGATGGTGCCGTGGCCGCTCATCATTACCACCGCCATGCCCGGCCGTTCGTCCTGGATGCGCCGCAGCAGGTCCATGCCGTCGAGAGCGCTGTTTTCGAGCCATATGTCGAGAATGACCAGGTCCGGATACCCAGCATCCAAGGCCGCGACCGCGGTATCGCTGTCGCCGGCTACCCGGCATGAATATCCCTCGTCGCGGAGGATGCCGGAGGCCATGCGGAGAATATCGCTCTCGTCGTCGACAATGAGGACCTCAAGTGTCATGATCGTCTCCGCCGCCAGCCTTCGTCGCGCCGGCGTGCTGACTCGGCAGCCTGACCGTTGCCATGGTTCCCCCTCCGGCACGGTCGGCGAGCGCGAGTTCGCCGCCATGGTCCTCGAGAACCTTCTTCACGATTGCGAGGCCGAGCCCCGTGCCGCCCTCGCGGGTTGTCACGTAGGGTTCCGTAAGCCGGTCCACGGCCATCCCCTGCAATCCGATACCGTTGTCGCTGATCTCGATGACCGGGCCCTCTTCGCCGGCGGTGAGCGCGACCTCGACCCTGCCTCGGGACCCGGATTCTCTCGACGCGGCACACCTGTCGATAGCGTCGACGGCGTTCTGGATCAGATTGGTCAGCACCTGCGCTATCTGGGGGCGATCGCAGGGGATCTCGACCAAAGCCGGCGGAAGCGAGGTCACAAAATCGATATCCGGACGTGCGCTCGTTGGCAGCACCAGAGCCTCGCGGCAGATCGCGCAGATGTCCGCCGGCGCGATTTCCGCCTCCGGCATGCGGGCAAATTCGGAGAACTCGTCGACCATGCGCCCGATCTCCCCGACCCGGCGGATGATGGTGTCGGTGCAGTCCGAAAACGTTGCCGGGTCCGATCGGATCTCGGAGAGGTATTTTCGCCGCAGCCGATCGGCAGCGAGTTGGATGGGCGTCAGCGGATTCCGGATCTCGTGGGCTATTCGCCGGGCCACGTCCGACCAAGCCGCCTTCCTCTGGGCCGCCATGAGTTCCGTAATATCGTCGAACGTTACAACGAAACCGATGATTGTGTCTTCGAGCCTTTCTGAGGTCAGGCAGACCGAGAGCCTGCGCTCACGACTCTCGTTGCGGAACGACATCTCGGTTTCCACCCGCGGGTCCGAGCGCCGCCGCGCCCGGGCAATCATGTCACCGACCTCGGGAACCAGCGCGCGGATGTCCGTTCCGATTTCCTCTTGAAGATCCCGCTCCAGCAACGCTGACGCCGACCGGTTAGCCACATTGATGCGACCGTGTTCATCAAGCCCAATGACACCGGCAGAAACCCCCGAGAGCACGGCCTCTACGAATTCAGTCCGTTCCGCTAGTTCGTCGTTGGCCTTGACGAGGTCGCGGTGCTGGGCCTCGAGCTGGCTTGTCATGCGATTGAAGGAACGGCCGAGCTGGCCGATCTCGTCGGCGTGACGATCCTCCTCGACGCGGACCGACAGATTCCCCGCGCCCGCGGTCTCCGCCGCTTCGGCAAGCGCCGAGACGGGTGCCGAAATCCGGTTTGCGAAGATCTGTCCCACCCAGACGGCGGCAAGAAGCAACAGGAGCCCGATCAGGACATAGATCATCGCGAAGGTGACCTCGAACTGGGTGCGCCAGCCTTCGATGTTCTGATATTCGTCAGCCGCCTGACGGGTCTTCGCGATATGTGCAAGAACGCTGGGTTCGACGTACCGGCCGAGATAGAGGAAAGCGTCCACCAGCCTGTCAAGCCGAATGACCGCGCGCACGCGGTCGTCGGAAGGCCCGATCAGCACGACGACCTCGCCCTCGCGGGCGCGATCGACGGCATCCAGCGGCAGCGGTGTCTCGGCGAGTATGAAGCCCTGCTTCCAGCGTGCGAGGATGCGCCCGGTGCCATCGAAGACATAGGCCTCGCTCAGGTTGCGGACGACGCCATGCGTGGCGACGATCTGGGAAAACGCCAGGGAGTTGCGGTGGGCGAGCGAAGCCGCGCGGTCGAGGTCGCGCGCCATCGACAGGGCGTCGCCGCGGATCGCCTGCTGATGCTCCTTCAGGTAAGCCTCCGCCACGGCCCGGGAATCGAGAACCGCAGTGCGAACGCGATCGCTGAACCAGGCCTCAAAACCCAGATTGAGGAACATGGCCGAAAACACTGAGACGGAGATGGCGGGCACCAGAGCGATCAGGCTGAAGAGAAAGACAAGGCGCCGATGAAGCCGCGAGGCGGCCTGCCCCTTGCGCCTTCCGTAGCGCAGGCGAACCAGGTTTCGGGCGACCACGAGCCCGAGCAGGAGGAACAGCACAAGGTCGATCTGGAGCAAGATCAGCACCAGGCGCGTGTCGCGGAACGAGGCCATGCCGGCCAGGGCTGCGTAGGTCCCGACAGCCGCACATACGGCAAGGATGGCGAGGATGACCGCCAGCTTCTGGCCGATGGCCGCGCGGCGCGCCCAGTCGCCGAGCTGCCGAGCACGCCCGAGGGAAAACGCCCGGCCGAAACGCGCTGCAATGGCCGGTACGGGCGGCATGCCCGTTCGGTCGGCAGCGGATCCGTCAGCCGTTTCCATCAGCCCGAACCGCGCCTGACTTCGATCTGAAGATCACTGATCTTCTTTCTCAGCGTGTTCCTGTTTAGACCGAGTATTTCGGCCGCCTTGAGCTGGTTGCCGCGGGTAGCAGCAAGTGTCCGGCGTATCAGGGGCCGTTCCATCTCGCGCAGGACCCGGTAGTAGAGGCCGTTCGACGGCCGCCCGCCTGTCGCTGAGAAATCCCTGTCGACATGGCGTTCGATGGCCTCGCCCAGTGTCTCCTCGCCCGCCGGCACCTTGTCCCGTTCCTTATCGTCTCCCAACTCATTGCGGATGATCTCGCCGGAAATCGTATCTTCTGCATAGAGTACGGCAAGCCGGTTCACGAGGTTTTCCAGTTCGCGCACATTGCCCGGCCAGTGGTGGAGGAGCATGACATCGATGGCGTCCCGGCTCAGCGACTTGAAGGACAGGCCGGCGTGACTCCCGCGGAGAAAGAAATGGGCAGCGAGCTCGGCAATGTCCTCGGTCCGCTCGCGCAGGGGAGGCATGCGGAGGGGTACGACATTGAGCCGGTAGTAGAGATCCTCGCGAAACGCGCCGGAAGAGACGAGCCGCCGGAGATCCCGATGCGTCGCAGCCACGATGCGCACATCAGCCTTGATCGGTTCGCGCCCGCCGATGGTCGTGAAGCAGCCGTCTTGCAGGACGCGCAGAAGCCGCGTCTGAGCATCCAGCGGCATGTCACCGATCTCATCAAGGAACAGCGTGCCACGCTGCGCCTGCTCGAAGCGTCCGACGCCGCGGGTCGTGGCGCCGGTGAACGCGCCCTTTTCATGGCCAAACAGCTCCGCCTCGACCAGTTCGCGCGGAATGGCCGCCATGTTTATGGCTACGAAGGGTCCGTTGCGGCGCCTGCCGTAGTCGTGCAGCGCCCGCGCAGCCAGTTCCTTGCCAGTGCCCGATTCGCCGACAATCATGACCGTCAGATCGGTCGCCATCAGCCGCGCCAGCATGCGGTAGACCGCCTGCATTGCCGCCGAGCGTCCGACGAAGGGCAACTGCTCCTCGACATGTCCGAAGGAAACGCCCTGCGGGATCTCCGCAGGATCGGCGAGCGCGCGCTCGACGACGCCTATGACCTCGTTGAGGTCGAACGGCTTCGGAAGGTAGTCGTAGGCCCCGCGTTCATTCGCCTTGACCGCAGTATGGAGCGTGTTGCGCGCGCTGATGACGATCACCTTCAGGTCCGGCCGGAGGTCGCGGATTCGTGGCACGAGATCGAGCCCGTTCTCGCCAGGCATCACAACGTCGGTGATGACGATGTCCCCGATTCCGTCCTCGATCCATGTCCACAGCGTTCCGCCGTTGTCCGTCGCGCGCACGTCGAAACCATGCCGGTTGAGCGCCCTCTCGAGAACCGTACGTACCGCGCGGTCGTCGTCGGCAATCAGAATCGTCGCGGTCATCGGTTGTCCTCCTCCTCCGCTTTAGCGATCGAATGCACCGGCAACCGCACCCGGAAGACAGTGCCATCGCCGTTGCTGTCGAACTCGATCATCCCGCCATGGTCGCCGACCACCTTGGCGGCAAACGCAAGGCCGAGCCCGGTGCCCTCCCTGCCGGTGGTAATGAAGGGATCGAAGATATGGGGCGCGATCTCGTCCGGAATCCCGCGCCCGTTGTCTGCGACCGAGACGACGAGTGGCAGTTGCACGCGTCGCGTGCCGCCTGGCAGGGTGAGTCGCACGCCGTGATGATAGGCGGTTCCGAGCCGGATCTCGCCGCCATCCGGCGGAACGGCCTCGCAGGCGTTCTTGACGATATTGAGGAAGACCTGGACGAGCTGGTCGAAATTACCATGAACAGGCGGCAGCGATGGGTCGTATGTCTCGATGAAGCGGACATGGCGTCCGAATCCGGCCTGGGCAATGCGGCGGATGCGCTCGAGTACGACGTGGATATTCACCCCTTCACGCGAGATATCTTCATCCGAAAAGAGTTCCATACGGTCCACGAGCGTGCAGATGCGGTCGGTCTCCTCGCAGATCATCCGGGTGAGCGCGCGGTCGTCCTCCTGTTGCAGGGCCTGCTCAAGAAGCTGGGCGGCGCCTCGAATGCCGGACAGGGGATTCTTGACTTCGTGGGCCAGCAGCGCGGCAAGACCAGTCACGGAGCGGGCGGCATGGCGATGAACCATGCGGTTCTCAATCTGCCGGACTACGGACTGCCCATGCAGCGACACGACAACCTGCCGGTCATCGTCCCCGGCCGGCGTGACGGTTACGGCGTGACTTCCCTCATCCCCATTGGGAAGCGATAGCCAGAGTTCGTGTTCGGCAACGCTGAAACCTGATGCCAGCGCCTGTGAAATCAACGCAAGAAGCGGGCTGTCGGTAGAAAACAGGGTCGAGAGCGCGCGACCGACGAGATACGCGGCACCACGGTCCAGCAGTTGCTCGGCCGCAGCATTGACGCGAATGATTTGCAGATGCTCATCGACAACGATAACCCCGAAGGGGAGCGTCCGCAGGACATCTTCGGCCGCCGTCGATGTCATCGCCGAGCCCGACGCCGGTCGGGACTCTGCCGTTCCGTCCGGGGCAGGTCTTCTGATTACATCGATATTGGCCATCATTCAGGCAGTATCTGAAGATTGTTCAAAATTTATGCAACAATAGGGAGCCACGGCGGTAAAGGCAAGTGATCGACCATCCAGCAGCATGGCCGGTCGAATGGTCTTCACCCGGCGATATCGGACCGCGCTGGGTTGCCAATGGCGTGGTTTTCGGGTTGAGTATCACGCCACTGTCGCTGTCTGGTTTCCGGCGGGCGGTGCGGGCGCTTGCTTTCTTGGTGCCTGTCAACTCCCCTGCGAAAGGCTCCGGGAAATGACTCGCTGTACCGTTCTTGTACTTGCCGGCGGAGTCGGCGCTCGGGTCGGAGGCGATCTTCCCAAGCAGTATCGGGCTCTGGGCGGAAAACCCGTGCTTCGGCACACGATCGACGCGTTCGGCAGCCATTCCGGCATCGATTCGATCCAGGTCGTGATCGGTGTCGATGACGGGGATCTCTACGCCAGCGCCGTAGCTGGGCTGCAGCTGCCGGCGCCGGTCCATGGCGGTGCGACACGCCAGGCCTCCGGCCGCGCAGGCCTCGAGCACCTGGCCGCCACGGTGCCGCCCGATCACGTTCTCATTCACGATGCCGCGCGACCGTTCATTGACCACGCACTCATCGATCGCGTCCTCGTTGCGCTCGGGGATGTGCCGGCCGCCATACCGGCGCTCCCCGTAGCCGATACGCTCAAGAGGGCCGACGGCAATCCGCCGAACGTCGTTGAGACGGTCGAGCGCAATGGGCTGTGGCACGCGCAGACACCCCAGGGGTTCCGGTTCGCAGACATCCTGGAAGCGCATCGCGCCGCGGATGGATGTGAGCTTACGGACGACGCCGCGGTCGCTGGCCATGCCGGACTGAGCGTTGCCCTCGTGCGCGGAAGCGAAGACAATTTCAAGATTACGACTCGCGAAGACTTCGCACGGGCTGAATGGATAGCCGGGAGCAGGGAAATGATCACGCGGACGGGAACCGGGTTCGACGTGCACGCCGTCGGCGAAGGTGATCACGTCATGTTGTGTGGCTGTCCAGTCCCGCACGAGCGCGGACTCGTCGGTCATTCGGATGCCGATGTGGCGCTCCACGCGATTACGGATGCGCTTCTCGGCGCGATCGCTGCAGGCGATATCGGATCGCACTTTCCACCTTCGGACAAGCGCTGGAGAAACGCGCCGTCACGGACCTTCCTCGAACATGCCGCCGCGCTCGCAAGGCAGAGAGGTGGCCAAATCGTCAATATCGATGTCACGATCATCTGCGAAAGTCCAAAGATCGATCCCCATCGCAACGCCATGCGGCGCGCCATCGCGGACATTCTTTCCATCGGGATCGACCGGATCAGCGTCAAGGCGACAACCACGGAGAATCTGGGTTTCCTGGGCCGGGGCGAAGCCATCGCGGCACAGGCCTCTGCATCCGTTTCTCTGCCGGAAGCGTGACCTGGGACGGGATGAACTGAGACACCCGCCCTGACCGGCGCCCACAACCGGTGCAGGACGGCATCGTTCGTTTTCCTGTCCTGTAATTCGAGCCGCACAAAGATATCCAAGACGCCACTTGAACTGGCTTCCTCTGCCTTGCGCCAGGGACTCACGAACCTGCCGACGCTATCGCAGATCTTCGAAGGCGCGGTACCGCCTCCGAAGACATCTCCACTTCACGCCGCGCAGGGTCTCCGGACTGAGTTCGGTCGGTCGTTTCGTCACGCTGCTGACCGGAAAGCAGCTGCCACCCGGCATGCTCCGGTCCACCGCCGAACCGGAACGGTAAATTCACGGTATAGTGTATCCGCACATTGCAACGTTGCGGAGAATCGGCGGCGTGCCCGACAACGCTATCAGCGGAAGAAACCTGCCGGCCGGACTGCGCTTTCATGATCCGGCTGCACTGATTGCGACCGCGGGCGGCGCCGGCCTGCTCCCCTGTTTCCCCGGCACATGGGGATCGCTTGTCGCGCTCCCCCCCGCGTGGGCCATCGCCGCGTATTTCGGAAACCTGTGGTTGATCCTGGCCGCCGCAATCGTCTTTTGCGCTGGGCTGTGGGCGTCGTCCAGGTATCTCCGGCTTTCCGACGAAACGGACCCGGCTCCGATCGTCGTCGATGAGGTTGCCGGCCAGTTCCTGGCGCTCGCCGCCGTGCCGCCGGATCCCTGGTGGTATGCCGCGGCATTCGCCCTGTTCCGGATTCTTGATATCGCCAAGCCGGGACCGGTGTCCTGGGCCGAGCGGAAACTCGGAGGCGGCCTTGGGGTAATGGCCGATGACATCGTCGCCGGGGCCGGCGCGTTTGTCATTCTTGGCGTCGCGTACAAATTTGCCGGTCCATAGGCACATGCCGTTCGATCAGGAGATCCGGGAGCGGGCCGCAGAAGTGCTTGAGCTCTGTCGCGTGTCCGGACTGACGATCGCAACTGTGGAATCCTGCACCGGGGGCCTGGTATCGGCAGCACTTACCGAGATCGCCGGCTCGTCGGATGTCGTTGAGCGTGGTTTCGTGACCTATACAAACGCCGCCAAGGCCACTCTCGTCGACGTCCCCACCGCACTATTCGACACGGTCGGTGCCGTCAGCGAGGAAGTGGCACGGGCAATGGCCGCAGGCGGTATTGCCCGCTCGGACGCCGACATCGCGGTCGCCGTCACCGGGGTAGCGGGGCCGGGAGCCAGCGAGAGTAAACCCGCCGGCCTTGTACATCTGGCCGCTGCACGTCGGAACGGCGCGGTCATCCACGAACGCTGCAGATTCCAGGGTAGCCGGTCGGCGGTGCGCGAAGCTTCGGTGCTGAGAGCATTTGACTTGATCGAGGCCCTCGTCCACCGCTCCTGATCCCCATCTCCGCCCACCTGTGCCATGCCGCCTGCGGTCAGAACGTGTCTTCCCGGCGCAGGCAGGCCTTCAGCATGAGAGCCAGACGTCGTCTCGGGATGCGCGTCGGGCGTCGGGTAGCTGGTTCAGGCGGTGACAGCCGGCACTCAATTTTACCCGTAGCGCTCCGCGGCACGCTGTTCAAAGGCAAGAACCATGCGCCGCACCGCCTCGCTGAAAACCGGCCCCGCGATCTTTCGCAGCAGGCGCGAACGAAATTCAAAATCGACGAAGAAATCCACCATGCAGCCATCCTCGGCCGGGTGGAACAGCCAGCGGTTTTGCAAATGGCGAAACGGACCATCGAGATATTCAACATCGATGCGGTCCATCGGCGTGAGCGTCACCCGGGAAATGAAACTCTCGCGCACCACGCTGAAGCCGACCAGCATCTCGGCCCGCAGCAGGTTTTCCGAGCGCTCGAGAACCCGGAGCGCAATGCACCATGGGAGAAAGTTGGGATAGTCCTCGACGTCGGCGACAAGCTCGTAGAGCTGTTCCGGCCGGTACGGAAGAAACTTCTTCTCCGAGTGTAACGGCATGTGCTCTGGAGAGGGTTTCAGGCTCGGGCGGACCGGGCTTCGCGGACGGCGCGCAACTGGTGGAAATCACTGTCTGCATGATAGGAAGAGCGGGTCAGCGGCGACGAGGACACCATCAGGAAACCCTTTCCGTACGCCGCCGTCCGGTAGCCCTCGAATTCATCGGGAGGGACAAAACGGTCGATCGGGTGATGCTTGACTGTCGGCTGCAAGTACTGGCCGATGGTCAGGAAATCCACATCCGCCGCGCGCAGGTCATCCATCACCTGCAGCACTTCCTGGCGGTTCTCGCCGAGCCCGACCATCAACCCTGATTTGGTGAACAGCGATGAATCGAGTTCCTTCACCCGGTCGAGAACGCGAAGCGAATGAAAATAGCGCGCGCCCGGGCGCACTTCCGCGTACAGGCGCGGCACCGTTTCGAGATTGTGATTGAAAACATCGGGCCGCGCCGCGACGACAACTTCCAGAGCCCCGTCCTTCTTGAGAAAATCCGGAGTCAGTATCTCGATCGTGGTGGCAGGAGAAGCGCTTCGGATCTCGTTCACGACCGCCGCAAAATGGCGCGCGCCGCCATCGGCGAGGTCGTCGCGATCGACGGAGGTAATGACGACATGGCCAAGGGCGAGTTCGGCAACCGCTTCCGCCACCCGCCGGGGCTCATCGGAATCGAGGGGCCGCGGGATGCCGGTCGCGACGTTGCAGAACGCGCAGGCTCGCGTGCATATATCGCCCATGATCATCATGGTCGCGTGCTTCTGCGCCCAGCATTCGCCGATATTCGGACAGGCGGCCTCCTCGCACACGGTAACAAGGCCCAGGCGGCGCATTGTCCCCAGAGTCTCCCTGTAGACCGGCGAGGTCGGCGCCTTGACCCGGATCCAGGGAGGCTTCCTGCGCACGGGGCTGTCCGGACGGCTGGCCTTTTCAGGATGCCGGGGGCGTGCAGTGTCGGCGGCGCTTGTCATGACTTCAGAAATGGATCGCCCGGCCATAGGCGTCAAGCACCGACTCGTGCATCATCTCCGAAAGGGTCGGATGCGGGAAGACGGTTTCGATGAGTTGTGCCTCGGTAGCCTCAAGCGTACGGGCGATCGCATAACCCTGGATCAGTTCGGTGACCTCGGAACCGATCATGTGCGCGCCGAGCAGTTCCCCTGTAACGTTATCGAACACGGTCTTGATCAGGCCTTGGCTGTCTCCGAGCACGATGGCCTTGCCGTTGCCGGCGAACGGGAACCGTCCGATCCGGACGTCATGGCCCGCCTCCCGTGCCTTCTCTTCCGTCAAGCCGATGCTTGCCACCTGCGGCCTGCAGTAGGTGCAGGCCGGAATGCGTGACACATCAAGAGGGTGCACGTCCCTGCCCGCAATGCGATCGACGCAGATGACGGCTTCATGGCTCGCCTTGTGCGCAAGCCATGGCGGCCCGACGAGATCCCCGATCGCGTAGACGCCGGGCTCGCCTGTCTCGAGCCAGGGATTGACGACGACATGGCCGCGTTCGACCACGACGCGGGTTCCCTCGATGCCGATGTTCTCGACATTTCCGGTAATGCCCACGGCGAGAATGACCTTGTCGAAGGCCGCTTCCAGGCGGCTTTCGTCGGACAGCTCCACCGTGACCTCGACGCCGTTGGCTCCGGTCCGGAGCCCATGCAGCTTGGCGCCGACATGAATGCTCATGCCCTGTTTCTCGAAGGCCTCGTGGGCAAGGGCAGAGATCTCCGCATCCTCGACGGGGAGGATCCTGTCGAGCGCCTCGACCACGGTTACCTTGGTGCCGAGGTCGGAATAGAAGCTCGCAAACTCGATGCCGATCGCGCCGGCGCCGACGACCAGCAGAGAGTCTGGCAGGACCTCCGGTACCATCGCCTCGCGGTATGTCCAGATGCCCTCCCCGTCCGGCTCGATTCCGGGCAGGCTGCGTGCCCGTGCACCGGTAGCAAGAACGATGTGTTCCGCGGAATAGTCGCTCTCGTTTTTCTCTTCGTCCCTGACCCGGAGCGTGCCGCTCCCGACCAACATGCCCTCGCCCATGATTACGTCGACATCGTTTTTCCGGAGAAGATGCCCGATTCCGCGATTGAGCCGCATAGCGACCTTGCGTGACCGCTTGACCACGGCTTGCAGGTCGACGGAACTGTCACCGGCCGAGATGCCGAAATCTGCGGCATGATCGAGGAGGTGACGAATTTCGGCGGCACGAAGCAGCGCCTTGGTCGGTATGCAGCCCCAGTTGAGGCAGATTCCGCCAAGGTGTTCGCGTTCGACCACGGCAGCCTTCATTCCGAGCTGGGCGGCGCGTATGGCGGCAACATATCCGCCGGGACCGCCGCCCAGGACGATCAGATCGTACCGACTGTCGGCCAAGATGCATTCTCCATGAACAATCGCATGATCACCGGCAAATTCCATGCCGGGCAGCCTGCCACGCCGTTCAGGTCAGGGTACGACTTTCGCTACGTCATGCAAGGACGAAAACGCCGGTGGAAGCGGGGAGCATCCACACGGAGCCGGTGCGGCACAGCTTCTTCGAATTGTGTTCCGGAGCAATTGAAAACCCTGTCCGTCAGATACCTGCTGCCCCATTCGATGTGGGCGGTTGCGGACATCTTGACGGGTCGATGGTCCAGAACCGTTCCGCGAGCGGACAGGCCTGTGCAACAACGAGACCAGGGGTTTGGCACCAGCCGGCAAGAAAGGTTCGCACTTGTCGAGGCCAAACGTCCACGCCGTCCATATTGCCGTTGTTCTCCCGCGTTCCGAAGGTGGAAGCCGGCGGGTGTCCGCGGATTCGGGCTCCGGTCGGGATCTCAGGATTGCGACCGCGCAATCGTACCCGTCAAGGCAGCGACTGCTCCGCAATGCAAGCGGCGGTCTTGCGCGTGGCGATCCAGGATCCGGCCGTCGATCAGCGGACGCCAACGCCGGTCCCTGCGGTCGCCGGTAGGGCGGGCGGATCCGGTCACTCACAACAGCATCGCAGGCGGGTATTCGATGTATCTCTTGATCGCGGAGATCAGTTCACTGGCGATCGCGCCGTCGACCAGCCGGTGATCGACGGAGAGCGTGCAACACATGACCGTCGCGGCAACGATGTCACCGTTCCTCACCACCGGACGCTGCTCGCCGGCGCCGACGGCAAGAATGCAGGCCTGGGGAGGATTGATCACGGCGTCGAACTGGCGAATGCCATACATGCCCAGGTTCGAAATCGTGAAACTTCCGCCCTGATATTCCTCGGGCAGCAGTTTGCCGTCGCGTGCACGCGCGGCAAGATCCTTCACCTCGGCAGAGATTTCCTTCAATCCCTTGGTCTCCGCAGCGCGCACCACCGGCGTGATCAGGCCTTCGGACAGCGCTACGGCGACCGCAATGTCGGCTGACCGGAAGCGGCGCATTTCGTCCTCGTTCTCGTAGGCGACATTGGCTGCGGGCACATCCCTGAGCGCCAGCGCACAGGCACGCACGATGAAGTCATTGATCGAAAGCCCGGCTTCAGCGGGCGTCTCGTTCAACGATTTCCTGACCTTCAGCAACTCGTCGATCTCGCACTCGACCGTGAGATAGAAATGGGGCACCCGGGTCTTCGATTCGGTCATGCGCCGTGCGATCACCTTGCGCATCGCCGACAGGCTGACCATCTCCCAGGAGTCACCGTCTGCGGCAACGGGCGCAGGCGCTGCCGCGGCTGCCTCGACATCGCGCTTGACGATCCGGTCGCCGGGTCCGGAACCCTGGATTGTCGAAAGCTCCAGACCGGCTTCGGTTGCCATTCGACGCGCCACCGGACTGGCGAAGATCCTCTTCTCGGTGGCTCCCGCACCGGGCGGAACGGCCGCGGCGGTCGTCTCCGACACTCGTTCGCCTGCCGACAGGGCCGCCTCGACATCCGCCTTCAGGATCCGACCGCGGTCGCCCGTCCCCGGCACGACGGCGAGGTCGAGATTGGTCTGCTGGGCGATCCGCCGGGCAAGCGGAGTAGCACTGACCTCCGCGGATGTTGCGACGGTCTCGGCAGCGGCTGGCGTTCCTCCTGCGGAGGCCGTATCCGGAGCCCTCGCGTCACCGGCAGGAGAGTCCATGCTATCCAGCGCCGAAGCGTCCTCGCCGTCTTCGAGAAGGAGGCCTATGGTCGCATTAACCTTGACGCCTTCCGTGCCCTCAGCGATCACGATGCGCCCGAGGGTGCCCTCGTCGACGGCCTCGACCTCCATGGTGGCCTTGTCGGTTTCGATTTCCGCTATCACATCGCCGGGACCGACGTGATCCCCTTCCTTGACATGCCACTTGGCGAGACTGCCTTCTGTCATTGTCGGGGACAAGGCGGGCATGAGTATCCTGACGGCCATCTTCCGGCTCCGGCTAATTCGCGTAACAGACGGACCGCACCGCCTTCACCACGTCTTCGGGCTGCGGCAGAGCCAGCCTTTCAAGGTTGGCCGCGTAGGGCAGCGGGACGTCGGCGGCGCAGACCCGCGTTACCGGCGCATCGAGCCAGTCAAAAGCGTGCTCCATCATCAGGGCTGCGATCTCGGCACCGATTCCGGCCACTGGCCACCCTTCCTCGACCGATACGATGCGGTTCGTCTTCCTGACCGAGGACACAACCGTATCGACATCGAGCGGACGCAGCGTCCGGAGATCGATGACCTCGGCCTCGATACCGTCGGCGGCGAGTTCGTCTGCGGCAGCCAGCGCATGCTCGACAGTTATCGAGAACGCGGTGATGGTGACGTCGCTACCTTCCCGGGCGATCCGGGCGCTTCCGATCGGAACAGTCCAGTCCGGTCCCTCGGGGACGTCGAAGCTCTGGCCGTAGAGGATCTCGTTCTCGAGGAAGATCACCGGGTTGGGATCCCGGATGGCGGACTTGAGCAGCCCCTTGGCATCCGCTGCCGAATACGGCGCGACGACATGGAGTCCGGGTACATGGGCGTACCAGCTGGCGAAACACTGGGAATGCTGTGCGGCGACGCGGGCAGCCGCGCCGTTGGGGCCGCGAAAGACCACCGGGCACCCCATCTGTCCGCCCGACATGTAGTTGGTCTTTGCCGCCGAATTAATGATCTGGTCCATAGCCTGCAGGGCGAAATTGAATGTCATGAACTCAACGATCGGCTTCAGGCCGCCGAATGCGGCGCCAACGCCGAGACCGGTGAAACCGTGCTCGGTGATCGGCGTGTCGATCACCCTTCCGCTGCCGAACTCCTCCAGGAGGCCCTGACTGACCTTGTAGGCGCCCTGGTATTCCGCGACCTCCTCACCCATCAGGAAAACGCGGTCGTCAGTGCGCATCTCCTCGGCCATTGCGTCGCGCAACGCCTCGCGAACCATTTGCCGCACGGTTGCAAGGCCCACAGCCGTTTGCGCCGGCGGCACTGTCATCCCGGCGGCCGCGGACGCCGCAGGCGGTTCGGTGGAATGCCCGCGGTCCGCAGCGTCGGCAACAGCCGACGGGGCCACTGACGGTGCTTTGCCGGAAACCGGGCCGTCGGAACTTCCAGGCGCGGCCTCTCCATCCTCGAGCAAGACTCCAATGACCTCGTTGACGCGTATGTTCTCGCTGCCTTCCGAGACCAATATCTTGCCGAGTATGCCGTCGTCGACAGCTTCGACTTCCATCGTCGCCTTGTCGGTCTCGATTTCCGCAATCACGTCGCCGGCAGCGATCCGGTCGCCTTCACGCTTGTGCCACTTGGCCAGATTGCCCTCGGTCATTGTCGGTGACAGCGCCGGCATGAGAATATTTATTGACATCGCCGGCTCCCTGTCTCAGGTCGCGACCAGAACGTCGGTGTAGAGTTCGGAAGGCTCGGGTTCAGGGCTGTCCTGGGCAAACTGCGCAGCCTCGGCAACAACCGCGCGGACCTCGCGGTCGAGCGCGCCGAGGTCCTCGTCCGAGCGGTGGCCAAGTTCGACAATGACGCGGCCGAGATTGGTGATGGGGTCATGCTGTTCGCGCATTTCCGCGACTTCTTCCCGGGTTCGATACTGGGCGGGATCAGACATCGAGTGCCCGCGATAGCGGTAGGTCTGCATCTCGAGGACGCACGGTCCGTTGCCGGCGCGGCATCCAGCGACCGCCTCTGCGGCGGCCTCGCGCACCGCAAGGACATCCATGCCATCCACTTCTCTGCCGGCTATGCCGTAGGGCTCGCCAAGCCGGTACAGATCCTTTGCTGCAGAGGCCCGGTCCACCGACGTACCCATGCCGTAGCGATTGTTTTCTATGACATAGACCACAGGCAGTTCCCAGAGCCGCGCCATGTTGAAGGCCTCGTGTACCTGTCCCTGGTTGACGGCGCCGTCGCCGAGATAGGTCAGTGAAACGCCGTCAGCGCCGCGATACCGCGCGGCGAAGGCAAGACCGGTTCCTATCGGAACTTGGGCGCCGACGATTCCATGTCCGCCGTAGAAGCCCTTTTCCTTCGAGAACATGTGCATCGAGCCGCCCTTGCCTCTCGAGTAGCCATCGCTACGCCCCGTGAGTTCCGCCATCACCCCCTTCGGATCCATTCCGCACGCCAACATGTGGCCGTGATCGCGATAACTCGTGATCACGCTGTCGCGGTCGTCGATGGCCGCCTGCATGCCCACGACCACTGCCTCCTGACCGATATAGAGATGGCAGAACCCGCCGATCATGCCCATGCCGTAGAGTTGGGCTGCGCGTTCCTCGAAGCGGCGTATCAGAAGCATGTCGCGATAGAGAGCTAGCAACTCGTCGCTTCCCGGCTGCGCGCTTTTCTGACCGTTGGTGCGTTTGGCGGCGCTCGCCGCCGTCCGTTTGCGCCCGGCGCCCCGGGGCCGTTTTTCGCGTGTCGAGGCACGAGCTGTCTTGGCCATGAAAACCTCATCGAAGCGTGAATGCGTGCATCTGCCCGCATCCCTCGCACACATGCCGTACGCCGTACGATCACGTCAGCATAGAGAATTCATCGCAAGTCGCAAACCCGGCCGCGCGCCATGCCGCCGGTGCAAACGCCGGCAGACTACTCTTTCGGAGGCTGCGCAACTCCCGGGTCGCCTGCCTCACCGGTGGTCAGGATGTAGTCTTGAGGATGCACCAGGCCGGTCATGATGCGCGCCCGTTCGTCGAGCATGTCGGGATCGATGCCAGAGGATTTGAGAAGGGAGACGCGCTTTTCCATGGCCGCGCGCCGGGTCGTGGTCTCGGTGAGAACGTTCTTCGCGGTCTCGATGTTCCTGTGAATCTGCAGCCAGGCAAGAATGCCGTTATCGCCGTTGACGGCATGCCACAGAAAATAGCAGACGAACAGCGTGCCGAGGATCGGCAGCGCCATATGGCGCGCCCGCCGCCGAATTTCATGAAATGTCCTCATGACCGAAGCGAATCATATCCGGGGGTCAAAGGTCAAGGGATTTTTCGTTGGTAGGCGGGCGCCGGCTATCCGGGGCCTGGCGGGCGGGGACACCGGAAACCACGGCCCTTCCGCTCCATCCATAATGCGGCAGCAACCGGACGACAGGGTGCTACCGAATCGCCCGCATCCGAGGGAGAGGCGTTTTTTGAGTGCCAGACAGCGATGCCGCCTCGGCACGGAAAACGGGATCGCCCGACCTCGGGCCGGAAAACGGGGTTGCCAAGCACCTGGCAGAATGAGGCCGAAGCGTATCGGATCACGCCCGATGGCAAATCGCGGACGCCGATCAGTACTGTTGGGTTGTGAAAAGCGCGTCCAGGGCCGCGGAATTGACGACGACGTCATACTCCTGCTTCAGGGCACGCGTGAATTCATCCAGGAGATCGACCCGCAAGGCATTCGTGAGGTTCTCCTGCAGCTGCTTGTACCCCTCGCTCGAGCGGTCTGGCGTGGCATCCTCGATTCCGGTGACGCGGGCCACCACGTACCCGTCACGGGTTTCGCTCAGGAAGAAGTCCCGCTCCTTCGCCGAAAAGAGATCGGCGAGGATGTCCGGCGGCAGTGGAGCCTTGGTATTCCCGCGGCCGAAGCGGTCGAGGGGACCGCCATTTGCAGTCTTCAGCCCGTCCTCCTCGGCAAGCGATCTGAGTGACAGGCCAGCCTTGGCTCGCTCCAGAATCTTTTTGGCCCGATCCCTGGCTTCGCGGTCCGAGCGATCCGCCTGCCATGCGCGCTTCGCTTCGTCACGCACCTCGGAAAGCGGACGCCGGGCGGACGCGATCACCTCATCGACCCGCAGCACGAAATAGCCGCCGTCGGCGCTTTCCACGACGTCGCCGGTCTCGCCCTCATTGGCGCCGAAGGCCATCTGCATGAAACCCGGATCTTCAGGCAGCCCGTCGATGCGCTTGCCGACCCGCGACATCCTGCCGGAATCGATCGGCTGAACGGCGCGCACCTGTCCGCCGACTTCCGAGGCTGCGTCCTCGAGCGTTCCTCCCCCGGCGAGCACATCCTCAAGGCGATTGCCCTGCCTCACGAGATCATCAAGGGCGAGTTCGTGCGCAAGATCCGACGCGATCTCCTTGCTGACCTCGTCAAATGACGGGGTCCGGCCGGGCTCTATTGCGGTCACCTGCACGATGTGCCAGCCAAGGGGTGTTCTGACAGGCGCGCTGAATCCATCCTTGTTCAAGGCAAAAGCTGCTTCGCCGAGGGCGGATGGGAGTTCGGCGCGGGTCACGAGGCCGAGATCCGTCTTGCGTACCGACCCGTCCCCGTCGGTCTCGAACGCGCCACCGCTCGAGAGTCTTGCGTGGAGAGCCTTGGCACCTTCCTCCGACGAAACGAGAAGCTGCCGGACGTGGCGGCGTTCCGGAACGGAGAGCGAAGCCTGCCGGTTCTCGTACTCCTCACGCACACGTTCAGGGTCCGGCCCCATCTCCTTTGCGATTCTCGCAGGGTCGAGATAGAGAACGCTCAGGCGCCGGTATTCCGGCGCCTTGAAGGCATCCTCGTTCTTCGAGAAATAGTCTGCCAGTTCGGCGTCCGACGGGGCCGGGACCGTCTGCGGATCCTTGCGGGCGATGCTCACGAATTCCGCCGAACGCCGTTCGCCGCTGAAACGGGACACGATGTCCGCCAGAAGCGGCGGCGCGCTTGCACCGTCCTCGACGATACCGGTCAGGAACTGGCGCTGCACCTCGCCGCGCACCGACTCCACATACATGTCTTCGGAAAGTCCGTTGTTGGCGAGGACGGCCTGGTAGGCGGCGCGGTCGAACTCGCCCAGGGAATTGCGGAACGCCGGTTCGCTCCTGATCCGGCCGGCGACAAGTTCATCTCCGGCGCGCAACCCGAGTCGCCCTGCCTCGAGATCGAGAAGATGCCGCGACAGGATGCCCTCGAGGGCCGCATCGGCCAGGCCCAGGGCGCGGGCCTGCTCGGTGTCGATATTGCCGTATTGCCGGCGTGCGTTCTCCATCACCTCGCGGAATCGCCGCTGGAATTCCCGCGAGGAGACCCTGTTGCCGTCGATGATCGCGATCTCATCCGGATTCGAGATCACACCAACCATGTCGCCGACTCCCCAGAGCGCAAAACTGGCAATCAGCAACAGCGCAAGGATCTGAATAACGATCTTGCTGACGCCCTTTTTCATTTTCTCGAGAAGCATTCGTTCCCCATTCCGGCACATTGTCCAAACCGACAGCATCATAGCGGACCCCGTCGGCAACGTGAAGGCCGCAGCACCTCCCTGAAGCCGGATCCGGGCACCGGGCGGCCCGCTGCACTCCGGTTCCGTGGCGCGAATCACGATGCGCACAGGCCGTTACGCGCGGCGTCCGGACCGACGCCGCACGTTGTTGCACCTCCGGCGGGAGCCATGCTGGAAATCGTTTCTCGTGCTGTTATCTTGGCCGATATCGGACTTGCTCGGCGCCGCCCGCGGCATGACCCATGCCGCTCCTTTCCCAGTCGGCACAGCAAAGGAATTTCATGGCTATCCGCTATTTGATCGCCGGCAACTGGAAGATGCACGGTACGCCCACCCTCGCGGCCGCACTGGCGGGCGAGCTGGCAAATGCCTTCACAGACCCCGATGCGCACGACCTCGAGCTGCTTGTATGTCCGCCCGCACCGTTGCTGGCCGTTGTCCGCGCTGCCATCGGCAGCGGCAAACTGCTTCTCGGCGCGCAGGACTGCCATCCGCGCGAGGAGGGCGCACATACGGGAGACGTCTCCGCCCAGATGCTTTTCGAGGCCGGCTGCAGCCACGTCATCGTCGGCCATTCGGAACGCCGCACCGACCATGGCGAGGACGACGCGCTCGTGCGCGCCAAGGCCGTGGCGGCGCAGGCGGCCGGTCTGGTTCCCATCATTTGCATCGGAGAGACGCTGGCCGAACGCGAAGACGGACGTGCCGTCGAAGTCGTCCTCGGGCAGCTTTCCGCCTCCCTGCCCCCGGCTTGTTCCGCCTACAACGCCGTCATTGCCTATGAGCCGGTGTGGGCAATAGGCACAGGACGGACGCCCACAGGACGGGACATAGCCGACATGCACAGCGCGATCCGCGGCGCGCTCCCAGGACTGGCCACTGGCGCGGAAGGCATGCGCATCCTGTATGGCGGATCGGTGAAGCCGGACAATGCGGGCGAGATACTTGCGATCGCCAACGTCGACGGGGCTCTTGTCGGCGGCGCAAGCCTCGATGCGGGCAGCTTTCTGAAGATTGCTGCCTCCCGTCCTTGACCGGAGGCGGCAATTCGTCTAGTCAGCGATCCACAGACCGCGAACGGGACAGTGCGGCGCATCTCTGCCCGCAACCCGACGGCATTTCCGGCCACGACAGGGATTCTCCGCGAACCATGGTTCAGGTTCTTCTGATCGTTCACCTCATTCTCGCCATCGCACTGGTCGGAATAATCCTGGTCCAGCGCAGCGAGGGCGGCGCCCTGGGCATCGGCGGTGGCAACATGGGCGGGTTGATGACCACGCGCGGCTCGGCCAGCCTGCTGACCCGCGCAACGGCCGTCATTGCCGCGTGCTTCATTTGCACCAGCCTGTTGCTCGCCATCTGGTCCTCGGCAACGCGCGCCCCGAGTTCGGTACTCGACCGTGCCGCAACACCGGCCCCGGTCCAGCAGCCGATTGAGAGCACGCCGCCGCCGCAACCGGCAGTTCCCGTCGAACGCTAGCACTCCCGCTCCGCAGGCCTGCAGCCAAGGAAGCCGGCCCCCCTCCTCCATTGCCGACGGCACCAAATTCCCAGCTCCATCCCGGCCATCGCCCGCGCGGTCCTTCCCGCCGCCCCGCGTTTCCGTCATCCGCTTCCGCGTCCACGCTTTCAACGGCCGGCCGATTCGGATAGATTATCCGTCCATGACGCGGTTCGTATTCATCACCGGCGGCGTGGTGTCCTCACTTGGAAAGGGGCTGGCTTCCGCATCGCTTGCAGCACTGCTGCAGGCGCGCGGCTACAACGTCCGTCTGCGCAAGCTCGACCCTTACATCAACGTCGACCCCGGAACCATGAGTCCGACGCAGCACGGCGAAGTATTCGTCACCGATGATGGTGCCGAGACCGATCTCGACCTCGGCCACTACGAGCGCTTCACGGGCGTTGCCGCACGGCGCACCGACAACATCACGACTGGACGCATCTATACCGATGTCATCGAGAAGGAGCGCCGCGGCGATTATCTCGGGGCGACCGTCCAAGTCATCCCGCACATCACGGACGCCATCAAGGAGTTCATTCTTGCCGATGTCGAGGAGGAGGATTTTGTCCTCTGCGAAATCGGAGGCACCGTAGGCGACATCGAGAGTCTGCCCTTTCTCGAAGCCATTCGTCAGCTTGGCAACGAACTCGGTCGCGAGCGGGCGCTGTACATTCACCTCACGCTGGTTCCCTACCTCAAGTCGGCTGGAGAGCTCAAGACCAAGCCGACCCAGCACTCGGTGACCGAGCTTCAGCGCGTCGGTATCCGGCCCGACATCATCTTGTGCCGGAGCGAGTGCGCGCTGCCGCCCGAGGAGCGTGCCAAGATCTCCCAGCTTTGCAACGTTCCTGCCGACAACGTCATCAGCGCACCCGACATCGAGACCATCTACGAGGTCCCGATCTGCTATCACGACCAAGGTATGGATCGGCAGCTGCTGCGCTATTTCGGGCTGGCCGACGATGAACGCAAGCCCAATCTCAAGCGCTGGCGCCGGGTCGTCAAGCGCATCAGGAAACCCGAACGCGAAATCACGATCGCCGTCGTGGGCAAGTACACCAGCCTGATCGATTCATACAAGTCGCTCGTCGAGGCGCTGAGCCATGGCGGTATCGCGAACAATGTTCGCGTGCGGCAGAAGTGGATCGACGCCGAAATATTCGAATCGGAGGACGCGGTACACCAACTCGACGGTGCCGAGGGCATCCTGGTTCCCGGCGGCTTCGGCGAACGCGGCGCCGAGGGCAAGATCGCCGCCGCCAGATTCGCACGCGAGCGCCGCGTGCCTTATTTCGGGATATGCTTCGGGATGCAGATGGCCGTCATCGAAGCAGCACGCAACCTCGCCGGCATCACCAGCGCGGGTTCGACCGAGTTCGGAGACTGCCCCGAGCCGGTGGTCGGGCTGCTGACGGAATGGCTGCACGGCGGTCAGGTCGAGCGCCGCGATCACGATACCGATCTAGGCGGCACCATGCGCCTCGGGGCTTATGAGTGTGAACTTCGGCCGAAGACCCGCGTACGCAAGATCTATCGCAAGAAGAGAATCAGCGAGCGCCACCGTCACCGTTACGAGGTGAACATCCGCTATCGCAAGCAACTGGAAAAGGCCGGGCTCTGCTTTTCCGGAATGTCGCCGGACGGCGTGCTTCCCGAAATCATCGAGTTTCCGGAGCACCCCTGGTATGTCGGTGTACAGTTCCATCCCGAACTCAAGTCGCGGCCGTTCGAACCGCACCCCTTGTTCGCTTCCTTCATCGGGGCAGCAATCGAGCAGTCGCATCTGGTCTAGGTAGGCGCAGAATGGAGCGGATACGTTTCGAGAACGGTGACTTCACCGTTGCCAACGACGCGCCGATGGCGCTGATCGCCGGACCCTGTGCGCTGGAAAGCCGCGAACATGCGATGGAGATGTCGGCGGCGCTGACGGAAATCACCGCCCAACTTGGCATCGGCCTGATCTACAAGACCTCCTTCGACAAGGCCAACAGGACCTCGGCCGACAGCCCCCGTGGGCTCGGCCTCAACGAAAGTCTGCCCATCCTCGCGGAGATCCGCGAGGCCCGGGGCTGCCCGGTTCTGACGGACGTCCATCTTCCCGAGCAGTGCGCGCCGGTGGCAGAAGCCGTCGACGTGCTCCAGATCCCTGCTTTTCTGTGCCGCCAGACCGATCTCGTGGTCGCCGCGGCGCTCACCGGTAGGCCGCTCAACATCAAGAAAGGCCAGTTTCTCGCGCCATGGGACATGGGTCATGTCGCCGACAAGGCGCGGGCGGTGGGCAACGCCAAGGTCATGCTCTGCGAACGCGGCGTTTCGTTTGGCTACAACATGCTGGTCTCCGACATGCGCGCGCTTCCTGAAATGGCGCGGACCGGTTATCCCGTCGTGTTCGACGCCACCCACTCGGTGATGCTTCCGGGCGGCCGGGGCGCGGTGTCCGACGGTCAGCGAGAGCATGTTCCCGTGCTCGCCCGCGCGGCCGCGGCTGTCGGCGTCGCAGCGATTTTCATGGAAACCCACCAGGACCCCGACAGGGCGCCCTCCGACGGCCCCAACATGATCGTCCTGCGCGAACTGCCGACAATCCTCGAGACGCTTGTCGAACTGGACCGGCTGGCCAAGGCGCGCCCGCTCCGCATTTGAGCGCAACGGTAGCGCGCCGCATTGCCGGACCGGCGGACAGCAGCTAAGAGTCGGCTTCCATCGAACGGGACACCGCCGCCATGTCAGCCATCACCGATGTCTTCGCCCGCGAGATTCTCGATTCGCGCGGCAATCCGACGGTCGAGGTCGAGGTCCGTCTCGAATCCGGCGCGTTCGGTCGGGCCGCCGTCCCATCCGGCGCTTCGACAGGAGCGCACGAAGCCGTCGAGCTCCGCGACGGAGACAGCGCGCGCTACGGCGGAAAGGGCGTATTGAAGGCTGTCGCCAACATCGACAACGACCTGTTCGAGGCGTTAAACGGCCTCGAGGCGAGCGAGCAGATCGTGATTGACCGGACGATGATCCGGCTCGACGCCACGCCCAACAAGGGCGCGCTGGGCGCCAACGCGATTCTGGGCGTCAGCCTCGCCGTAGCCCGGGCCGCCGCCGCGGACGCTGGCATCCCGCTCTATCGATATGTCGGTGGCACCCAGGCGCACCTGCTGCCGGTACCGATGATGAACATCCTCAACGGCGGTGCCCATGCGGACAACACGATCGACTTTCAGGAATTCATGGTCATGCCGACCGGCGCCGGCAGTATTGCCGAAGCCGTACGCTGGGGCGCCGAGATATTCCACGCCCTCCGCGTGCGTCTCGCCGCCGGCGGACACAACACCAATGTCGGCGACGAGGGCGGCTTCGCACCAGATCTCGGCGGCACCAGGGACGCACTCGATTTCATCATGGAAGCCGTCGAACAGGCCGGGTTTCGGCCGGGCACCGATATCCACCTCGCACTGGACTCGGCATCGACCGAATTCTTCCGTGACGGGCGCTACCACCTCGACGGCGAGGGGCGGGTCCTGACTGCCGGGGAGATGGTGGACTATTACCGGGAACTCTCCGCAGCCTACCCGATCGTCTCGATCGAGGACGGGCTGGCCGAGGACGACTGGGACGGCTGGGCAGAGCTGACCGCGGCACTGGGAGAGCGCGTGCAGCTGGTCGGTGACGACCTGTTCGTGACCAGCCGGGAGCGGCTGGCCGACGGCATCCGACGCGGCGTCGCCAACTCGATTCTCGTCAAGGTCAACCAGATCGGGACGCTGACCGAGACCCTTTCCGCCGTCGAAACGGCGCACAAGGCCTCCTACAGCGCCGTGATGTCGCATCGTTCGGGTGAAACCGAGGACACGACCATCGCCGATCTGGCGGTGGCAACCAACTGCGGACAGATCAAGACGGGCTCGCTGGCCCGTTCGGACCGAGTCGCCAAGTACAATCAACTGATCCGAATCGAACAAGAGCTCGGCCCGGCCGCCCGCTATGCAGGATCCGGAATCCTGCGCGCAGGGGCCGCGGATGCTGCCGACTCCGACTGAGTTGTTGCAAGGCCCGCGTGCTGGCGCGCAGTCTCGCCCAAAACCCGACGATAGCCGCGTGGTAACGTCAAGAGTTATGTGTCAGGGAGACGGGGGTGCTGATTCCCTGAGACTTGTTTTCGTGTATGAAGACCGCGTAGAGGATGCGGTCCATTGAAGTTTTGTCCTGGAAGGTTCCCATGGGCCGGGTTCGTCTTCGGA
>JAJEBT010000083.1 GCA_022822405.1 Alphaproteobacteria bacterium
AACGTCCGCGCACCCTTCGAGGCCCCCAGAGCCGACGTCATCTCGCTCTCCAGAACCTCCTGAAGATAACCGCGAAGACTCTCGCGAAGAAAATCCTCGTCCTCACCCAAAATCTCCTTGATCGCGGCGATACCCGCCTTAGGCTTGCTCTCGGTCATGGTGTGCCTCCTTCGTTGCACGAAGTGATTCTCAATCACTGGCATGCCATGACCAATCAGGCTTGAAAACCCTTTTGCAGAACCTTCTGTACACAACCGCGATGACGCGTTGTGTCGGCGGGAAGGATTACGCCGCACGCTCCCGCGCCTCGCGGTCGTTCTTGACGGTCTTAACTGGCGGGGCTAGGGTTCAAGATTATTGGGTGGTGCGGCCAGGATTTCGGCGGCCCTACTGGCAACAGACGGAAACCGTGCGATGAAGCTGTTTCAGTTCGACGACCATCGGGCGAGGGAGGGGGCCGGCAGGTCGGGCTCCGTGTCCGTTCCCGGGTTTTTCCGCTTTGGGACGCTGGCCTGCGTTCCTGCGGTCCTGTGGGCGCTGCACGCAGCACCGGCAGTGGCCATCGACATCAGCGATGGAGAGTTGAGCGGGCGTTTCGACACGACGGTGTCGCACGGCCTGACGTTTCGCGTACAGGATCCAGATGCCCGCATTCTCGGAGACGTGAACGGCGATGACGGCAACCTCAATTACGATCGCGGCCTGATCGGCAGCGCCTCGAAGATCACCAGTGAGTTGGAGCTACAATCCGGCGGCCTCGGCTTTTTCGCGCGGGCCAGCGCTTTCTATGATTCGGTCAACTATGACGGAGAGCGCGAGCGGACACCGCTCAGTTCCGGAGCAAGACAGCTGGTTGGCAGAGATGCCGAGCTTCTCGATCTCTACGTGACGGGCGAGTTCGAGATCGACAATGCGGCCGGCGAGGTGCGCGCCGGCAACCAGGTGATCAACTGGGGCGAGAGCACCTTTATCCCGAACGGCATCAGCATCATCAATCCGTTTGACGTGTCGAAGCTGCGTGTTCCGGGAGCGGAATTGCGCGAGGCGATTCTGCCTGTGCCGGCGGTTTCGGTGTCGTTCGCTCCGGCCGACGAGGTGTCGATCGAGGGTTTCTACCAGCTGGAGTGGAAGCCCGTGGAGATCGATCCGGTAGGCAGCTTCTTCTCGACCACGGACTATGTAGGCGAAGGTGGGTACAAGGCGGTGCTGTTCGGCCCCGGGCTGCCCTACACGGACCTCGGATATTCGTTCGGGCCGTTGACCCCTGCCATCGGGGCGGATCTGGGGCCTCATGCCAGTGTGGTCCGGCTTGACCATCCGGATTTCGGAAGCGTTCCGCGCGCCAGGAACCGCGAACCCGACAATGAGGGTGAATGGGGCATAGCGGCGCGGTATTTTTCCGAAGAGCTCAACGATACCGAATTCGGCTTCTATTTCATCAACTACGCGAGCCGCCTGCCGCTGGTCAGCGGACGCGGCGGCGATCAGGCAAGCGTTTTTGCGGCGTATGATATCGCGGGCCGCGTTGCGGCGCCGACCTCGCTTACCACGCAGGCCGTGACCCAGGCCGTGACGCCGGGCGTGATCCAGGGTGTCACGCAGCAGGTTTCGGCGCAGATTCCGGCCGGTACGCCAGGCCGCGATCAGCTGATCCAGCAAAAGGTGGCGGAGTTGGTCCCCGCTCAGGTAGCCGCTCAGGTGGCTCCTCGGGTCGGCGGGGCGGCGACGCTGGTTGCGCTCGATCGCTATGCCGCATCGGGCGGCTACTTTATCGAATATCCCGAGGACATCCAGCTGTTCGGGGTGAGTTTCAACACCTTGCTCGGGGCCACGGGATGGGCGTTGCAGGGCGAGTATTCGCTGCGCCGCGACGCGCCGCTTCAGATCGAGGACAGCGCCATATTGCAGAGCGCGCTGACGCCGCTGTGCTTGCCCGAAACCATCGAACCCACCAATCCGCTGTATCCGCTTCGCCCGATCTTCGGCAACTTCTGCCACAATCCGCTCGGCGCAGCCCCGATCGGGGCCGGACAGATCGTGCGGGGTTATGTCCTGCGTGATGTCAGCCGGCTGCAGGCAACCGCGACACGGGTCTTCGGTCCGGTAGCCGGGGCGGACTCCCTGACCGTCGTCGTGGAAGGCGGGGCGCTCTGGGTTCACGACATGCCGTCAAAGCTGACGACTCCGCTGGATGGTCCCGGCGGGAGCCTCGCGGACGCGGCATCCTACGGCTATCGAGGTGTTGCGGCACTTTCCTACAGCAATGCCGTCGGTGCGGTGAGGCTGTCTCCGCGCCTGCAGTTTGCGCACGACGTGAAGGGCACCAGCCCGCGTCCGGCCGGGGCCTTCGTGGAGGGCCGTTATGCGATAACGCTGGGGCTGGAGGCAAGGTATCTTGATCGCTGGTCTGCAGATATGAGCTACACCACTTTCGCCGGCGCAGGTAAACGCAACACCCAGATCGACCGCGACTTTCTCACCCTTTCCGTCAAATATTCGTTCTGAGGCCATGCACATGAGACACAGCCTCCTCCGACCGGGCCTTGCTATCGCGCTTGCCTGCGCGTTTTCATCGGCCCACGCGGCGCCGTCTGCCGACCAGATTTCCCGCTTGGGTCGGGACCTGACGCCTTTCGGGGCAGAGAAGGCCGGCAACAAGGACGGAACGATACCGTCCTGGACGGGCGGTATCACGAAACCGCCTGCCGGCTATGCGCCTGGTGCCCAACACCCCGACCCCTTCGCCGCCGACCGTCCGCGCTTCACGATCGACGCGACCAACCTCGACAAGCATCGCGACCGGCTGTCGGTGGGTGTGCAGAAACTTCTCGAGGCCTATCCGTCGTACAGGTTGCCGGTCTATCCGACACGGCGCAGCGCCTCTGCGCCCGCGCGCATCTATGAGGCGACCGCGCGCGCGGCGGCCACCGCGCGTCTGGAGGACGGTGGCAACGGCGTGGGCGGTGCGGTCATCGGCATTCCGTTTCCGATTCCGGAGAACGGTCTTCACGTGATGTGGAATCACATGCTGCGCTATCGCGGCGAAGAACTGACGCGGACGCTCGGCCAGGCGGCGGTGACGCGCGGCGGCGACTACACACTGGTGAAGCTCGTGGACCGCGCGATCTTTCTCTATTCCCTGCCCGGAATGACGGAGGCGAAGCTCGACAACAAGATCCTGTTGTTCAAGCAAACGGTTGCGGCGCCGGCGCGGGCGGCCGGTGCGATCGTGCTCGCTCACGAGACCATCAATCAGATCAGGGAGCCGCGGCGTGCGTGGGTATACAATCCCGGCCAACGGCGGGTTCGTCGCGCGCCCAATGTGGGATACGACAATCCGGGCACGGCCGCGGACGGTCTGCGGACCGCAGACCAGTACGACATGTTCAACGGCGCTCCCAACCGGTACGACTGGGAACTGGTAGGCAAGCGCGAGATATATGTCCCCTACAATTCCTACCGGTTGCACAGCGACTCGCTGAAGGTCTCGGACATCGTCAGGCCGCTTCACATCAATCCCGAACATGTGCGCTACGAACTGCACCGGGTATGGGTGGTGGAAGCCAGGCTCAAGGAAGGCGCCCGTCACCTGTACAAGCGCCGCACGTTCTATGTCGACGAGGATTCCTGGCAGATCCTCCTGGTGGACCTCTACGACAACCGTGACGAGCTCTGGCGTGTCTCGGAGGGGCATGTGGTCAACTACTACGAAAAACCGCTGCTCTGGACCACTCTTGAGGTCCACAGTGACCTGCAGTCGGGGCGCTATCTTGCCGTCGGTCTCGATAACGAGTATCCGCCGTACGACTTCCGGTACCAGGGGCGGACCCGGGAGTTCCAGCCTTCGGCATTGCGCCGCGAGGGCCGCAAGTGAGGCCGAACGCCGAACGGCGAGTCTGATCTGCCGGTGCCCACTATCCCCTGCCTTTGAAAAAAGGCAGGAGTGTCGGCAGTGAGGCTGTAGCGAACGCTACGCGGGTTACCGAATTCGAAATCGTCAACGCCGATGTCCCGGGCGTGCAACAGCCCAGTATCGGTGCCGAGGTGCCTGTCTGCTTTTCGTCAGCCCGTGTGGATCATTGTCGGGCACCGAGCGCCGAATCCTCGTTGCCGCCTGTCCGTTCGACAGTGAGGTAGGGGGGCCGGCCTGCACTGTACGGCCCCACCCTGCGTCCTTGACGATGCAGAACGGTGCCGGATTCACGAACCGCAAGCGGCCGCCACCGGATCTGTTCGCTCCGTTCAGGCGTTGGCGTAGATCGCTTCCTGATAGGGCGCGGTCCCGGGTCCGCCGTCCGGAAAGATCCCGCGTTCGGAGACCCAGTTCTGTGAACGTTCGAACATGTCCTCGGTATAGGGTTCGAACACGAGCCGCTCACCTGGGCCGAAGCGTCGCACATCCATGTCCGGGTGGAAGCGCTTCGGGAATTCTCGCCTGTAGTGATGGCGGTAGAGCTCAAGCCGGAGGTCGATCTCGACTTGGGCGCGGCGCAAAGCGCCGAAATATTTTGCCACGTCGTAGGGATCGGGATCGCCGGTGATCATCGAGGCCATCATGAAGCTGGTGTCTACCACCTTGCGGAAACCGAGCTGCTCGGCGAAATAAAATGGCCCGCTGAACAGGCTGACCGCGGGTGCCTTGCCGTCGACCAGAAGCTCGAGCCGATGGAACAGGAGACCGTCGGCGAAGGAAAGCCGGATGTCGCCCGGCGCGAGGAATTCTTCGAGCGTCTGGATGGTGGAGTAGTGGCTGCCGGACTGGTAGCCGACGGAGATGGGAACCCCGGCGAGATCCTCGGGTTGCCGGATGTCTGACTCGGCCGGAACGAAAATGCCGCAGGGCGAGACCGAATAGCAGCCCGCATAGAGCTTGCCGTGGCCGGAAGCTGCGGCCGCGTTGACGGTCCAGTGGCACGCCGCGCTGACGTCACAACTGCGTCCGCTCTCGAAGGTCTGGTAGGCGCCGACCTTGTCGCCGAGATCGTGATAACTGCCGTCATCCGAGGTGAGCTGTTCGCGAAACTCGTAGTCGAGCCCGGATTCGCGGAAGAAACCCTTTTCCTCCGCCACCCATTCATGCAGGCGCATATGCGGCGAGACAACGAACCGTGCCATGGTTTTTCTCCAGTTCCGTGCGGGCAGGTGCCGAATAGGACATTGTCCGGACACGCCTTGAATGTGCGGGGGATTATGCTGGGGCCCGACGACCACTATTGTCGTCGATCGGAGCGATGAAGTCCACGGCAGGTCTTCCGGGCAGTGCGTTCGATACATCCTGCAATCGGGCCACGCGTAGCCGGACGCGCCTTGTCTGGGGCGTGCATCATGTGGCACAGTCTGTCCCACGCGCCGCCACCGGTGCGGTCTATGGAGAATACCCGTGGTCAAGGAACATTGCCGGCTCGACGCTCGGCCGGCCAGCGGTGAGGTGACTGTCAGGGGTGACCCCGCGCACCGCCGGCCGCGCCGTGGCGGAGACTGCCGAAGCTTGTGGCGCCATGGACGCCTTCTGGCCTTGCCGGTGAGCCGCGGCAGTAAGTCCGACCGTCATGCTGCGCGCGTGGCCGACCCGGGGTGCGCAGGCAAATCGCAGCCCCTATCCGCGAACTGGTGCCTTCGCGCATTGGCCGTACCGTTGATCCTGGCCATGCTTTCTCCGGGCGCGGGACTGGCCGAGTCGTCGGTCAAGGCGTCGCTGGCGGTCAAGTCCCTGCTTGTCGACGGAGCACGCGCGGATTCGCGGCTTGTCGTGGTCGGAGAGCGCGGACACATCCTGGTCTCGACCGATGACGGCTCAAGCTGGAAACAGGCGAACGTTCCCACGCGCTCGCTCCTTGCAGCGGTCCACATGCATGATCAGCACCGCGGCTGGGCGGTGGGCCATGACGCGGTCATCCTGCGCACCGATGACGGCGGCGAGAACTGGCAGTTGGTGCACCACGCGCCGAAAGAGGACCGTCCGCTTCTCGATGTGTGGTTCGCCGACAGGCAGAACGGGATTGCAGTAGGTGCCTACGGCTATTTCCTCGTCACACGCGATGGCGGTCGCAGCTGGCGTTCACGAATCATCGACGAGGACGACTATCACCTGAATAAGATCGTCCCGACCGGCACACGCCGGCTCTATATCGCAGCCGAAGCCGGCGCTGCCTACCGTTCGGACGATGGCGGCGAAACTTGGCGCAGGCTCGCGCCACCCTATACCGGCTCCTGGTTTGCCGGCCTCGCTGTCGGCGGGGACGATCTGCTGCTTCTGGGACTCCGGGGACGCATGGTCCGCTCTGTCGATGGGGGCAAGACCTGGACGCGTGTAGACAGTGGCACCCTGGCGACATTGACCGGGGCGGTCCGTGCAGCCTCCGGCGAGATCCTCGTCACCGGGCTCGCCGGCACGGTGCTCACGAGCCGGGATGGCGGTCTCAGCTTTTTCCCGCGGTCTCTTGCGTTGCGCAGGGGGATCGCCGCGGCGGTGCCTCTTGCCGGTGATGCCTGGCTCTTGGTCGGAGAGTTCGGCGTGCGGCGTCTCTCCGCAGCCAGATAGCCTGCCCGATGGCCACCGAAACGCCCATTCCGAGCGGACTCGCCTCCCGCCTTGAGCGGTTACTCTTTGCTCGTCGGGGCTTGGTCATTGCCGTGTTCGCGCTGATGACCTTGGCAATGGTCTGGCTTGCCTCGGGGTTGCGGGTGGATGCGGGGTTCACCAAATGGGTTCCACTCAAACATCCGTACATGCAGACGTTCGTCGAGCACCGGCCCGAATTTGGGGGTGCCGACCGGGTGGCGATCGCGCTGGTGGCCCGGGATGGCAACATGTTCACGCCGGAGTTCTTCGACACCCTCCAGAAGGTGACGGATGCGGTCTTCTTCCTTCCCGGGGTCGAGCGGTCGCAGGTCTATTCGCTCTTCACACCGAACGTGCGTTTTACCGAGATCGTCGAGGACGGGATCATCGGCGACAATGTCATACCAGCGGATTTCAGGCCTGATGAGGCCGGATTCAGGCGGGTCAGGGACAATATCGGCAAGGCCGGAATCCTCGGCCGTCTCGTCGCCAATGACTTCAGCGGAGCGATCGTCAGCGCCAGGCTGCAGGAGTTTCACCCCAAGACCGGCGAGCGACTCGACTACATCGAGGTTGCGCACCGGCTTGAACGCATCCGTGAGCAGGCTGCCGAGGCTGCTGGGATCAGCGTGCACATCATCGGTTTCGCCAAGATCGTCGGCGAAATCTCGGCAGGTGTGAACACGGTCGTCCTGTTCTTTGGGATTGCCTTCGTGGTCACGGCGCTGCTGGTATTCGCCTATACCGGATCCGCCCGCCTTACCGCTGCGCCGCTTCTGTGCTCCGTCGTGGCGGTGGCCTGGCAGTTCGGGACCGTGGCCGGTCTGGGATTCGGCATCGATCCGATGTCGGTGCTGGTACCGTTCCTGGTGTTCGCCATCGGGGTCAGCCACGGCGTCCAGATGGTCAGCGCGGTGCGCTCCGAGATGGTCGACGGAGCGGACGGTCTCGAGGCTGCGCGCGCGAGTTTTCGCCGCCTCCTCCTGCCAGGGGCTGTTGCGCTTGCCTCCGACTGCGTCGGTTTCGTCGCGATTTCCTTTATCGAGGTTCAGGTGATCCAGGAGATGGCAATCACCGCGAGCATAGGTGTCGCGGCAATCGTCATCACGAACCTCCTGCTGCTGCCGCTGCTGCTGTCCTACCTCGGGGCGGATGACAGGCTGCGGCGCGCGACGCAGGCCCGCGAGCGCCTGCTGGCGCCGGTCTGTGCCCGCCTTGCCAAGGTCGCGCGACGCGGTCCCGGGGCGGCAGTCATTGGCGTCGCCGGACTTCTAGTGGTGCTCGGGGCCGACGGGGCTACCGACGTCCGGGTCGGCGACCTGCATCAGGGTGTGCCGGAATTGCGGCCGGATTCCGTCTACAACCGGGACGTGGCCGAAATCTCGCGACTCTTCGACATCGGTGTTGACGTGCTGACGGTGATAGGAGAGACCGCCCCGGAAGGCTGTCTCGACTACCCGACCATGAAGACGCTCGACGAGTTCGAATGGCACATGCGCAACGTCGAGGGTGTCCGGTCCGTCGCTGGCCTCGGCCATTTCGTCCGCATCATCTATTCGGCCTCGAACGAAGGCAGCCTGAAATGGCGGGCATTGCCGCGCAATAGCCAGTCGCTCGCCTACACCGTGCGGTCGGTTCCCACGAGCAGCGGCCTGCTCAACCTCAAATGCAGCGTCATGCCGGTGCTGGTCTACACCAAGGATCACAAGATCGAGACCATCGAGCGCTCGATTGACGCGGTCGAGGCCTTCCGCGCCGCAAACCCGGAAAGCCGGATCGCGTTCAGGCTGGCTGCCGGCAATGTCGGCGTCATGGCGGCAACCAACGAGGAGGTGGAGGCAAGCCAGTTCCCGATTCTCGGCTATGTCTATGCTGCGGTCATCCTGCTCTGCATGGTGTCGTTCCGGTCGATCCGGGGAACGATATGCATCATCGTACCGCTCGCGCTGGTGTCGCTGCTTGCCTATACCGTGATGTCGCTGCTTGAGATCGGCCTCAAGATTTCGACCCTGCCGGTGATCGGGCTCGGTGTGGGCATCGGCGTGGACTACGGAATCTACATGTACGGAAGGCTTCGCACTCACCTTGAACAGGGGCTCGATTTTGCAACGGCCTACGAGCGGACCCTGGCTACTACCGGGGCGGGAGTCGTGATCACGGGCCTTACCCTCGCCGCCGGCGTGGCGACGTGGATTTTCGCGCCGCTCCAGTTTCAGGCCGACATGGGCTTGGTGCTGACGTTCATGTTCCTTCTCAACATGATCGGGGCGATCGTTCTGCTTCCCGCTTTGGGCGCCTGGTTGACGGGAGTCGACCGACGCCGGCGCCTGTGACGGCGGTCATCGGGCAGGCCGCAGGCTGCCCGCTGCTGCGCTACGATCGTCGCGGCATTCCGAGGTGTGTGCAAACGACATCGTGCCGGCTGTGGGCCGGGCCAGCGCCAGGGCGAATGGCCGACAAGTTCCATCGATAGCTGCCCGTGCGTCTGGCAAAAGGCGCGCGCATCGTCTGCAAGTTGCAAGGAGGGACGACGATCCCTAGTATTCAGGTGCGGGAACATTCGTCCGGCTGGGCCTCCTTGTCAGAGACCGCGCCCGGCTTCCAAGAATGATCGGTATCGCCAATGTCATCCCATCGTCCGGTGACGGTGTCGGCCGTTCCCGACCTTCAGACACATCTGAAAGCACTGGACGATGCCGGGCTGCTGTATCGGGTGGACCGGCCGATAAACAAGGACACCGAGCTCCACCCTCTCGTGCGGTGGCAATATCGTGGCGGAATCCCCGAGGACGCGCGCAAGGCGTTCCTCTTCACCAAGGTCACCGACAGCCTCGGCCGCGATTACGGGATTCCGGTCGTCGTGGGCGCGCTGGCGGCCAGCCAGGATGTCTATGCCATCGGAATCGGTGTTCCGCTCGAGGACATAGGTGCGCACTGGAACCGGGCCCTTGCCGCGCCCGTCGAACCCGAGGAGATCGCACACGCGCCATGCCAGGAGGTCGTCATCACCGGCGACGGCCTCGTCGGGGCGGGGCGGGGCCTCGACGGCCTGCCGGTCCCGATATCGACGCCGGGCTTCGATTCCGCTCCTTACATCACCGCCGGGATGGTCGTGACCCGCGATCCCGATACCGGCGTGCAGAATCTCGGCACCTACCGGGCCGGGCTCAAGGCGTCCAACCGCCTCGCAGTCCGCATGGCGACGCGCGAGGGCGGCGCGGGCGGCTATCTGCACTGGGAGAAATACCGCGCGCTGGGAGAGCCGATGCCATGTGCGATCGTCGTCGGCTGCCCGCCGGCGGTCGCCTATACCGGGCCCCAGAAGATCCGGCGCGATGTCGACGAACTCGGAATTGCGGGGGGCCTTGCCGGCGCCCCGATTCCGGTCGTTTCCTGCAAGACCGTCGATCTCCGGGTGCCGGCACAGTCGGAAATCGTGATCGAGGGGATGATCGACACCCGCTATCTCGAGCCCGAGGCGCCCTTCGGGGAATCGCACGGGCATATCGCGCTCGAGGATTTCAACATGGTGCTCGACGTGACCGCGATCACGCACAAGGCGAACCCCATCTTCTGTTCGATCATCAGCCAGGTGACCCCGTCGGAATCAAGCGTCATCAAGCGTGTTGCCTACGAACCAATGTTCCTCGCCCACATTCGCGATCATCTCGGCGTGAAGGCGATCCGCGGGGTCCGCATGCACGAGCCGCTGACCAACCTGCGCCGGGTCATCTTTCTCCGCATGGCGCCTGGCGCCCCGAGGACCGAAATCTGGCGCGCCCTCTATGGCGCAGCCAGCCTGCGCGCGGATTGCGGAAAGTACGTCATTGCGGTAAATGAAGATATCGAGCCGGACAATGCGGACGCGGTATTCTGGTCGCTTGCCTACCGGGCGGACCCCGGGCGGGATGTCGAAGTCCTTCGCCATCGGGATGCCGGCCATGGCCCCAAGGGCGCGGGCGGTGGGCGCCCCGAGGAATCGACACTGCTGATCGACGCCACCCTGAAACGGGCAACCGCGCCCCTCGCCCTGCCGAAGCGCGAATACATGGAGCGCGCGCGCGAAATCTGGGACGAGTTGGGTCTGCCGGAGCTTGCGCCCGAAAGCCCGTGGCACGGATACAGCCTGGGCGACTGGAACGACGAGTGGGACCGGCTGGCCGAACGGGCGACAGAGGGCCGCTACCTCGAGAACGGTCGGCGCAGCGCCCAGCGCCGGCGTGCCGGCATCAAGCCCAACACCCATGTCCGGTCCGTCGAGGGCTGGGACGAATTCGACGACTAGGACGAGGAGCAAGCACAATGGCGGTCAAATTCGCAGAAGCCGAGGCACGGACGCGGGGCTATACCGACCTTCACGAACATATCGAGGAGTTGCGTCGGCAGGGGCTCCTGATCGAGATCGACCGGGAAATCAACAAGGATACCGAGATGCATCCGCTGGTCCGCTGGCAGTTCCGCGGCGGCATCGCGGAGGAGGACCGGAAAGCCTTCCTGTTCACCAACATCACCGATTCCCGGGGCCGCAAGTTCGACATTCCCGTTCTCGTATGCGGCCTGGCCGGCAATCGCGCCATCTACCGGACCGGCATCGGCTGCAAGCTCAGCGAAATCAAGGACACATGGATCCGCGCCATCGGCAATCCGATTGCGCCGCGCATGGTCGACAGCGCGGACGCTCCGTGCCACGAGGTCGTCCATCAGGGGGAAGATCTGGTCAACGGGCACGGGCTGGATGCCATTCCGGTGCCGATCTCCTCGCCCGGATGGGACAACGCGCCGTATTTCTCGTCGTCGCACTTCATCACCAGGGATCCGGGCTCCGGCGTCCAGAACATGGGCAACTACCGGGGGATGATCAAGGCACCGACGCGGCTCGGCATGAATCCGTCCACGGAACTGCGCACCGGCGGATATATGCACTGGCTCGAGTGGAAGAAGCTCGGCAAGCCGATGCCTGCGGCCGTCGTCGTCGGCGCGCCGCCCGTGGTGTCCTTCACCGCCGTCCAGAAAGTTCCCGAGGCCATCGACGAGTTGGCGGTATCCGGCGGGTTGGCGGGCGCACCGCTCAACGTCGTCGCCTGCAAGACGGTGGACCTCGTGGTGCCGGCGGAAGCGGAGATCGTGATCGAGGGTTACATCAGCACCGAAATGCTCGAGCCCGAGGCGCCGTTCGGCGAGTCCCACGGCCACGTCAATCTCCAGGAATACAATGCCTACATGGACGTCACCGCGATCACCCGCCGCAGCGACGCCGTCATGACGTCGTGGGTGAGCCAGGTCACGCCGTCGGAATCGAGCACGATCAAGCGTCCCGCCTACGAAGCGCGGCAGATCGAGCATCTCCGGGATCACCTCGGAATCAAGGGAATACGGCACGTGGCGACGCACGAACCGCTGACGTCGCTCCACAAGCTCATTATCGTCGTCGTCGAGCGCGGCATTCCGCGCACCGAGATCTGGCGTGCCCTCTACGGGGTGGCGTCGCTGCGCCAGGCGGAAGGCAAGTGGATCATCGCCGTCAACGAGGACATCGACCCCGACGATACCGACGCGGTGTTCTGGGCGATGTCCTACAGGTGCAAGCCCCATAACGATGTCGAGATTCTCAAGCACAAGCACGAGGGGCACGGTCCCCGCAGCCTGCTCGATTCGGAAGACAGCGCGGTGCTCATAGACGCCACCCTCAAGGAGAACTTCCCGCCGGTGTCGCTTCCGAAACGCGAGTTCATGGAGAAGGCGAAGCGCATCTGGGAAGAGCTGGGGCTGCCCAAGCTGACGCCGAAGGCGCCGTGGTTCGGCTACGACCTCGGAGAGTGGAACAGCGGGCTCGAAGCGATGGCGCGGCGCGCGGTGCGCGGCGAGTACTGGACAACCGGCCAGATCATCGCCCAGCACCGCCGCGGCGACGTGCCGATCAACACCGAAATCCGCACGCTCGACATTGGCAATCCGGGCGCCGGAAGCGAAGGCGAGGAGGCCCTGGAATGGGACGTGCTCGAAGACGCCTCGCAGGTCCGCGAGACCGATGACTGACGGGTTCGCCGCCGCCGCGCCCGCCCGGAACGGATGAAGGAGCCGGTTTCGATGTCGGATGCCAACACCCCGCGTGCCGTGCGCGCCTATCCCGACCTTCACGATCACCTCAAAGCGCTCGATGAACGCGGCCTTCTCGTGACGGTCGACCGCGAAATGAACAAGGACACCGAGATCCATCCCCTGGTGCGCTGGCAGTTTCGCGGCGGACTCGAGGAATCCGAACGCAAGGCCTTTCTGTTCACCAATGTCGTCGATTCGGCAGGAAGGCGGTTCGACATCCCGCTCGCCGTGGGCGTGCTGGCAGCGAACCGGGACATCTACCGCACCGGCATCGGGTGCGAGCTTGACGAGATCGAGAGTACGTGGAACCGGGCGGTCTCCGCCCCGGTCGAGCCGGTCGAGGTTCGCGATGCGCCATGCCAGGAAATCGTGATCGAAGGCGCGGCGCTGGATGCGCCGGGCCAGGGGCTTGACGGCATTCCGGTTCCGATTTCGACGCCGGGATGGGACAACGCGCCCTATACGACGTTGTCGCAGTACATCACAAAGGATCCCGATACCGGCGTCCAAAACATGGGAAACTACCGGGGCCAGATCAAGGGGCCGCGGCGGATGGGGATGAATCCGTCCCTCGAGCTGCGTCCCGGAATCTATGTTCACTGGGAGAAGTACCGTGACCGCGGCGAGCGTATGCCGGCCGCGGTCGTCCTTGGCGCGCCGCCTGCCGTGACCTTCACCTCTGCGGTCAAGCTGCCCGAGACCGTCGACGAGCTTCATGTAGCCGGTGCGCTCGCCGGCGCTCCCATAAACGTCGTCCAGGCGAAAACCGTCGATCTCCTGATTCCGGCGGAGGCCGAGATCGTTGTCGAGGGCTACATCGACACCGAATATCTGGAGCCAGAGGCGCCATTCGGCGAATCTCACGGCCATGTGAACCTGCAGGAATACAACGCCTACATGGACGTGACCTGCATAACCCGCAGGCGGGATGCGGTGCTGACGTCGATCATCAGCCAGGTGACGCCGTCCGAATCGTCCCTGATCAAGCGCCTGGCCTACGAGCCGATGTTCACCCGCCATCTTCGGGACCATCTCGGCATCAAGGGGGTGATCCGGGTCTCCATGCATGAGCCGCTGACCAACATCCGCAAGCTCATCGTCGTCGTATGCGCGCGCGACATGGCACGCACCGAGGTCTGGCGGGCGCTTTATGGAGCGGCTTCGCTCCATCGTGCAGCCGGCAAGTACGTGATCGCGGTCAACGACGATATCGATCCGACTGATGCCGACGCAATCTTCTGGGCCATGGCCTATCGTGCCAATCCGGCGCTGGATGTCGAGATCCTCAAGCATCGCGACCAGGGGCACGGGCCCCGTAGCGCGCGCAACGGGGGCGAGGACGCGTCGGTGCTGTTCGACGCGACGCTGAAAGAGGAGTTCCCGCCGCTTTCGCTGCCGAAGAAGGAATACATGGAGAACGCGCGCCGCATCTGGGACGAGCTCGGCCTGCCGGCGCTCAAGCCGAAGATGCCGTGGTATGGCTACTCGCTCGGCGAGTGGGATGACGAGTTCGAGGTGATGGCGCGCCGCGCTGTCGCCAGCGACTACTTCACGACCGGGGATATCATCGCGCAGCGCCGGCGCAACGATCTCGGCATGAACACGGAAGTGCGGACGCTCAAGGACTGAACCGGATGCTGGACTTCAGGCGCGGATGGCTGATAATGCCGCGCCTGCCTTCCACCTGTCCGGGCCCGGGAGCGGCACTTCCGTCGACGGCGCGAAGGCCGCAGCGAATGCGTCGGCGAGGGAGAGAACAAGCCATGAGTCGTCTCAGTGAATCGGATCGTCCGGTGCCGGGCGGCAACAAGCCGATGGAATGGGTCAGCGACGTTGCCGCCGAAATGCTGCGGCGGCTCGGGATCAAGTACGTGTCGCTAAATCCCGGCGCCAGCTATCGCGGCTTTCACGATTCCCTGGTCAACTATCTCGGCAACGCCGATCCGCAGATCCTTCTATGCCTGCACGAGGACCATGCGGTGTCGATAGCGCACGGCTACGCGTCGGTCACCGACGAGCCGATGGGCGTCGTCCTGCACTCCAATGTCGGGTTGATGCACGGGCTGATGGGGGTGTTCAACGCTTGGTGTGATCGTGCGCCAGTCCTTGTCATGGGTGCGACGGGCCCGGTCGACGCGCCGCTCAGGCGGCCGTGGATCGACTGGATCCACACGGCCAAGGACCAGGGGGCGTTGCTCAGGAATTTCGTCAAGTATGACGACGAACCTCGGTCTGCCGAGGCGATTGTCGAGACCATGCTTCGCGCAAACCTCATGGCCCGCCAGGACCCGAAGGGGCCGGTTTACGTGTGCCTCGATGCCGGACTTCAGGAAACCCGGCTTCGCGACGGGGAGGTCGAGATTCCCGATGTCTCCAGGTTCCGGCCGCCGCCGCCGCCGCCTGCGGACGCTGCGACGGTGGAGGCGGTCGCCGAGCTCCTGGCCGGAGGCGGTCGCGCGGTGCTGATGTTCGGCCGCATGAGCGCGCGTACCGAGGACTGGCAGCGCCGTTGCGAGCTTGCTGAACTCCTTGGCGCCGGCGTCATCACCGATCTCAAGAACCGGTCTGCCTTTCCCACCGGCCATGCGCTGCATGTCGGCGCGCCGTCGAACTGGATAGGCGCGGCGGGGCAGGAGGAGCTGATGGCCGCCGACGTCGTGGTCGCCTTCGACTGGGTCGATCTCGCCGGCTCGCTCAAGCCGCTGGCGCCGCGCGGCGGCGTGCCGGGAAAGATCGTGACCTGCACGCTTGACTCCTATCTCCACAATGGCTGGAGCGCCGACCATTTCGGGCTGCCGGCTTCCGATATTCCCGTGCTTGCCGATCCCGATATCTTCGTCGGACAGCTTCTGGACGCGGTCAGCCCCCGGCTCGGCGGCGTCTCGCGGTGGGACGGTGCGGCGAAGCCCAAATCCGTGCCGCCCGAGAACGAGGAGAAGTCCCCGGACGACGCGATCAGCCCGCGCGACATCGCGCTGGCGCTGGCCGAGGCGCGCGGCGGGCGGGCGCTCACGCTGACCCGGGTGCCCCTCGGCTGGGCTTCGGACTCGTGGGAATTCAACGAACCGCTCGATTATCTCGGAAACGACGGCGGCGGCGGATTGGCGTCCGGTCCCGGAAACGCGATCGGCGCTGGCCTTGCCCTCATGGACAGTGAGCGCACCGTGGTCGCCATCCTTGGCGACGGCGATTTCATGCAGGGCGGTTCGGCGCTTTGGACCGCGGCGCATTATGGCATCCCGGTGCTCTTTATCGTCTCGAACAACCGTTCGAACTTCAACGATGAGGTGCATCAGGAGGCAATGGCAACCCAGCGTGGCCGGCCGGTCGAGAATCGCTGGATCGGGCAGCGCATCGACGAGCCGGCGATAGATCTCGCTGGCTATGCCAAGGCCCAGGGCCTGCGGTCCGACGGTCCCGTGACGAGGATCGGTGACCTCGCCGGGGCGCTCCGCCAAGGCCTCGAGGCGGTGGATGGCGGCGAGCCCTATCTGATAGATGTCGTCGTCAAGCCCGGCTATTCGTCTCCGATGGTGACGCGGGCGAGTGGCGAGGCGTCGACGGGGACGGCAAGCTGACGGGGGTATGCGATGGCGGAGATACTTGAGATCAGGAATGTCTCCAAGACCTATGACATCGACGGGAGCAATCCGGTCCACGCCCTTGACGGCGTCGACCTGACGGTGGCGGAAGGAGAATTCGTTTCCGTCATCGGGCCATCGGGCTGCGGCAAGTCGACGCTGTTCAACATCATCGGCGGCCTCATTCCCGATTACGAGGGTTCGGTGCAGATCGACGGCCATTCGGTCGATGGCGCGCACAAGGACGTGGGCGTCGTGTTCCAGGAGGAATCGACCTTTCCGTGGCGGACGACCCTCGACAATGTCGCGTTTCCGCTCGAGGTCGAGGGCATCGACAGGGCGACGCGGATCGACACCGCCAAGAAGTTCATCCGGCTGGTCGGCCTCGACGGCTTCGAGAACCATTACCCGGCGCAGCTTTCCGGCGGCATGAAGCAGCGCACCGCGGTTGCCCGCACGCTCGCCTACGAGCCGCGCATCATGCTGCTCGACGAACCGTTCGGCGCGCTGGACGAACAGACCCGCATGCTGCTCGGCGACAAGATGCTCGAGATCTGGGCCGAGCTGAAGCAGACCATGCTCCTGATCACCCATAACATCACCGAAGCGGTCCAGTTGTCCGATCGCGTGGTTGTCATGACGTTCCGTCCCGGGGTGATCAAGGAGGTGGTTCCGATCGAACTGCCGCGGCCACGGACTTCGGAAGTCATCGCGACTCCGGAATTTGGCACCTATGTGGGCAAGCTCTGGACGCTTCTTCGCGAGGAGGCGTCTCAGGGCATGATCGAGACGGAGGCGCAGATTGCGGCAAGCTGATATACTGTTTGCCGGCAAGGCGTGAAGTCTGCAGGGTCCGGCCCGGTCAGGCTTCGCAAACATAACCATGGAAATCGGGAGGACTCGACAGATGCACGTATTGTTCAGGTCTATGTTGCTGGCAGGCACGGCCGTGGCCGTCGTCGCCGGCCCGGCGCTTGCCGCCGACAAGGTGCGGCTGATTCTCAGTACCAAGGTCGTCTTTGAAATGGAACACGGCTATGCGGCCAAGGAAAACGGCATCTTCAAGAAGCACAACCTTGACGTGTCGATCATCCACGGATCGGGCGGCGCTGCGACGCTTCAGACGATCATCACCGGTAGCCAGGACATCGCCTTCGGCGTCGGCTCGCTGTCCGTCATGGGCGCCTTCGCCAAGGGCGCGCCGGTGCGGGTGCTCGGCAGCACGAAACGCGGCGCTGGCGACCTGTACTGGTACGTGAAGTCCGACAGCAAGGTCATGAAGCTCCAGGATCTTGGGTCAGGGGACGGGCTTGCCTATTCACGGCCGGGCTCGACCACCCACCTGGCCACGCTGTTCCTCAAGGACTCGCTGAATCTCAAGGCCAAGCTGGTTTCGACCGGCGGGCCGCCGAGTTCGCGCACCCAGCTGATGTCGGGGCAGGTCGCGACCGGCTGGTCGGTGTTTCCGCTGAACGCGAATCTCCTTCGCGAAAAGAAGATCCGGGTTGTCGGCACCGGCAGCCAGGCGAAGGACCTTGAGGGGCTGACGATTCGCATGATCGCCGCCAACTCGAACTGGCTCGACAAGAACCGGGACGTCGCAAAGCGCTTTATCGCCGCGATGAAGGAGGGGCAGAAGATCTCCTATACCAGCGAGAAACAGATGAAGGCCTATGCCAAGCGCTGGAATCTCGACTACAACGATCTCGGCGACATGGCCAAGTTCGTGCCGCTCGACCAGTCGACCTTCCTGCCGATCGGCAAGATCGACATGCTCAACGAGTTGTCGCTCAAATACAAGCGGATCAACAAGCTGCTGACCAAGGAACAGCTTCACGAACTGGTCCATCCGGACGGCAACAAGCCGTCCTGACGTGCACCGGCATGATCGCGGCAGTTCCACCATGCGGTGGTGACATCTCGTGAAAGGGCTCTTGCGGTCTCCGGTCCTGGCCGGCCTGCTCGGGGTGTTGGCGCTCGCGCTGGTTCTCGAGTTGGCCGTGTCCCAGGGCCTGGTGATGGAGCTTATCGTGCCGCGCCCGTCCGACGCGGTTCTGGCGTTCCCGCCGGTGCATGCCGAGATGGACCTGTTCGGCAACTTCCTGGTCACTCTCGGCATGACCGCCGCCGCCACCGGGCTTGCCATCGTCGTCGGCGTGCCGTTCGGTTATTTTCTCTATCGCAGCGCCCGCTACGGGCTCGCCTATGAAGGCTGGCTCGCGGCTGCCTTCGCCGCGCCTACGATCCTGCTCTACCCGCTGTTCCTGGTCATTTTCGGACGCACCCATCTGACCCTGATAGCGATGGGGTTCATCCCGGGTTCGATTCCCATCATCATTCAAACCCGCCAGGGGCTTCTCGGGGTGTCGCGGACGCTGGTGAATGTCGGGCGCAGCTTCAACATCTCGGACCGAGAGATGTTCTGGAAGATCCAGCTTCCGAGCGCGGTTCCTACCATCTTCACCGGCATCCGCATCGGCGTGATGTACACGCTGGTCAATATCGTGGCGATCGAGTACCTGGTCGATTTCGGTGGCCTCGGCCGCATCGTTTCGGAAATGTATTTCCGATTTGACACGCCGGGCACCTATGCGAGCATACTGAGCGTGATTCTGGTCAGCGTATTCTTCTACTGGGGATTCGGAAGGATCGAGAAATGGCTCAGACCGGTTTGATGAGCAGACTTGCGGGCGGCGGCGAAGCCTCCGTGGAGCGCATTCGGGTGGTGACGGTCATCGGACTGTTCGCCGCATGGGAGATCTTCGCGACCCTGGGCACTGTGGGGATCTTCTACGAGGACGTGATACCCCATATCTGGACGATTCTGATCGCGGTCGGAGGGGAGATCATATCGGCGAGTTTCTACCGTGATCTCGGCATCACGTTTGCCGAGCATATCGTCGGTTTCATCGTCGGATCGATCATCGCGCTGTTTCTCGGCATCTGGATGGGATCGAGCTCCCTGCTTCGGGGTGCGCTTGAGCCCTATCTCAACGCAATCGGGTCGACGCCGAAGATCATATTCCTGCCGATCCTGTTTCTGATGTTCGGAACCGGCATCGAATCGAAGATGGCGAAGGGTTCCCTGTCGGCCTTCTTCCCGGTGGTCTTTACCACGACGCTCGGCATGATCCTGATCAGCCCGGTACTGATCCGGGTTGGAAGGAGTTTCAATCTCGGAACCTTCCAGATGATCACCAAGATCTACATCCCGGCGATGCTCAACCCGGTGATCACCGGCCTGCGCCTTGGCGTGGCGATCACCGTGATCGGCGTACTCGTGGCCGAGCTCAAGTTCGCCGACGGCGGCCTCGGTTACCGTCTAGGCGTCTATTATGAGCAGTTCCGGATCGCCCCCATGTACGCGATCATCCTCATCATCTTCTTCCTCGCCGCGGTCGCCAACGTGGGAATGACGCGGCTCCAGGATCGCGTTAACCGGCACATGGCGCCGACGGTTACCAAGGGCAGCAAGGCAAGGGTCTCGGCTTCCGGCGGCCTCGGCGTGGTCGCCACGAACTGACTGACAGAAAGGGCAACAGGACATGGCGAAAAAAGAACTCTTCGTAGCGAAACAGGCGGACCTGCCGGACGGCGAGCGCAAGATCGTGCCCAACGGCAATTACGAGATCGGCGTCTACCGGGTCAACGGAGAGCTCCACGCCTACCGCAACGTCTGTCCGCATCAGGGCGGCCCCGCCTGCGAGGGACTGCTGATGGCCAAGGTCGAGGAGGTCATCGCCGAGGACAAGACCTATCAGGGCATGAGGTTCAATCACGACGAAATGCACATCGTCTGCCCGTGGCACGGTTGGGAGTTCGATCTCAGGACGGGCGACATGGTCGCTGACCGCAAGTTCCGGTTGCGCAAGCACGATGTCGTGGAAAGGGACGACGGGATATATGTCGTCGCCTGAAGACACGTCGCCGTTCCACGGCAAGGCGACCGAACGCATCGCCTCGGAGATCGGCAGTCCGCTCGCCGATGTCGATGCGGAGACCGCGAAACTCAAGGCGCTGGCCGGGAGGATCGCGGCGCTCGGCGAGGGCGAGAGCCCGTCGCCGGAAATGATCGCGGAGGGGCTGACGATACTGACGCGCCTCTATACAGTGCACTACCAGCAGGGCGAACGTTGGGATCCGCTCGTCGGCGGCCGCGCGATGCCGGTCACGTCGGTGATGATCATGACGACCGCGATGCTGAAGTCGGTGAACATCGAACTGTTCGAACTGGGCATGTGGCAGGCCTGGTCGACCAGTTGACGGGCGTCCGCGCGGCGCCGGGGAGCAGGAAAATGGAAATTCCCACGGATCACCTTCACAAGATGGCTGTCGAGGAGTTCGACACCTCGAAGCTTCTCATCAACGCGGCGCGCCAGCGCGATCAGCGCAAGTTAGAGGACGTCCTGATCATCGACTGCGACTGCCATCACTATGAGAACGAATCGATCAAGGACATCGTTGAGTTCATTGAGGATCCCGTTCTCCGCCGCACCGGGCAGGTCTATACCAGCGCCGGCACGGGCGCGAACAGCCCGTTCATGATGGGCAGCCCGGGTGCCCAGGATGTCGCCGGGCGCGTGACCCGCTATCCGCTGCGCAAGATGGAAAAGACGCCGGAAGACGATACACATCGCGATATCCATCTGTCGCTCCGGTGGATGGACGCGATGGGCGTCGACTACGCCATGCTGTTTCCGACCCCGATGCTGCTTCTCGGCCTGCATCCCGTGCCGGAATACGAGGTCGGCATGGCCCGGGCCTACAACCGGTGGCTGACGGAGAAGATCCTGGTCGAGGAAAAGCGCCTCAAGACGATGCTCTATCTCCCGTTCAACGATCCGGACGCCACCTACAAGATGGTCCAGGATTTCGGTGACGCGGAGGGCGTGTGCGGCTTCATGGTGGTGTCGACGCGCTACAAGCCGGTCTATGACAACAGCTACATGAAGACCTATTCGCTGATCGAGGAGATGGGCAAACCGCTGGCGTTCCACGGATCCTACAGCTGGAATGACCAGTTGCTCGGCAACACCAACCGGTTCCTGGTGACCCACGCGCTCGGCTTCACCGTCTTCAACGCGGTGCATCTCTCGAACTGGATCGTCAACGGCCTGCCCGAGCGCTTCCCGAATCTCGACGTGATGTGGATCGAATCGGGACTGGCCTGGGTTCCGTGGCTGATGCAGCGGCTCGACAACGACTACCGCATGCGTTCTTCCGAGGCGCCGCTCCTCAAGCGGCTGCCGAGCGAATACATGCGCGAGATGTACTACTCCTCGCAGCCGATGGAGATGCCGCACGATCTCGAAGTCCTCGAGATGACCTTCAAGATGATCAACGCCGAGACCCAGCTCTGCTGGTGCTCGGACTATCCGCACTGGGACATGGACCTGCCGAGCGTGATCTACGACCTGCCGTTCCTCTCCGAGCAGCAGAAGCGGAACATCCTCGGCGAGAATTCGCGGCGGCTCTACGGCATGGACGTCAGCGACCGCTTTCCGAACTACCAGATGGCGGCGGAATAGCCGCACCCGGAGGAGCGACGCGTCTTTTCGCAGGCTGGCGGTTCGCCAACGAACGGAGTTGCGACCATGAGCACTAACGTCAGGTTGCAGGATCTGGCAGAGCCTCGAGGCACGCTCACCGAAGGGCTCGTCGCGCTGATCCGCAACCGGCCCGTCGGGCAGGCGGATCTCGATGCGACGGCGCTGCTTGTTCTCGACGGCGTGGCCAACATGCTGGCGGGGCGCCGGACCGAACCAGGGCGCAAGCTCCTCGCCTTTCTCGAACGCCATCCGGAAGACGCCGGACGACGCGCCCTCGTGATGGGCGGTCTGATGCACATTCTTGAGGTCGACGACCTGCACAAGGCGTCCGTCGTGCACCCGGCGTGCGTGACCGTTCCGGCAGCGCTCGCGCTGGCATCCGAGGCCGGCGCTGGCGGGCGCGCCTTTCTTGAGGCGGTGCTCGTCGGCTACGAGGCCTGCGCCCGAGTCGGCATGTCGGTTGGCGGCGGGCATTACAGGACCTGGCACAACACCGGGACCTGCGGAACGTTCGGCGGGACCATGACGGCCGCGCAGATGCTCGGGCTGTCGGACGGCGAAGCGGTGCATGCGCTCGGCAATGCGGGCACGCAATCCGCTGGGCTGTGGGAGTTCCTCGACACTGGTGCGATGAGCAAGCACCTACATGCCGGCCGTGCGGCAGAAGCCGGCGTGGTGTCCGCCGAACTGGCGGCACTCGGATTCACTGGGCCGCCGGCGATTCTCGAAGGACCCCGGGGCCTCTATGCTGGCGCCTGTCCGGATCCGGATCCCGGCGCGGTGCTGCGCGATGCGGACGGACCGTGGCAGGTGCACTTGACCTCTATCAAGCCGTGGCCGTCATGCCGGCACACACATCCGGTCGTCGACGCGGCGCTCGAGCTGGCCGGCAGGGTCGAAATGTCGGCGGTGGAGCGGATCGAGGTCTCGACCTACCAGGCGGCCATCGATGTCTGCGACCGGCCGTCTCCGGAGAGCGAGTACGAGGCCAAGTTCTCGCTGCAGCATTGCGTCGCGATCTCGCTGCTCGACGGGAAGTGCGAGTTCGCGTCCTTCGGCCCGGAGGCGCGGGCACGTGCGGCCGAATTGTGTGCGGAAACCCGGGTCCGGTCAGGGGACACATACAGCGAGGCTTACCCGCGGGATTGGGGCGGAGAGGTCACGGTTCATCTCGCCGGGGGTGGTGCGGTCACGGCCGCGCGTACCGCCTGCAAGGGCGACCCCGAGGCGGCGCTCTCCCGCGATGAGATGATCGTCAAGGCAGGAATGCTGCTGGCCTTCGCCGGTTTCGACGATGCGGATCGCCTTGTCGCCGACCTGCTGGCGATGGCGTCTGGCGGAGCTGTCCCCGAAATCGCGCTCTGACAGCCATGGCTGCGGAGCCCGGTTAACCGAATCATCTGTCAAGCGGAATCGGGTGCCCGGCTTCCTGATCGGTGCGGTTGTGCGAGGGCTGTCTGTTTCGGATGCGGAAGGCTGGTGTTGCTGCCGGATCGCCGATGCTGTTCGGCGTTCGGACCGGACAGCAGATGATATCGCACTTCGACCTCCCCCCGGCCGGTCGAATTCCTGCTGTCCATCTGATTTTTTCCCTTCCGGGAAGGTGGCCCCGATCAAGCGGTCCACCAACATGATCATATAGGTTGTACATATTGTCCGGGTATCGTAGGTTCCATTTCCGGAACAGTTGAAGCTGGTGTTGAAGAAAGGATCGGGACATGCCGCCGACCACCTTCAAGATTGCCGAAGCCCGCGCATGCTTCTCCAGCCTTTTGGCGCGGGCCAAGGCGGGCGAGGAGATACTCATACTGAAGGGAAACGAGCCGCAGGCGCGGATCGTCCCTCCAGGCGAGTCCGGGAAGCGGGAGGAGGCGCCGCTCAAACATCTCTGCCTTCCGGACGACATCTTTGACCATGAGGATTCGGAAGAGGCAGCGATTGACGCGGGTGATCATAATGACGATCTGGGTATCTGGCGTGGGCGCCAGCCATCCTCGTGAGGCTGCTTCTCGACAGCCATGCCGTCTATTGGTGGGTAACGGGAAGTTCCAGGCTTTCAGCGAACGCCAGAAGGCTGATCCTTGATCGTGGAAACGGCCTGCTGGTCAGTGCAGTGTCAATCTACGAGATCGAGTTGAAGGTCAGGCGCGGGCGTCTCCATTTGCCGCCACAGGAAATGCGGGCGGCATTGCGGCGCAATGCGGTCGAGGATCTGGCGGTCACGCATGAACACGCCGAATATGCCGCCTGTCTCGACTGGGAACATCGGGATCCATGGGATCGTATCTTGGCGGCTCAGGCGAGTCTGGAGAATTGTACCTTGGTATCGGTGGACCGGGTCTTCGATGACGCAGGCGTCTATCGGCAATGGTAGGACGGATCGTCACTGTCGGTGGCCTGGACCTTCCATCAACGGGAGCCCGGCGCATCGATGTGTACCGTCACGATGTCGAGGCCGTGATACTGCTGGTGGTTGACCGTGGATGCAAGATGCCTCAGCAGGCGAAGAGAGACTTCGCGCTCCACCGGCGCACCTGCCGTCGGCTCGCCGAGTAGGGCGATCCGGTCCTGAAGATTCTCTTCGCTGGTCGAGGCGATGAACTCGAGAATCGCGCCGCTATCTTCCTTTCGCGCGATGATCTGAAAATACCGGGCATCCTGTTCGGGGCGGGCGTCCTCCTCTCCGAGGAGTGTCAGCAACGTTTCCTCACCGGCTGCATCGATGCGGCCCGTCATTTCGGGATCCCAGCCGTGGCGGGCAGAAAAATCGTTCAGGAACATCCGGATTTCCGGCAGGGCGGAGAGATCGAATTTCGTCCGGATCCGGCGCGGGCGGGTTTCGGTCAACTCCACGGCGAGCGTGAGGAAGATGGCCACGAGACCGCCAGCCGTCATGCCGTTCTGCAGCAGGCCTCCGATAAGTCCGGAGAAATATTCGGGAAAGATCACCCCGCTCTGGAAACCGACGCCGATCCAGAAGGAGACTCCCGCGATCAGGCTGTTGCGGTGGTCGGCGCCATCCTGGACGACGATTTTCAGCCCGACCATGAAGAGCATGGCCAGCAACACGGTGGCATAGGCCGCCACGACCGGGTCCGGAACAGCCAGGACCAGCGCGAGCACCTTGGGCAGAAATGCCAGCACGACGAAAATCACGCCGATGATGACCCCGATGCTGCGCGCTGCCACGCCCGTCAGTTCAGTTACCGAAATGCTGGTCGAATACGTCGTGTTCGGCACCGTTCCGGCCAGACCGGACAAGAGATTGCCAGTGCCATCGGCGGCGACGGCCCCCTGCACCGACCGGTAGTCCACGGCGCGTGGGCGGCGCCAGGACACCCGCTGTATGGCGACCGAATCGCCTATGGTCTCGATTGCGCCGATGAGGGTGACGAACACGAAGGCGGGCAGGAGGGCCCAGAACACCGGTCCGAAGCTCAGGTCGAAGCCGGGCCAATCCCCGTGCGGAAGGCCGATCCAGGAGGCTCGGGCTATGCGGTCGACATCGTACAGCCCGAAGAAGCCCGCGACGACGGAACCCGTGACAACGCCGATGACTGGCGCCCAGAGGCGCAGGCTGCCCCTCGCTCTCAGCGCTATTCCGAGGATGACGAGCACCGTGACAAGCGCGCTCGCCGGGGCGCCCGTTGCGGCCACACCTTCCGGGGACTGGCTCAGCATCTTGAAGATGATCGGCATTACCGTGACTGGTATCAGCATGAGTACGGTACCGGCGACGGTCGGGGTCAGGATGCGCCGGAAGAGCGAAAGGCGTCCCGCAAGCGCGAACTGGAACAGCGACGAGATGACGACAAGGGTCGCCAGCATCGCGGGACCGCCCTTGGCGAGCGCTGTCACACAGACGGCTATGAAGGCGCCAGAAGTTCCCATGAGCAGCACGTACCCAGCGCCGATGCGCCCGACGCGCACTGCCTGCACAATCGTGGTGGCGCCGCTGATCGCGACCGCCGCAAACACTGCCCAGGACAGGTAGGCCTCGTCTCCGCCGGCGGCACGGACCACGATCGCCGGCGTCAGCACGATTCCTGCTATGCAGAGGATGGCAAGTTGAAGACCAAGCCCGAAACTGAGAGCGGGAGGCGGCTTCTCGTCGGCCTCGTAGCGGATATGGTGCTGGATGGACGGCTGATTGGTCATGTTAACGCGCTCCTTGGTCGGCTACGGATCGGCCGGTCCGCCGTGCGGCCGGGAAACTCCAGATTTTGCTTGGTCATCGTTCAGGTGCGCCTTGAAGCGGTTCCCCGGCGGCGGGGAACGATGGTCGCGCGGCTTCGCGGCTTGCATTGCCGGCGCCCGCCGTGCGAAGCCGCGCCTTTGGTACTGCCGAGCCCGTCCCGTCGTCCGGGCCGCCGGTAGCGGCCTTCCGGCAAGCTGTTCCTGGCGTCCTGAATGCGCGGGGGTATCAGGGGTCCACCGTGAACGGAATTAGCTTCAGGCCCCTGTGGTTCATGTTAGTCGTACCGTCGGGAAAGAACATGTTCTGCCCGTAACCGCCGGGCTTTTCCGTTCGTACGGTTATCGCGACCGACCGTTCTCCGTTGTTCGATTCCGCGTGAATCTGCCAAGGCCTTACCAGGTCCACGTGCCCCGTTGGTGCTTGGTAACGGCTCGAAATCTCGATCGTTGCCCGTCCCGGCTCCTCGCCGCCGTCTGTGCGGCGATACAGGGTCGTGATCTCGGTCCCGTCAAGAACCCCATAGGCGGTCCAAGTATGCGCGTGATCGTGCGGCAGCGCTTCGTGCGGGCCTGGCCTGACGAGTCCTCCGACAAAGAAGCCGTAGTCGGGGTCGTGATGGAAAAGGAGCTCTTCGCCCCGGCCGCCCGGCCAGTTGCGGCTGGCGAGACGCAGTTTGCCCTGATCGACGAATACGCCCAACCGGTCCTTCACGCGGAGCCAGTGGTCTTCTTCATCCAGCCCTTCGCCCCAGAGCGTGCGGAGATCATCGACGAGCGCCTTGAGGGCAGGATGGGTAGGGTCGTTCATCTGCATCCTTTTCGGTCGCATCGGGCAGACCGTCTTTGTCGCCTGCTTTGGCAGCGGGTGCCCGAACTTGGTTCTCTGTTCGTGGACGTCGCGGTCGATTGCTGCCCGGACACGTTACTCCGACGAGGATACGCAGTCGAAACACCCTTGACAAGCGGGAAAGGAATGCCGGTACAAGCCTCATTTTGACCAGAATAGGTGCTATATTTCCGATGGTTGTATGACCTATCTCATAAATAAAATAGGGAAATGCTGCGCAAATCAGAGGTCCGAAATACCCGGCGGCACCGGGACGGATTCCCGGAGGTGAGGCAGTGATGCGAAGGGCGAAAGACGTACCGACGCGGCGCCTGCTGTCATCCGCCGGGCGCCCATCCGTCGCGGGAGTTCAGTTCCAGAGCTCGCCGGTCGCGATCTCGGCGCCGGCGCTCAGCGCCTCGAGCTTGGCGAACGCGATTTCGGCGTCGACGGCTCCGAAGCCGGCGAAGGTCGCAAAACCGCAGTCAGTCCCGGCAATCACGCGCTCGCGCCCGACAATGTCCGTGAACACACGGATGCGGTCGGCGACGAGGCGCGGATGCTCGACATAGTTCGTCGTGCTGTCGATCACGCCCGGGATCAGAATCAGGTCATCGGGCAAGCGGGCGTCCCGCCAGGCCCGCCATTCATGGGCGTGACGCGGATTGGACGTTTCGAACAGCAGCGCCTGGGCCTTTGCCGTGAGGAGGAGCGGCAGGATTTTCTCCATCGGCAGGTCATGGGTGTGCGGCCCCTCGTAGTTGCCCCAGCAGATATGCAGGCGAATCCGTTCGCGGGGCACATCCGCGAGCGCCGCATTCAGGAGCTCGATGTGAAGTGCGGCAACCTTGAGGAAATCTTCCTCCGGGCGGTCCGAAAACAGGACATGGCGGCCGAGCGCCAGATCCGGCGAATCGATCTGCAGGACGAGTCCGGCGGTCGCGATCGCCTCGTATTCGGCTTTCATCGCGTCGGCAAGGTCCGCAACATACGCCTCGTGGTTCGCGTGATAGCTTGACGGCTGGAACTGGGCGATGACGCCCGGCGACGCGGCGTTCATGAAGCCGTGCGCGTAGCCGGCCGCTCCGAGCGCGCTGCGGAACCGCGTCACATCGTCTTCGAGCGGCTGCAGATTCTTGACGGCGATCGGACCCACGCAACAGGGGCGGCTGTAGGTCGGCGTGCCGCCGCTCTGGGCCAGCCGCGCCATGTAGGACGGGTAGTCGGCCAGATCCGCGGGCGGGCGACGCGGGCTGTCACCCTCGAAACCGCTCAACCGGTCCTTGATGTAGGTGGCGTAGGAGATCTTGCTGAACTCGCCGTCGGACGGAACGTCTATCCCGATATTGTGCTGTCGCACCACCACGTCCTGCACGGCGGCGTCGACCGTAGCGGCGAAGTCCGCGTCCGCCACCGTTTCCCCCTTCTCGCGGGCGAACAGGAGATCGGCGACTTCGGCCGGCCGCGGCAGGCTCCCGACATGGGTGGTCTGAATATGATCGGTATTGAACACGCTTGTTCTCCTTCGTCGATGAACGGGCCGAATGCCGCGCCGAGTTCCGTCGCCGCAGGATGCGGCCTAGTTGCGCGCCAGCCGCTGCTGCGTATCGGCGTCGAAGAGATGCGCATGCGAGATGTCTACGCGCACACCGACGGTTTCCCCGATGTCCTTGCGCAAGTGCCTGGGTCCCCGCGCCGAGACCAGTTGCCTGCCGACGGTCACGGTGACGAGGACCGCTTCACCGGTCAGTTCCATGGTGTAGACGGGGGCGTCGAAGTCGCCCGCTCCCGCCTCGACGACGGCAAGATCCTCGGGCCGGACCCCGAGCACCACGCCGCTCCGGGTGCCGCCGCCGACGTCCGGTACGCGGACACCCTCGGCGACGAAGTTGCCAGCATCGGTCGCTCCCCTGATCAGGTTCATCGGCGGCGAGCCTATGAACCCTGCGACGAACAGGTTGGCGGGATTGTCGTAGATCTCCTCCGGGGTGGCGAGCTGCTGGATGATGCCGAGGTTCATCACCGCCACGCGGTCGGCGAGGGTCATGGCCTCGATCTGGTCGTGGGTGACGTAGATCGTGGTCGTCGCCAGTTCGTGCTGCAGATGCTTGAGTTCGGCGCGGGTCGACACCCGGAGCTTCGCGTCGAGGTTCGAAAGCGGCTCGTCCATCAGGAAGACTTTTGGCTCCCGCACGATGGCCCGGGCAAGTGCCACGCGCTGGCGCTGTCCGCCGGACAGCTGTCGGGGCTTGCGGTCCAGAAGTTCGCCGAGCTGGACGCGCGACGCTGCGAGATTGATGCGTTCGTCCCATTCGCTCTTCGGGATCCTGCGCACCTTGAGCGGGTAGGCGATGTTCTCGCGCACCGACATGTGCGGATAGAGCCCGTAGTTCTGGAAGGCCATGGCGACGTCGCGGTCCTTCGGCAACTCGTCGTTGACGAGCCGCTCGCCGATCCACACCTCGCCGGCGGTGGGCTCCTCGAGCCCCGCGATCATCCGCATGGTCGTCGTCTTGCCGCAGCCGGAGGGCCC
>JAJEBT010000123.1 GCA_022822405.1 Alphaproteobacteria bacterium
CTTCCGCAACGCCCTGTGGCAGGTCGGGCGCCAGGTCGAGACCATGCTGATGATGCAGCGCAGCTTCCTGGTCGAGGGCCTGACCCGCATCGTCGCCGGCATCTCGCCGACGCTGCGGCGGGAGCGGCCCGGCCGGTCATATCCCCGCCGGTCGATGAAGCCGAGGTCGAAATGGCAGTCTTCTAGATCCGGCGCCTGACCCGGCGCCCCGAACGGGCCCCGAGGTCCGGCCGCAAGGCCGGATCCGGGGCTTTTCTTATCCGAATGGACCGAATCCTTAACCGAAGGCCATTGCTCGGCGGGGACGGCTCCTTCGACCTCGACTTCCACACCATACCCTGGCACGGGAAGGACCCGGAGGCGCCCGTCGAGAGGCACTGCGTCTCCAAGCGGAGCCGCAGGCAGAAGGGCGTCCTCGCCTTCCTCGCCCGCGACGCCGACGCCCGCCTGCTCGTCTACGCCAACGCCCGGGTCCGCAAGGCCGACCAGAACGACGAGGTCCTCCGGTTCATCGGGTTCTGGGAGGAGCGCAACGGCGGGCCGCCCAGGGAGCTGGTGTTCGATTCCCGGCTGACGACGCATGCCAACCTCTGGCGGATCAACGAGAAAGGCATCGACTTCCTGACCCTTCGCAGGCGCTCCGGATCGCTGCTCGACGCCATTGCCGCAGCCCCCGAGAGCGACTGGAAACAGGTGCGCCTGACCAATGTCGGGCGTGTCTACCGCACGCCCCGGATCCTCGACCGGCGCGTCCGGATCTCCGGCTATCCGGACGACATCCGCCAGCTCGCCGTGCGCGGCCTGGGCCATGAGCGGCCGACCCTGCTGCTCACCAACCAGATGAAGACCTCCGCCAGCCAGCTCGTCGACCGCTACGCCCGGCGGATGGTGATCGAGAACGCCATCGCCGACGCCATCGACTTCTTCTGCATGGACGCGCTCTCCGCCGCCGTCCCGATGAAGATCGATCTCGACCTCCAGCTCACCCTCATGGCCAGCGGCCTGTACCGGCTGCTGGCCGTGCGCGTCGGAAACGGCAAGCAGAACGCGAAGTCCCGCACCCTGTTCCGAAACTTCGTCAAGGCGCCGGCGGACATCACGATCGGAAAGGACGACATCGACGTCCGGATCGGCCGCCGGGCGAACAACCCGTTGCTCCTCAACGCCTCATACGACGAAACCGACATCGCCGTGCCGTGGCTCGACAACCGCAGGCTGCGGATCAGCTTCCTGTGAGCGGAGGCCGCAAGATTCCGGAATTCACATCAATTGTGGCCGTTGGGAATCGAGGCTAGCTGTCGATGGCAATTTGAAATCGCGTAATTCCGGCGGTCGGCTGCGTTTTTGGTGTGCGATTGCAGGCTGTCGAGGAGCTTTGGGGCTTCCTTTCCCATTGCGGCGGTGCGCCGGATGGTTTTGTTTTGCATGGGGATCGGGGTGCGAGGCCTGCGCCGGGCCTGGTTTCAGCTGTTGGTCAGGCGGCCGTTTCGGCGTTGATGAGGTCGTTCCAGTCGGCGTTTTCGGGGGGTCGGCGTCTTTGGAAGGTGACGTGCGGCGGGAGCTGCACCCTTTGCCGCAAGGTTTCGGCCTGTCGCTCTCCGGCGTCGTCGTTGTCCTGCGCGAGGATGACGGTTTTGAGGTTGGGGAGGATGCGGGCTGCAAGGCCGATCTGGCTGCACTGCCTTGCCGAGGGCGAGCCGGCGGTGGACAGGAAGGCATGACGGGTTGGGCATTGCCCGATCTGGGCCAGGCTGAGGGCGTTGACGGCGCCTTCGGCGAGGACGATGGCCTCGAGGTCCCCGGCGGTTCCGGCGCACAGGGCGAACAGGCTGCGGGTTCCGCCGGTGGCAAATCGTCTCGCGCCGTCGGGCGGGCCGATTTCGAAGCCGGTGATGGCGCGGCATTGATTGCGGTGGGCGAACAGGACGCGGCCGTTGCGGTCGCAGCGGATCAGCGGGCGGTAGATGTCGAGCGTTCGTTGCCGGATGCCGCGTCCGATGAGCCATTCCGGTGCCGGCTCCGGCGTCGCCTCGCGCCAGAGGCTTCGAAAGTCGCGCGCAGCTGCTGCGGGCTTTCCGAACCTGGCGCGGATGTCGGCGAAGGAGAGCCCGCGCTTGAGCATGAAGTCGATTGCGGTGCCGTTGTCGTCGGGATCAATGGTGTTGAAGTAGACCCAGTGTCCGTTGTCGCAGAGCCTTGTGACCAGCTTCGGCCGGCCCGGGGCGCGCAGAACCGGGCTGGCGCGTGTCGATGCCCTTTCGTCGCGGACGCAACCCCGGTCTGCGGCGATGGCCTCGAACGGCATGCGCTCTGCGGCATCGAAGTCGACGCGGGATGTGTTGCTAGTCGGTTTCACGCCTGAGGCGCCAGGAGTCGCTGTCGATGGTGATGAGCGCGGCGTTGTGGATCAGGCGGTCGACGGTGCCGGCGATGCCCGATGCGCCGGGGAAGATGCGGTCCCACTGGGCGAATCCGAGCGAGGTGGTGATCAGTGTCGAGCGGCGCTGATAGCGCCGGGAGACGATGGCGAAGAGGATGTCGGCATGCCGGCCTTCGAGCGTCACATGGCCGATCTCGTCGAGGACGAGCAGGCGGGGCCGCGCCAGCATGGTCAGTCTGCGGCGCAGCTCGCTCCTGGAGGGTGTCTCGGCGAGGGTCTCGAGCAGCTCCGGCGCCTTTTCGAAGCGGACGGTGTGGCCGTGCAGGAGCGCCTGGTGCGCGACATTGGCGGCGATCATGGTCTTTCCGGTGCCCTGTCCGCCGACGAGCACGGCATTGTCGGCGCGTTCGATGAAGGCGAGGCGCATCAGGGCATCGACGCCGGCGCGGCTGATGTCCCGCGGCCAGGTCCAGTCGAAGTCCGCCATCGGCTTGAAGGCCGGCAGCCGCGCCCCGGCGCGGCGGCGTTCGAAGCTGCGGGCGCTGCGCGCCTGCTCCTCGTCGGCGATCAATTCCTCGAGCCAGTCGGCATTGGCGACGTCCTCCCAGCGCCCGACCAGCCCGTGGAGGCCGAGCGCCCGGGCGCGCTCCCTGAGTTCGCTCATCTCCTGTCCCTTCCTGTGGCTTCGGGGCTGTCATAGGCACCGAGATCGGTTCCCCTTGGCGTTGTGGTGCGGCTGCCGTCGGCGATGTCGACATTCGGCAGGCCCCTGGTGCGCCGGCGATCCTCGATGATGCAGCGCACCGTGTTCGGGTGGCACGATCCTCTCTCCAGCGCGGCGGCGATCGCCCGGTCGAGCTCGTCGGCGCCGTGCGTGTCGAGCAGGTCGGCCGGCGTCCGGGCGCATGTCGCCACGTTCCAGTTGCGGCATCCGGCGAGCGCGAGCATCTCCTCCGTCCTCGGCACGGCGCGCAGCAGCCGGTCGCGGACGCCCATCGACCCGCTGCGCCGCTTGCGGGCGGCAAGCGCCCTGACGTGCTCGGGATCCCTGACCAGCCGCTGCCTGTCGTAGCAGCGCCGGTGGCGTGCGACCTCGCCGGTTCCATCGAGGATGCGGACCGTGCTGCGCGAGGCGGCAAGGGTCAGCCTTGCCCCGGCGAAGTCGGGCGGGACGCTGTAGTCGTTCGTCTCGAAGCGGGCGTGGCAGGTCTTGTCGATCCGCACCCCGAGCATCTCCTCGCACGGGAAGGGATCGCACGGCAGGCCGATGAGCTTCTCCCTTTCGCTTGCAAAGGCATCCCTGACCAGCAGGCTGTCGTTGTCCGGCCAGGGGCGCTCGGCGGCGGCGCCGAAGCACCACTGCCGGGCGGCGGCATTGAGCTCGTCGAGCGGCACCGCGATGTCGCGCCCGGCGAAGAAGCCGGTGCGCGCATATCCGATCCGGCGCTCCACCCGTCCCTTCTCCTCCGGACGCCTGGGCCAGGCGGCGACGGGAGCGAAGGCATAGTGGCCCGCCAGCTGGAGCAGCGTCGGATGGAAGGTGACGGCCCGGCCGCGGCGCGTGACAACGGCACTCTTGAGATTGTCATAGATGATCTTGCGCGGCACGCCGCCGAATGCGGCGAACGCCTCGACATGGCCCTGCAGGAAGCTGCCCATCCGGGCGTTGTAGAACAGGCCCGGAAAGGTCTGGCGCGAGTAGCTGAGGGTCACGAAGAGCCCCATCAGCCTGTGCTCGGCCCGGCCGATCCGGACGCGCCCGAACTCGGCCCAGTCGACCTGGGCCTGCTCGGCTGCAAGAAAGCTGAGCCGCATCGACGGCTCCGGCCTCTTGACGGGCCTGAGCCCGAGGTCGCGCAGGCTGTGGCGGAAGTGGTCCTCCCCGCCGCGATAGCCCCGGGCCTCGACCTGCCGCCAGAGCGTGCTGGCCGGCAGATCCGGCGCCTCTCCGAGCTGCTCCCTGATGAAGGGGATGAAGGGGTCGATGAGCCTCGGCCGGGGCCGGCGCTCCTGTCCGGCCGCCCGCAGGGACCGCGTCACCGTGCTGTGATGCACCCCAAGATGCCTGGCTATGGTCCCGACCGGCCAGCCTTCGGCCCGGGACAGCCGCACAATCTCGGCGCGCACGTCCTCGTCGATCGCCATGCGATCACCTCCTCTTTCATCATCCGACTGCCGCCGTCAGGGATCCTGCAGCACCACATGGGAGCAGACCCGGCCGCATCCGACGCATCGCGGCGGCGATTCGCACCGCGACCGCGCCGGAAACACTGCAAATGGGGGACGGCCGGACGACATGGAAGTATGGTCCGCTGCGGTTTTTTCGGCACCGGCGTCTTCATGCGCCGCAGGGACGTCGCCGAGCGGCACGGCATCGACCGCCCCGGCGGCCCCGGCCGCCGCACGCGCCCGGTCCGCTTGGCGCATCCGGTGGCGCCGCTGGCGCTCACGGCCCGTCGCCCGGCCCCTCGCGCTTTGCGCATATCGCCGGCGCGCCTCGCGGCGGTTCTCGCTGCGGGATTGCTCGCTGCAGGCCCTGGAGCAGTACTGGTGCCCCCGGTCGCAGGAGGCGCAGATCACAACCTGCCGACGACACCGGCCGCAATTGAACAAACGTCCCGTCCCGCACACCCGTCCTCTCAAGAGCGGGATGGACCCGGACGGAAAATTGCTTGATACTGCCGGAAGTTCGGTCCCAGCGGCCAACTCGTTCGGGTGCGGTGCCGGAGTTCATTTGCCAATTAGAACCGGCACCGCATCGCTCTGTCTTTCGCACGCAGACTAGCATGTGATCCGGATCAGGGACACGGCACGGCTGACCGTTTGCAAAACGGAGCCCGGCGGCGCTGCCCCGACCCGCCCGCCGGCAACGGCCGTCCAACGCGACGGATGGCAACGGGGACAATGGGGACAATGGGGACAATGGGGACAATGGGAGTCCAACAATGGGGAGGAAAACTACCCTGCCAAAGCGCGGCAAATCACCGGAATCCCGCGGTTATCTTCCGCCATCGACACCGTCGACGATCGCGCGCAGGAACCTCTGGCCCATCGCTCCGGTGATGTCGCTGATCACCGAGTCAAGTCGCACGTTCATCTCGGTCAGAGCCATTTGCATCTGGAGGACAACGCGCGCCGGGTCCTCGGCCAACTGCCTCGCCTGGCGCACGTAGGAACGCAACGGACACACGGCTTCGCCGGGCTGAATGGCCTCGCGCAGGAGCCTGTACGACAGAAGCTGGCGGATCCACTGGCAGTCCAGCACGTCGCTCTTGCGCCCCGAGAT
>JAJEBT010000198.1 GCA_022822405.1 Alphaproteobacteria bacterium
GACCGCCATGGACGCAACGCAGGGCAAAAAATGACCCCCGGAACCCCAAAGATCCCCGCAACAGCGCTCCAGCAGACAAATTCAGAGCTCACCACCCCCGTGGTGATTTTTGCGGGCTAGACCTTCAGCATAGCCGCGCACCAAGTCGAGCTCCTGCTTCGGCGTCGCGATGCCTCGCTTCGCCTTCTTCTGGAAGACGTGTGGGACGTAGGCAGCAGCGCGGGCCGCGCGCAGGCGAACTCAGACCGTCTCGGAAGCAGCAGTCCGCGGTTTCCCACCGCCAGCGGAGCACGGCTGGCGGATGTCGATGTCAGGGCCGAACGCGGTCGGAAGCCGCAGCAGGCGTTTCGTCGGACAGCGTGGCGGCTGAGTTGAACTGTATTCCGGCGGTTGGAGGCTGACGCGCCGGTAGCCTCGGGAATGGCGTTCACGGTCGCGAAGTCGACGCGGAAGCGAGATTCACCTCGGTCTCCAGGAGCCGGATGTCTTCAATGAGCGCCCCGAACTCCGGCGCGCCGTCGCCAACGACTTGGGCGCGGCGCATGGCGTCGTAGTCCGATTGCAGGGCGGAGAGCTGGCCGTCGTCGGGGACAAGGCGCAGCCGACCGTCGAGGCAGTGGTCGTAGTTGGCATTGCCGGCATGGAAGAACACCTTCTTGTGCCGGACAACGTCCGCCAGAAGTTCGCGGTCCGCCAGTGCGGTCCGGCCGACAGGGTGGGCGGCGAGGCAGGCGAGGTCGAACCAGTGGCGGGAGAGCCGGTCGGGCTTGTTCGCAAGCTGCCGGCGGTGGCATGCAACGTGGATGAGCGTCGCCTTTTCCCAGAAGGTGCGGGCCGGCGAGAGGACCGTCACCGTCGCGGCGGGATAGTCGAGGTCCGGGAACAGGGCGGCCATGTCGGGAACGATCACGTGGCGCTCGTTCGGATCGATGACGTTGCGGCCGCCGAACTCCAGCAGGACCTCGCTCGCGACATAGCTGTCCGGCGCCTCGACCGCGGACGGATAGGCGAAGCGGACGGTCTCGCCGTCGTCGCCGACATGGACGGCGTAGCGGCCGTCGGCACCAAGGCGCCGGGCGGCATCATCAAGGGCGGGCGCGACGACGTCACGGACATGGCCCGCAACGCGGTCCTTGAGGCGTTCGCCGAACCGCTTGGTCGCGGTACGGCTGGCGCCGTCGGCAAACGGGTCGAAACCGTCGTCGAAGCGGCGGTAGTCCAGGGTGACATCCACGTCCTCCGAGAACCGGTCGATGACGCCGTAGACCTTCGAGAGCGAGGCACCGCCCGTGAAGGCCATCAGATGGGGGTCGGGCATGGAGAAGAGGGCGTCGCGGATTCTCGGTGCGCGCGGTGCGACGATCTCCAACCTGCTGAACGGCAACGCCTCACTGTCGCCCGAAATGGCGGTGCGGGTCGAGGAGGCGTTCGGCCTCAGCATGGACCTGCTGCTGCGGATGCAGGCATGGCATGACGCGACGCAGATGCGGGCACGGGCCGACGAAATCGACGTTTGGCGCCATCAGCCCGCATGATCGATACCGCAATCGACGACGCTTGATAGTCACGGGCCATTGGCCTATACCTTGGAGGTGGAGTTCGAATGGGACGATTCCAAGAACAACGCCTGTTTCGAGCGTCGCGGGTTCGACTTCGCCCATGCCTTCCGCGCATTCTTCGATCCATAGCGGACCGTGGCCCAGGACACGCGACGGGACTATGGCGAGGATCGCCACCGGCTGACCGGCATGATCGACGGGCGGACCTGTGTCGTTGTCTACACGGTGCGGGGTTCGGCCATCCGCATCATTTCGGCCCGCAAGGCCGGCCCGAAGGAGGTCGCGGACTATGAGCACAACGCGCATCAGGATCGACCCCGACGATCCATCCACATTTCCTGAAGGGCGGATCGATACCGCGAGGGTGGATGCGACCACCGAGGCGGAGATTGCAGCACAGGAGCGGGAAGACGAGGCCGAGGCATTGCAGGACATGGCGCGCTATACGCGCCGGGTCCGGCGGCGGATGGGCCTCAGCCAGACGGAACTCGCGCGGCGCATCGACGTGTCGCCCGAGACGATCCGCAATTGGGAGCAGGGGAAACGCTGCCCGACCGGTGCGGCGCGCGCCCTGTTGCGGGTGCTCGACAGGGCTCCCGAGACGGCGCTTCGCGTCCTTCCCTGAAACGATGGCGACGATGCCCCGGATCGCGAAATTTTTCGACATACTACAGCAGGTGCGCCGGATGCGCCGACACATGGTCGCGAAGCTGCTTCGAGATCGTCGTCAATACCGGGCACCTTCGGCGGCACTCTCTGCGTATCCTCGCATCATGTCACGACTGGAATTCCGGCGTGATCATCCATGATGTCGCCCTCCGACGCTCTGCACATAGTCGTGGCGCGAAGCGCGACGATTTTCGCGCTGTAGACTTCGGTGCCACACTGCGGCCTTCGATTTCTGACGACCTTCGGTCGATGGCGCCCCCTGTTTCGTTTCTTGAAGAGCACCGTCCTCTCCTCAAGATCAAGGCCAACTCAGTGATGACCGGCAAGCCGATCGCTGTTCGTGTACCGATCACAGATCTACAGGCCCTTTGTCATCGCTTCCGCCTCCGTGCGATCGGTCAATCCAACACCGAGTCCGACCGGAGCATTGGAAGGCGCGCGCGAAAACGGGGCACGGCACAGCGCCGCCAGCGCGGCCGGGAGCGATTCGCCGATCCTCGACACACGCCGGGCGAGCGCACCGTCCTCTATTCGCATTCGGAAGCGTGATCACCGCCAGATACCGCCCAGGACTGCCGGGGGTTCGAATCCGCGCGATTCCCTGTCGATTCCCAACGATTCGCCTTCGGGACGAGTCATCCGGGGAAAATACCCCTGCCTTCAACGCCTTTCCGTCATCATGGGAGTGCCGGTTACGCCGGCAACGCTCCGCTTCTGGGGCAGCCCCTCTCGGCGGGATACTCCTGCACTGAACTGCCACCTATGGTGACCTCGGCATCGTCTCCGCACGCCGAAATGGCGTTTCTGCGCCATGCGCTGCCTGTCCAAGTCTTGGTATTGAAAAATTCCGCATTCGATTTGATGACCCGATTCACGTTCATCGTTCGGCCGCACGCGAAACCGGGTCAACTGCCCCGGGCGGAACCGGAATTGACAACCCGCAGCGAACCTCCATCCTGTACTCTGGTCAATGCGCCTACGGTGCCCAGGCAATGTGCTCATCCTCCCGCGAACCTACACTCAAGGGGAAAACTGTACTTCAGGTGCTCCCGGCGCTGGAGGCAGGCGGTGTCGAACGGGGCACGCTTGAGATCGCCGCGGCCCTGGGCGACGCCGGCGTGCGGCCCTTGGTCGCCTCAGCAGGCGGGCGGATGGCGGCGCAACTCGGCACCAACCATATCCGTCTTCCTGTCGATACCAAGAACCCGTTCTTGCTCTGGCGCAACGTGGCGCGACTGGAAGCCCTGATCGCACGCGAGAAGGTGGACCTTGTTCACGCCCGTTCGCGCGCGCCGGCATGGAGCGCGAGAACGGCGGCCCGGCGTATGGGCGTTCCTTTTGTTACCACCTTTCACGGCACTTATAGCGCCCGTAGCGCGGCCAAACGCGCCTACAACCGGATCATGACACAGGGTGACCGGGTCATCGCCATCTCCGATTTCATCGCTGCACATGTGCGGGAGGTTTACGATTGCCCGCTGGAGCGTCTTAGGGTGGTGCATCGGGGCATCGATCCGGCCGTATTCGACCCAACCATTATCACTCCCGACGAGAAGACAGCGTTGCGCTTTGCCTGGAGAATCCCGACGGGCGCGTATGTCGCGCTGTTGCCGGGACGGCTTACCCGTTGGAAAGGCCATGCATTCATGATCGAGGCAATGCGCAGTCTGCACGATAGAAATGTCGTGGCGGTGTTTGCCGGAGCAGGGCGGGAGGCCTATCGTCAGGAACTGCTGGAACTCGCAGACGGGCTTCCGGTGCGCTTTGTCGGCCACACCGACGACATGCCGGCAGCATCTGCGGCAAGCGATGTCGTGGTCTCGGCATCTGACAAGCCGGAAGCGTTCGGCCGCGTTATGGCGGAGGCGGGCGCCATGGGACTGCCTGTCGTCGCCACCAATCATGGCGGCGCCCGTGAAATCGTCGTTGACGGTCAGACCGGATGGCTCGTCCCACCTGGAGACGCAGCCAGTCTTGCCGACGGTATTCGCCGCTCGCTCGCCGCCTCGGGCCCAGCTTTCGCGGCGCGAGCCCGGGCGCATGTGCTTGCCCATTTCACCCTTGCGCGCATGTGCGAAGGGACTCTTGCGGTTTACGAGGAGTTGCTTTCAAGATAAGGCAGGTTTCCTGCGGACCGAAGGCCGGAGGAAGGAAGGGATGGAGACTTACACGGTGGTCACGACCAGTTGTGGCCGCTTCGACCTTCTGGAAATGGCTTTGTCTTCTCTGCTTCCCCTTCCGGAGAGGCCATCAGTGAAAATCGCCCTTCCCTGACGCGGCATACAAGGGGGGAGCGGCAACGGAATAGCGCGTCAACACGCTTGGCGCGATCGCGACCAGACGTGTGTGAAACCCGTTCGGGCCGCTAGCCCGCAAAGATCACCACGGGGGTGGTGAGCTCTGAATTTGTCTGCTGGAGCGCTGTTGCGGGGATCTTTGGGGTTCCGGGGGTCATTTTTTGCCCTGCGTTGCGTCCATGGCGGTCTGTCGGGGGCGGGTACAGGCGATTTGCCGGGCCTTTTGTCTTGCGGGCCATGCGTTCGGGCCCACCTGTGGCGCGGCAGCCCGGCGCTGCGGCGGTTCGTTGTCGTGGCGGTGGCCGTTACCGGGCCGCGGGCGAGGCCCGTGCGGCGGCCTGCAGATTGGCGGCGACGCGCAGGAAGAGTTGCTGGGCCGGGTAGACCGACGAGAGCGACAGC
>JAJEBT010000192.1 GCA_022822405.1 Alphaproteobacteria bacterium
GCAAGACCGTGGTCTGACGCAACCTGCAATCACAAGACCAAAGCGCGGCAGGTCAGCCGCAAAACCCACTTGTAGTGCCACTCGGATTCTTACTCCCTTGACTCTACGCCGCTTTTTGCACTCAATGTTAAAGATGGGCTAACGCACTGCATCGTAGATGAGTGCGAAGTGGATGAAGCCAAGGAACAGCGCATCGAATTTCTCGAAGCGGGAGAAGATGCGCCGGAAGCCCTTCAGTCGCCGGAACAGCCGTCAGGTCGGCACGAATCTGGCTATGACAGCGCTCGCTGGCGAAACCGAAAAATGGCAAAAAGCCGGTGCTTGTGATCAATACCGCAACTTATTGGTATGCCATGCGGGCCAATGGATTCGACGAACTCGGCGAGGGCTTCGGATCGTTGTTGACCGATTTCAGCGAACTGCCGGCGAGCTAGCTCGAGACCGAGGCCGGGCGGAACACGCTCGCCGCCTGGCTCAACTGCCGCCCTCCCGCCCCGCGTGGGCGCGGAGGGCGTCCGGCGTGTCGAGATCGAGAAGCACGCCGGGATTGCCGCGCGGCACCTCGAGCACTTGGTCGGCGTTCTCTCCGATCAGCGACCGCGCACCGACATCACCCGAGACCGCGGCCATCTCCAGAAAGTAGCGGCGCGCCCAGAGCACAGGGTTGCCGCGCTTGCCGTCGTGGGTCGGCACGCAGATGGTGGCGCCCTCGTCGGGTTCGAATGCGTCGATGAGGGCGTCAATGTCGGCTGCCGCGACGCGCGGCATGTCGCCGAGCGCGACCACCGCACCCGCCGCTTCGGCGGGCAACGCCTCGAGGCCGGCGCGCAGCGAGGTACTGAGGCCGGACGCGAACCCGGGATTGTGGACGAAGCGGACATCCATGCCTCGGAGCGCGTGGCGCACGGCATCGGGTTCGTGACCGAGTACGACGATGACGGGGCCGGCGCGGCTTGCGAGCATTGCCCGTGCGGCGTGGACGATCATGGGCTCCCCGTCGATTTCGACCAGCATCTTGTTCACGCGGCCCATGCGCCGCGATTGGCCTGCCGCCAGGATAACTCCCGCGATGCGCCGCTCGCTGCCGCGGTGCAAGAGCCCGGGGTCGCGCGGCATGGGGCGGCCGGGGACTTCCTTGAGCAGTCCACCGACGCCCATGCGCGCGATGTCGTCGGGGCGTACGCGGACGCCGGCCGCCAGCCTCTGGAGGATTCGGTCGAAACCGTGCGGCCGCGGCGAGCGCGCTGAACCGGGCAGGCCGAGCACGGACATTGATCCGAGGCCTGCCAAAAGTGTCAGATGGCCGGGATCGACCGGCATCCCGAGATGCTCGATCCTGCCGCCGGCGAGCGCAACTGCCTTCGGTACGACGTCAAGTCGGTCGGCGATGGCGGACGCACCGAGCACAAGCGCAATGTCGCATCCACCTTCGGCGAGTTCGACGAGGTGAGCGGCGATGTCCGCCGCCGCGTGGGCGCAGCGCCGTTCCTCGGCGAGCGTGGAGCCGAGCGGTTCGAGCCGGGCCTCCGTAGTCCGCCGCGCCTTGTCGAGCACTGCCTCCTTCTGCCCCGGAACGCTTGTCTGCACCAGGGCTACCTTGCGCGGGCGGAACGGCTTGAGCCGCACCGCTGGCGGGTAGCGGCGGGCGATGTCAAGCCAGTTGCGGACGGTTCGCTCCGGCACCCCGAAGGTGATGATCTTCACCGTGGCAGCAATCTTGCTGCGCTCGAGGGCCGCCCATGGAGCTGCAGTCGCAAGGGTGACGGCCTCGTGGATGCGGTTCAGCTGATGGACGCGGTACGGATTCACGAGGAGAAGGCCGGATGCGCGGGCGCGCAGGTTGGCGCGGCCGGTCGTCGCATCCGAGGCCTCGAGCCCACGCGAGGCGAGGCCCGCGGCGACCATCTTCGCGGCCTCGTTTTCGGCGAGGTCACCGCGACCAAGTCTGGCGACCGTTATGCTGTGATAACCGGCTGCTGTCAGCCGGGCGATGTCCTCGGCCTCCAGGACTCGTCCCTTTTTGATGACGCCGTCCCCGAGATGAATCGTGTGGGCGAGAACGCTTCCGAGGGCATCCCGTGGATGTGTTTCGCCGAATTCCATTGCATCGGTGTCAGGCGGGGGTTCCGGCTTTCCGATGAAGCACATCGGTGATCTGCGCGAGCACCGACACGGCGATTTCCGCCGGCGATACCGCGCCGATGTCGAGTCCTACCGGGGCATGGATGCGCGCAAGCTCGGTTTCGGTGAAACCGGCGGCGGTCAGGCGTTCGACGCGCGCGCCGTGGGTCTTGCGGCTTCCGAGAGCGCCAATGTAAAACGCCGGGGAACGCACCGCGATTTCAAGTCCCGGGTCATCAAGCTTGGGATCGTGGGTCAGGGTAACCACCGCGGTACGTCGGTCGGGGTCGAGCGCGCGCATCGCGTCGTCTGGCCAGTCGGAGTTCAGCGCAATTCCGGGGAAGCGTTCGTCAGTGGCGAACGAGGCGCGGGGGTCGATGACGGTCACGTCGTAGCCCGACACCGACGCCATGCGCGACAGCGGCTGGGCAATGTGGACCGCGCCGACGATGATCAGGCGCTTGGGCGGGTTCTGGACCTCCACGAAGATCCTGCGATCCCCGATTTCGTGAAGCCTGCTGCGGTCGTCGCGCATCGTTGCGCGCGCGCACGCGACAACGTCGGCGTTCCCGGCGTCCGCTCCCGTGGCACTGTCGTGATGGACGAGGGTCTGCAGCCCGGAATCGAGGTCGGTGACGAGAGCAACTGCGGTCTTCGTCTCCTGGTCGCCAAGAAGCGCTTCTAGGGTTTTGCGTTTCATTCGAGGTTCTCGACATAGACCTGGATCCTGCCGCCGCAGGCCAGCCCGACTTCCCATGCAAGTTCATTGGTCACGCCGTATTCGAGAAGCTTCGGCTTTCCGGTCTCCATGACTTCAAGGGCCTCGGTAACGACGGCGCCCTCGATGCAGCCGCCGGAGACCGAACCGACGATCTTGCCATCGCCGTCGATGGCAAGGTGGCTCCCGGTGGGCCGGGGGGACGATCCCCAGGTCGACACGACGGTAGCGAGCGCAACGCTGCGCCCGGCGTCGAGCCATGCCTTGGCCTCGCCAAGGACGTTGTCGTCGCTGGAAACGCCGCCTAGATCGCCGTCAGCCATTCCTGCACTCCCTCTTTTCTGGGCCCGGCCTGACGGCTCAGGGCCTCGATGAGTTCCGATAGGCTCTGAAGATTATGCACCGGGCGGAATTCGTCAACGGATGGCAGGATCGCCTGGATGCCGCGGCTCCGGGGTTCGAAGCCCTCGAAGCGCAGCAGGGGGTTAAGCCATACCAGCCGGCGACAGGATCGGTGCAGCCGCTCGACTTCCTTGCCAAGGCCGCGTCCGGCATTCCGGTCGAGTCCGTCGGAAATCAGGAGAACGATGGCGCCCTGTCCGAGCACGCGGCGCGACCAGAAGCGGTTGAAGTCGCGCAAGCTGTCACCGATCCGCGTACCGCCAGACCAGTCCTCGACGGCGTCGGTAACGCGCTCGAGCGCGATATCGATGTCGCGGTTCCTCAGATGGCGCGTGATATTGGTCAGGCGGGTGCCGAACAGGAACGTGTGGACCCGGTCGCGATCATTGGTCAGCGCATGCATGAAGTGCAGGAACATGCGGGTGTAGCGGCTCATCGAGCCGGAGATATCGCACATGATGACAACGGGCGGCGGCCGCGTACGGCGCTCCCGGTAGCGTAACGGAATTGAGGCGCCGCCGGAGCGGAGCGCGGCGCGAAGAGTGGCACGCATGTCGATGCGGGCGCGGCGGCGGCTCGGTCTCTGGCGGCGCACCGGCACTTCGGATATCGGCAGCCGCATCCGGGAAATCGCCCGCTTCGCGGCCTCGATCTCGTCGGCTGTCATTTCCTCGAAATCCATCGACTGGAGAAGTTCGCGGTGTGATGCCGTCATCACGGCGTCGACGCTGATCTCCTCCTCCTTCTCTTCTTCCCGTTGCGGGGGGTCGTCTGCGGGCGGGTTGAAGGCATCCTGCAGCCGGCGCATCGGCTGCTCCTCTGGAAGCGGAGCATCGCCGGCATCGATCTGTGGCAGGAGGATCCCCATCATCCGCTCAAGGAGTCGGGGGTCCTTCCAGAAGATGTGGAAGGCCTGGTCAAAGAGCTCGTGCTGGTCCTGGCGGTTTACGAAAACAGCGTGCAATGCCCAGTAGAAATCGCTGCGGTTGCGGATCCCGACGGTAACCACCGCGTTAGTTGCGTCGATGATCTTGCCGGGGCCAACCGGCATGCCCGCGGCGCGCAGGACGCGCCCGAAATGCATGATGTTCGGGGCGAGCCGGTTGCCCTCGAGCTGGTCCAGAAGATGAAGGCCGGGCAGGCGCTGCAGCGCCGAAGCATCGAGGGTCTCTGCCATGGCCGCGCGGCCCGCGCCTACGCGCCGGCCGCCACGCCGGTTCGCACCTCGTCGAGAATCCGCGCTGCCTCGCTGCCGCGGATCTTCTCGATGTCGTCTTGATACTTGAGAAGCACGCCAAGCGAGGAGTTCACGGTCTCGGGATCGAGATCGATCTTGTCGAGCTGAAGGAGCGCGTTGGTCCAGTCGATGGTCTCGGCGACGCCGGGCAGCTTGAAGAGTTCCCGGCTCCGGAGCTGCTGGACGAACGCCACCACCTGGCGCGAAAGTCTCTCGGCGGCGTCGGGAACCTTGAGCTTCAGAATCTCGAGCTCGCGGGTGGCATCCGGATAGTCGACCCAGAAATAGAAGCACCGGCGCTTGATGGCATCGTGGATCTCCCGCGTCCGGTTCGAGGTGATCACGACCACCGGCGGCTCGGCGGCCTGCACCGTGCCGATCTCCGGGATCGTGACCTGGAAGTCGGAGAGCACTTCGAGAAGGAAGGCTTCGAACGGCTCGTCGGTACGGTCGAGCTCGTCGATCAGCAGGACGGGCGGCCGGCCCGGAGAGTCCTCCTCGAGGGCCTGCAGGAGCGGCCGCTTGATCAGGAAACGCTCGGAAAATATCCCGTCCTCGATCTGCTCGCGATCCTGCTTGCCGGTCGCCTCCGCAATGCGGATGTCGATCATCTGCATCGCGTAGTTCCATTCGTAAACGGCGGACGACACGTCGAGTCCCTCGTAGCACTGCAAGCGGATCAGGCGGCGGTCCAGGGTTCGAGAGAGTACGTTGGCGATCTCGGTCTTGCCGACCCCGGCCTCGCCTTCGAGGAACAGGGGCCGGCCGAGCCTGAGCGACAGGAACAGGGCTGTGGCCAGGGACCGGTCGGCAACGTAGCTGGCCGAGCGCAACATTTCGACGACATCGTCGACGGAGGAGGTGCCGTGTTCTGTCATGCGCTCAACCGGGAATGTGTCCATTGCAGTTTACGGACCGGCGTGCGCCGGTCCGTCGTGGACACTGCAGGCATCCTCGGAACCGGACTCGATGCCGGAAGCGGCGTCCACCACCCTCAGCCAACGGCCTCGGCGACTGCGCGCTTGGCCATGACGGTAACGAGGTGGGCTCGGTATTCGGCGCTGGCGTGAATGTCGCTGTTAAGATCCTCGTCCGGGATCTTGATGTCCGCCACGGCTTCGGAGGTGAAACTCTCGGCGAGCGCGGCTTCCATCTCGGGGACACGGAACACGCACGGTCCGGCGCCGGTGATCGCGACGCGCGTGCCCTGACCGCCCTGGCTGACGAAGGCGCCGACGATGGCGTAGCGAGAGGCGGGATTCGGAAACTTCATGTAGCCCGCCTTGTCGGGGACCGGGAAGACGACACTGGTGACCAGCTCGTCCTCCTCGAGCGCAGTCTCGAACAGGCCGGTGAAAAAGTCGTCGCCGGCAATCTTGCGCTTGGTCGTGTGCACCGTCGCGCCGAGACCAACGACTGCCGAGGGATAGTCGGCAGCAGGATCGTTGTTGGAGATCGAACCACCAATGGTACCCCGGTTGCGGACCATGGGATCGCCAATCAGGCCGGCGAGCTTGGCGAGAGCGGGAATGGCCGACTGGACCTCGGAAGACGCGTTGACCACGGCATGCGGGGTCATGGCGCCGATGGTCACCTCGGTCGCGGTGACCGAGATGCCGACGAGATCGTCGAGATCGGTGAGATCGACGAGGTCCGATGGCTTGGCGAGGCGCATCTTCAGGGTCGGCAGCAAGGTCATGCCGCCGGCTACGAACTTGCCTTCCTCGGCGGCGGCGACGCTCGATGTCGCATCTTCGACGGATGTTGCGCGCTTGTAGTTGAAGTCGTACATGGCTTGAACTCTTCCCCTTGGCGTATGGCGGTTCCGGGATGCGGCGATGATTGCGCGCCGACGGGCGCGGCTGGCTGCGGTCAGGCGGTCATGACCTCATGCGCGGCGAGAATTGCCTTGACGATGTTGTGGTACCCGGTGCAGCGGCAGAAGTTGCCCTCGAGTTCGCGGCGCACTGTCTTCTCGTCGAGACTGTCAGGATGGCGTTCGACCATGCCGATAGCGCTCATTACCATGCCCGGGGTGCAGAAGCCGCACTGCAGCGCGTGGTTTTCGCGGAACGCTTCCTGCATCGGATGCAGGGTGTCGCCGTCGGCGAGGCCCTCGATCGTGGTGACGTCGGCGTTCTCGGCTTGGCGCGCCAGTATCGTGCAGGACTTGATCGGGAGTCCGTTGACGTAGACCGTGCATGCTCCGCACTGGCTGGTGTCACAGCCGACGTGGGTGCCGGTCAGCCCGAGCCCCTCGCGCAGATACTGGACCAGAAGCGTCCGGTTTTCCGCTTCCGCAGAAGCCGTCTTGCCGTTTACCGTCATCGACACCGTGGTCGTCGCCATGGGCTCCTCCAAGAAACTGTCGTGGTGGCGCGCAGACATGCCGGCTGCCGGGTGCCGTGGCTCGCGCCGCTCTGCGGCCGTCAACGCGGGTTAGGGTTAGGGCTCCCTGCCCGCACACATTAAACGGGCGGAACACGCTCAAGTCAAGCGCTGAACGCGGCTAGGTGACGTAAGAGTTTATGTGTCAGGCGAGAGGGGGTACTCCCTGTGGTGATGATGAAACAGCCACGAACAGGAGTACCCCGATGTCACAGCGAGCTGCGACGATTGAGAGTTTACCAA
>JAJEBT010000206.1 GCA_022822405.1 Alphaproteobacteria bacterium
GTAGCGCCCGCCGGCCCGCTGATAGGCCTCGGCCCAGCCCCAGTCGAACACGTACTCGCCATAGGAATGGTTCTTCAGGTAGCACGGGGCAACCGCCACGGTCTCGCCCTCGTCATCGATGGCGAGATGCTGCGGCAGCCAGCCGGACTCGGCCGAAGCGGCCTCCGAATCCTCGAGGGTCTTCAGGAATGCATGGGATGTGAACGGGTTTTCCGTCCCGGCGCACGCGTCCCACTGACCGCAGGGGATCTCATCAAGGCCGGAGAGGATCCTGACGGCGACTGCCTGGTCCCCGTCGGGCATCGTCACGCCACCTCGAACACCGCGTCGACCTCGACCGCCGCCCCCGATGGCAGGGAGGCAACGGCAACCGCGAAGCGCGCGTGGGCGCCGTTGTCCGCGCCGAGGATCTCGACGATCAGGTCCGATGCGCCGTTGACGACCTGCGGCGGCTGCGTGAAGTCGGGAACGGCGTTGACGAACCCGCCGAGCTTGACGGCGCACGCACCGTCAATGCGGTCACCGACGGCGGCCCTGAGTTGCGCGAGGATGTTGAGGCCGCACAGCCTGGCGGCCTCGTAGCCCTCCTCGACGGCGAGATCCCCGCCGAGCTTGCCGACGATCGACCGTTCAGCGGTGATCGAGACCTGACCGGCGATGAAGACCTGGTTGCCGCTGATGCGGTAGGGCACGTAGTTGGCTGCCGGTTTCGGCGCTTCCGGCAGCGCGATTCCGAGTTCCTTCAGGCGTTCCTCGATTCGTCCCATGCCCCCGTGTCCTCCCCTGTCCGCTGGTCCGACGATGGCGGCGAGCCTATCGGGTTCGCCCGGGGGGCGCAACAATGACGCGGCGCGGGGGTCGGCCGGAAACGCCGGAGTGTGGACGCCGCGCGCCCGCTCTGCGATACTTGCTGCCGGCATGATCCGGCATCGCGGAGTTGCATGATGACGATAGGCACGCGTCTCTACACCATGCTGTGCGGCGAACAGACTGGCACCGATGCCCAGGGCAATCGCTACTACCGTTCGCGGCGCACGCCTGCCGGCGGCAGGGAACGGCGCTGGGTGGTGTATGATGGCGAGACCGAAGCCTCGCGGGTGCCGCCCGCATGGCATTCGTGGCTTCACCACACGACCGACGAGGTGCCGGAAGACGACAGCGGCCGGCGCTGGGACTGGCAGAAGGACCATGCGCCCAACCCCACGGGCACGGCGGCTGCCTACCGCCCGCCGGGACACGTGCTCGAAGGCGGCGTACGGGCACCGGCGACCGGCGACTACGAGCCCTGGCAGCCCGATTGATCCGGCCCCGGGATCGCAGGCGGAGGCGGAACGATGCGCAGCAATCTGATCGAGGCCGTCATGGGCGCGGTCGTGCTTGTCGTGGCCGCGTTCTTCCTTGTCTTCGCGTACTCGACGGCTGACATAGGCGCCATCGACGGCTACGAGATCACGGCCCGGTTCGACCGCGCCGACGGAGTCGGGCCGGGAACCGAAGTTCGCATGAGCGGCGTCAAGATCGGCACCGTCACCGCGATGTCGCTCGACCCGAAGGACTATCTGGCGCTCGTGCGCATGACCGTGAGGCCGGATATCGGGATCCCCGACGACACCGCGATTTCCGTGGCGTCCGACGGCCTTCTCGGCGACGCGTTCCTCAACCTGTCGCCGGGCGGTTCCGACGACATGCTCGCCGCGGGCGGGGAAATCGAGGTCACGCAAGGCTCCGTGGACCTGATCTCGCTGCTCGGCCGGGCGATGTTCAGCGGAACGGAGGGCAATGGCAAGTCCGAGTAGGGGCGGCGCGACGGCGCCGCAGGCGCTGCAGTCCTGGGACCCCGGCCGCTACGCCAGAAACGCCCGTTTCGTCGCCGATCTCGGCGAACCCCTGCTTGCGTTGCTCGACCCGCGGCCCGGAGAGCGGATACTCGACATCGGTTGCGGCGACGGCGCACTCACCCTCAAGCTCGCGGAGACGGGAGCCGCCGTGGTCGGAATCGACAGCGCCCCCGAACAGGTCCGCGCCGCCCGCGCGCTCGGCCTCGACGCGCATGTCGCCGACGGACAGGCCCTTGCCTTCGACGGCGAATTCGACGGCATCCTGAGCAACGCGGCGCTTCACTGGATGCGGCATCCCGACGCGGCCATAGACAGCATGTGGCGCGCGCTTCGTCCGGGCGGCAGGATCGCGGCCGAGATGGGTGGCAGGGGCAACGTCGCAACCATTCACGCCGCCCTCGTCGGCGAGCTGGAACGCCTCGGGATCGACGCAGCGGCCGCGGATCCGTGGTATTTCCCGACTGTCGCCGACTACCGGCAGCGCCTCGAGGGTGCCGGTTTCCGGGTCGAGCGGATCGAGCTCCTTCCGCGTCCGACGCCGCTGCCGGGAGAACTCGCGGACTGGCTCCAGACGTTTGGCGAAGCCTTCTTTGCCGCGGTTCCCGCTGAACAGCAGCAGGCCCTGATCGACAATGTCGTGCAGACGGCCGGGCCGACGCTGCGTCAGGACGACGGCAGCTGGGTCGCGGACTATGTCCGCCTCCGCTTCCTTGCCGTGAAACCGCCGCAATGATCCCCCCCGTGCCTCCCCTTCACGGCCTCGTCCTGGCTGCTACGCTCGCGGCGACGCCGGTGCCGCCGCCGCCGGGCGCCGGCGTCGCGGTGCTGCAGGGGCTCGACAAGATCACGGCGCGGGTCACCACCATAGAGGCGCCGCTCGGAACGGTCGTGCGCTTCGGCACCCTCGAGATTCTGGCGCGGCGCTGCCACAAGCGTCCGCCCGAGGAACCGCCCGAGAGGACGGCCTTTCTCGAGATCCGCGAACGGCGGCCCGGGGAACCGGCGGCACGGCTCTTCTCGGGGTGGATGTTCGCGTCGAGCCCGGCCGTCTCGGCGCTCGAACACCCGGTCTATGACGTCTGGGTGGTCGATTGCAGGAACGCGGCGAGTTCCGACCTGTCGAGGGAGGGCTCGAAGGTCGCCGGCCGGTCGAGCGCTGCCGCGAGGCGCTGGCGGTAGCCCGCGCGCGAGACGGCGACGACCCCGAAACTGGCCAGATGGTCGGTGACGAACTGGGTGTCGAGCAGCAAGAAGCCGGCCTTGCGGAGCCGGGCAACAAGATGGACGAGAGCAATCTTGCTGGCGTCGCGCACGTGGCTGAACATGCTTTCACCGAAGAACGCGGCATTGAGCGCCACGCCGTAGAGTCCTCCCGCGAGCTCCCGCCCGTGCCAGACTTCGACACTGTGGGCACGCCCCATGCGGTGAAGTTCGACATAGAGCGAGATGATCTCGTCATTGATCCACGAATCGTCGCTGTATCCGCGGGGTTCGGCGCAGGCCCGTATCACGGATTCGAAGGCCGTGTCGCAACGGATCTCGTAGGGGCATGCGCGAACGGTCCGCCGCAGGCGGCGCGGAACGTGGAACGAGTCGAGCGGCAGGATGCCGCGAACCTCGGGGTCGATCCAGTAAAGGGTCGGATCGTCCCTCTGTTCGGCCATGGGGAACAGACCGACCGCGTAGGCGCGCAGAACGACTTCGGGGGTCAGAACGGACATGGCTGCCCTACCGGCCGACCGCCGGCCGCTTCAGGCCGGACCGCCTCCGGCTCCAATGACCTTCTCCAGCCAGTGGATGTCGTAATTGCCATCCACGAAATCGGCATCGGCGATGATCCGCTGATGCAGCGGGATGGTGCTCTGTATCCCGCCGATCACGTATTCCTCAAGCGCCCGGCGCAGCCGCATCAGGCACTCCTCCCGATCGGTGCCGTGGACGATCAGCTTCGACACGAGGCTGTCATAGTACGGCGGCACCTCGTAACCCGAATACAGTCCGGAGTCGACGCGGACGCCGAGCCCGCCGGGCGGATGATAGTCGGTGACGCGCCCCGGCGAAGGAGCGAACGTCTCGGGATCCTCGGCATTGATGCGGCATTCGATGGCATGGCCCGAGAAAGTGACGTCGGACTGCGCCAGCGACAGCGGCTCACCGGACGCGACCCTGATCTGTTCGCGTACAAGGTCGATGCCGGTAATCATCTCGGTGACCGGGTGTTCGACCTGGAGCCGGGTGTTCATCTCGATAAAGCTGAAAGTACCAGCCTCATACAGGAACTCGATGGTCCCGGCGTTCCGGTAACCTATGCGGCGCATGGCCTCGGCCGCGATTTCCCCGATTTCCTGGCGGCGCTCGTCATCGAGGACGGGTGACCGCGCCTCCTCGAGCACCTTCTGATGGCGGCGCTGCAGGGAGCAGTCACGTTCGCCCAGATGGATGGCGTTGCCATGGGCGTCGCCGAAGACCTGGATCTCGATATGGCGGGGGGTTTCGAGGCACTTCTCGACATAGACCTCGTCATTGCCGAAGCTGGCCCCGGCCTCGGCCCGCGCGACCGAGAAGGATTCCTCCAGGTCATCGGGCGAGCGCACGATCTTTATGCCCCGGCCGCCGCCGCCGGCGGATGCCTTGATCAGCACGGGATAGCCGATGTCGTCGGCGACCCTGCGGGCCTCTTCGGCGGAAGCGACCCCGCCGCCGGATCCGGGGAGGACCGGGATGCCGGCTTCCGCGACGGCATTGCGGGCGGCGATCTTGTCTCCCATCAGCGCGATGTGGTCCGACGACGGTCCGATGAATGCGAGGCCATGCTCCTCAAGTATCGCCGCGAAACCGGCGTTCTCGGAGAGGAAACCGTATCCCGGATGCACCGCGTCCGCACCGACGACCATGGCCGCGGATACGATGGACGGTATGTTGAGGTAGCTGCCGGCAGCGGACGCCGGCCCGATGCACACGCTCTCGTCGGCAAGGCGCACATGCATCGCATCGGCATCGGCGGTCGAATGGACGGCCACCGTCCGTATCCCCATCTCGTGGCAGGTGCGGTGGATGCGGAGCGCGACCTCGCCACGATTGGCGATCAGGATCTTCTTGAACATCTCGACGATCCGCGGCCGCGCAGCCGGCCCTATTCGATGATCATGAGATCTTCGCCGAACTCGACTGGATCAGTGTCGCCGACGAGTATGCGGGTCACCGTTCCAGCCCGCGGCGCGCGCACCGGATTGAACGTCTTCATCGCCTCGATCAGCGCGACCGTCTGCTGCTCGGTCACCGCGTCGCCGACCTTGACGAACGGATCGGCGCCGGGCTGCGGCGCCAAGTAGACGGTGCCCACCATCGGCGCCGTGACCGGAACTCCGGCAGCCTCGGGAGGGTCGGACGGCGGCGGCACCTCGGGCGGCGCGGCGGCGACGGGTGGCTGTTCGGCAACCTCCCGGACGGGTCCGGCGGCTCCGCGCGCGACGCGCACCCGGCGTCCGCCCGCCTCGTACTCGATCTCGGTAAGGCCGGTCTCGCTCAGCAATCCGGCCAGCTTGCGCACGAGCGCGTCGTCGATGTCGAACTTGCCGGCCATCAGCCCTCCTCCCCGGGCCTGATCAGCCGGACCATCGCGTCGATGGCCAGAAGATAGCCCTGCGAACCGAACCCGGAAATCACGCCGACCGCTACCGCGGAGACATGGGAATGGCTGCGGAACGATTCGCGACGGTAAATGTTCGAGAGGTGCACCTCGACGACGGGAAGCGCGGCGAGCGCAAGCGCATCCATGATGGCCACGGAGGTGTGGGTGTAGGCTGCCGGGTTGATGATGATGCCCGCCGCCGAATCCCGGGCATGCTGGATCCAGTCGACAAGCTCAGCCTCGCTGTTGCTCTGCCGGAAATCGATCTCGACGTCCGCGGCGCCCGCGCGGGCAAGGCAAGCCTCCCGAATATCGTCGAGCGTCTGATGCCCGTAGATTTCTGGTTCACGAACTCCAAGCATGTTGAGGTTCGGGCCGTTCAGCACGAGGATTCGGGGTGGTGCCGTCACATCGTCTCCCGCGGTCCCGGATCGCGGCGGGGAACGCGGCAGGGCATATGCCGGAGACGGCAAGCCTTGTGAACCGGTTCCGGTTGCGACGGACCGTCGCCACGACAGGAGAAGGCAGCGGGATTCTCCCCTCCGGCCGCACGGAATGCCGACAAAGTATACCGTCCGCGAACCGATCCTAGCAAGAATCGGCACCCCGCTCGCCGATGCCGCAGAGCCGGGATCGACCGGCCCGTTTCGAACGCCTGTTCCGCCGGGAGAGTGTGCAAGCCCCAGAGCCGGCGAACCCCCGGATCGGAGCGGCAACCTGCATGGCATGTCAATGGCAAACAAAAGCCGACAAAGTGCACAGTCCCTGTTGGGTGATCAGACGGAACCACCGTTTGGTCGAGATATGCTCTTGAGGGAAGCAATTGAGGCGGCAGAGCTAATGGATATGTCGTTTCGAGGATAGGGCGACATCGAGTAGTCCGAGGACAGCGGCGAACCGAACGGCAGTCTGCTCCCCGCTAGCAACCACTTCCCTCCCCGCACGCTGCTCTCTGCCTATGCACTGGCTGCCACGTCTGCGCAAATCGCCTCGGTGGCGCTCGGGACACCTCAACTGCCGTCAGGCCCGCCCAGGTTGGCGGTTCCATACAAAAGTGTGCGGGCCGACGAGTCACCGTTCGCGCATTTTTGTGCGAGAGTGCGGGCCGTGAACGGGCGCGAATTCACAACGAGGGTGAGAAGGCTGGCGCGCAGCAGGGGGATCGCGGTCAGATTCGACAGGACAAGAGACAAGGGCAGTCACGGGACCTTGTATTACGGCGACCGCTTCACGATGGTGAAGGACCGCAGGAAATCGCTCAAGGCCGGCACGCTGCGCAGCATGTGCAAGAAACTCGGCATCGACCCGAACGACCTTTAGGGAGTTCCGATCATGGCAACGCGATACAGCTACCCCGTCGACCTCCACAACGAACGGCAAGGCGGGCTTTCGGTGACCTTCCCAGACTTCGACGAGGCGTTCACGGACGGCGACACGTTCGCCGAGGCGGTCGCCGAAGCCGCGGACTGCCTGGAGGAAGCGCTCGCGGGCCGCATCGCGCGGCGCGAGGACATCCCGGCGCCGAGCCCGGCCAAGGGCCGACCGCCGGTGACGCCCGGGGCGGTCCTGGCCGCCAAGGCGGCACTCTATGAGGCCCTTCGCGAAGAACGGCTGTCCAACAGCGCCTTCGCGATGGTCCTGGGTGTTCAGGAAAGCGAGGTTCGCCGCATGCTGGACCCCCGTCACGCCACCAAGATCGGCCGGCTGGAGGAGGCGCTGGCGCGGTTCGGAAAACGCCTCGTCATCACCGTGGAAGCGGTCGCTTGACTGTCGAGCGGCGGACCGCGGGCCGGCTGCGCAGCAGAGAGCACGGCGGCGGCGAGGGTTGTGCAGCTTCGTATTCGCGGAGAGGTTCGGAAAGGCGGCCGGCAAATCACGGTACCGGAGGATGTGAGGAACCTCATCGAGCGCCGGACGCCATTTGCGACGACTGCATCGCGAGCCGCCTGGATCTGAGCACCCGGCAGCATGCGAATCACAAGACACGGGAACTCGCGGACGTGCCGGGGTGTTGGCTCGGTAGAGTTGTCCGGTCTGGCGATCCGTGGCCACGGACAGGCGCCTGCAGTCCGGTTCCGGACAGGAGGGCCCGCCCGCGGCGCCCTTTCCGACAACGCCGGACGACCGATTCGGCGGCTGGACACATAGTGGCGCGCCGGTGGCAATCACCCGATTCCGGCCTTCGATAACACCAGACAAGAGTTGCGCGCGGAAGGCTTTGCGTCCAAGCCGGACAGGGATTAGAACCCTCGTTCTTGCCCTGATCCAAGGCGGCAGCGGCGCATGGCCCTTACAGAGAAACTGCGGAAATTCCTGTTGCGCCGGGACATCGACACGCCGTATCTGGCGGTCGATCTCGACATTGTCGAAGCACGCTACCTGGCGCTGTCAGCCATCCTCGCCCCTGCCAACATCTATTACGCCGTCAAGGCCAACCCCGCCAAGGAGATCCTCGTGCGGCTGCGGGATCTCGGCGCACATTTCGACGCTGCCAGCATGCTGGAGATCCGCCAGTGCCTCGAGGCCGGAATCCCGCCCGACCGAATCGCGTTTGGGAACAGCGCCAAGAAGGCGCGCGACATCGCCGAAGCCCGCGAACGGAACATCGACCTGTTTGCCTATGACAGCCGGGCGGAGATGCAGAAGCTGGCGGCAGCGGCGCCTGGCGCGCGGGTCTATTGCCGCATCTTCATGGAACCCGATGGCGCGGAATGGCCGCTGTCACGGAAATTCGGCTGTCCGACCGACAGCGCCGCAGATTTTCTCGAAGAAGCGGGCCAGCTCGGGCTCAGGCCGGCCGGCATGTCGTTTCATGTCGGATCGCAGCAGAGATTTCCCGCGCGCTGGGATGTCGGCATCGCGCGGGCCGCGCGGATATTCTCGGAACTGGAACGCCGCGGCATCGGCCTGGAGCTGCTCAATATCGGGGGCGGATTTCCTGCCCGGTACCGCGACGAGATCCCGCCCCTGTCCGCGTACGGAGCCGCTATCCGCGCATCGCTGGCGCACCATTTCGGAGACCGCCTGCCGCGCATCATCGCCGAGCCAGGCCGCGGCATCGTCGGCGACGCTGGGGTCATCCAGACCGAGATAGTCCTGATCGCCGAAAAATCGCGGGAACCGGACCGGCGCTGGATATTTCTCGATGTCGGCAAGTTCGGAGGTCTCGCGGAGACCTTCGACGAGTCGATTCGCTACCGGATCAGGACCCCGCATGACGGCGGTCCCGTGGCGCCAGCCGTTCTCGCCGGCCCCACCTGCGACGAGGTCGACGTGCTCTACGACGCCTCCAACTATACTCTGCCGACGGCGCTTGGCACGGGAGACCGGATCGAAATCCTCGCCACCGGAGCCTACACCTCTACCTACGCGTCGGTCGGCTTCAACGGTTTTCCGCCGCTCGGCGAATACTACATCTGAACGGCCACACGGGGTGCGAAGATCCGAACGGGTTGCGCGGCAGCACTGGAACCGGCGTCGGCAGCGGCCTATCGTGCCTTTGCCAAGGCCATGCAAAACGGGGAAACATTCATGAAGCTCTACGGATTCTCGCGCTCGTCGGCAGCCTTCCGCGTGCGTATCGCGGTCAACCTCAAGAAGCTGGACTGCGAACATATCTCGATCAGCCTGCCGGACGGCAACCAGTTCAGCGACGACTACACGGCGATCAATCCCCAGGGCCGCGTGCCCACCCTGGTCGACGGCGATCTGGTTCTGTTCCAGTCGATGGCGATTCTCGAATATCTCGACGAACGCTATCCCGAACCGGCGTTCCTGCCCCGGGATTCCGCCGGCCGGGCGCGGGTTCGGGGACTGGCCAATATCGTCGCCTGCGACATACATCCCCTCAACAATCTCGAGGTTCTCAAGTTCCTCGGCTCCGAACTCGGGCAGGACAGGCAGGCCGTGGACGTCACATGGTACCATCACTGGATCGCCCGCGGGCTGCGGACGATCGAGGCTCATCTTGCCGGCGATCATGCCACGGGGGCGTTCTGCCACGGCGACAACCCCGGGCTGGCAGACATCTGCCTCGTGCCGCAGGTTTTCAATGCCCAGCGCTACAAGTGCGACCTCGCCGGCTATCCGAGACTGATGGCGGTCTTCGAAGCCTGCATGGCTCTGGAAGCGTTCGACCGCGCGCAGCCGTCGAAACAGGCGGACGCCTGATCCCGGACGGGCGCGCGCACATTGCGGCACCCGCCGACGGCGCCGGAGAAACGACGCATCACCCCTGCGGCCCGAAGCCTGCCGTCTCCGCTCGCCGGTGTTGCACCCTATTCGGGAGCGGCCCGTCTGCTTCCGGCAGCCGGATCGATACGGGTAAGGATGTCCCGGGCCCGGAGCCGCCCCGGGGACCCCTTCGCGAGCAGACGCTCGGCCTTGCGGGCGTAGTTGCCGGCTTCTTTGGCGCGCCCGAGAAGCAGCGCATGTTCGGCCGACGACAGCGCCGAAAGCCCGAAGCGGCGCGTGCGACCGTAAGCGATCGCCGACAGTCGCCAGGCAGACACCATCGTCGGGTCCGCGCGAAGGGCGGGCCCGAGATTCGTTATCGCCTTTTCCATCAGTTCAGGATGACCCAGTTCGATATAGACCTGGGCAAGGCCGACCTGAATCAACGGCTGGTTCGGAATCAGCCTCAACGCTTCTTCGTAGGCCCGGCGCGCTTCCGGGAGCCGTCCGTTCTCGAACAGCACCTGTCCCCGCAATTCCCGGAAATACGGGTCTTCCGGCAGCTCGGCGGCAAGCCCGTCGATCAGGCCCAGCGCCTTGTCGGTCTCGGCCGCGCGATAGAGCGCGATCGCCCGGGCGTAGCGCGCCTCGATCGTGCCGTCGGTCTCGGCGTATTTGCGCAGCGTCCGCCGGGGCTCGTCCAGAAAGCCCCTGAGCTTGGCGACCATGCGGCTGTGGGCGGCCCTCTCGCCAGGCGGGGCCGGCGCATCGGCAAACGGCGATCGCGCAAGATGGTTGTGGACAAAGGCAATCCTGTCGCGCGTGAGCGGGTGGGTCCGGAGATAGGGATCCTGCAGGTTTGGCGTCAGCAGTTCCTGTTTCTCGAGCACCTCGAACAGCTCGAGGAGACCGCGCGAGGATGTTTTCGTCCCGTCGAGGAGATCAACGGCAACCTGATCGGCGGAATTTTCCTGAACGCGGGTGAATTTCCTGAGGCTGCGCTCGGCAATGTTGGCGCCCAAGAGCAGGCTGCCCATGACCGCGTCGGGCCGGCCGGCGACGGCGCCGAGCGCTCCGCCCAGGAGGGACCCCAGCGTGCCCTTCGCCAGCGCATCCTGCGATTCGATGCTCAGCCGCGCCAGATGCCCGCCGGTGATATGGCCGATTTCGTGGGCGATCACCCCCTTGACCTGGCCGGAATGGCGGGCGCGCATGAGGAGGCCGGTGGTCAGGAAGATGCGTTTGCCGCCGCTGACGAACGCGTTGATCTTCGGGTTCCTGATGATGTGAAGACGGATCTCGCCCTTTCGGAAACCGGCTTGCCGGGCAAGTGGCCAAGCCCATTCGCCTATGGTAGTTTCGATTTCCGCGTCCCGGATCAATCCCTGCCCGAGGCTCGGCATTGCCATCAACGGCGTCATGAGGCCCGCCACCAGCATCGGGGCGGCCTTTGATGCGATTCTGTGCATCGGATTTCTGACCCGTTTCCCGCAATCAGTGAGGCTGCGAAGCCATGCAGACCCTGCCAAATCTATGTAGGAACTCTCCGGTGGCGGGTCAAATTTCGGCCCCTGCACACATCAGTCGCCAGCGACGAGACCCGGGCGCCCGGGCCGGCGCGCGATACCGGCTGCCCGCGACCGCCCCGGCGCCGCTCTTGCTGACGGAGCGACCGTCATGACTCCAGCGTTCGCACAAGCCCGTCTCGACTCGGTGAGGCCCTTCATCGTGCTCGATGTCATGGAAAAGGCCAACCGGCTGGAGGCTTCGGGCCGAGACGTGCTTCACCTCGAGGTGGGCCAGCCGGGAACGCCGGCGCCTTCACGCGTCCTCGCCGCTGCGCGCCAGGCCCTGGAAACCGAAAGGCTCGGCTATACGGAAGGGTTGGGCATTCACGAATTGCGCGCCCGCATAGCCCGTCACTACAGCGACGCCTACGGCCTGGAGATTGCGCCGGACCGGGTGGCGGTCACCACCGGCTCGTCGGGCGGCTTCATCCTCGCATTCCTCGCGGCCTTCGAGCCGGGCGCGCGTGTGGCGCTCGCCGAGCCCGGCTACCCGGCTTACCGCAACATACTGGCCGCGCTTGGTCTCGAGGCTGTCGGGGTGCCGGCGACAGCAGAGGACCGCTTCCAGATAACCCCGGCCCTTCTCGACCGGCTCGGCCCGGACCTGGACGGGGTGATCGTCGCCAGCCCCGCCAATCCTACCGGCACGATGCTCCCGGCCGAAGCGCTCCAGGCGCTCGCGGCCTATTGCAGCGATCGCGGCATCCGGCTGATCTCGGACGAGATCTATCACGGCATCACCTATTCGATGGACAGCACGAGCGCTCTCGAATTCACCGACGATGCCATCGTGCTCAACAGCTTCTCCAAATACTACTCGATGACTGGCTGGCGAATCGGATGGATGGTTCTTCCCGAGAACCTGTGCCGGCCGATCGAACGCCTGGCCCAGAATCTGTTCATCTCCGTGCCGACACTCTCCCAGCGCGCCGCCCTCGCGGCGTTCGACTGCCGCGACGAACTCGATGCCAATGTCGCGCGCTATGCAGCAAACCGCGAGTTGCTGCTGCGCGAACTGCCAGCGGCCGGTTTCGATATCCTCGCCCCTGCCGACGGCGCGTTCTATCTCTATGCCGACGTGAGCCGGCTCACCAACCACAGCGGCACGTTCGGCGACACACTGTTGCAGGAAACCGGCGTGGCGATTGCGACGGGCCTCGACTTCGACGCCGCCCGCGGCCATACAACCGTACGCATTTCCTTCGCCGGAACGACTGAAACGATGGCTGAGGCGGTGCGGCGAATCAGGGAATGGTCCGGGCGCTAGCAATCCGCGCCGCCAGACGCTATCGCGGCCGGCGACCCTGACTCCGCGGGCGCCGGCAACCGGCACCCCGAGATCGAAACCGGACGGGACCGCCCTATCCGGCCGCCTTCTGCCACCAGCCGCGCCGTGCCGCCTTTTCGACATGTTCGTCGCGAGCGCCGGCATCTTCGGCCTGGCTCTGCGGCTCCGGCTGATAGTCCGTAGCGAGTTGCGACGGCAGCGGCTCGGGGACGGCAGCGCCGGCCGGCTGGGGATGCCCTTCCGGGGCCATCGCACCTCCCTCATCGATATTCGCCGCATCGCCATTTCCGGGTGGCGGCCCGTCGGCTGCGGGCATGGCATCGGACTGCGCTTCGCCATTGGCTGGCTTGCGGCGGCGGCGGCGGCGACGGCGGCGCGCGGCGGGCGCCTTCTCGCTCTCATCGCCGGAACCGTCCACCGCGGCCACGGACTCTGAAGCGGGCTCGACCTCGCTCGCAACCTGCTCGTCAACGGGCGGTTCCGCCTCGCTCTTGCGGCGGCGACCGCGCTTTCGGCCCGACCGCCGGCCGCCATCCGCAGGCTCTTCCTCCCTGCTGGCGGACCCGTTCACCTCGGCCAGGGACTCGCCGGCGACCTGCTCGTCCTTCGCCGGCTCGGCCTCGTTTCTACGCCGCCGGCCGCGCTTTCGGCCCTGTCGCCGGCCGCCGTCGGTGGATTCTTCCGTGCCGCCTGCGGCCCCGTTCGCGCGTTTGGCCGGGGCCTGGCGCTTGCGAGAAGCCTGGCGTTTCCCGGACGACGCCGCCTTCTCCGTGCCGTCTTCAGCCACCATCTGCTCGATACGGATGTCCGGAGCCCCGCTATCGTCGGTGCGGAGAACTATTCTCAGCTGGTGCCGGTTCTCGATTTCGACCAGCCTCGCTCGCTTGTGGTTCAGGATATAGAGCGCGACTCCGGTCGGCACGAAAACGACGATCCCCTCCTGCTGCCGGCGCGCGGCTTCCTGCTCTATGGCCCGGAGCACGCGCAACGCCATCGATTCTACCGACAGGACGTAGCCGGTGCCCTCACAGTGCGGGCAGACCTCGCCGCTGCTCTCGATCAGGCTCGGCCGCAGACGCTGGCGTGACATCTCCATCAGTCCGAATTCGCTGATGCGGCCCATCTTCAGCCGCGCGCGGTCGTCCTTGACGACCTCGCGCATGCGGCGCTCGACCTTGCGCACGTTGCGGCTCTCGTCCATATCGATGAAATCGATGACGATCAGCCCGGCGAGGTCACGGAGCCTGAGCTGGCGGGCAACCTCCTCGGCCGCCTCAAGGTTGGTCTTGAGCGCGGTCCTCTCGGTGTTCCGCTCGCTTGTCGACTTGCCCGAATTCACGTCAATGGCAACCAGGGCTTCGGTCTGGTTGATCACCAGCGAACCGCCGGACTTGAGCCCGACTCCCGGTCTGTACATCGCCTCGAGCTGCTGCTCGATCTGGTGGCGCTGGAACAGGGAGCCGCCGCCCTCGTCATAGCGCTGAACGCGTTTGGCGTGGCTCGGCATCATCAGCCGCATGAACTTCTTGGTGCTCTTGTAGACCTCGGCCCCGTCGACCAGGACCGTTTCGATGTCCTTGGCATAGACATCGCGGATCGACCGCTTGATGATGTCGCCTTCTTCGTAGACGAGGCAGGGCGCCGTCGAGGACATCGTCACCTCGCGCACCTCGTCCCACGCCCGCAGCAGATATTCCAGATCACGCTTGATCTCGCTCTTGCTCCGCTGCATGCCGGCGGTGCGGATGATCAGGCCCATGCCGTCAGGAACATCCAGCGCGCTGAGCGTCTTGCGCAGTTTCTTGCGCTCCCCGGAATCCGTGATCCGTCGTGAGATCCCGCCAGTGCGCGAGGCATTGGGCATCAGCACACAGTACCGTCCAGGCAGGGAGATGTAGGTGGTGAGCGCGGCTCCCTTGTTGCCCCGTTCCTCCTTGAGAATCTGGACGAGCAGGATCTGGCCGGGCTTTATGACTTCCTGGATCTTGTAGCGGCGGCGATTCGGCCCTGCGGGTGCCGTCTCCTCGACGGTTTCGACCGGCGCGCTCTCCGCCTCGCCCTCGTCGGCATCGGCGAGCTCCGCATCCGGAGCCTGGTCCTCGTCCTCTTCCGGGGCGGGATCGTCCGACTCTGCCGCCTCGCGCGCGGGTCCGTCGTCCTGTTCGACCTCGAGATCGTCGCTGGCGCTGTCACCATCGATCTCCTCGAGATGCTCGCGGGCGGCACGCGCGCCGTGATCGAGGGCTTCCTGCTCCTCAAGCAGTTTCCGGCGGTCCTCGACAGGTATCTGGTAGTAGTCCGGATGGACATCGTTGAAGGGCAGGAAACCGTGGCGGTCACCGCCGTAATCGACGAAAGCCGCCTGCAGCGACGGCTCGACCCTTGCTACGGTTGCGAGATAGATGTTGCTCTTGATCTGCTTCCTGAACGATGTCTGGATATCATATTCTTCGAGCTGGCTGCCCGACGCGATGACAACCCGGATTTCCTCCTCGTAGTTGCCGTCGATGAGCATACGCTTTGACATTGTGTTTCTCCGGCATGGCCGCCAGATCCGCCGCGCGAACGAACGATCGGGAAATGCGCCATGCCTGCAAGACCGGGCCGGCCCTGGTCGACCTGCTGGACACGCCCGCCGTTCCCGGAGAACGGCGTCGGTGGCAGGGACCGGGCAAGGGCAACAGATATCCGGGTGGTTCCGGATCGGTCTTGAGTTCCGTTGGACCGCGACCGCGCCATGCGGCCAGCCTGTCGCTGCTGACATGCGCCAGCTGCGAAAAAGAGGGATTTGGGGGACTGGCCGCGAGGCAGTTTTCCTGCCTGTTTTGGAGTTCGGTTGCGGACGTTCGCATGTACCGAATATATGCCGATCCCCCTCTGAAGGCAACCGCCGGCCGGAGTTTTTTCGCGATTCGCCCGCTGACGGTCCTTGCCGGACCTCGTCAAGGATCTGCGCAGCCGGGCCGGCCATGTCCTGCATCCGAGGCTTCCGGCGCCATCCCGTCGGGTGCCGAAGATGCCCGCCGATTCCCGAAAACGCCGATGCTCGGGCTATTCATAGCCGAACGGCGTTCCGAATATGATGGACCGAAACGCGTCAGGCAGCGCAGGGACCTGGACCGCATGGCAGAGACGCTTGCCGTCCCGAACGGGCGAAAGGACGTTCCGGACACCGCCCGCGCCTCCCGGCGGTGTCCCGGCGTCCCGGCTCGACCGCCGGCACCGGCGCGTCCAGCCACCATCGCGCCCGTGATTCCGATGCTCCGGAAACTGGCTCTGCCGCCCGCTCTCGTGGCGATTGCGCTTGCCGCCGTGCCCGCGGACGCGGGCGCACTATCGCCCAACGTGGACGGCATGCGTGTCGGCGTCTACGACACCAGGACCCGGTTCGTGGTGGATCTGGACAGGCCGGCGACCTTCAGCGTGTTCACCCTTTCCGATCCCTATCGCGTGGTCGTCGATCTGCCCGAAGTCACCTGGTCTTCGCCGCTGAAGCGGGTCAGTGGCGGGCTGATCGCGCGGCTGCGCTTCGGACTCCTGAAGCCTGGCGTATCCCGCATCGTGCTCGATGTCGGAGGCCCCGTGCGCGTCCTGAAGTCCTTTCTCCTGGCACCTGCAGGCGCATCCCGGCATCACCGGCTCGTGATCGACCTCGTCCCGACCGACCGCAAGACCTTCATGCGGGAAATCCGCGCCCGGCTCGGGACAGCGAGGACGGCTCCGCCAAGGGCCCCGCCCGTCCCCCGTCCCAAACCCCGCGGCGGCAAGAAGCTGGTCATGATCGATCCCGGCCATGGCGGCGTCGACCCCGGCGCCATCAGCCGGTCGGGGCAGTACGAGAAGCATGTCGTGCTCGCCCATGCCAGGGAATTGCGGCGCCAGCTTCTTGCGGCCGAAAACTATCGCGTCGTCATGACCCGGAACCGCGACGTCTTCGTGCGCCTGCGCAAGCGCATTCAGGAGGCCCGCGCCGCCGGCGCCGACCTGTTCATTTCCCTGCATGCCGATTCGACGGCAAGGCCGTCGGTCCGCGGCGCGTCGGTATACACGCTGTCCGAGCGCGCATCGGATCGGGAGGCCGCGGCTCTCGCGGCGCGGGAGAACAAGTCCGACATCATCGCGGGACTCGACCTCGACGCTCGATCAGATGCGGTCGCGGACATCCTCATCGACCTTTCCCAACGCGACACCAAGAACCGGTCCGCGCAATTCGCCGGCATCCTGATCCACGAGATGGCCAAAGTGCGCAGCATGCTCCGCAACACGCATCGCTTCGCCGGCTTTGCGGTTCTCAAGGCGCCCGACGTCCCCGCAGTCCTCGTCGAGCTCGGCTACCTGTCCAATCGCGCCGACGAGCGCCTGCTGTTCGACGCGAAGGCGCGGCGCAGGCTGATGTCTGCGATCGTCCGCGCCATCGACCGGTATTTCGGTAGCCAGTAGGCGCGCGACGTACCATATTGACGCCATATTCGTATGGCGATGTGGCAGTTCGACCTGGAGCAGCGGAGTTACAGACGGCCGTGATGAAATTGCTGAAGATCGCCTTCCTGTGCGTGGTCCTTCTCGGGACCGTCGCGGCTGCGGCCGCGTTCTACGGCCTTTACCATTACGGACGCGGCCTGCCCGATTACCGGCAGCTCGCCGAGTACAAACCCCCGGTCGTCACCCGCGTCCATGCCGGGGACGGCCGCCTGATGGCGGAGTTCGCCCGGGAACGGCGTGTCTTCGTGCCAGTGCGCGCAATGCCGAAGCTTGTCATCCGGGCGTTCCTCTCGGCCGAGGACAAGACGTTCTACAGCCATTTCGGCATCGATCCACCGGGCATCGTCCGGGCCGCCATGACCAATCTCCTGAACATCGGCACGGGGCGGCGGGCCGTGGGAGCGTCAACGATCACCCAGCAGGTCGCCAAGAACTTTCTCGTCGGCAACGAGCTGTCGATCACCCGCAAGATCCAGGAGATCATTCTCGCCTTCCGCATCGAGCGCGCGATTTCGAAGGACAGGATCCTCGAACTCTATCTCAACCAGATCTATCTCGGCTTCGGGTCCTATGGCGTCGCCGCCGCGGCGCTCAACTATTTCGACAAGTCGCTTGACGACCTGACCCTGCCCGAAGCAGCGTTCCTCGCCGGGCTGCCGAAGGCGCCGGCCAACTATCACCCGCGCCGGAATCCCCGGGCGGCGCAGGTGCGCCGCAACTACGTCCTGTCGCGCATGGCGGCCGACGGCCATGTCCCGCGCGCCGATGCCGAAAAGGCGATGGAGGAGCCGGTGACGGTGAGGCCGCCGTCCGCGATCCAGACCGCGAGGGCCGACTATTTCGTCGAGGAGGTGCGGCGCGAACTCGCGGAACGGTACGGCGAGAACACCCTCTATGGCGGCGGCCTGTCAGTGCGCTCCACCCTGTCCTCCCGCCTGCAGGAAGCGGCCGACACCGCACTGCGCGCCGGCCTCGCCGCCTACGACCGGCGTCGCGGCTGGCGCGGTCCGCTCGGCCGGGTGGATCTCGGGCGTGACTGGAGGGACGAGCTCGACCGGATGCCGTTTCCCGACGACATCGCCGATTGGCGGCGCGCAGCCGTGCTCGAGGTGCGCCGCGAAGAAGCCTGGATAGGCTTCAGCGACGGGGCCGAGGGGCGCATTCCGCTCGCCGAGATGCGGTGGGCGCGGGCGCTCGACGCCCGCGGCCGGCGGGGCCCGAAGGTCGCGGGCTCCGGCGACGTGCTGAAACCCGGCGATGCGGTGGCAGTCGAGAAGGTTGCCCGCGGCAGCGACGGCAAGGCCTATCCCGCCGACACCTACGGCCTCCGCCAGATTCCCGAAGTCAATGGCGGGCTCGTCGCGATCGACCCCCACACCGGCCGCGTCCTCGCTATGAGCGGCGGTTTCTCGGCGACGCTCAGCAGTTTCAACCGCGTCACGCAGGCGTCGCGGCAACCCGGCTCGGCATTCAAGCCCATCGTCTACCTGGCCGCCCTCGAATCCGGCTTCACCCCGTCGAGCCTGGTCCTTGACGCGCCCTTCGTGATGGAGATGGGGCCCGGCCTCGGGCGCTGGCGGCCGGAGAACTACGCGCGCAGGTTCTACGGTCCGAGCACGCTGCGCGTCGGCATCGAGAGGTCACGCAACCTGATGACGGTGCGCCTCGCCCGCGACATCGGCATGGAAAAGATCGCCGCCTATGCGGAGGCGTTCGGGATCGTCGAGCGGATGCCGCAGGTCATGGCGATGGCGCTGGGTTCGGGGGAAACCACGTTGCTGCGCCTCACGGCCGCCTACGCCATGCTCGTCAATGGCGGCCGGCACATTCGCCCGACCCTGATCGACCGCATCCAGGACCGCAACGGAACCACCGTGTTCCGCCACGACCGACGTGACTGCCCGGCCTGCAAAACCGCCGACTGGGATGCCGGAGAGACACCCGGCCTGCCCGACGAGCGCGAAGCGGTGGCTGATCCGCGCGCCGCCTACCAGGTGGTGTCGATGCTCGAGGGGGCGGTCCGGCGCGGCACCGGGCGCGCCATCCGGTCGCTGGACCGGCCACTCGCCGGCAAGACCGGCACCACCAACGAAAGCCGCGACGCATGGTTCGTCGGATTCTCCCCGGATCTTGCTGTCGGCGTATTCGTCGGCTATGATCGACCGAGGTCGCTGGGACGCCGGGAGACGGGCGCCTCTGTTGCGGTTCCCATATTCAGGCATTTCATGGAGATGGCGCTGGCCGGCGAGCCGGCCATTCCCTTCAGGGTGCCGCCCGGAGTGCTTCTGGTGCGGGTCGACCCCGCGACCGGGGTGCCGGCCGCACCGGACGCAGAGAACGTCATTCTCGAAGCCTTCCTTCCCGGGACGGTGCCGGTGGAGCAGACCGCGGTGCTCGACGGCAGCGACCGGGAACCGGCGGCTGCAGGCAAGACGCCGCCGAACGGCAACGGGAGGTTGCGCGGCCTTTACTGACCCCCGGTGCGCCGCAAACGGGTGGCGCGCCGCGCAGGCCGGCCGGTCGCCGCGACCCGGCCCGAGACGAGGAGTCCCATGCGTAGCGAGAACCAGGCGGTCGCCGAACGGATAGAGCAGTCACTGGAACTGCTGAGGAGGCGTCTTTGACCCGGAGACGGCGGCCCGCCGCCTGACAGAACTCGACACCGAAGCCGAGGATCCCGATCTCTGGAAGGACCGGCTCCGCGCGAGCCGCGTGATGCGCGAGCGCACCCTGATCGTGAAGTCCCTCGACGACTTCAAGAGCCTCGAACAGGAGTTTCGCGACACCGTCGAACTGATAGAGCTCGGCGAGGCGGAGGATGACGAAGAGGTCGTGGCCGAAGCCGCCGAGGCGCTGTCGCGCCTCGAGCGCCTGGCGACGCAGCGCGAACTCGAAACGTTGCTGTCGGGCGAGGCCGACGGCAACGATTGCTTCATCGAGATCAATGCCGGCGCCGGCGGCACCGAGTCGCAGGACTGGGCGCAGATGCTGTTTCGCATGTACATGCGCTGGGCCGAGGCCCACGGCTACCAGGCCGAGATCCTTGACGAGAACCCGGGCGAGGAGGCCGGACTCAAATCCGCCTCGGCGCGCCTTCAGGGGGTCAACGCCTATGGCTGGATGAAGACCGAGAGCGGCGTGCACCGGCTGGTGCGGATATCCCCCTTCGATTCCGGCGCCCGGCGCCATACCAGCTTCGCGTCGGTCTGGGTCTACCCTGAAATAGACGACGACATCGAGATCGAGATCGACGATCGGGAACTCAGGGTCGATACCTATCGGGCCCAGGGCGCCGGCGGCCAGCACGTCAATACCACCGACAGCGCCGTCCGCATCACCCACCTGCCATCCGGCATCGTGGTCCAGTGCCAGAGCGACCGCTCGCAGCACCGCAACCGCGCCGAAGCCATGCGCATGCTGCGCTCGCGGCTCTACGAAGCCGAGTTGCAGCGCCGCGAGGAAGCGGCCCGGGCCGAACAGGACGCCAAGACCGAGATCGGCTGGGGCCACCAGATACGGTCCTATGTCCTTCATCCCTACCGCATGGTCAAGGATCTGCGGACAGGTGTTGAGACGTCGAACACCCAGGCCGTGCTCGACGGCGACCTCGACGATTTCATGGCCGCGGCGCTGGCGCAGCGCGTCACGGGCGGCGGCAGCGGAGACGCAGCAGCGGACCCCGCTGCAACAGACGGGGCCAGCCGATAGTTCCGGCGTGCCCGACAGGCGGAACGGACATGGCGGCGAGTTGCGACGCAGACGGCGGGGGCGACCGCGGCACGGCCGGGGACGGACAGCATGGCGGCAGCGCCTGAGGAAACGCTGCGGGCGCGGCGGCGGTGGTGGCGCATCGCCACGGCTGCGGCAGCCGCGGCAACGATCCTCCTCGCCGTTGTCGCCGGCCTTGCCTACTGGCGCCTGACCTCCGGGCCGATCTCGCTTGGATTCGCGCTGCCGCAGGTGGCGCGCTTTCTCGACTTCCCCGATTACGGGTTCCGCGCCGAACCCGAGGACATCATCGTCACCTGGCAGGGCCGGGACCGGCCGGTCCATGTCGAGATCGAGGGCCTCGGATACCGCGACCCCGCCGGAAAGGTGGTCGCGCACTTCGACAGGGCAGTAGCTGATCTCAACACGCAAGCGCTTCTCAGCGGCCGCATCGGGCTCGTCAGGCTTGAGCTCGTGCGCCCACGCATTCAGCTGGTTGCAAACCGGCCGACGGCGGACGCTCCCGGGAGCCGCGACACGCACGCCGCGCTCGCGATCGACGCGCTGTTCCGGATCCAGGCACATGTGAACAAGCACATGCCGTTCCTCGAACGGTTGCGAATCAACAACGCCGCAGCCGAGTTCGGACTGCGGCAGGGGCTCCCCCCGGTCAGGTTCCCCGACATCGACATCGACATCCGGCGCAACGCCTCGGGCGTCGCCGGCTCCTTCGCTCTTGCGGCCGATGTCGGCGGCGATACCGGCACGGTGCGCGGCACCGCCGTCCATGGCGACAGCGACGGCTCCATGGCGCTGGCCCTCGAATTCGAGGGCTTCGGACTCCGCACGTTCATGGAACAGCTGACCGGCGGCGCCGGCCGGTTCATCCCGCGAACCGACCTTTCCGGCCGGCTTTCGCTGGCGATCGACGGCGACGGCACGCTGGGCAAAACCGCGTTCGCCCTCGAGACCGGCTCCGGCGCGATACCGGCCCCCGTGTCCGGCGCAGCGCCGCTCAAGTTCCGCAAGCTGGCGCTCGGCGGGCGGCTCGACCCGGCGTCGGGGCGCCTCCTCGTGGACGACACGGAACTGGCGTTCGACCGCATCCGGGTCGCGGTGAAGAATGCCACCGTACGCTTGGGAGAGACGGCAGAGGTGCGCGCCCGCGTCGAGGCGGCAAACATAGCGCACAGCGCCCTGGCCGGGCTCTGGCCGGAGTCTTTCGGCAGCGGCGCGCGGCGCTGGGTATTGGCAAATCTTGCAGACGGTACGGTTCGGACGATCACTACCGACGTGACGGCGCTGGTGGCCACCGGCGGCGATGGGCCCGCGGTCACGGTCACGGATTTCGCGGGCCGAGCGGCGCTCAAGGGCTACAGCGTGACCTATCTCGCTCCCCTGCCGCCGGTGCGCGATGTCGACGCGGAGATGACCTTCGCCGGCGACCGCGTGGACTTCCAGGTGCGCAGCGGACGGGCCGGGGCGCTCAGCATCCGCAAGACAGGGATCCGCATCCGCGATATCGGCAAGGCGCGCGAGACGATGTCGATTTCGCTCACCGCAGCGGGACCGGTGCGCGCAGCGCTCGCGCTTCTCGGACATCCGCGCCTCGATCTCCTCCCGAAGTCCAGCGGCGGCGGGAAAGGCATCTCGGGCAGCCATGTGACTCAGCTCGAGTTCGAGTTTCCGCTTCTCGACGCGCTGGCGATGGACGATGTCGAGGTCTCCGCGAAATCGGAGATCTCGAAGCTCGGGATTCCGGGGATCTTCCGCAACATCGCGCTCAGGGACGGCAGGTTCCGGCTCGAGTTTCGCGGCAGCAAGCTGACCGCTGACGGCATCGCGAAAATCTCCGGGCAAGCGGTGCAGATCAGCTTCCGCGAGGACTTCTCGGGCGGCGGGGTCAGAATAGTTTCAGGAGCGGCAACCGCCGGCCCCGAGATGGCGGCACGTTTCGGGCTCGATGTCCTACCCTATCTGCGCGGGTCGGTGGGCACGCGTTTCGTCTACAGCCGCCGCGGCGGCGACGCGGCGGCGCTCTCGCTGACGCTTGATCTCCGGCGGGCCAGGGTCATGGTTCCGGTGCTCGGCCAGGTCAAGGCGCTGCAGGAGCCGGGTACGGCACGACTGAAACTCTCGCTCCGCAGCGACCGCGACGCAACACTCTCGGAATTTTCCATCGATACCGACCGGCTGAAGGCGACGGTACGGCGCATGAGGAGTGGCCTGTGGAAGACGCAGATCGCATCCGACCGCACTTCGATCGAGGGCACGGTCGAGTTCCGCGCAGACGGCTCCCTAGCCGTCGACGTCACCGGCCCCGAGCTCGACACGCAACCGTTCTTCGCAAGCGTGACCGGTGGAGGGACATCGGATCTGCCGCCCTTCCGGGTGCTCGGAACCTTCCGGAAACTGTGGATCGACCCAAAGCTGCAGCTCGCCAATGCGCGGATTCTTCTCGCTCGCGGGCCCGGGGGCTGGCGGGACGCCCGGCTCACGGCCAGGCTCCCGGAGAATAACCGAACCGTCGAAGCGCAACTTTCCCCGACCGGCAGGGGCTACAACCTTGCCGTCAAGAGCGACGATGCGGGCGCGGTCCTGGCGGCGCTCGGGATCACCGATGTGATGACCGGTGGCGCGCTTGAGCTGAAGGCGCAGCGTGCCGACGGTCCGGCAAGCGCCTGGAAGGGGACGGTGAAAACCGGCAAGTTCCGGATCGTGCGCACGCCACCGCTTGTCCGCCTCCTCAAAAGGATGTCTCTCGCCGGAATCGCGCAGCTGTCCGATACCGACAAGCTCAACTTCACGAAGATGGTCATGCCCTTCGAATATCTCGATGGCATCGCGAAAATCGACAAGGCCCGCATCAGCGGGTCCGAACTCTCGCTGACCGCATCGGGCAATCTGAATATTGGCCGCGATACCATCGACCTTGGCGGAAACGTCGTGCCCGCCCCGGTGATAAACCGCCTGCTCACCGGAATTCCGATTCTCGGTCCGCTCGCCGGCGGCGGCGAATCGAGCGTTTTCGCGGCTTCCTGGGCCGCGAAAGGGCCGATCTCCGATCCCCGGATCACGATCAATCCGCTGACGCTCCTGACACCCACGGTCCTTCGCAAGGTGATCGAAGGGTTCACCGAGGGCGCGGCCAGCGGCGCAAGACTCCGCCCGGGGCCGGCACCACCGCCGACGGACGCCGACTGACCGGAACCTGGCCTGACTGCAGACGTTTCGGGAAACCGCGGCCTGGCGCCCCGGAGAGCTGTCAGGCAGCCCGGACGAGAACGTGGCGCTTGCGGCCGGCCGACAGCTTGAGCATGCCGTCATCGGCCAGATCGGCGGCGGTCACCGCACGGTTCTCGTCATCGAGTCGGGCATCGTTGAGCCGTCCGCCGCCGCCCCGAATCAGGCGCCGCGCAGCGGCGCCTGATTCCGCCAGCCCGGCACGCCGGAAGAGGTCGAATGCCGCAATGCCGGCAGCAAGTTCGGCGCGCGGGATCTCCACGGTGGGGAGTCCTCCGGACGCCATCCCGCGCTCGAAGGTTTCCTGCGCCGTCTCCCGCGCGGCCCCTGCGGCATCCTTGCCGTGGCAGAGTGCGGTCGCCTCGTCGGCGAGAATTTTCTTGGCCTCGTTGATTTCGGCGCCCTCGAGCACCTCGATCCTCGCTATCTCGTCGAGCGGCAACTCGGTGAACAGCCGCAGGAACCTGCCGACGTCACCGTCCTCGGTGTTGCGCCAGAACTGCCAGTAGTCGTACGGGCTCACGCGGTCCGCATTGAGCCACAGGGCGCCGTCGGCGGTCTTGCCCATCTTGGCGCCCGACGCCGTAGTCAGCAGGGGCGTCGTCAAGCCGAACAGGGCGGCGCCGTCGACGCGGCGCCCGAGTTCGACGCCGTTCACGATATTACCCCACTGGTCGGATCCTCCCATCTGCAGGATGCAGTCGTAGCGTCGATGGAGCTCGAGAAAATCGTAGGCCTGGAGGATCATGTAGTTGAACTCGAGGAAGCTCAGGGTCTGCTCGCGCTCAAGCCGCAGCCTTACCGAATCGAAGCCGAGCATGCGGTTTATCGAGAAATGCGGGCCATATTCCCTGAGGAACGGAATGTAGGAGAGGCCGTCGAGCCATTCGGCATTATCGGCCATGACCGCGTCGGTCGGGCCGTCACCAAACGACAGGAATCTCGCGAAGACGGCCTGGATGCCGGCCTTGTTGGCGGCGATTTCCGCATCACTGAGCAGCTTGCGGCTCTCGTCCTTGCCCGACGGGTCGCCGACCTTGCTCGTGCCACCACCCATGAGCACGATCGGCCGGTGGCCGCATTTCTGGAACCAGCGCAGCAGCATGATTGGCAGCAGGCTTCCGACGTGCAGGCTGTCGGCCGTGCAGTCGAAGCCTATGTAACAGGTTCGCGGCACGCCGCCGGCAAGAAGGCCGTCAAGCGCTGCGGCGTCGGTGCACTGGTGGAGGAACCCGCGCGCGACGACCGTGTTCAGGAAATCGGACCGCATGGTGGTGTCGGACATCGCTCGTACCCCGGCATGGTCGTTGTGCGTCTTTCGGGAAATCCCGTGGCCGGTGTCCGCCAGGATGCCCGGGCATGCAGCCATCGCCCCGGCACCCGCCCATGGGCGGGGCGGAGATCCTGCCTGCCAGGAGATATTTTCCGGAATGCCGCAAACCGCTCGCGCCGCGCCCGCAGCCTGCCGCAGGTCCCGCGTACCGCAGCCACTGTAACCGTGTCCGTTCGCATATTATATTGCCCGAAAGCCGTTGCAACCCCGGAAACGCACAGGAAACAGGAAGATGCTCACCATGCGTTCAGCCCTTGAACGGGCGCTCCGGATCCACGGCGCGAGCACCGCGATCGTCGATGGTGAGGGAGACTTCACGTGGTCCGCGCACATGGAACGCGTCATGCGTCTCTCCGCGGTTCTCGGCGATCTCGGCATCGGCCCCGGCGACCGCTTCGGCATCATCTGCCGCAACACCCGGCGCCACTGCGAACTCCTTCATGCCGGCTACTGGAACGGCTCGATCCCGGTGCCGGTGAACTACCGGCTCGCGCCGCCCGAGATCGCGTTTATCCTCGAGGACTCGCAAATCACCCGGCTGTTCGTGGAGGACGCCTTTCCCGACCTCCTCGCCGCCGAGGCGCTCGCGCCATGGCGCGACGGCGCCGTCTGCATCGGCGGCGGCGGAGCAGAAGCCGCGCTGCCGCGGACCGACGAGATGATCGACGCCGCCCGCCCTGCCGACGGCCATGCGAGCGCCGAGGACGACGACGCCATACTGCTCTATACCGGCGGCACCACCGG
>JAJEBT010000108.1 GCA_022822405.1 Alphaproteobacteria bacterium
GGCCTGCTTCGCCAGCGAGGATTACGCCGAGGGCCGCAGGGCATTCATGGAAAAGCGCCGACCGGCGTTCAAGGGCAGATAACGCGCCGCTGCAGGCGGCCGGGCAGCGGTTCGGCCGGTTGGCCCAGCGCTCGGGATCCCGGAACGGCGCTGCGGCATCCACCAGCCGAATGGCCGCGCGCCAGCAGAAAATGAGACGAGCCTGCCTGTTCCTGCGCCGCAGGGCAGCTTGCATTGACGCGGTCGTGACGGCATAAATGGCGCGGTTGTCACCTTGGCGGATTGGAGAAGTTCCCGTGACTCGCAACGCAACACTGATCGCCCAGGCGAAATCTTCGCGAGCCAGCATCGCTGTTCCTGCAGCCGTGGCCATCCTGTTCGGCGTCTTTCTCGTCCTTGGTACCGGTTTTTCCCATTCCGACACCATCCACAATGCCGCGCATGACAGCCGCCATTCCTTTGCCTTTCCCTGTCACTAGGATCCACGAGCCGTGTATCGCAGGATTTTCGCGACGGCCCTGATCGCTGGCCTTCTGGCAGGCCTCGGCATCACGGCCATCCAGGAAGTGACGACCACACCACTCATCCGCTATGCGGAAAAATTCGAAAATGCCGCGCCGGAGGCGCCGCACCGGCACGGTGCACTCGAAAACCGCTTCAGCCTGACGCGGGAAGCGCGCGGCCACGACACCCTCTCCCCCCATGTGCATGCCGGCGGCGAGGCCCGGGCCCACGACACCCTCTCCCCCCATGCGCATGTCGGCGGCGAGGCCCAAGCCCACGAGGCCGCCGCGCCTCATCTGCATGCCGCCGGACAAGCCCGGGCGCATGGCAACAGCTCCGGAGCCGGCGGCGGCCATCCGGGCCCGGGCACCGCAGAGTCGGAAACCGGCATCGGACCCATCTTCTACACCGCGATGGCCAATGTGCTCACGGCCATCGGCTTCGCCCTGGTGCTCGTCGCCTGCTTTGCCTTGGCGGGCCGGCCGGTAAGCGGCCGCGAAGGCGTACTCTGGGGAATCGCGGGCTTTACCGCCATAAGTCTCGCGCCCGCCCTCGGGCTTCCTCCGGAAGTCCCCGGTGCGATGGCCGCGGAACTGGGCGCCCGGCAGGGGTGGTGGCTGTTGTGCGCCGTCGCCACGGGCGGCGGGCTTTGGCTCCTGGTGTTCCGCCGGAGCACACCCTGGACGATCGTGGGGCTGGCGCTTCTCGTGATGCCGCATCTCGTCGGCGCGCCGCAACCGCAGGAACTCGGCGGCTCGGCGCCGCCCGAGATCGCGGCCCATTTCGTTGCTGCCTCGTTGGTGACGGCCGCGGTGTTTTGGGCCGGGCTCGGCTGGCTCTCCGGCACCTTCTGGAACCGCCTGGCGCCGCGCTAGCGCGTTGGCGGGGAGCGGTTCAGCCCGCGTCCTCGAAGCCTTCCGGCCCGCGCGAGACACCGGCTTCCGCAAAGGTTGCCATGCCCCGGTGCGCAGCGACAGCGACACGCACCACCCCGAGGGCCGCGGCCGCGCCGGTTCCTTCGCCGAGGCGCATCCCGAGATCGAGAATCGGCTCCTTGCCAAGTGCGCGCAGCAGCAGCCGATGGCCCGGCTCCGCCGAGACGTGCCCGGCAACGCAATGATCAAGCGCTCCGGACCGGCATTTTTCGAGCACCGCGGCAGCGGCCGTGGCCACGAATCCGTCGAGGATCACGGGCACCCGCCGGTGGCGGGCACCGAGCACGGCTCCGGCGAGCGCCGCGATTTCGTGGCCGCCGACCCGGCGGAGCGCCTCGACCGGGTGTCCGATTTCACTGCCATGGAGGTCGGCCGCCGCAGCGACGACCCGCGTCTTGGCCGCCACCCCGACGGGATCGAGACCGGTTCCCGGGCCGGTCCAGTCGGCAGCGGCACCACCGAACAGCGCACAGGCAAGCGCCGCGGCCGCGGTGGTGTTGCCTATGCCCATCTCCCCGACGACAAGCATGTCCGCGTTACCGGGCACGGCGTCGAACCCGGTCCCGAAGCACGATGCGCACGCGCTCTCATCCATCGCCGGCGCCGCGCTGAAGTCCGCGGTCGGGAGTCCGCCAAGAAGCTCGACAACCTCCACCCCGGCCGAATGCACGCCAGCCATCTGGTTGATCGCGGCACCGCCGGTGGACAGGCAGTGCAGCATCTGCCCCGTCACCTCCGGCGGGTACGCCGAAACGCCGCGCGCGGCGACACCGTGATTTCCGGCAAACACCAGGATCCGCACGTCGTCGAGGCGGGGAGGATGACGCGCCTGCCAGGCAGCACACCATTCGGCCAGCGTTTCCAGCCTGCCAAGCGCTCCCTCCGGCTTGACGAGCTCGGCTTCGCGCTCGCGCGTGCGGGCGATGGACTCCCGGTCGGGATCGGGCATATTATCGAACAGCCCGACAATATCGTCGTAATCCAACGAAGGCCTCCCGGCTGACAACGGATGGCAACACATAGCACGTCGGCACTGGCATGACAGATTCGGAACGCGAACAGCTGATCCCTGCCATTTACGGGGACATTTATGCCAGCGTTGTCTTCCTGACCCGCCTTCCCGCGCCGCCGTGGGCGGAAGCGGCTCGGCGCCCGCTGGCGGGCGCCATGTGGGCGTTTCCCCTGTCCGGCGTTCTCGTCGCCACCGTCATGGCCGCCATCTATGCCGGCGGAGCGGAATGCGGCCTGCCGCCGGTTCTCTCGGCGTTGATCGCGATTGCGGGCGGCGCCGCCCTCACGGGAGGCCTGCATGAGGACGGGCTGGCGGACTTCGCCGACGGCCTGGGCGGCGGGACGACACCGGAACGGCGGCTGGAGATCATGTCGGACAGCCGTATCGGAACATACGGCGTGCTCGTGCTGGTCATTTCGGTCGGCGGCAAGGCTGCTGCGCTTGCCGCGATCGGGGACGTCTTTGCAGTGTTCGGCGCCCTGGTTGCAGCCGCGGCGATAAGCCGCGGGCTTCTTCCGATCGTCGTCGCGTCGATGGAACCGGCGAAGGAGGACGGACTCGGCCGGCTTGCAGGTCGTCCGACCGCGCCGGTCTGGGCAATCGCCCTCGGGCTCGGGGTCGCCATCGTCATTCTCGCCGCACCGGGCGGCTGGATCGGCTGCTTGCTCGCCGCCGCGATCACCGCCCTGGCGACCGCCTGGATCGCCCGTCAGGCTATCGGCGGCTACACCGGTGACGTTCTCGGCGCCGTCCAGCAGGCTGCAGAATTCCTTGCCCTCGTCCTGATTGCCGGGGTCATGACGCCAGGCGGTTGACGAACCGCACGCGCCACGCATCGGCGTCGAAACGGTCGCAGCGGGTTACCGACAGCGTGTCGATCATGAACGACGACACGACCTGTGGCCGCACTCCGAGAGCGGCGGCAAGAAAACCCCTGACGCTGCCCGCGTGGATCACCGCGACCACGCACCGGCCCGAAAGGCGCCGCGACCAGGTATCGGCGGCTGCCGATACTCGTTGCGCCACCTCGGAGAACCGCTCTCCACCGGGCGGTTCCATGTCGTGCCAGGACAGCCCCGCGTCGTTCAGCTCGTCCCAGAGGTCCAGCCGCGACCGTCCCTCCCAGTCCCCGAAATGCTGCTCGGCGAAGTCCGGCTCCTCGAATATCTCGGCGCCATCGACGCCCCTGGCGTCAAGGATCGCATCGAGCGTGCGCCGCGTCCGCGACAGGTTCGAGACCATCCACGCGGGATTGTCGGGGAGCATCGCCGAAAGCGACCGGAAATGCGCCTCCGGCGGCAGGATGACACCGAGATCGAGCGCCCCGTAGGCCAGGTCGTCCGGATTCGCCACCGGGGCGTGACGGACGAGCCACCATTGCGTGACCTGATCACTCATGGCGCAAGCGCCCTTTCGAGCCGGCGCCAGTGAGCCTCGGGGCCGGGAAGACCGAAACGCAGGAATTGCTCATTCTCCGGAAATCTCCTGACATGGATGCCGGCCCTGCCGAGCCGCGCATGAATGCGCTGCGCGTCGGCATGGTGGCAATGACGAAACAGCGAGGTGCCACCGACAATACGCATGCCCGCGGCACTGAGGATGGCGTCGAGTCGTTCGGCCGCAACCGCCAGCGCGGCACGGGTCCGCACCTGCCATTCGGTGTCGGCCAACGCCGCCGTCCCGATCTCGGCCGCCACCGACGACACGGGCCACGGGCCCAGCGCCTGGCGGAGATCCCCGGCGGTTTCGGGGTCCGCAATCGCGAAACCGAGCCGCAGCCCCGGCCATCCGAAGAACTTGCCGAACGAGCGCAGGATTATCACGTTGGCCGGCGCCCCGGCAACCAGCGACAACGCCGGGTCGAGATCAGCGAACGCCTCATCGACGACGACCTGGCCGCCACGCTTTCCAAGCGTCCGGGCCAGCGCCAGGACCCGGTCCCGGTCCACAATCCTTCCGTCGGGATTGTTGGGCCGGGTCAGCACCACGACATCTGCGTCGGAGGCCGCGTCGGGATCGGCAATCTCCTCGACCAGATGTCCGGCCGCAGCCCAGACGGGCGCGTGTTCGCCATAGGTCGGCGCGACCACGGCTATGCGGCCCGCCGGTCGCAATCGGGGGAGCCACTGGATCAGGGCTTGGGTGCCCGGCGCCAGCGCGACCCGGGCCGGCTCGCGACAGCCATATGCTGCGGCCGCTGCAGCGCGCAGGCCTTCGAGCAGGCCGCTGTCCGGCAGGCGCCGGGCAGCCGCCATCGCGGCCGGGTCGGCGGGCCACGGCCACGGATTGACGCCGGTGCTCAGATCCACCCAGCCTTCTGCCGGAGCCCCGAACTGTTCGGTCGCAGCCGCCAGATCGCCGCCATGCAGGATCCCGCTCAGGACATGCCCTCCTTGAGCACAAGCGGGAGGCCCGCTGCAACGAGCACGACCCGATCGGCGACACCGGCGACCGCCTGGTTGAGTGCGCCATGGAGATCGCGGAACCTGCGCGAAAGAGGGCTGTCGGGGACGATGCCGTATCCGATCTCGTTGGAGACAACCACCGCCGGGCCGCGCGCCGCCCCGAGCGCCGTGACCAGCGCCGCCGTCTCGGCACCGGCATCGCGCTCGCACATGATCAGGTTCCCGAGCCATACGGTCAGGCAATCGACCAGTACCGCGTTCCCGGGCCGCGCATTGGCCTGGAGCGCCGCGGCGAGCTCGAGCGGCGCCTCGATCGTTGTCCAAGACCCGCCCCGCCGCGCGCGATGATCCGCTATTCTCGCCGCCATTTCGTCGTCCGTTTCCTCTGCGGTCGCGATGTAGACTTGGCGAAGGCCGCTCTCCGCGACGAGAGACTCGGCATAGGCGCTCTTGCCCGAGGCAGCACCCCCCAACACGAGCGTAACGGCCGGAAGCGCATCGTCGGTCACGGCGCCGTGCTCCCACGGGAAAACACGCCCGCCGCGCCGGACCCCGCAGCCGGGACATGGGCAGCGCATACGACGTCTCTGAAGGAAAAGGCGATACAGGTCACTGGAACGGGTCCGCAGGTTCGGGCCACTGCATTATTCATCGACTGCGTTGCGGCGCAACCGGCGGAGTGGTGTATACATCAGGAATGCGGCACTGGCGGAAACGGCTGCCGCGCGAAACCGGGAGGAGAGCGGCCATGGGCTACGCGACGGCGCCGGACGGCGTAAGGCTTTATTTTGAGGAAGTGGGGAGCGGGGTGCCGATCCTCTTCATCCACGAGTTCGCCGGCGACCATCGCGCCTGGGAGCCGCAGCTGGCCCATTTCGGGCGGCGGCGGCGCTGCATCACCTATTCTGCCCGGGGATATCCAGGGTCTGACATTCCCGAAGATCCGGAAAGCTACTCGCAGGACATTGCCCGCGACGACGCCCTCGCCGTGCTCGATCACCTCGGCATCGAAAAAGCCCACATCGTCGGCCTGTCGATGGGCGGTTTCGCGACGGTGCATTTCGGTTTCACCTATCCCGAACGCGCGCTCTCGCTCACCATCGGCGGCTGCGGCTACGGCGCGGAACCCTCCACCCGCGAGGAGTTCCAGGCGGTGGCGCTCGATGCTGCGGAGAACTTCGAAACACGCGGCGCCGCCGACTATGCGGAGGAGTACGGCACAGCCCCTGGCCGCGAGCAGTATCAGCGGAAGGATCCGCGGGGATGGCGCGCATTTGTCGACCGACTTGCCGAACATTCTGATATCGGATCCGCGCTCACCATGCGTGGCGTGCAGGCGAGGCGGCCGGGCCTGTGGGACCTTGAGGAGAAAATTCGCACAATCCAGGCTCCCGCGATGATAGTGACCGGGGACGCCGACTGGCGCTGCCTCGCCCCGGGCATCTTCATGAAGGATTGCATCCGGGATGCACGGCTATTCGTCCTGCCCGACACCGGACACCTGCTCAATCTGGAGGAGCCGGCCCTGTTCAACATGGTGCTTGACGACTTTCTCGCATACGCCGAGGCGGCCGAGAAATCCTGAACCCTGATGTCACGCGATCGCGGCGCCCTCGAAAAACCCGTCCGCACCGCAACTTTTCTCGCCACAAGCCTGTTCGCAGGGCTCGCGAACCGTCGAGTAGCAGAAAGTAGAGAGGCAAACCTCAAACGTTCATGAACAAGCCGAAAGAGCCATTCGAAACGAGCATATCGAGAAGATCGCTTTCCGGAGGGCGTCACCTGAGGATATACGGGGTTGAGTCAGCGTAAGGCATCTGCTGTGCATTACTCGACCTTGAGTCCATAAGACAGGTCGATTGCGGATTCCTGGATACTTGATCGTCAAGCTTGGAATATATTGGAGCGTCAGGCTAATGGCGGAGGGTGGCGGGCGAGAGTCCCGTGGAACGAAGGGAGTAGCCAACCGCGACTACGGGTTCGATCGCGAAAGCTCCTGTTCAGACAGGGTTTCCGTCAGTGCGGCTGATCGTTCCCTGACAATATCGATCACCCTGTCTCGCATCGTGTCTGCCGTTCCCCACCCCTGTACAAATTCGGGCAGGTCCAAAGTGCGTGTGCGTCGGGAAAGCCGTGTCGTCAGGTCGGCCAATCCGATCTCGGCTTCAGTGCCTGGCAGTCCGATTGTTCGCGCCAGCATGAGAAAATCCCGGCGACGCAACCGGTCATCCTTGCCGTTGAGCTTGAGGGCCATGCGATCGCCGGCAAGACGGGGAAAGACGCGGGTCGTAACCGCGTCATAGAGCGGCGCGAACCGGACCGATGTGAATGCCTTCGCCCCGGCTTCGGCCATCTTGAGGATCGCGAGATTCTTCAAGTGCATGTCGCCATCACCGATCAGCCAAGCGAAAACGGCCCTACGAAACAAAGTGTTGAGATCCAAGTTCGGATCTGTCGATAGCGGTCGCAGACCCCTGGCTATGCGTTCGATGGTGCCGTCATATTTTGCCGAGGCAGGCAGATCCAGGATCGAACAAAAGTCTTCCAGTGCAAAGCGGCGCTGGTCTTCCACGCCATGCCTGATGTCGAAGCGCTCAACCAGCAACGCCGGCGGCATGCCATCGGGCATCTCGATCAATGCAGCCGCCGGCACTTCGAAGCCACAGGCGCGGCCCAATTCGAGGCAAAGCCATTCGACGACCGGCAATGTCTCGAACCCGGCAGTTCCCGCGGGTTTGAGAATGTGCGTGAAGGGCTGGTCAACGGCAGGCACCACAGCCCCGTCGGCAAGGAGACTCATCGGCACCTTGATCTGGACGCCAGACAGGCGCGGTGTCTCGGCCCGCGCGAAGAGTCGACCAAGCTTTCGCTCGAAGGTCTCCTCGATGTTTCCGCGCTCCGGTCCAGCGTAGCGCCCCGTGAAGCGGCCCGCCTCGAAGAACTCTGCGAGCGGTATCAAAAGGATATCCGCCGGTAACGCCGCCAGTTCCTCACGGCTCCGGGCGATCGCGATGTTGGACATGTAGCGTCGTCCGCCGCGGAGCACCTCGCGTTCGTCGCGTCCATCGAGAACCTGCGCAAGCCAACCTTCCGGCAGGAGTGATTCGATGAAGGGCGGGAGCTTTCCTGGCGTGGTTTCCCGCAACAAAGTTGGCCCGCCGCGCCTCCGGGGTTTCCAGCGCCATTCGAAACCATCATGTGCCAAGTGGCCGAGCAACTCTCCGTGCCAGGAAACCAGAAGATCAAGCGCTGCCTTGTTTGCCGGTACCGTGGCCATTCCGGATTGTTGCTGGAGGAAACGTTCCGCGCGTTCGCCTTCCCGATACCACCCATTCTGCCTCGCCAACGCCCAGACGGAATCTGACGCAGCCTGCGGAGAACCGTATTCCTCGACCAGACGCGTGGCCATCCGACTGCGCATCTCGGGCGTGATCGCACTGGCGTGCTCGCTTCTCAGCCGAAAAGCCTCCAGAAACCGCTGACGCGGTGAGGACACATCGACGCGCAACTCACCCAGACCGTCTCCAATCACGGCGCTGGCCGTCGATGAGTGTTGCGGGGCCGTGTTCTGGATTATCTCGAGCGTGCGAAGGCGCGTACGTTGATTGCGACGGCCGCTGATAAACAGCCGTCCGTCCGGCACCGGCCCCAGCAGAATCGCGCTTGCTGACGACAAGTAGGCGTTGGGATAGAGATATCGTGCGATACGCACGGCATGACCGAGGACCACGGCTTCGACGTCGCTCCCGCTCTCTACATAGATCCCGCGGACAAGTTGAATCAGCGCCCCCGTTCGCGCGCGACGGTACGCTCGGTTTGCGTTGATGGTTTCGCCCACTAGGTGCAGCACTGTAAATATCCCGCATTTGAAATGCGGGATATTTACAGTGCTCTTAATGAGTGTCAAGAAATTTCTCGATTTTAAGGTGCGCAATAATGACCTCTTTGTGACCGTAATCGCTTTCCGGCGCCCGGTCGAAGGGCGGCTTAACAGGAGATCGGTGCACAGGGCGTTGTGGTTGTTGGCCTCTTCCGAAAGCACATGCTGAAGGGTGAAGGACGTTCGCGTGGAATGGCTGTCGCGCGGATGTCCCGCCCTTCCGCAAGGTACCGGATGATCAGCTTGCGGGTCTTGATATCTAACCCGTTCATGCGAGAAGGGTGCACGACAATTTTATGCAGGCCGTGCGATTTCAGGCTGCCCTTCGCTCCCAGAAGTCGTCGAATCTGTTGCTGT
>JAJEBT010000057.1 GCA_022822405.1 Alphaproteobacteria bacterium
CAACCCGAACGGGTCTCGCCGAACGCAAACCGCACATCCGGCCCCACGGTGGAAAATGGCTGAAGATGAAGAGAGAAAGGGCCTGATCCGAATGCCGTGAGGCAGAAAGATCAACGCTCAATTGTGGCCCGAGCAGTTACGGCAAATAGAGGTAAATTGGCCATGCATCGAGCGCGATCTTGCCTGAACCGGGCGGGAGCCGGGATCGCCACGTCGGCGCTGACCAAGGACCGCTCGGACCGTCACGTCCGACAACGCAAGCGCGACGCAACCAGTCCAATTCCGGCAGGTTCGCCCGGTTTCAGCAATCGTATGGGCCGCAAAGCGCACCCTGCCGGGCGACGCGCACATGCCCGCAGCCAGATCGCGCGACATTCGCTTGTCTGCCCCAGGCCGACTGTCAGTAAAGCGGCGACGTATCAATGTCGGACGCAACCACTTCCACGTCCCATCCGTATTTCCTGATCAGCTTCTCGACGGATCGCCTTGCCCATGCGGGCGTTCCGGGCTGAACCCGCACTGTCTCCACAAGCCTATCAATGTCGACCTCCGCATCCAGTCCGGTCGGCATGGGATCAAGGTCTGCGAACCTTTCGCCGTCCGGACGGTCGAGCAGCAGCGGCTCCGTGAAAAGGGCGAATGCGCGCAGTTCCCTTTCGTGCTGGAGTTCCTTCCGCTTCGACAGGAACGGATACAGGAGGTTTCCGCTTGGAACGCAGTCGACATCGTTTCCGTAGTCCCGATACTGCACCATTCCCATGAAAATCGCAGACATCATGGCTGCGCTTGAGGGTCTCCCTTCGCGAAGGACAATGCGCGACGGAAGAACGTCTTGCAGCTTTCCGTAGGTGCTCTGCAACGCGACCGAACCGGATTCCGTTCCGTACAGCTTCCACATCGCCTGGCTTTCCGTTTCGCTGGCGTGCCAGCAATTGGCGTATGCGCACCGAACGGCGCCACGCGTCATCTCCCGCAGTGCGTTCACAAGACCCTCGGGGGTATCCGTACCGGGATCGATATCGGCCAGCGCCATGCGGATCTGCTGCTCCCTGACCGCAACGCTCCGCCTCGTCAACGATCCCTCAAGGCGATCGTCGAACATGTCCACTCTCGTGAAGCGCAGGCTCCGTGTCTGGAGCAACGCAAGCAGCCCGAGAACATTGAAGTATCTCCAGACCTTGATGCTCGGGTCGGACGGCTGGCAGTCAATCACCGCCTCGTGCCCGATGTTCGCGCCCATCTCGACTCCCCTGCTTTCACTTCAAAATTCGTTTCGTCGATGGACACGGCAATGTCGAGATGCTCGGGAACCGATCCTTGGAAACCGTTTGGCGCCTTGCGGCATGATCGCCGACGCCGCGGGCTGAGAACGGGACGAAAATCGTGCAACGACAAGTCCCGTTGACGGCCTCGTCCTGCCGGTTCGCCATGTCGCAGAACACTCCAGACTCACCCCCGTACCCTCAGGTTCAAACAGCAGACGCCAGATCGAACATGGTGCCGTCGACCTTCTCGATCACGACCGGAACAGCGAATTCGGCACCCGCGTTTTCCGATCGCGCTCACTTCCCCGCACGGAACATGCCACGGAAGGCACATTCCATGATCGGTCTCGATACTGCCTGTCGAAGCCGGAAACCATCGGGCGGACCCCGAGCACGCACGCACGCCATTCACGGTCCACGGACCGGCCTCACTTGAAATTGCCTCCACGCATCCGATACGAAAGCGCAAGCAAATTGAACTTTCGCCGGGCAAGTGTTGTTTTGAATGCCTTCCGAAAATCGCAAGAGCGGATACATGGCGGTCCGGTCCTGTCTGCTTTCCTGCACCGGCGAAGACCCGCGTGACCGTGGAGTCCTGCAAGCGAGCCGGACCGGAATCCGGCAAGGGCGGCGCCGAATGACGCATTTTCACCGCCCCACGAGCAACCCGGGAAGAGCGGCCGGCTTGCGGAGCCGGAACCGTGGCATTGCTCCGGCACGACGCGCGAGCTGCTTCCGCGTGTTTCACGAAGGCGGTTGCTGTCGGGATGCCGGGTGAGCGGCCCGTGCCAAGGAGAATCCCGCCGCCGCCATTGACCGCCGGGTCCGAACCTGACCGTGCGGCAACACCCGACCCGCCCGCAAGGGTCCGGAGCACGCGCGTCTTCATGGCCAGGAGAAGGGGTCTGGCCTCGCTGCTGTTCGCCCTGTTCCGCCCTGGACAGGCCAGGGCCGCGACCGTGAAACCGGACAGCGTCAAGCTGAACTTCTGGTTGCGATCAAGGGAAATCTCCCTCCGCGACATCAAGGCGATCCGGCTGAAGGCGGGTCGGCGCTGGGGCGGCGCAAGGCTGGAGCACGCGGCGGGCGCGACGACGGTCTCGGGCCTCGCCCGAACACAGGCGATCATGCTCGCTGACGCGATCGAGACGGCGATGGCCGAGTGGTGGCGCCATTGGCTGGCACCGCGGGCCGACGCGCTCCGCGCCGTAAACGAACGGCTGGAACGCCTTGCCGATCCGCCGCGTTACGCCCATTCCGTCGACATCCGAAGGCTCGAACGCGACGCGCGGGACGCGACGGCCGGGATCCTCCGGTGCTGGCCCGAGGCCCTGTCCGATGCCCCGGAATTCCGGATGCTGGGCACGATCCTGACGTTCCTGGAATCGCCGGACGATGCCCTAGCGAGAGCCAACGAGACATTCGTCGCGAACGAGCTCGTCCGGTCCCGCGACCTGTTCGACCGGATCGAGGCCAGGCCGCTCACGGACGAGCAGCGCAAGGCGGTTGTCGTCGACGAACGACGCAACCTCGTGGTCGCCGCTGCGGGCAGCGGCAAGACCTCGGTCATCGTGGCGAAGGCGGGATGGCTTGTCCGCCGTGGATTCCGGAAGCCTTCCGAACTTCTGCTGCTCGCCTTCGCGCGGGATGCCCGGGACGAGATGGAAGAGCGCATCGGCAAGCGCCTCGGGGCGGCCGCGCAGGCTGCAACGGTCCGAACATTCCACAGCCTTGGCATGGCGATAGTCGGTGAAGTCGAAGGCAGACGTCCTGCGCTGGCCCGGTCGGCGGAAAGCGACCGGGCCCTGTTCGACCAGCTCAAGGGCATCGTCTCGGATCTCCAGGCCGACGGCTCACTTTCCGAAGGCGTGGTGGAATGGTTCCAGGACCAGTTCGCGCCCTACAGGAGCGCGCACGAGTTCAAGACCTGGGGCGCGTACTGGGACTACATCCGCAAGTACGAGATCCGCTCGCTGAATGGCGACGAGGTGAAGAGCTACGAGGAATGCGAGATCGCCAATTTCCTCCACCTGAACGGCATCGCCTACCAGTATGAAGCCCCATATGAGCACAAGACTGCAACTTCGGAGAAGCGCCAGTACAAGCCCGACTTTTTTCTCCCGGACCACGGCATCTACATCGAGCATTTCGGGATCGACGCAAAGGGA
>JAJEBT010000060.1 GCA_022822405.1 Alphaproteobacteria bacterium
CTCGGGGTGATGGTGGCGTTCCTGTTCTACGTGCAGCGCTTCTTCGACCCCATCCGCTCGCTTACCATCCAGTACAGCATCATGCAGCGGGCGATGGCGTCGGGCCAGCGCATCTTCGAAGTGCTCGACGTGCCGCTGGCGATCACCGACAGGCCCGGAGCCGTCGACCCCGAAACGATCGAGGGCGCCATCGCGTTTGAGAACGTGACCTTCGGCTATGTGCCCGGCCGCCCGGTTCTCCAGGACGTGAGCTTTTCGGTTCGACCGGGCGAGACGCTTGCCCTGGTCGGCCCGACAGGCTCGGGCAAGACCAGCACCACGGCCCTTCTTCACCGCTTCTACGATGTCTGGGGCGGGCGTGTGACGGTGGACGGGTGCGACGTCCGCGACTACGCCAAGGTCGCTCTCGGGCGCCATATCGCCATGGTGTTGCAGGACCCCTACCTGTTCACCGGAACCGTGCTCGACAACATCCGCTTCTGCACCGACGCCGCGACGCGCGAGGATGTCGAACGCGCCGCACACATCGTCGGCGCCCACGACTACATCAGGCGGCTCCCCGGCGGCTACGACACGGTTCTCGATCAGCAGGGCCGCAACCTGTCGCTCGGCCAGCGCCAGCTTCTGGGCTTTGCCCGCGCCCTCGTCACCGATGCCCCGATCCTGATCCTGGACGAGGCCACCGCCAACATCGATTCCGATACCGAACGCCGCATCCAGATGGCTCTCGAGCGCCTGCTCGAGGGGCGCACCGGCATCGTCATCGCCCACCGACTCGCTACGATCCGGGGCGCGGACCGCATCATCGTTCTCAACGAGGGCCGGATCGCCGAATCCGGCACCCACGACACGCTGATCGAGGCGCAGGGCCTCTATGCGCGGCTTCACGCCTTCAACTACGCGTCCTTCGACGACATCCCCGACGAGCTGATCGGGCAGGCGCCGGGCGACGCGGCGCGCACCTGAGGCCATTCCTTCCCCGATGACCGCGCCCTGACGCGGGGCTCCCCGGCGACGGGCCGGCCGGCACCGGTTCGCGTTCCGTTGCTCCGCGGGCTCAATTCCGAAGCATGAAGCCGGTCAGCACCTCGACGATTTCGGGCTCGTGGGGCGCCCAGTCGGGATAGGGGACCAGATCGACATCCTCGTCGGCGAGCCCGAGGTCGTGAATCTCGCTGCCCGGAATCAGTTCGTGCGCGGCGCGCCCGCTCGCCGCCGAGTGCGTGTTGTCGTTTCCGGGAATGACGATGGCCGGCATCCGCAGGCTTCCGAGCTGTTCGTCCGGGACGCCCATCACCGGATGGTGCGCGCCTTCCTCGAACAGCGCCTTCCATCGGCCGAGAATGGCCATGAAATCGGCCGGGTCCATGGCCATCAGCTTCTCGAGGTTGGCCGGGTTGCTCTCGATGCGTTCGCGCCAGTCATCGGTCCTGCAAACTGCTTCCATGCCACCTTCCTTCGCCGCGGTGATGAACTGCCCGTAATATTTCTCGGGCAGGCGTCCGGCCGGAAACGCGCCGCCGGTAACGCGCAACAGAAGCAGCGCCCGGGTGGACCCGGGATGTCGCAATCCGAACATGATCGCTGTCCGGGCGCCTGACGACGAGCCTCCGATAAACGCCGGAACCGCGTCCAGCTGCTCCAGAAGCTCCTGGAGATCATCGGCCCAGGTTGCTTCCTCCACCTCGTCGGCCTTGAGCGCGATTTCGGATGCGCCGGTATTGCGCCGATCATGAAGCAGAACCCGGAATCCGCGGTCCGCGATGCGCGCCGCCAGCGGGATGAATTCCTGATAGCCGCGCCGCCCACCGGTGATCAGTGCAACCCAAGGGCCCTCACCGCCAAAGATCTCGTAGTTGATGGCCAGTCCGCGCACGGAAGCAGTTGGCATGGCTTATTCCCCCCTGAAAATTCCGATACCCGGAACCGGCAGTTACCCGGGATCCCTGGTCGCTCCGGCGACCTGACCGATCGCGACATGGGCCGGGATCACGACGCCCGGTCGCCCGGCGGTGTTCCGGAGCCGGCTTTGCTTCGCGACACGGGCCTGCATCCCGTGATAACAGAGCTTCCGTCATCGATCCAGAAGATCGGGCCGGCATAGGGGAAGGCCCGGCGCCGGTGATGCGGCGGCGGAGCCACCCGCATCCGGCCCGACCACTGCATCCCCCGCCCTGGCCCGGTCGAGCGCACCGACATGGTTCAGGCCGATATCGACCGAGAGCCGGTCGAGGCCGAATGGAAAAGGTTGAGCGCCGTCCCGCCCTTGAGGACGAGACGATCAGCCAGAAGCCGGTCCCGCGCGATCTCCTGCAACAAGTCCAGAAGCCGCAGAACCTTCTCCAGCGTGCCGGGCTGGTGGCCGGTCTCGTCGGCGAGACGCTGCAGGATCTGGGCAGACGCCGCCGTCATCCACAGCTCCTCGAAGCAGCGTTCGAGAACATCAAGGGGAACAATGACGCTCCAGTCCCTGGCCGTCCTTCCCTCGCCCGATTTGACGCCCAGAGCGTATCGGGGCTGATACGGCGGGATCGCAAGGCGGGTGTCGGCAAGGGCGGCATCCGGCCCCGCCAACTCCGGCTTGCCCATGCCGGGCGCACACGAATTTACGCGTGGGTCCATTCAGCCGCCTCCGGGCAGCTTATCCGCCACAGACAAGAGGCCGCTCGTCAGTCGCCTTGCCCGCATAGACGCCCCCTCTTCCGAGCGCCTTTCTGGCAGCAGACAACCGTAATCACTCCGTAAGGCAGCGGAATCAAACCCGCAGTGAATTGGAGCGCACATCCGGCATAGGGTCGAAGACAACATTTACTCAAGACGGATTTTTTCATATTCAATTCTCGATTCGACTTCTGCTCGCCGCCGATAGATCGTCGTCGAACGCGGGAATTGGGCTCTCAAATGAGGAGAGCCTCAAAACAATGTCCAGATACAGGAAAATCACGACGATCTGCTGCGCCGCGGTGTTCGCACTCGGCCTCGCCGCGTGCGGCGGCGGAGGTGACGACGGGCTGAACACGTCGCAGGAACAGGAACTCCAGAACCAGGTGACTATGCTTCAGGGGCAAGTCAGCGCCCTTCGCGCGCGGCTTGGTATTGAGGATGACAGCGATCCCGGTCACGATGTTGCAACTCTTCAGGAGGAAATCAACCGCCTGCAAGGGCTGCTGGACGCCGCGGACGACGAGGTTGAAGAGGAGAAGCGCAAGGCCATGGTCGCCACAGCCGCGAAGCTGTACGACGGCATCAGCGCTCCTAGCCCGCAAAAATCACCACGGGAGTTTGCATGGGGCGTAAATCCGTGTTATTGGTAAATGTATCAAGCAGTTACCAGAAGCGCGGAGGCCGCCCCATGCCGACAGAGTGTAAATCAGGAGAGCTATCCTTTCAACTCCCGGAT
>JAJEBT010000122.1 GCA_022822405.1 Alphaproteobacteria bacterium
CTCCGACTTGAAGGGGCCGTGCGGCGTCGCCGGTGGGCGGCACGCATAGGTGTTGGGATCGAACCTGCGGCCGCCGTCGCCGTTCTCGTCATTGCCGACGATGAGGTCGCCGGTGATCAGGTAGACCTCTTCCCAGTAGTCGTGCGTGAACGGCTCGGTGGTGAAGACGCCGGGTTCGAACTTGAGAAGCCGCGTGCGGCCGCCAGTCTTGTTGACTTCGTCGAGATGCCCGACGAGGATCTTCTGCTTGATGCCTTCCGGATAGCCTTCGGGAACCTCCCACTCGCCGCCGAAATCCAGAGCGTGGAATTCCTTGTGTTCCTTGTTCACGGGCATCGCCGTTCTCCCTTGCTGGTCACGTTATGGGCAGACAGTTGATGCTATAGCCATGGGAGATGCTGCGGTCCAGTACTGGATCCCGGATTTCGAATTCGAACCGCGCCGCGGTTCGGATACCCCCGATGGCGGCCAGCGTGCCCCCGAACATGGCCGTCCCTGCGGGCAGGGTCGGCGCGCCGTCGAGATAGCGCGCGATCAGTTCCCCGGGCGGCCGCATCGCGGCGGCGCTTCCATCCTGGTAGAGTTCCCTCGCGTCGCCGGTGCCGATCCAGGCGCGCAGAAGCAGCGCGTCGAAATGATCCGCGACATCGTCATAGCGCCAGGCGCGCGCGGAGACCGGCTTTGCGCACATCTGCTTCGACACCGGCACGGAATAGGTCTCCACCTCGCGGTCCGTATGGTCCGAGCCGACGGCGACGAGCATGCCGTCCTCGGTCCCGATCAGCACGAACTCCACTTCACCCGACGATGCGTCGCCGAGGCACTGGATGGAGTCTGCGGTAGTCAGGTTGTCGCAGCCGACCCTGTAGAAGCAGGGAACTGCCGGCGGGCGCGCGACACCGAGCTCTTCGAGCTCCTTGATGTGCCGTTCAAGCGCCTCGACGTCGCGTCCGGTCCAGCCGGCAATGACGAGCTGGTCCACCTCGACGCTGCGGGCGTCGCCTTCCGGTTCGATGGTCAGTGAAAGCTGCATCGGCAAGTCGGGTCCCCAAGCGGTTATTGTCGGTGTCGCGCCAGACTACTTGCAGGAGCCGGGAAGGACAATACTATGGAAGCGAACGCATCCCGCGCTTTGCGGGTCAGGCACGGTAGGCAATGGCTGCATCGACGAACAGGAACGGCGCGGCCAGCGGCCGGAGCCTGCCGGCTGGGGCGCCGGAGCCCTTTTCGTGAGTGCGGAGGAGCGCCGGACGCCCAGCGGTCCCCGAATCATCTTTGTCGTGTTTCTGCCGTTCGGATGCGGGTACTACCTCTCCTATCTGTATCGCACCGTCAACGCGGTCATCTCCGAGAACTTGGCCACGGAGCTCGACATCGGGCCGGCCGATCTGGGGCTCCTGACAAGCATCTACATGATCGCGTTCGCGTCGTCCCAGATCCCCCTCGGCGTGGCGCTCGACCGCTACGGTCCGAGACGGTTGAATGCGGGGCTCCTCATGTTCGCCGCGGCCGGCGCCGCGGTGTTCGCCGTCGCCGACGACTTCGTTCCGCTGCTGATCGGCCGCGCGCTGATCGGCTTTGGCGTGTCAGCCGCCCTGATGGGCTCGTTCAAGGCCAACGCGATGTGGTTTCCCGCCGACAGGCTTCCGCTGATGAACAACCTGACCGGCGCCTTTGGCGCCGTCGGTGCGATATCGGCCACCCGGCCGGTGGAGATGCTGCTCGACGTGGCGGGATGGCGGGACATCTTTGCCGGGCTCGCGGTGGTGACAGTGGCAGTCTCGCTGGCGATCATGATCCTGGTGCCCGAAAGAAGGACTCCGGTGCCGGCGGGCGAGAGCTTCGCAAGACAACTCCGCGGCTTTGCCGATGTCGTGCGGGATCCCTTCTTCTGGCGGGTGACGCTGTTCTATTCGGCCGCCTATGCCACCTTCGTTTCCTACCAGACCCTGTGGGCGGATCCGTGGCTCAGGGACGTGGCCGGACTCGATCAGACTGCGCGAGCCAATCAGCTCTTCACCCTGCAGGTCTGCTTCCTGCTCGGGCTGCTGGCGAGCGGGGTGCTTGCGGACCGCCTCCGCAAGACCGCGGTTCAGGCGGTTCACGTGTTTGCTGCCGGCCTGCTGCTGCTCGCGCTGCTGGAGGTGCTGCTGGCGCTCGGAGTCACGTCGGGCCTGGCCGTGATCTGGGGGAGTCTCGGTTTCCTGTCGTCGGCAGCCTATCTGGCCTATGCGTTGCTGACCGCGCGCTTCCCCGAAAGGCTTACGGGGCGGGCCATGACGGCCACGAACTTCTTCATGTTCGTCGTCGCCTTTGCCGCACAGTGGGGGATCGGCGTCATCATCGAGGCGTTTCCGCTGCAGGCGGACGGCGGCTATTCGGCGCGCGGGCATTCGGTGGCGCTCTGGGTGATGATCGCCATCCAGCTGGCATGCTTCCTGAACTTCGTGCGGCCGGCGGCGCGGGAGCGGCGCGATGACTGACAGGGAGGGTCGCGCATTGCCACGCGGTGCAGGCCGCGGCTCCCTCGCGGTGCTGATGCTGACTGTCGTCCTGCCCTTCGGCATCGGCTACTACATGTCCTATCTGTTCCGCACGGTGAACGCGATAATCTCGCCGCAGCTGGCTCGCGATGTCGGCCTGTCGCCAGCCGACCTCGGGTTCATGACCAGCGCCTATTTCATCGCGTTCGCCGCCACGCAGCTGCCCCTCGGCATCGTCCTCGATCGCTATGGCCCGAAACGCGTGCAGACTGCGCTTATCATGGTAGCTGCTGCAGGGGCGGCGGTGTTCGCGCTCGGCACGGATGCGGTGACACTGGTGGTCGGGCGGGCGCTGATCGGAATCGGGGTGTCGGCGTGCCTGATGGCGTCGCTGAAGGCCAACGTGCTGTGGTTTCCCCGTGAGAAGATCCCGCTCGTCAACGGCGTGATCTTTGCTTTCGGCACGTTCGGCGCGCTGTCGACGACGGTTCCGCTCGAGCTCGCGGTCCGCGAGATCGACTGGCGGATCGTGTTCTGGTGCCTTGCGGCCGTGTCGGTTCTGTCCGGCTTCCTGATCCGGTTCGTGGTGCCCGACCACCCCTCGTCCCGCGCGGATGCCCGTGGCGGCGCGGCGCCGGGCCGGCAGCTTGCGGAGCTGGGGCAGGTGTATGGCAGCGGGTTCTTCTGGCGCCTTTCCTGCATGGTCTTCGTGCACAACGGAGTCTTCCTGTCCTATCAGGCGCTGTGGGCGGCCCCGTGGCTCCGCGATGTGGCGGGCCTGGACAGGGCGGCAGTCGCCGACGCCATGCTGATGTTCAATGCCGGCATGTTTGCCGGCGTTCTCTCCGTCGGCGTCTTCGCCGAGAGACTTCAGCGGGCCGGGATCCCGACGATCGTCCCCGCGGTCGCCGGCATCGCGGCTTCGATCACGGTCCAGCTGCTGTTCGCCCTCCAGTGGACGGCCTTCCCGGCACTCCTGTGCCTTCTCTTCGGGTATTTCGGCTCCGCGTCGACGCTGGCCTATGCGGTCCTGAACCAGAATTTTCCGGCGCATCTGATCGGCCGGGTCAACACCGCGCAGAACATGCTCACCTTCGTCGCGGCATTTGCGACCCAGTGGCTGGTTGGCGTGATCATCGGGCTCTACCCGTCGCCTGGCGACGGGCTCTACAGTCCCGAGGGCCATCAGACGGCATTGCTGTGCTTCATAGCTCTCGAGGTCTGCGGCCTTGCGTTCTTCCTGTGGCCGCGCCGCCGTCGGGAAACGGTGTCATGAGCGGTCGCGAATATCCCGAGCGGCCGATCTGCGGTGTCGGCGTGGTCTGCTTCAGGGACGACCGGGTGCTCCTGATCCGCCGCGCCGGCCCGTCGATTTATTCGGAATGGTCGATTCCCGGCGGCGGGCAGGAGCTCGGAGAGACCACGCGGGAAGCCGCGCTTCGCGAACTGATGGAGGAGACCGGTATCGAGGCGCGCCTGATAGGCCTCGTCGATGTCGTCGACTCGGTCCGCCACGACGATGCCGGAAGAGTGCGCTATCACTACACTTTGGTCGATTTCGCTGCCGAATGGGTGGCTGGCGAACCGGTGGCCGGGGATGACGCCGCCGAGGCGAAATGGGTAGCGCTTTCGGAGATCGACCGGCAGGGCCTCTGGTCGGAAACCGTGCGGGTGATCCGGAAGGCCGAAGGATTGCGCTGAACGGCGCCTGCGCCGACCGACGCCGCCCCGAATTGTGCGAACCTTTCTCAGTGCTACCTTAGGCGCTGCCGCGGGGAAGATCCCGCAGACGCAGAGGACGGAGGCGGGATGACATCAGGCAGGATGCGCGCGATCGTTGTCGAGAGGGCCGGCGGCCCGGACGTGCTTGAGCTGCGCGAGGACTGGCCGCGACCGCCGGTGCGGGACGGGTGGGTGCTGATCCGCGTCAAGGCCTTCGGCCTCAATCGCGGAGAGCTCTATACGCGTCTCGGGCATTCGCCCACCGTCAGCTTTCCCCGCGTGCTGGGTATCGAGTGCGCCGGCGAGGTCGAGGCCGCGCCCGGGACGCCGTTCACACCCGGACAGAAGGTCGTTGCGACCACCGGCGGCATGGGCCGCGAATATGACGGATCCTATGCCGAGTACGTCTCCGTGCCGGTAGCCAGCGTTCATGTCGTCGACACGTCGCTCGATTGGCCCGCGCTCGCCGCCGTGCCCGAGATCTTCCATACCGCATGGGGCGCGCTGGAACTCGGCCTGGGCATAACGGCGGGCGACACGCTGCTCATCAGGGGCGGGACGTCAGCGGTGGGGCTGATGGCCGCCGACTACGCGCGGACCCGGGGGGCGACGGTTCTCTCCACGTCCCGTCGCAGCGCCGCCGGGGAACGCCTGCGGGAGTTCGGCGCGGAACATGCCCTGGTCGATGACGGCAGGATCGCGCCCTCCCTCCGCGAAATCGTCGCTGACGGCGTCGACAAGATGTTCGACCTCGTCGGGACGGCCGTCCTTGCCGACTCGTTTGCCTGCATCAGGACCGGCGGGACGCTCTGCATGGCGGGCATCCTGGGCGGGGAGTGGACGCTCAGGGAGTTTTCCCCGGGCGCCGAGATCCCGTCGACGACCAAGTTCACGTATTTTTCGAGTTCGCAGACGCCGATGGACACCGCGTCTCTGCAGTCCTTCCTCGAGGGCCTGGAGCGCGGCGTCTACCGGAGTCCGCTGCAACGGGTGTTCCGGTTCGAGGAGATCCGCGAGGCGCACGCGATGATGGAAGCGGACTCGGCTCTCGGCAAGATCGTGGTCGTGGTTGACGGTTAGGCCGGTGGCAAAATCATGACTGGCCGTACCGGTGACGGCCGCCGCCGCCAATGAGTTCGCGGTCTCCCGTCCTGCTGGTGGCCTCGCTCTGCGTCGCTCTCGTGCTTTCGCTCCTCGGCTTCATGGCCCCTGCTGCGGTGCTCGGCGAGATCAGCCGCGACTGGGGGTTGTCGAACAGCGAGGCCGGATGGCTCGGCGGCGCGCTCTTTCTCGGCTACATCGCGACCGTGCCGGTGCTGACGGCCTATACGGACCGCGTCGATCCGCGCCGGATCTATCTGGCCTCGGCGATAGTCGGGGCGGTCGGGAACTTCGGTTTCGGATTTGTCGCCGACGGCCTGTGGTCGGGCGTCGCGTTTCGCATACTGACCGGAATCGGTCTTGCGGGCACATATGCCCCCGGCTTGAAGGCGCTGGCCGACCAGCTGCCGGAAGGGTCGGTGCAGCAGCGTGGCGTGACCTACTATACCGCGGTCTTCGGATTTGGATCCGGCCTCTCGATCCTGTCCGGCGGCGTCTTCGCCGACTGGTTCGGCTGGCACTGGGCCTTCGCCGTCGCCGGCTGCGGCGCCGTCGGGGCCGCGCTCGTGGTTGCCGCGGCGCTTCCTGCGGCGCCGCCAAGGATCGACCCGGCGGCGCAGGGGGCGGTGCTCGATTTTCGGCCGGTTTTCCGCAACCGGGCGGTGATGGGGTACATCGTCTCGTTCCTCGGCATTGCCTGGGAGGTGTTCACGAGCCGGATCTGGCTGGTGAGCTTTTTCGTCTTCCTCGCCGAACGGACCGGCGACGGCGACATTGTCCTGAGCGCCGCGGCCTGGGCGACGGCAGTCGCGCTGGTCGGACCGCCTGCGGCCATGGTGTTCGGCGAACTTGCGGTGCGCTTCAACCGTCGTGTGCTGCTGGTCTGCGTTGCCATGGCGTCGCTTGCCCTCGCAATTGCGATCGGGTTGACCGCCGAGATGCGCTACGAAATTCCGTTGGTGCTCTGCATCCTGTTCGGCATGGTTTCCTACGGCAGGAATTCGGCCACATCAGCCGGCACGATAGCGGCTGCCGACCCCTCGCGCCGCGGCGCGACGCTTGCCGTGCAGGCATTTATCGGTTTCTCCGGGGGCGTGCTGGGCCCCCTCGCCTTCGGCATCGCGCTCGACGCGGCGGGAGGAACCGGCCTTGGCGGGGCGTGGACCGCGGCTCTTGCCGTTATGGCGTTGGGCCCGGTGCTGTCCATTCTGTCGCTGACCGTCATGCGCGGGAACGGGCCGGGCGCGGGGCGGTGACGCGTCCGCCCCCGGATCGCGTTCGATGCGGCAGGAGGGACGGGCCCCGGTGGAACGCGGGCTTGACCCCGTGGACGGCGCGGTTCAGTCTTTGTCGTGCCAGACGGCCGGATGGCCGCTTTCCGGGATCGGGGAAACCTGCCGGGAAGAGGAAAGTCCGGGCTCCACGGGAACACGGTGCCGGGTAACGCCCGGCGGGGGCGACCCCAGGGAAAGTGCCACAGAAAGCAAACCGCCGGCCCGGGGCCGGCAAGGGTGAAAGGGTGCGGTAAGAGCGCACCGCGTCTCCGGCGACGGAGACGGCATGGTAAACCCCACCGGGAGCAAGACCGAATAGGGGCGGCCAGCGGGTTCCCGCGCCGTCGCCCGGGTAGGTCGCGCGAGGCGTCCGGCGACGGGCGTCCCAGATGAATGGCCATCGCCCGTCAAGGGTACAGAACCCGGCTTACAGGCCGTCTGGTCCTCCCTCCGCTGCCTAGGCAGCGCGATGACGCCGCAGCGTTTTCTTCCGGCATGCCGCAAATAAGAACAAAACAGGTACAATAATAAAATATCAATTCCTAAAATTTTCCATGAGTTCCCATGAACAGGCGTTGATACCCATGAAATCCCATGCTAAAAAGACAGCTTTCGCATGCCGTTGCATGAGCAGAGGCGGATCAGGTCGTGACCTCGTTTATCTCGACGTACGAAAACAGGGTCGACCGCAAGGGCAGGGTTTCGGTGCCCGCCCAGTTTCGGGACAGGCTTGCTGATTTCGGTTGCCGCGAACTGGTCGCCTATCCCTCGCCCCGGCAGAAATCAATCGAGAGCCTGCCGAAGACGGTATTCGACAGGCTCATGCAGCAACGCACGGACCGGAATGTCGAGGAGGGCGAATTCGAGCGCGTCCTGTTCGGAGATCCCAAGGATTCTGTTGTCGAGACGATGATGGGGCTGGCCACGCCCCTGCTGATCGACAACGACGGAAGGGTGTTGCTGCCGTCCCACCTCTTGCAGCATGCCGAAATCGACGGACGCGCGACCTTTATCGGTCGGGGCAACCGCATCCAGATCTGGTCCCCGGAGAATCACGGCAGGCAGCTCGAGTCCGCGCTCGAGACGTTGCGTGACCGGCTGGACGCGGAGGGCGGCGAATGACGGCCGCCGCGGCAGGCCATCACGAGCCGGTGATGGTGGCGGAGATGCTCGAAGCGCTGCGCCCCCGCGACCGCGGCCGCTATGTCGATGGCACGTTCGGTGGCGGCGGGCACAGCAGAGCCATCCTGAACGCCGCCGACTGCGCTGTCTGGGCCATCGACAGGGATCCCGAAGCGGCGGCGCGCGGCGCCGAACTGGTCCGCGAGTTCGGTGGACGGCTCGCGGTGATGGAGGGGCGCTTCGGCGACATGGACGGACTCCTGGCCGAACGCGGCGTGACCCGGGTCGATGGCATTGCGCTCGATCTCGGCGTATCCGCGATGCAGCTGACCGATCCGGCCCGCGGCTTCAGCTTTCGCCATGATGGTCCTCTCGACATGCGCCAGGAATTGCGCGGCGCGAGCGCCGAGGATTTCGTCAACGATACCGATGAGGCGAAGCTTGCGGACGTCATCTTCCGTTTCGGTGGCGAGCGCCGCGCGCGGCGGATCGCGGCGGCGATCGTCGATGCGCGTGCCCATCAGCGCATCACGACGACCGGACAGCTCGCCGCCATCGTCCGCGCCGCTCACGGCGCTGGCGGTCATCAGCGCCTGGACGTCGCTACGAGAACATTTCAGGCCGTTCGCATCGCGATCAACAGGGAAATCGAGGAGCTCGGGCGCGGATTGCGCGCCGCCGAGGTGGTTCTCGCGCCCGGCGGCCGTCTCGCCGTGATCTCGTTTCATTCGCTCGAGGACCGGCTGGTCAAGGACTTCCTCCGCAAGCGGTCGGGAGTCCGGCGATCCGTCTCGCGCCACGCACCGGCCCCTCCCCAAGCCACGGAAAGGCCGACCTTCAGGCCGTGCCGCGGCGGCGCGCGCAAGCCGTCTCAGGAGGAAATCCGGCGCAACCCCCGTGCGCGTTCGGCCCGGCTTCGGATCGCCGAGCGCCTGACAGACGAGTGACAGCGAAAGGCGGAAGCGAAAACATGCGACCTGCGACCGCTCTCTGGACTGTATTCGCCGTTGCGACGGCGGTCACGATCTTCGTCGTGAAGCAGAACGTCAAGGAACTCGAGGAAGAGTTGCACGGCGTCCACGCCGAGATTGCGACCGAGCGCGAGGCAATAGCGGTGCTGGACGCCGAATGGACCCACCTCAACCAGCCGTCCCGGCTCGAGGATCTCGGGCGCCGCCTGCTCGGGCTGGATGCGCCCAGATCCGGGCAGATCCGCACCATCGAGGCCTTCCTTGCCGGCGCCGAGCCGAAGCGGCGCGAGGCGCCGGCACGTGCTCCGACCGTTGCCGCCCAGCCCGTATCGGGAAGTTCGCCATGATCGATCTGTCCCGGAAGACCCGCCTCGACGGGTACTGGAAGGCTGCGCTCGATACGTCCCGCAACCGGATTCTCCTGGTCGGCACCCTGTTCCTTGCCGCGTTCCTGGTCACCGCCGTCCGCCTCGTCGATGTCAGTCTGCTTTCCCGCGACGGCGGCCAGCGCCACGCCGGGGAGCCGGCGCGTCCGGTCTCCGGACCCGGACCGACGACGACCCGCGCCGCCATCGTCGACCGCAACGGTACGCTGCTCGCATCGAGCCTGGGCTCGGCGTCGCTCACCGCCGATCCCCGCAGGATCCGCAATCCCGCGAAAGTGGCGGAGCAGCTGGCCGACGCGTTGCCCGGACTTGACCGCGGGGCCGTCGAGCGAAAACTCGCTTCCGACCGCGGATTCGTGTGGTTGCGCCGGCATCTGACGCCCAACCAGCACTACAACGTCAACCGCATGGGCATACCGGGGCTTGCATTCCGCAAGGAATCCCGGCGCATCTATCCGCTTGGTGCGCTCACCAGCCACGTGGTCGGGTTCACCGACATCGACGGGCGCGGCCTTGCAGGAATCGAGAGCCACTTCGACGAGACGCTGCGCGCCGGCGGCGACAGCCTTGCGCTTTCCATTGACGTCCGCGTGCAGCATGCGCTGGCGACCGAACTGGGACGCGCGCTTGAGAAGTTCCGGGCGATCGGCGGCTCCGGACTGGTCATGGATGTCGACACCGCAGAGATCCTGGCCATGGTCTCGCTTCCGGCCTTCAGCCCCCATGCCCCCGATGCCGCCGACGAGGAGCTGCGCTTCAACCGGACCACGCTCGGCGTCTACGAGATGGGCTCGACGTTCAAGATATTCACGACGGCAATGGCTCTCGACACCGGCACCGCCGACCTCCAGGACCGCTATGACGCGACCAAGCCGTTACGCGTGGCAAGGTTCCTGGTCAGGGACTATCGCCCCAGGAATCGCTGGCTCACGGTCACCGAGATCTTTGCCTACTCGTCGAACATCGGAACTGCCCGGATGGCGCGTGCCGTCGGGCTCGACCGGCATCTCGAGTTCATGTCGAGACTCGGAATGCTGAAGCCGATCCAGCTCGAGTTCTCGGAGCTCGGGACGCCGATGTCGCCGCCCCGCTGGCGGGCGATAAACTCGATCACGATATCCTATGGCTACGGGCTTGCCGTCAGCCCGGTGCACGTCGTCGCCGGGGTGTCGGCGGTGGTCAATGGCGGCATCTATCGCGATCCGACCCTCCTCAGGCGCGAGGAAGGGCAGGCCGGAGCCGGGCGCCGCGTCGTCTCGGCGACGACATCGGACCATATGAGGCGCCTGCTGCGGCTCGTCGTCGAGAAGGGCACGGCCAGCAAGGCCGGCAACTCGGGCTACCTGGTCGGCGGCAAGACCGGGACCACTGAGAAGGCGTCCGAAGGCGGCTACAGGAAGTCGTCGCTGCTGTCGTCCTTCGTCGGCGTCTTCCCGATGCACGATCCCCGCTACGTCATCCACATCATGCTCGACGAGCCGAAGGGCAATGCGGCGACCTATGGCCGCGCCACCGGCGGATGGGTCGCGGCGCCGACGGCAAGGTCGGTCATCGAGCGCATCGCCCCGATCCTCGGTGTCCTGCCGGTCGACGGGAATGACAGCGCAAGGACGGCGCTGGCGCTCGATCTCGACGGAGGGCGCCAGGTTGCGTCTCGCTGAGCTCATCGAGCGGGCCGGGGAGCGCGACAGGATGGGGGATAGCGCCGGCGGTCCGGAGATCACCGGAATCGCGGCTGACTCCCGCGATGTTGCGCCGGGTTTCCTGTTTGCTGCCCTGCCCGGAACCTGCACCGACGGCCGCCGCTTCATCGCTGACGCGATCGCGCGCGGCGCACGGGCCGTGCTTGCTCCTGACGGAACCGCGCTCGAGGATGACCGCGTCGTCCTGCTGACTTCGCCGGATGTCCGTGCGAGCCTCGCCAGGATCGCCGCCGCCCACGCCGGCCGGCAGCCGGACACGGCAGTCGCCGTCACCGGGACCAACGGCAAGACCTCGGTCGCTTGCTTCACGCAGCAGCTCTGGTCCATGCAGGGACTCGCCGCGGCGAGCATCGGCACTCTCGGGGTGTGCGGGCCCGCGGGGACCTCTGATCCCGGCCTGACCACACCCGAACCGGTCGCGCTGCATGGCTGCCTTGCCGATCTCGCGCGAAACGGCGTGGACTGCGTCGCGCTCGAGGCCTCGAGCCACGGCCTCGACCAGAGGCGCCTGGACGGCGTGCGGCTCAAGGCTGCCGGATTCACCAACTTCTCGCGCGACCATCTTGATTACCACGCGACGCCGGCGTCGTATCTTGCAGCCAAGCGGCGCCTGTTCGAGGACCTCCTGCATCCGGACGGCGTCGCTGTGCTGAATGCCGACATCCCCGAATTCGAGGCGATTTCCGCGGGCGTCCGCGGCGCGGTCATGTCCTATGGCCACAAGGGCTGCGATCTCCGGTTCGCCGGCATCGCGCCGTCGCCCTGCGGCCACGTTGTCGAGATCGAGGCGTTCGGCCGCGCGACGAGTGTCGAGATACCGCTCGTAGGGGAGTTCCAGGTTCGCAACGCCGTCTGCGCCGCAGGGCTGGCCGTAGCCACCGGCGCGGACCCGGAGGCCGTCCTCGATCACTGCACCCGACTTGCGGGAATCCGCGGCCGCATGCAGCTGGTCGCCCGCTGCGCCGGCGGGGCGCCGGTCTTTGTCGACTACGCGCACACGCCGGACGCGCTCGGCGCCGTCCTCGGGGCGCTGCGCGCCCACGGCGCCCGGCGCCTCGTCGCGGTGTTCGGCTGCGGCGGCGACCGTGATCCGGGCAAGAGGCCGATGATGGGCAGGGTTGCCGCTTCACTGGCCGATACCGTCATCGTTACCGACGACAATCCGCGCACCGAGGATGCCGCGTCGATCCGCTCCGAGATCCTTGCTGCCGCGCCGGATGCGACCGAGATCGGAGACCGCGCCGAGGCGATTGCGGAGGGTGTGCGCCTGCTCGGGGCCGGCGACATGCTGGTGGTGGCCGGCAAGGGTCATGAAACCGGCCAGATCGTCGGCACGACGGCTCTCCCCTTCGACGATGCGGAGGTTGCGCGCGCGGCCGTCAGAGCCTCGGGGGGGACGGCGCAATGACCGGCCCCATCCTTTGGGAGTCGAAACAGGCCGAGGCGGCGACCGGTGGCCGGTCGTCGGGCCGGTGGCGGGCGACCGGCGTCTCCATCGATTCGAGAACCCTGCAGGAGGGTGACCTGTTCGTGGCCATCCGGGGTCCCAGCCTCGACGGCCACGCGTTCGTCGAACCGGCGTTCGCGGCCGGCGCAGCCGCCGCGGTTGTGTCGACGCCGCCGGCGGAAGCAGCTGGCGGGCCGGTGCTTGTCGTCGACGACACGCTCGAGGCGCTGAACGGTCTCGCCCGTGCCGCCCGCCGAAGGACTGGTGCTCGCATCGCTGTGGTGACCGGAAGCGTCGGCAAGACCAGCGTCAAGGAGGCGCTGGCCCATGTGCTTGGCGCCCAGGGGGCGACTGCATCCAGCGAGCGCAGCCTCAACAACTGCTGGGGCGTTCCGCTGTCACTCGCGCGCATGCACCGGGACGCCGCTTTCGGAGTCTTCGAGATCGGGATGAGCGCTCCCGGGGAAATCGTGCCCCTCGCGGCGCTTGCCGCGGCCCGGGTCGCGGTCGTGACCGCGATCGCTCCGGCGCACATGGCGTATTTCGATTCGCTCGAGGCCATCGCCCGCGCCAAGGCGGAGATCTTCACCGGACTTGGCGGCGGCATTGCGGTGATCAATCTCGACGCCCCGTTTCACGAGCTGCTCGCGGATGCCGCGCGCGCTGCCGGCGCGGCCGAGACGGTCGGTTTCGGCAAGCACCCGGATGCCGACCTGCGCCTCATCGCCACCCGCTCCGACGGGAACGGGCTCGATGTCAGCGCGTCGTGGCGCGGAGAACGCCTCGAATTCCGGGTCGGCCAGCCTGCGGCCCACTGGGCGTGCAACGCGCTGGCCGTGCTGTGCGCCGTCCACGGCCTTGGTGCCGGCATGCGCGAGGCCGCCGCCGCGCTGTCCACGCTGCCCGCGCTTCCGGGGCGTGGCATGGTCCATACCCTGCGATGGGGAGACGGCGAGCTCAGGCTCGTGGACGACAGCTACAACGCCAACCCCGACTCGATGCGTGCGGCGCTGGCCACCCTCGGCACCATGACCCCGGCCGGCGGCCGGCGTATCGCCGTCCTCGGCGACATGCTCGAACTCGGCGCCGTCTCGCGCCAGGCGCATGCCGATCTCGGCGCCGACATCGAGCGCAATGGAATCGACCTCGTCCATCTCGTCGGCGGCGAGATGCGCGCGCTGGCCGGAGCGCTGGATGCTGGCCGCCTCGGTCTCGTCGCCGACCGGGTCGACGACATCGTGCCCGGCCTCCTCGAGGATCTGCAGGGCGGCGACATCGTGACCGTCAAGGCCTCGAATGCCGTAGGCCTGTCGCGCGTCGTCGACGCCGTTCTGGAAAACGCCATCCCGGCGGCCGCGGCCGCGGATCGGCAAATGAAGGCGTCGGGCCGTGCTCTATAACCTGCTGTTCCCGCTGGCCGACGAGTTCGGGCCGTTCAACCTGTTCCGCTACATCACGCTGCGGACGGGCGGAGCCATCGTGACCGCGCTGTTCGTCAGCTTCGTCCTCGGCCCGGCCATCATCCGCCGCCTCAGGCACTACCAGGGCGCGGGCCAGCCGATCCGCCCCGACGGCCCGGCTGGTCATCTGATCACCAAGAAGGGGACGCCGACCATGGGCGGCGTGCTGATCCTGCTCGCGATCGGCATCGCGACCCTCCTGTGGGCTGATCTCGCCAACGCCTATGTGTGGGCGGTGCTCTTCGTCACGTTGGGATTCGGCGCCGTCGGTTTCGTCGACGACTACCTGAAGCTGACCCGGAACTCGAGCGACGGGCTGCGCGGGCGGACAAAGCTCCTCGCGCTTGTCGTCATCGGCGGCGGCGGCGCGCTGTGGATCATGCAGCTGACCCCGGCGCCGCTGTCGACCGGCCTCGCGGTGCCGTTCCTGAAGGATGTCCTCCTGCCGCTCGGCTGGTTCTTCATTCCGTGGGCCGTCCTCGTGCTGGTTGGCTCCGGCAACGCCGTCAACCTGACCGACGGCCTCGACGGCCTCGCGATCATGCCGGCGCTGATCGCCGCCGCCTGCTTCGCCCTCATCGCCTATCTCGCGGGCAACTTCGTATTTTCCGGCTACTTGCAGATTCATTTCGTGCGCGGTGCCGGCGAGCTGGCTGTGTTTTGCGGCGCCCTGGTCGGCGCCGGCCTCGGCTTCCTGTGGTTCAACGCCCCTCCGGCTACCGTGTTCATGGGGGATACCGGTTCGCTCGCCATCGGCGGTGCGCTCGGCGCCGTGAGCGTGGTGACCAAGCACGAGCTTGTGCTGGCGGTCATCGGCGGGCTGTTCGTGCTCGAGACAATCTCCGTGATAGTGCAGGTCGTGTCGTTCAAACTCACCGGCCGGCGTGTTTTCCGCATGGCGCCGCTCCATCACCATTTCGAGCAGAAGGGGTGGGCTGAATCGACGATCGTGATCCGGTTCTGGATCATCGCCACCATCCTCGCCCTCGTCGGCCTGTCTACCCTGAAGCTGAGGTGATCGTTGCCGTGATGATCCCCGTGACTACAAGAGCGGCGCAGAACCTTGCCGTGTTCGGCCTCGGCGCTTCGGGGCGGGCAACCGCCCGCGCCCTCGTCTCGGGCGGCGCGGAGGTGGTGGCATGGGATGACGCGGCGGCCTCTCGCGCGGCCGCCGCCGGCGAGAACATACCCCTCGCCGAGCCGGACGGGATTGACTGGGCGCGGCAGTCCGCCCTTGTCCTCAGCCCGGGCGTGCCGCTCACCCATCCGCGGCCGCACGCGGTCGTCGAACGGGCCACCGCCGCCGGCATCGCCGTCATCGGCGACATCGAGCTCATGGCGGAATGCTGCCGCGACGCGGTTCTCGTCGCCGTCACCGGGACAAACGGCAAGTCGACGGTGGCGGCGCTGCTGGCCCATGTCTGCGGCACGGCCGGACGCCGGGCCCAGCTCGGGGGCAATATCGGTCGCCCGGCGCTCGATCTCGATCCGCCCGCGCCTGGCGAGGTGATCATTCTCGAACTGTCTTCGTTCCAACTCGAGCTGACGCGCAACGCCGCCTTCGACATTGCCATCCTTCTCAACCTGACCCCGGACCACCTCGACCGCCACGGAAGCATGGCCAGCTACGCAGCTGCCAAGAAACGCATCTTCCGCAGCGCGCGGGACGGCCGGTCACAGTCCGCCGTCGTCGGCATTGACGACGACCGCTGCCGCGCCATCCACGACGAGCTAGCCGCCGGCGGCCGGTTCACCGTACGGCCGGTCTCGGCGGGTGCTGGCACCGGCGCCGGCGTCCATGTCGTTGACGGAACCCTGGTCGATGCCGCGGACGGAGAATCGTGCGACCTCTCGGCAGCTGCCGGCCTGTGCGGACCGCACAACTGGCAGAACGCGGCCGCGGCGTGGGCGGCGGCGCGGATGCTCGGGATCGTGCCCGATGCCATCCGCACGGCGCTGGCGACATTCCGCGGGCTGCCGCACCGTATGGAAACCGTCGCGGTGATCGACGGCGTTCGCTACGTCAACGATTCCAAGGCGACCAACGGCGCCGCCGCGGCGCGGGCGCTCGCGAGCTTCCCGGAGATCTATTGGATTGCCGGCGGGATCGCCAAGGAAGACGGGCTGGCGCCCGCCGCCCCCTGGCTCGGCAATGTCCGCCACGCCTATCTGATCGGAGAGGCGGCTGCGTCCTTTGGCCGCGAACTCCGGGGCCGTGTTCCGTGCACGCAGTCCGATTCCCTGGAGCACGCCGTGCGCGCGGCCCGACGCCAGGCTGCGGCCGACCGTGCGCGGGAGCCGGTGGTTCTGCTGTCGCCGGCCGGAGCGTCTTTCGATCGCTACCGGAATTTTGCGGCCCGCGGCGAACATTTCCGCGCCCTTGTCCTCGATGGCGCGCCGGGAGAGGCGAGATGACCACCTTCGCCCGTTCCGACACCTCGATCGTCGGCCGCTGGCTGTGGACCGTGGACCGGCCGACCCTGGCTGCGGTCGGCCTCCTCATCGTTGCCGGGATCCTCATGGCGTTCGCCTCAAGCCCGTCCGCTGCCGATCGCTACGGGCTCGACCACTTCTACTTTGCATGGCGCCAGAGTCTCCATTTCTTCGTCGCCGTCGCCGTGATGTTCGCGGTTTCGCTGCTGTCGCCGCGCGGGGCGCTGACGGTTTCGGTCCTGGTACTTGTTGTTGCCGTTCCTCTCGTCGTCGCGACGTTCGTCGTCGGCAGCGAGATCAAGGGCGCCAACCGCTGGCTCAGGCTCGGCATGATCGTCGTGCAGCCCTCCGAGTTTCTCAAGCCGGCCTTTGCAGTCATCGCCGCGGCCCTGTTCGCCGGTTGCCGCAGCGGCGCGCTGCCAAGCGGCAACCTGATCTCGACAGCGCTGTTCTGCCTCCTGATATTCCTCCTTTCCCGCCAGCCGGACATCGGAATGGCCGTGGTCGTCGCCTTGGTCTGGATGGGGCAGTTCTTCATCGCCGGCCTCCGTCTCCTGACCACTGCCGTTCTGGTCCTGTGCGGTATCGGCGTGATGATCGGCGCCTATCTGGCGTTTCCGCACGTCTCCAAGCGGGTCGACAACTTCCTCGATCCGCAGATCGGCAACAGTTACCAGATAGACCTTGGACTGGCGGCTATCCGCAAGGGCGGCCTGTTCGGACTCGGGCCCGGCGAAGGCACGGTCAAGAACGCGCTTCCCGACTCGCATTCGGATTTCGTGTTCGCCGTTGCCGGCGAGGAGTTCGGCACCGTTTTCTGTCTGGCGCTCATCGCCCTGTTCGGCTTCATCGTGCTGCGCAGCCTCGTCCGGATCATGCGCGAGACCGATCTGTTCGTCCTCCTGGCGGGCTCTGGGCTGGCATTTCTGTTCGGCGCGCAGGCCCTGATCAACATCGGTTCGACGCTCCACCTGATACCGACCAAGGGCATGACGCTGCCGTTCGTCAGCTACGGCGGCTCGTCCCTGACCGCGACTGCCCTCGGGATCGGCCTGCTTCTCGCGATGACGCGGCGACGCCCGGAACAGGTGATGGCCTCATGACGTCGTCTCGCCATGTCGTGCTCGCCGCCGGCGGCACGGGCGGACACCTGTTCCCGGCGGCCGCCGTTGCCCGGGAGCTCGTCCGCCGCGACTATCCGGTCTCGCTCGCGACCGACCGGCGGGGCGAGAACTTCGAGACCGGCGTGGACGGCGTTCGCGCCCACCGCATCAGTTCGGCCGGCTCGGCCGGCGGGCCGCTGGCGCGGATCGGCGCCGCGCTCGCCATCGGTGCGGGAGTCATCCAGGCCTGGAGGCTGCTGGGCAGGCTGAGGCCGGCCGGCGTGATCGGCTTCGGCGGGTATCCCTCGGTGCCGACCATGCTCGCAACCGTGGCGCGGGGCCTGCCGAGCCTGATCCACGAACAGAACGCCGTGCTCGGACGGGCAAACCGCCTCGTCATGCGGCGCGTGTCGGCGGTTGCAACCTCTTTCGAGGCAACCGCCGGACTCGGTGACGCCGGGCGCGCCAAGGCGGTGACAACCGGCAATCCCGTGCGCGGCGCGTTCAGCCAGGCGCGGACGGTAGCCTACCCGGAAAGCGCCACCGGAGACGGCGAGATCCGGGTGCTGGTACTTGGCGGCAGCCAGGGGGCGCGCGTGTTCAGCGACGTGGTGCCTGCCGCCCTGTCGCGACTGCCCGATGCGATGCGCAGCCGCTTTCGGGTGGTCCAGCAGTGCCGCCCCGAGGACATCGAGGAGGTCCGGCGCACCTACCGGCGGAACGGCATCGATGCCGAACTCGCCCGCTTCTTCACCGACGTTGCGGCACGCATGGCGGCGGCCCATCTGGTTGTTGCGCGTTCGGGTGCCTCGACGGTGGCGGAGCTGGCCGAGGTCGGCCGCCCGGCCATACTTGTGCCCTATCCCCATGCCACCGACGACCACCAGACGGCGAACGCGCGGGCCATGGAGGAGGCTGGCGGCGCGTGGCTGATCCCCGGGGGCGCCTTCACTGCCGAAGCGCTGGCCGTCCGCTTCGAGGAATTCGTCCTCAGACGCGAGCTCCTCACGACTGCAGCCGCAGCGATGCGCCGCGCCGGCGGGCGCGACGCGGCAGCTGCGCTGGTCAACCGGTTCGAGCAGCTGCTGGACGCCGCTCCGGGTCTCCGGGAGGCCGCGGCATGAGCGCGCTTCCCTTCGATATCGGGGTCTTCCACTTCGTCGGCATCGGCGGCATCGGCATGAGCGGCATCGCCGAGATACTCCACAATCTCGGCTATTCGGTGCGCGGCACCGACATCGCTGACGGCAGTGGCGTCCGGCGCCTCCGGTCGCTGGGCATCGAGGTCGCGATCGGTCACGATCCGGCCCGGGTCGCGGGCGCGGCGGCGGTGGTGATTTCATCGGCCATAGGGCCGGACAATCCCGAGGTTCTCGAGGCGCGCGCGCGCCTGATTCCGGTGGTCCCGCGGGCCGAGATGCTTGCGGAACTCATGCGCCTCAAGTGGTCGATCGCGGTCGCCGGAACCCACGGCAAAACGACGACGACATCAATCGTCGCGGCTGTGCTCGACGCCGGCGAGTTCCATCCCACGGTTGTCAATGGCGGCATCATCAACGCCTACGGCACCAACGCACGGCTCGGCAAGGGCGACTGGATCGTCGTCGAGGCCGACGAATCGGACGGTACCTTCGTCAAGCTGTCGGCGACCATCGCCGTGACCACGAACATCGACCGCGAGCATCTCGACCACTATGGCGATTTCGATTCCCTGAAAGACGCGTTCGTGTCCTTCATCCAGAACATACCCTTCTACGGTTTTGCGACGCTCTGCATCGACGATCCCGAGGTGCAGGCGCTGATCCCGTCGGTGTCGGATCGGCGGATCGTTACCTACGGCTTCAGCCCCCAGGCCGATTTCCGGATCACCGAGCTTACGGCGACCGCTGCCGGCACCAGCTTTGCCGTCGTGGCTGCCGATCGGGCCATGGGGCCGGTGCGTGAACTCGGGCGGTTCACCCTGCCGATGGCCGGCGACCACAACGCCCGGAATGCCCTGGCGGCGATAGCCATCGCCGACGAAATGGGCATCGAGCCCGACACCGTGCGGTGCGCGCTGGCCGGCTTCGGTGGCGTCAGCCGGCGCTTCACCAGGACCGGCGTCGTCAATGACGTCACCGTGATCGACGATTACGGCCACCATCCGCGGGAGATTTCCGCGGTTCTTGCAGCGACCCGCGCAAGCGCGGCCGGCAAGGTCGTCGCCGTCCTTCAACCGCACCGCTATTCTCGTGTCAGGGATCTCTTCCACAGCTTCTGCACATGTTTCGATGATGCCGACGTCGTCGTCGTCGGCGACATCTATGCGGCTGGCGAGGCTCCGATCCCGGGTATCGACAGGGCGGCACTCGTGCAGGGGCTTCGGGCCCACGGGCATCGCCACGTCATCGATCTCGAGGATCCGGCCGCGCTGGCCGGCATCGTTGCAGACGTCGCCCGCCCCGGGGATTTTGTCGTCTGTCTCGGAGCCGGCGACATTACCAGTTGGGCGCACGAGCTTCCGGGATCACTCGAGGGGTTGTGGAAGACGGCCGCGACCGGTCGGGCGGGGAGAGTCTGACCATGCTCGCTGCCGCCGCAACCCATCCCGGTGACAGGCTGCCGCCCGTGCGCGGACGCATCGACCGCGATGCGCCGCTGGCCTCGCTCACCTGGTTCCGTACCGGCGGGCGGGCCGAGATCCTGTTCCGCCCCGCCGACATCGAGGATCTTCAGGACTTTCTCGGCGGCTTGGATCCGGATATCGACGTCACCGTCATCGGGATCGGCGCCAATCTTCTGGTTCGCGACGGCGGCGTTCCGGGCGTGGTCGTTACGCTGGGCCGGCCGTTCTCGAACATCGCCTTCGGTGATGCGGGCCGTGTCGAGGCCGGTGCCGGAACGCTCGGCGCTGCCCTGTCGCGCGCCTGCCGCGACCGCGCCCTTGCCGGTACCGAGTTCCTTTCCGGGATCCCGGGAACGGTTGGTGGGGCGCTTCGCATGAACGCGGGTGCCTATGGCAGCGAGGTTTCCGACATCGTCATCGACGCCAGGCTGGTCGATCGCGGTGGCGACCTGCATACGCTCTCGAAGGCTGAACTCGGGATGTCGTACCGGCACTGCGCCGTCCCCGAAGGCTGGATCTTCGTCTCCGCCTGCTTCCAGGGCGTTCCGGGCGATAGTTCCGAGATCGCCTGCCGGATGGCCACGATTGCGGGCCGCCGCCGATCCGACCAGCCAATCCAGGTGCGTACGGGCGGGTCGACCTTCAAGAATCCTCCCGGCACCAGCGCCTGGGAGCTGGTTGATGCCGCCGGTTGCCGCGGCCTGTCAGTCGGCGGCGCCCGTGTCTCTGAACGGCACTGCAACTTCCTGATCAATGATGGCGCCGCCACGGCCACCGACATCGAAACGCTCGGCGAGACGATTCGGGCGCGGGTTTTGGCCCATAGCGGCGTGAAACTGGAATGGGAGATCAGGCGAATCGGCAAGCCGGCCGCCTCTCCGGCCGGAGGACCCAGCCGGTGACCGGGTCGGTGGCGGTCCTGATGGGCGGCTGGTCCAGCGAGCGTGAGGTCTCGCTGACCAGCGGCGCCGAAGTGCTGAAGGCGCTCGCCAGCGCCGGATACGATGCCCGTCCGATCCGCGTCGAAAGACGACTCGACGAGCTCCTCACGCAACTCGAGCCGCGCCCGGGCGTGGTCTTCAACGCGCTTCATGGACGCTACGGCGAGGATGGTTGCGTACAGGGAGTCCTGGAATGCCTGGGTATCCCGTACACCCATTCGGGCGTGCTGGCCTCGGCGCTTGCCATGGACAAGCCTGCAGCCAAGCAGTTGTTTGCCGCGGCCGGAATTCCGTGTCCCGCGCATCGCATTCTTGCGCGGGACGAGTATCTGTCCGCGGATCTGGGACCGCTGCCGGTGGTCGTCAAGCCAGCCAACGAGGGTTCGAGCGTCGGCGTCCGGATCGTGCGGATGGCTGGCGACATGCGCGATGCCGACGCTGGCGACTGGCCGTTCGGCGATCGGATCATGGTCGAGGAATTCGTTCCGGGACGAGAGCTGACCGTCTGCGTCATGGGCGACCGTGCGCTGGGTGTCACGGAGATCCGGCCGCGGATCGGATTCTATGACTACACCGCCAAGTACACCGCCGGCGGGTCCGATCACATGCTTCCGGCGCCCATCCATGACGAGGCCTATCGGGCGGCGATGGACTATGCGGTCCGGGCGCACCGCGTCCTCGGTTGCCGCGGCGTGTCGCGAGCGGATTTCCGCTATGACGACACCGGCGGCGAGCCGGGCGGGCTGTATCTCCTCGAAGTCAACACCCAGCCCGGCATGACCCCGCTCTCCCTGGTTCCCGAGGCGGCTGCGCACGTCGGCATCGGGTTCGAAGAGCTGGTGTCCTGGATGGTGGAGCAGGCGACATGCGACGCCTGAGGCTGTTCTCCCGCTCCGGGCGCACCGCGAAAGGACGCCGTCGGCCGGCGTCGCGCAGAACGCGGTGGATACGGCGCCTCGCCGCCGCGGCTGTGCTCGCCTCGACGGTTACAGCCGGCGCCATCCTGTCCTGGCACGCCGGCTGGCCGGCGATTGTCTTGGACAGTGTGCAGAGGGCCGCGGAGACGACCCTCGCCAAGGCCGGCCTGCGGGTCGATCAGATCTATCTGAAAGGCCGGCGCCAGGCGTCGGTGAAGGAGGTCTCGGGAGCACTGGCCGTGGCCCGCGGGATGCCGCTCCTGTCCGTCGACCTGGAGGCCGCGCGGCAAAGGCTGGAGCGGCTGTCCTGGGTGCGGGCGGCAAGCGTACGCCGGGCCTTTCCGGATGCGTTGCGAGTGGTGATCGCGGAGTGGAGGCCGGTCGCACTGTGGCAGCGGCGCAAGCAGCTGGTTCTCATCGATGATGAAGGCACGGTGATTCCGCACAACGACCTGGAAGGGTTTTCGGATCTTCTGGTTGTCGTCGGCGCCGACGCACCGGCCCATGCCGCGGAGTTGATGACGATGTTGGCAGCAGCGCCCGAGTTCGAGAAACGGGTGGATGCCGCCGTCCGTGTCGGCGGCCGGAGATGGAACATCCGCATGGACAATGGGGTCTATGTCTGGCTTCCCGAAACCGGCGCCAGCGACGCCTGGAGCAATCTGGTGCGGCTGGAGCGCGAGCACGGGCTCCTCGAACAGGATCTGGTCGCCATTGATCTGCGTTTTGCCGGCCGCCTCATCGTGCGCACGCGGGAACAGGTGTCGCCGCAAAAGCGGAAACGCGCGGACGGCAAGGGAGGTCGGACATGAGATGCCGCCAACGCGTGGGCAGGAACGAACGGGGGAGGGGCTGATCGTGATCGGACCACGCACCGGACTCATCGCGGCGCTGGATGTCGGCAGTTCGAAGATCTGCTGTTTCATCGCCCAGGCGGAGGCTGACGGACGCATTCGCGTCATCGGCGGTGCCCACCAGGCATCTGCCGGAATCCGCAATGGCTGCGTTGTCGACATGCAGGCGGCCCAGCGGGCCGTCGTCGAGACGGTGGGCGTCGCCGAGCAACGGGCGGGCGAACAGGTGCAGCGTGTCGTCGTCAACCTGTCGGCAGGCGAGTTCCGTTCGAGCATGTGCCGGATCGAGGTCGCGATCGACGGCCACCAAATCGGCGATGCCGATCTTCGCCGGATGCGCCGGCAGAGCCTTGAATCCCTGCAGTCAGAAGATCGTGCCGTCCTCCACTGTAAGCCGGTTGGTTACGACATCGACGGCCACCGGGGCGTCCGGGATCCGAGGGGCATGTTCGGGGAGGTGCTGGGAGCTCGCTATCACCAGGTCACTGTGGCCGCGGCCACGGTCCGCAATCTTCACAACTGCATCGCACACTGCCATCTCGAGATCGAGGATGTTGTGGTGTCGCCCTGCGCGTCAGGTCTTGCATGCCTCGTCGAGGACGAAAAGGAAATCGGCGTGACGCTTCTCGACATGGGCGGCGGGACCACCACCATTGCGTCGTTCGTCGGCGGTGAGATGGTATTCGCAGACTCCGTTCCGGTCGGCAGCAATCACATCACCAAGGACATCGCCTGCGGGTTGTCGACACCACTCGGCGACGCCGAACGCATGAAGATCCTCTGCGGCGACGCGGGCACTTCTCTGAGCGACGACAACGAGCTCATCGATGTTCCCGTAGTCGGCGAGGGTGCGCACCAGGAGGCCAATCATGTGCGGCGGTCGATCCTCGCCGGAATCGTCGGGCCGAGGATCGAGGAAATCTTCGAACTTGTCCGCGAACGTCTCGAGCTCGCTCATCTCGACCCGACGGTTTCCCAACGTTTCGTTCTTACCGGTGGCGGCGCGCAACTGCAGGGCCTGCAGCGCTTCGCCGAACTGGTTCTGTGCAAGCAGGTGCGGATCGGTCGTCCGCTTCGCATTTCCGGACTGCCCGAGGCCAACGCCGGGCCCGCCTTTGCGGTCTGCGCCGGCCTGCTGCGCCACGGCGTCGAGCGGCATGGCGATTTCCGTGACGATGAAACCGACCGTGGCCGCGGGAGGCGCCTGTCCGGAGTTCGCCGGTGGCTGAAGGAGTGTTTCTAAGACGATGGAGTTCATTAACCGCAATCCCGGGCACTGCGCCCACACCCACGGAGGCCGGGCGAATATCCTGTCCCCGCCCCTGTCCATGGCAACCAGGAGGTAAACATGGCTCTCAATCTCTCAGTTCCCGAACATGACCAGCTGTCGCCGAGGATCGCCGTTATCGGCGTCGGCGGCGCGGGCGGCAACGCCGTCAACAATATGATCGCGGCTGACCTGCAGGGTGTCGAATTCATCGCCACCAATACCGATGCGCAGGCGCTGTCGCACAATCTTGCGTCGCGCAAGATCCAGCTCGGAATCGAGACGACGCAGGGTCTCGGTGCCGGCACCCGGCCGGAAATCGGACGCGCCGCGGCCGAGGAGGCTGCCGACGCCCTGTCCGATGCCCTGTCCGACACCCACATGCTGTTCATCACGGCCGGGATGGGCGGCGGAACCGGAACCGGCGCTGCGCCTGTCGTTGCAAGATTGGCGCGGGAGCAGGGCATCCTCACCGTCGGCGTCGTCACCAAGCCCTTCCAGTTCGAGGGCACCAAGCGGATGAAGATGGCCGAGATGGGGATAGAGGGGATGCAGCAGCACGTCGATACGCTGATTGTCATCCCGAACCAGAACCTGTTCCGGGTGGCCAACGAAAAGACAACCTGCGCGGACGCCTTCGCAATGGCCGATGACGTGCTGCACAGCGGCGTGCGGGGGATCACCGATCTGATGGTGGTGCCCGGCTTGATCAATCTCGACTTTGCCGACGTCCGCACCGTGATGAGCGAGATGGGCAAGGCGATCATGGGCACCGGTGAGGGCCAGGGAGAGGATCGCGAGATCGTGGCGGCGGAAACCGCCATCTCCAATCCGTTGCTCGACGAGGTCTCTCTGCAGGGTGCCCGGGGCATCCTCATCAACATCACGGGTGGAAGCGACATGACCCTGTTCGAGGTCGACAAGGTCGCCAACCGAATCGGTGAGGAAGTCAGCGCGGACGCCGAAATCGTGTTCGGATCGGCCATTGATCCCGAACTGGACGGGAAGATACGGGTATCTGTCGTGGCCACCGGCATCGACGCGCCGGCACCGGCCCAGGCGGTGCGTCCGTCGCTGCGCGCGGTGCCTGGCACTCAGCCCGCGGCACTCGAGGCGGCCGTCCCGCCGGAAGCGGCCGTTGAGGAACCCGTGCCCGAAGCCCGCGACGGCGGCAATGAGACGCTGTCCGGCGGCCTCGATGAGGACGCTACTGTCGCGCGCACGATAGCGGATGATCCGCCCATCGCTCGGCCGGCGGCGTTGCGCGACGATGCGAATCCGGCGGCGGTCGATATTTCGTCGCCTGTCGAACTCGCGCCCGAGAGGGTGTCGGTATCGCAGCCGCAAGCCATTACCGTGACCCCGCCGACCCGGGGCGGCATACCGCAGACGCCCGACGGCGACCGGTCGTCGAGGACTCCTGGCATGCCGGATCTGTTCAAGGCCGACGCGCGGCCTGCTCCGGAAACCAAGTCGTCAGGGTTGTTCGGAACCGGTTTCTTCCGAAAGGTTCCCGGCGCTGGCAGGAAGGAGGCCCGGAAGGCCGCCGCCGAAGCGGCCGAGATGCCGGCCAGGACGGAACCGTCGGTAGCGATCGAACGGCCGCCGACACCGGAGCAGACCCGGCTCGAGGGCGTCGATTCGGGTGACCGCATCCGGACCTCGCAGGCCGACGACGATCTTCTCGAGATCCCCGCATTCCTGCGCCGCCAGGCTAACTGACCTTCCGCGGTTCGGGGACCGTGCGCGCCGCCGCCTGTCGCGTTCGCAGGCGGCGGCGCGTCCCGGTGCCGCCGGGCCGTTTCCAGGAACGTCGCGGGTGACGCCCGAATCCGGCAAGCGCGTAATATTCCTGCAATATTTGTTGATTTGCCAAATGCCGATTCTGGCAGAATTATTACTGTCATCATAAAAAGTCCGGAATCAGTGTGATCGGCATGATGGTCAGACAGAAGACGATCGGAACCTCGATAGAATGCAGCGATGTCGGGCTGCATTCGGGACACGAGATCGGTCTCGCCCTGAAGCCGGCGGAGGCGAATTCCGGCATTCGGATCGTGCGCACCGACCTGATGAACGGTGCACGGGAAATCGTCGCCGACTGGCGTGGCGTCTCGAATACGCGCCTTGCGACAACGATCGCGAACGATCGCGGTGCGACTGTGGGGACCGTAGAGCATCTGATGGCGGCGCTCGCGGGATGCGAAATCGACAATGTCGTGGTCGAGATCGACGGGCCCGAAATTCCGGCGATGGACGGCAGCGCGGCGCCTTTCGTCTCATTGATCGAGAAGGCCGGCATCGTCGAACAGGATGCAGCCCGCAGGACGGTCAAGATCCTCAAGCCGGTATCCGTCGGCGACGACACCAGATCGGTATCGATCGTCCCTGCCGAGCGCTTCAGCATCGACTTCGAGATCGCTTTCGACGCGGCGGCAATCGACTGCCAGCGCTACCGTTTCGAGCCTGCCGGGGGTGACTTCCGGTCCGAGATCTCTCGGGCCCGAACCTTCGGCATGGAGCAGGACGTGGACGAGTTGCTGCGAAACGGATACGGGCGTGGCGGATCCCTGGAGAACACCGTCGTGGTCGGCGCCGGCGGGGTCCTGAACGAGGGTGGTCTTCGCTATCGGGACGAGTTTGTCCGCCACAAGATTCTCGACTGTTTCGGCGACCTGTATCTGGCCGGCGCGCCGCTCCTCGGTGCCGTGCAGGCGTACCGGTCCGGCCACGAACTCAACAACCGGTTGCTCAGGACCCTGTTCGCGGACGAAACGGCGTGGACGATGGTCGACGCCGCGGCACCGGGTGAGGTCGCCATCTGCTAGCCCGCCCGGCACCCGCGCCCGAACAGGGTTTTCCCACGCTAAGATTCTGGTTGGATTTTTCCTGACGTCCTCTCGGTGTTACCGCGGCTTGGGCTGCTGCATGCAGGTCTGTGACGGTTTTTGCTGGCTTTCCTGTGCTGGAGCTGTCATGGTGCGGGCATGTC
>JAJEBT010000120.1 GCA_022822405.1 Alphaproteobacteria bacterium
GTGAGAATCTGATTCTGACCCCCGGAGTTTCTGACGAGGGTGACGCGAGATTGCGTCACCCTCTTTTTTTTCTTCGCGTTCTTCCGCGGGCCACGACATGCCGTCGCCTACGCCCGTGTCCTCGCGATCACCGGGCCGGGATTCGGCGTTGTGCATTGGGCAACAGTCCTGCCGCTGGCGACCGTTGCCCGCCACGCGCTCTGTCAGATCATGACGCGCCGCAGCGCATCGCCGGCGGGCCGAAGAACGGCTTCCAAAGGGAGAGCTCGACATGGCCTTGCATTGCAACCCGACTACGACATTCTGCGCGGCGGCGCTGATCCTCGGTCTCGCGGCCTGCGGCGGCGGCGGCGGCGGCGGTCCGAGCCCGATGACGGACGCCCTGGACGCCATGGTGACAGAACGCGCGGTGGCGCTTGCAGAAACCCTTGAAGCGGCCCGGACCACCGGCGCTGACGGCGCCTTCGACGATACGCGGCACATGGTCGCCCCGTCGGTGGTGGCGATGCATGACGGAACCGCGGCAATCGTGGATGTGACGGAGACCGGCACACCGCGGGGCGGCACCGCCCGCGGCGGCGAATTCGCCGAACTGGAGAACGCTCCCCGCCCGATCGCCGGGTGGACGGGAGCCCGGTTCGGCCGCGGGGACGCGAAGGAACGGCTCGTCGTCTATGCCGATGTCGGGGCGCCGGAGCCGCTCCCGTTCAGCCCGGAGAACCTGAACCGGCTGAGAGAGGTCAGCGGGCTCACCGGAGAGACGGTCCCAGCTTCCGGCCTGACAATCGTCCCGGCCTGGCTTCCGGTCATTCGCTCGACTTCGCTGGCGCCGGCGGACGAGCGCGGCTCGGTCACCTACGGAACCACGGGAAGCGGAGCGGACGAGGGCCGTGTATTCGCGGGCACGTTCGCGGGCGCGGCGGGCATGTACGGCTGTTCGGGCAGCGCCTGCTCGGTGACGCTTGACGACAGGAGCGCGCCTGCCGCGATGGGCGGGACCTGGACGTTCGTGCCCGACAGCGGCGCGACGGTGAAGATCCCGGACTACGAGGTCCTCCACCTCGGATGGTGGCTGGAGGCCGGGGCGGACGGCGCGCCCGGCTTCCAGACCTTTGCGGGTGCCACGGGCTTCCCGCAGGGCTCGGGCAACGTGACGGCGGCGATGGAGGGCCTGGCGACCTATGCGGGCGCAGCGGCCGGCGTTTACGCGACAGTGGATTCCTCGGGCGGGCGGATCACCAGCGCCCATAGCGGAGAGTTCACTGCGGAGGCCACGCTGAGGGCGCATTTCTTCGGGGCGCAGGATGCCGGGTCTGTGACCGGCGAGATCGGTTCCTTCCAAGACGAGGCCGGCCGGCCGCTCGAGGGCTGGCGGGTGATTCTGAACGCGGCCCCGCTGACGGCGGGCGAGGCTGCGTTCGCCGGCGAGGCTGAAGGTATGGTCGGGACCGGCACGAGCGGAGAAGGCAGCTGGGAGGGGCGGTTTCACGGGACCGACGGGGCGGAAACCAACGCGCGGCCGAGCCATGCCACCGGCCGGTTCGACCTCCATTTCCCCGGCGCCCATCTCGCCGGCGCGTTCGGGGCCGAGAAAAGGTAGGTGGTCTCCGGGGCCCTCGATGGGCGAGCCCGGTCACCCCTCTTGCAGCGTGGCGCTGAACGCCCCGATCATGCGCCCGATGTCGCCATAAGCCGCCTCGAATACTTCCGTCGCCGCCGATACGCCTGCGGCGAGGATCTGAGCCCTGAACGCGTTTTCCGCGGTTGGCAGGAGGGGTCTGCGGTCGCAGCAGCACTGCCCGTTGACGGGAAGGCGGGAGTGATCGGCGAGGACACCGGCGCACGCGACGGCATGTCGTGGCTTACGAGAGAACGCGAAGAAAAAAAGAGGGTGACGCAATCTTGCGCCACCCTCGTCAGGAAACTCCGGGGATCAGGATCAGGTTCCCATGGGAACGAGACCCTGCCCTCCGATCAGCTACTGCTTGTTCACACCGAACGCGCCGACCATCTTCCCGGCCGTGCCGTACTCGGTATAGAACGTGCCGGTCGCAACCTTCGGAACGCCGTCCGTGCCCTGGTTTCGGAGAGATCCGGACCACTCGCCAGAAGCAGAAGCGGCCGTTTCGCCGATGGTCCAGACCGTATCGTTATTCTCGGTACGGCCAAGCGCCCCGATCGTAGTGGTACCGTCGATGTCGGCCTCTTTCAGCTCAACCGACCAATCCCGCGCCATACCATCGGCGCCCATGAAATTGTCGATGGTGCCGGTAATCGTGCCTGCGTCAGTTGCGTCGCCGAAGTCGGCTTCGAACGTGGCCCTCGCGGTGAAGTGGCCAGCATCGTTCGTGCCGCCCGTGGAACTGGCGAGCGCGTACTTACCGGCGGCACCGCCCATGTAGGTCGCGGTTCCTTGCAACGCGTTGAGAGTGGCGCCCACCAACGCAGTTACATCACCCTTGACGTCATGGAACGCGCTTGCGGTGAACGTCTTGCCATTCTCGGTCTTGTGGAGCCACCATCCGTACGAGGCGTATGCGCTGTCCGCCCCACTCATCACTCGTGCGTTAGAATTGCTAGGCTTGAAGGTCCAAGTCGACCCGGTCCCCCCAAGGGTGAATCCTCTTGAGGCTACCGCGGCAGTGCAGGTGCCGGATCGGTCATTGCCGGTGTTGCAAAGGTAGGTGCCGGACACCCCGTGATAGCTGCCGGGGACACTGATAACACTCTGAAGGTTCGGGTTTGGACTCGGCAGACGGAACGTTTCCGTGCCAGCGGTCCGGGTGACGTTCGTGAAAGCTACTCTCGCCGCGACGAATGCATCGTCGCCAGCGCCGACGCCGTCGGCCTCAGCGGCGGTCAGAACCCCGTTCGCCAGTGTGTACTCAAATTGGCGGTTATCGCCGCTTCCTGGCTCGGAGCTCCCGAACTTCCTGCCCTCCTTCGGAGCTTCGACGTTCGAGTAAACGAACGCCTCGACCATGTCACCACCAGCGGGATCGGCATACCTCTTGCCTGCCCAGCCATGGTTGGTGGCGACCGTCGTCTTCTTGTCTTCCGACAGGACGATGGCAGCGGTGAGCGCAGTGTCGCCGCTATTGCTCACCAGGATGCGTGTGTCGATGGCAGCGCCGGTGGGTGTGCCAGCGTCGTTATACGCGGCGGCCCGATCATTGGCTGCGAGGCTGTTGACATCGCCACTCGGAGCGCTGATGCCGGCGTACAGTTTAGCGGCCGTGGCGGCCATGGCCTTGCGGGCCGCCACTTCGGCCTCCTCGTCCGCGTCGTCAAGCAGCCCTTGCAGGCGATCGATTTCCGTCTGAAGAGCTGCGACGTCGTGACCGGGATCGTCGCCATCCTCGATGCCGAGCCGCTCGCGAAGGGCATTGATTTGCCCCTGAAGCGTAGCCACCTGCTCTTCTGCCGCCTTCTTCTCGTCCTGGAGTTCCTGTTCCTGCGACGTGTTCAGCCCGTCGTTGCCTCCGCCGCCGCACGCAGCGAGGCCGAGCGCGAATACCGCAGCGCAGCAGATCGTCGTGATTTTCCTGTATCTGGACATTGTTTTGAGGCTCTCCTCTTTTGGTGAAAGGCCCCACGTCTGCGGAACCGATACGAGGCCTCACACTGCGCAGGCCTCACTGACATGCTACTCATTAGCATATTTTCGCTTGCGGCAACAACCCGATTCGAAAAATTTTTTCTATGCCAAACGCCCGGGAACTTGTCCCTAGGGCCTCTCCGTATCAGGCCGGATCGCGCGCGAAGCACTTCCCGTCGTCCGGATCATGGCAGCGGAACGAGGTTCCGCCCGCTACCCTGACCCGATAGCGCCAATGATATGGCATCATCGGCAGGCATTGCAACCCCTCCCCCCGAGAATCCCAGGGTTTTCCCACGCTAAGATTCTGGTTGGATTTTTCCTGACGTCCTCTCGGTGTTACCGCGGCTTGGGCTGCTGCATGCAGGTCTGTGACGGTTTTTGCTGGCTTTCCTGTGCTGGAGCTGTCATGGTGCGGGCATGTC
>JAJEBT010000203.1 GCA_022822405.1 Alphaproteobacteria bacterium
TCTTGATGGTGCTCAACAGGGAGGAAGAGTGACTTGAGCGGAACTCCGGTTCAAGTCGGCCGCGCCCGGAAAATCAGATTCGTGTATTTACATCAGCACCTTATGGAATATTAATCCGATTTTCCTGGGACAGTAGTGATATAACTTCATTTAAGAGGGATGTCGCAACACGCCCGCGTCGATGACTCTTGTTCACAACGATCTGTTGTATCTTTGCGTTCGGATAAACCCCGCTAAAGAGAACATACCCAACAAGCTTGGTCTCGCCATCGCTAATACTGAACATACCTATCAAACGCCGCTTTTCGATCGCGTCCTTATAAGCTGTGTGCGGCAAAAAGCTAAGGGCTTCTTTTTCGCTGTCCGCCAGACTAATGACTTCGGGCAGACTTGATAGAAGCACTTTCGGCTCTCTCTCCGCTCTATATACCGCACTAGCGTCAGCCTGAGCAGAAGCAATGTCGGACATGATCCATGATCCACATGTTGGAGCGAGCCAACGATGATGCTTCATAGACAGGGCTGTCCCTGCGTCGAATCGCACGTTGGAGCATAACATAGTATCAGTTTCAGACAACATCTGGTCGCCTTGAGTCTTCGCCACTGGACTTGCATGTGGCGAGGGTGCCGCCTATGGTAGATTTCGTTATCCAAAATCTACCATAGGCGGCTGAGAAGATGGGCCTCAACATCAAGAACGATGAAACCTGCATGCTGGCCCGTGATCTGGCGCAACTGACGGGCGAGACCATGACCGGCGCGATCACCGTTGCGCTTCGCGAGCGCCTCGCGCGCGAAAAGCGCCGACGCGATGCCGATGTGCGTGTCGAAGAGCTGCTCGCCATCGGACGGCGCTGCGCCAAGTTGCTGGGGTCCGGCCCGGCTGCGGCAGAGCATGGCGATCTGCTCTACGATGAGCGGGGATTACCGAAGTGATCGTCGACACCTCGGCAGTTCTGGCGATTCTGTTCAACGAGGCGGACGCGAAGCGCTATGCCGGAGCCATCATGGCGACATCGCCCTGCCGCATGTCGATTGCCAATATCCTGGAAGCGTCCATCGTCGTGGAAAGCCGGGGCGGGGCGGCGGCGGGGCACGAGCTCGATGCGCTTCTGGCAGAGGCTGAGATCGAGTCGATGCCGGTTACGGTCGCACATGTCGAGGTGGCCCGGCGCGCCTGGCGGCACTTCGACAAGGGCAATCATCCTGCGGCACTGAATTTCGGGGACTGTCTTGCCTACGCGCTTGCGTACACAACAGGCGAACCGTTGCTGTTCAAGGGCAACGATTTCGCCCTCACCGATATCGAAGCGGCGTGACAGGATTCCACCGTTGCTCTCTTCCTGAACGGCTGACATCTACCTGCGCTTCCAGCACCGGCACCGTGGTCGCTCGGCGCGTTCGAGCGAGCTTCGCCTTGGAACGGTTCGTTGGGCTTCGTATTCTTACCGCCCCAGATTTGGCCGGAGCATCGCTCCGATCACGATCATGTTGCAGATGGCCGGAACAAAGTTCGTGGCGGTCTCCGCAACCGCCGTCCGCAGCGGCGGCGCAAGGCGTACCGCGCCGTCACCGGGATCCGGCAGGTCGTCGAGGACCGCGCCAGCCTGTTCCCCCACTGCTGCCATCACCCGTGCGACCAGCGCCTCTCGTTCCGCGCTGTCGCCGAGGGCCCGGAAAATCTCCGAAAACGCTTCCAGGAGGTTCGGCCAGTCCGTGAAATGCCGGAACAGTGACGGAATCATTGGCGCATTCGCTCCCACCGTCTGCACGGCAAGCTGGCGCAGGAGGTCATGCGTTGCGGTCGGGAGCCCGTCGAACGCCGCTATCGGAAGCAGCGCATCGAGGCTCGCCCGCCCCCGGGGTGGCGCTACGTACCGGGGAGCGGCGAAGTCGCCCTTGACGGCCATGTGAAGCAACTGGAATGCGACGGCGTTTACCGGATTGGCGCGGTTGTAGGCGTCGATGGTGCACAGGACGCTTGCGGCGTCTCTGTCGTCGAGTCCGAGGCTCGCCAGCGAAATTGCCGGACTGGCGTGCGCGGCACCGGCATTTTCTCCGACCAGGGCGACGAGGCGCTCGCCGTGCCGGGCGAGAGTACCGTCCTGCAGGTTCGGGCCGAGAAGCGACCAGGTCCATTCGAGGCAGCCCTGCTTCGTGGCGAGATGCCGGTAGACCAGATTGACGAGTCCGACGCCCAGCGCTTCCGAGATCGCGTCGTAGATCAGCCTGATATCCCCGGTCGCTTCCGCGAAAGGGATTTCCGGAAAGGGTTGCGTTTCGGGCAATGTCCGATCCTCCGCGGGAAGGTACCGGAACGCATCATCGCAGGATGGGCAGGCCAGCGATAGCCGGTCCGGGTATTCGCGCATGGGTGGGCGCGGTCTGTCGCAATCCCGCGGTGACTACGCTACGCTTCGGGCAACGGCATTCGGCGGTTTCCGGCTGGAGGCCGCCCAGCGCGGTCGGGAGGGTTCGTGATGACAAGCAGCGAAGGTTTGCGCGAGGTCGGCTATTTCGACTGCGCGGGCGGGGGTCAGATTCGGGTCGACGGAACCACCGCCTATATCGGGCACATGGCCAATCCGTTCGGTACCAGTATCGTCGACGTCTCGGATCCGAAAAGCCCCCGGCTGCTGTCCCATGTCGAGATGCCGCCCGGAACCCATTCCCACAAGGTTCATGCTCGCGGCGACGTCATGGTGCGGAACCATGAACTCATCGGTCCCGGCAAACCCGACGACTTTGCCACGGGTGTCGGAATCTATGACGTATCGGACAGGGAGAAACCGGAGCTTATCGCGACCTGGGACACCGTCGGCCGTGGCGTCCACCGCTTCGATTTCGATGGCCGGTACATATATTTCTCTTCGACTGTCGAGGGGTATCGGGGCCCGATCATGCTGGTGCTCGATCTCGACAATCCCGAGAAACCCGAGGAGGTCTGCAGATGGTGGATTCCCGGACAGTGGGAAGCGGGCGGCGAGGAATATGTGTGGGATGACGGTCCCGAGCCGCGATGCCACCATCCGTTACGGATGGGAGATCGGCTCTATGTGAGCTACTGGCATCACGGATTCTTCATCCTCGATATCGAGGATCTTGCCAATCCGCGCATGATTTCGGGCCTCAATTCCGGTCCGACATTCCCGCATCCGACCCATACCGCGCTGCCGATTCCGTTCGAGATCCGGGGGCATCGCGTCCTTGTCGTTGCCGACGAAGATGTTGCCAAGCTGCGCCCGCATGCGCCGTCATTTGCTTGGGTTGTCGACATCACCGACGAGACCAACCCGATTCCGGTTTCCAGCTTCCAGGTTGCCGGTCTCGACCCGGATGGCAGCCCGCAGCCTCCCTACACCGGTTGCCATCAACCCTGTGAGATCGTCACCGACACGGTCATCCCCTTTGCCTGGTTCGCGAAAGGCTTGAGGCTGGTCGACATTGCCGATCCGCATGCGCCGATCGAGGTCGGGCATTTCGAACCCGATCCGCAGCCGGGCTGCGATCGCCTGTGCAGCAACGACGTGACGATCGACGATCGCGGGCTGATCTACGTCATCGACCGATTGCGCGGGCTGCATATTGTCGAACGCTGCTGAAGCGCAGCGACTTGTGTGGTTATTTGTTTGGTCGGCTATCTGGCTGGCGCGAGCTCGCAGGATGCGGAGGCAGGTTGTTCCGATCTCGGAGGTGAGCGCGGTCACAGATGTGTGAAGCTGCGTGGAATGAGAGAAGGAGTGGCTTCCGGATTCAGAACCCATGAAAGCATCGGATATCGACCGTATTTTGGGCGGGAAAGCGCAATCCGTTTCGCTGGGCGATTTGCTGGCACGTGCGAATGGCCGAGGGCGAGCGACATGGCAGGACCTTCCAACCTCTCCAGGCATCTACGCTGTCTGCCTGCGCGGCTGGAATACCCTTCCATTCGCCGCCGATGCGGGCCACGCGCGATATGCTGAACCGGTCGATCCCAACCTGCTGTGTGACAAGCGCCATCGAATCTTGGCAGCAGGCCCAACAGACATCCTTTACATCGGCAAGGCAGGGGCCAAGACCAGCAACCTGCGCAAGCGGGTGAGCAAGCTGGCACGCTTTGGCGTGGGCCGAACCGATAAACATAAAGGAGGCGAGTGGCTCTGGCAGGTGCAAGGGATCAACGACGCGATTTTGCGGATGTGGTGCTGCCCTAGGGACAGGCCTGAACTGCTTGAACGCGAACTGCTCGCACGGTTCAGGAACGACCACGGAGATTTACCCCTCGCGAACCGTCAGGGCTGACGCCATGTTCGGCCATTGCCTCGGCGACGAGGTCATGGCCGCCGCCCTCATCGACCGGCTGGTCCATTACTGCCACATCGTCAACATCCGGGGGGAACTCCTACAGGATTCGGGATCACCAAAACCTGCTGCAGGCCGGCTCCGACCGGCGCAGCAAAAAGGATGAATCATGATCGCCGACAAGGGCAAAAACGGCTTCGGTGCCGCCGGCCCGCTGTGGATAACTGGCCCGCCGCCGCCAGACTCGTCGCTGGTCGCTGCGGCGGGCCGACTCTGCGCACAACGGCGCGCTCTGGATCATCGGACGACAGCAGGCACATTGAATCGATGCCCGAACACTGCGTGGGCGCGTCAGGATATGCGGTTCGGTCGGGCTTGCCCCCGAATTGAGCGCGGCGGAGGGAACGGAACTCCAAATTGAGGAAATCGTTCGCACGAACTCTCCGACATCTGTATACGACCCCGAGTCCGCAGGCTACCATGCGAGGAACCGCACAGCTTGACGTGGCGGGCCAAGTAATGTCGTTCCCGGATCGGCAAATCCACCGATCGCGCGGGTCGATGACTTTGCCCCAAACAAATCGAACGCGGGCGAATCCGGACGGCTCGAGACCATGGCGGTGCGAAGCAGGATCTGGCCGCAAATGGTGTGCGGAGCGAATACTTCAGGACGGGTGACGGACGAGAGTGGACATGGACAGAGCAGAAATTGGCACGGAACCCGATTCCAACTGGTTCGTCGGCGCCACCTTCGATGGAAACGTCGATCAGACACCGCGTTTCGTGCGAGAGGGAATTTGGGAAAACGGCCACGATGACAAGTATCTGGACCTCGTGCGCTCGATGCGGCCGGGGGACCGTATCGCCATCAAGTCCTCCTACACGCGCAAGCACGATCTCGAATTCGACAATCGCGGCAACGCGGTCTCGGTGATGGCGATCAAGGCTGTCGGGACGATCACGGAGAACCTGAACGACGGCAAGCGTGTACAAGTCGATTGGGTCAAGGCCAGCGTGAAGCGAGAATGGTATTTCTACACGAGCTTGAAGGCAGTATGGCGTGTGGTTCCGGGAGATTGGAAGGCTGACGGGCTGCTCCGCTTCACCTTTGACGGGAAACCTCAGGAGATCGATCGTTTTCGTCGCGCACCGTATTGGCGCGAACGATACGGTCCCAAGCTCGACGAGCATCGCTTTCTGTGGGCTGGGTTCTACGAAGAAGTGGCCGACAAGCTCCTTGAGCATCGCGAAGACCGAAGGGCGCTGATCGAAGGCATTCACGAGATCGGCGCGACCACGGAGCACCTCTCGTATCTCCGGGACAAATTCGACGATGGAAGCGCCGGGCCGCTGCAGGATATCTGCCCCTTCACCGCACTGGGGACCTTCAATCGCTCGATGACGGACGAGAACAGGAAAGCGATCGCCGGGGAACTCGCTCGTCTACTCGGTGTGGAAGCTGCGGTTCCCGAATCATTCGAGGGCATTCCGGTTCTCAACAATCAGCGGTCCTGGTTCTTCGCCTATGCGGCGAAGCGGGGAGATGGCGATATTGACGCTCTCTGGAACGTGTTCGCCGCGGCCAGGCGGTTCGTGGAGTCCGATGAGGCGGACTTACGCGATGAATTCATCCAGACATACGACGCCGCGACGAAGCTGTGGGGCGTGGCCTGGAACCTGTCGACAGGCCTCTACTGGGCGCGTCCGTGGGACTTCCTCACCCTGGACAGCCAATCGCGTCAGTACCTGACGAGGCGACTTGGTATCCGGATTCCGGCCGGGAGCGCCCAGGGAGCCTGCGAAGGTGAAGCCTACCTGACCCTGATCGACGATCTGAAGGCCCGGTTCGAGGAAGAAAGCTACCCGGTTCACAGCTTTCCGGAACTGTCGCAGGAAGCCTGGCTGCAACGCTATCCGGAGAGGGACGAAGCGCAGGAAGGAGACAGCGAACTGGCAGTGGATACAGACGACGAGAAAGCCGCGGCACGGGAGGCGGTGCAGGTTGCCGCTCCGATCGAACCTTATTCGGTAGACCAAGTGCTCAAGGACGGCTGCTTTCTTGATCGGAGCGACGTCGAACGTTTGCTGGAACGGCTCCGGACAAGGAAGAATCTCATTCTCCAAGGGCCGCCCGGTACGGGGAAGACCTGGATAGCAAAGCGTCTGGCGTACGCGCTGATGAGAGAGAAGAACGACAACAGGATCCGCGCCGTCCAATTCCACCCCAATCTCTCTTATGAGGATTTCGTCAGGGGCTGGAGACCGACGGGAGAAGGGCGATTGGCGATCTCGGACGGCGTGTTCCTCGAAGCCATTTGCGATGCTTCGGCCAGCCCCTCCTCGGCGTTCGTCGTGGTGATCGAGGAGATCAACCGGGGCAACCCGGCCCAGATCTTCGGGGAGCTGCTCACGCTCCTGGAGGCAGGCAAGAGGACGCCGAACGAAGCACTCGAACTGTCGTACCCCGATGCGGAGGGTAATCGTCTGCCTGTTCACATTCCGGAGAATCTGTACGTCATCGGAACGATGAATATCGCGGACCGGTCGCTTGCTCTCGTCGATCTGGCATTCCGCAGGCGGTTTGCTTTCGTCACGCTTGAACCGATGCTCGGGGTCAGGTGGCGTGACTGGGTGGTGGAGGAGCGCGGCGTGGATCCCGATCTGGTTGAAGAGATCGCGCGCCGGATTTTGGAACTCAACGCAAGGATTGCCGAAAGCCTCGGCAACCAGTTCCGAATCGGGCACAGCTACGTAACACCCACCAGGCGTCTCGAAGCGGAATCGACGAGGACGTGGTTCATTCAGGTCGCGGAGACCGAGATCGGGCCCCTGCTTGAAGAGTACTGGTTCGACGCTCCGAGCACTGCAAGGGATGCGCTCGAACGGCTTGTGAGTGGGTGGTGACGGACACTGGCCAAGCGCCGTCGGTGTGCGGGACCGGGCTTGGCGACGGATACGTCGGTCGCATACCGGTTCGAAATATATGGCTGCTCTTGCTGTATGCGTCGGATCTGTTTCGCCTGCGCGGCAGGGATGCCGTCGACTTAGAGGACAATCCCGACGATATTCTGGACCTAGTCGCTGAAATCTTGGCCGATACGGTCGAGGAGCGACAGCGCCGGCAGTTAAGCCTGGGCTACCGGGTGCGCAAGGCCGACCTGAACCGGGTCTGAGGAAGGATCGATATGCTTGCGACAGAGCAGCGGCAGCTTCTGCTTCGTGGTCTCGTCGCGTGCAGGTTCGACGAGCTCACGATCGACACGCCACGAAACCGATTCGTGCGAGCGGCGCTGGAGAGGATCTCGCGGCTTGTGCGTCAACACGAACTGCGACGACGCTGCAGGAAACTTGCCTCGGACATGAAGTCGATGGGGGTTTCAGGCGCTCCGCCTACTCGGCATCAAATGAGCCCCGACCGTTTTGGACGGCACGACGCGGATGACCGTTACATGGTGGCGGCAGCGAAACTGGCGTTGGACTTGGCGCTCCCTACCGAGGTATCCGGTCGGAACGCGCTCGCTTTGCCGGACCGGGAAGAGCGATGGGCACGGCGGCTATTTGAACGAGCCGTGGGCGGTTTCTACCGCGTGGTTCTGTCTTCCCGGGAGTGGCGAGTGTCCACCGGCAGGGCTTTGACCTGGGAGGTCGAAGAATCCACATCCGGAGTCAACCGGATCCTGCCAAACATGCAAACCGATATCGTCCTGGATGAATGGCAATCAGGCAGAAGAATCGTGATCGATACGAAATTCACTTCGATTCTGAAGAGCGGTTGGTATCGCGACGAGACGCTGAGCAGCGCTTATCTGTACCAGATTTACGCGTATTTGCGGTCACAAGTTGGTCGTGGAGACCGGTCAGCGGACCACGCCGAGGGACTACTGCTGCATCCTGCGGTGGGGGAAGGCGTCGACGAGTCCGCAATCATCCAGGGCCATCGCATCAGGTTTGCGACGGTCGATCTGGCTGCTTCCACATCGGCGATCCGAGAGCAAGTTGCTACGATTCGTTACGCCGTGACCACCAGCGTACGGGGGCGAATGAAATTGGAACCCGCCTTGCGGGTCCGATGGACGCCCAGAACGCAAATCCTTTCAAACCCCACAACCGAAACGGCCTTGGGATAGGGATGGTCAAAGGGGTTTGCTACATTGGGCCACAGTAATCTTGCAAGATCGAACTTAGGTCGCGGCTATCGAGCAGTCAAGTCGCTGCCCCGTTTATGGATGTCGTGCTGCGCTGGGATCCGGGAACGATCCTCGAATGGATGGGAAACGGGCACGAAAACACAAAGACCAACATCCCCATGCCGGAGATGTCGGTCTGAGCTAACCCGACCCATTGATTTAACGTAATAAATCTCATCATCGACCGGGCAGATTCTTGGAGCTCGAGCCTTAATCCCAAGTGATCTTTATTCCCTCTCAAAGCTATGAGAGGTGAATTTTAGGGTTCGGCTATTCTCGGTGACGGTCCTAACGACGTTCTCCGGAACGCCGTCGGGAGTAATGGCCTCAATCTCCAATGTCACGGTGACCGTCGCATCAACCAGACCGGATAGGTGGGCGATCACTTCCTCGGCGACCTGTCCGGCATCCCGCCCGACGCGGGCTGCGTCGAGTTTGACCGTGCCGTAGTATCGCTTCGGCTTCGCATTAACCCCAGCACCGCCATTCGAATCTTCTTCTGCAGCTTCGCGCTGGTCTCTTGCACCAGACTCGTCCGGTGAGTCGGAAGTCGGCGTCACGCCGCCTGAAGTTGAAGTCGCGGAGGGTTGGTCGGCCTCACGTTGCCGTAGCGCTACCTCCGGCTTTACAAGGAGTCCTTCGCTGAACTGCTCGACCAACCGGACCGACTGACCGCACCGCAAACCGCGGTACCGGTGGGTGGCTTCGTCGAACTCGTCCGCATAGGCAAATGACTCGCGCTCCCACAGAAGCAAACCGAGCCCGTCTTGGATGGCACTGAGCAGGACTTCGGAGTCTTGCAACCGCGGCAGGTAGATGTAGCGGGAGAAGTCTTCTGCTAGTTGGCGGATAGCGACATCGTTGCCGCGCCATAACGGAGTGCGGTCAAGCTCCATTCTGAGTCGAGTACCGGCGAGAGAGGTCACCAGAAGCTCTTCCGAGCGTAGTTTCTTGCTGGCCCGCAGGGCGAGGCTCTCTTGACCCGATAACCGGTAGGCTTGCCACTGAACGGACGACTCAGGCGTCGTCTGCTCCGGTACAAGCAGCCACTGATACGCCTCCGGTAACCGTCCAATAACGGTACCGTCCGCAGACCTGAATTGTGTTTCCGCTTGCCGCACCTGGTGCGGATCGAGGTTGAGCTCTTCCTTTTCTTCGAGAATCGACGACCATGCGAGGTAGCGGCGAACGGCCTCATCAAGGTCTTGCAGGCGCGTCTGATCGACGGCAAGGAACACGAGCGTGTTCTGGAAGATGCGTGGTGCGTTGCCGCGGTTATGCAGAATAGCGGCTGCCGCCGCCTGCGCCTTGTTGTTGGAATCCCGGCTATAAGGATGCTCGGTTCCGAGGGCAACGAGTCGGGCGTCCATGTCATCGGGTACGTCGGCGCCGGAATGTGGCACCGGATGGATACGCTTGAAATCTCCTGTTGTGTGCAGATCTGTGCGGAGCCGCGCCTCGATCTCGACGACAACCGGGTCAGTGTTTCGCTTGAACTGCTCGGCTCGGTCTTCCGCGAGTTTGGTAACGGTGGGCTGCGTCGAATACCAATAGCGCGGACCGTCCTGATAGAGGAAGGTCGCGGACGCGCTCAATCGCCTCAGTGCGTCGCCGAACACGGTCGGCGACTCCCCTGGCATCACGCAGCCGAGCTTAATGCGCCGATCCTCAATGCCGCGATTGGCTGCCGTCGCGTGCGGAGCGGAACCCATATATACGGCGCGAGCCACGCGCCGCGTGGCGGCGAACTTGCCAAGGTTAGGCACTTCGCCGTCGATTGTTAGCGGCAGGGCGTTCGGCCCGTCCACGTCTTTCTCGATGATAGGCTTCCACTGATCCGACAGGTAACGGGTAAGCTCGTCACGCACGCGTGGGTCATCGATCGGGAGGTTGGCTGGCATGATCAGCGGGTTGCGGTCGCCTTTCTCCCATAGACTATGAATAACGGCCGCCATCAACCGCAGTACGCCGCGCGTGCGTTGGAACTTCACCAGCGTTGACCAGTCCGTATAGAGCCGGTCGAACACCTCCGGATGAATGGGATAAGCGGCCCGCAGCCGCTTCTCATAGTTGACATCCTGGCATTCCGGGGGAAACTCTTGGTGCTGGCTGCGATAAAAGTCGGCGAAGGCGCGCGCGACATTGTCACGCGCGGTGAAATGCTCGCGCTCGATGAGAGGCTCGAACAGGCGTCGCCGAACGATTTCAAAGCCTTCCTCGGTACTCGCCGGTGACCAGGAAGACTCAACGCGCCCAATCACATTCCGGAGCCGTGCCAATGCCGTCCGCCCGCGTGCACCGCCCACTTCTTCGTCATCGGCCTGTGCGTGAGGTGAAGTGGCCGTGTCTGATGAAGGCAAGCTGATCACCAGCAGGCACTGTCTTGCGAGCTTGGCTGATTCCGTTAAGGCCTGCGCAAAGGTGAAATGGGTCTCGAAGCTGCCGGCGGGAAGGTCCGCATCGTCGTGGAGCTGGCGGGCATAGGCCACCCATTCGTCGACCAAAATCAGGGACGGTCCGTAGGCGTTCATCAGTTCGCGCAGAGTGTCGCCGGGGCTGGTCGCGCGCTCGTCGTCGTAGCGCACCTTCTCGAAGGCTGCCTTGCCGCCGAGCTGCCAAGCAAGCTCGCCCCAAAGCGTCTTGACCACCGTACCGTCTGGCTTGACCGACGGACTGCCAGGCGAGATCTTGTTTCCCACGAGTACTACGCGGTTGATCTCTGGGGGAAGCTTCTCGATGCCGGCTTCCGCCATCAGGCCATCGACACCAAGCAACTCGCCTGGCACGGTGTTCGAGAAGAGGTGATAGAGTGCCAGCATTGAGTGAGTCTTACCGCCGCCGAAATTGGTCTGAAGTTGGACCACCGGATCGCCGCCGTCGCCGGACAATCGCTGCATGGCGCCGGTCAGCAAACTCTTCAGGCTCTCGGTCAGATAGGTGCGTCCGAAGAACTCGGCGGGATTACGATACTCCTCGGAGCCCTCGCCGAGATGGACCTGCCACAAATCGGCGGCGAACTCGGCCTGTTGATAGCGCCCACTCGCCACGTCCCTGTGCGGAGTCACTACCTCGCGCCAAGGCTTGAGAGAACCTGTGACATGGCTCTCCACGGCACCAGCTCCGCGCCGCCTCTCGCTTCGGGCTTGTTCTTCGAAAATGAGCCGTCGTAGTTCCATCTTCATGCGGTTGACGTCTTCAGCTTCTCGCGCTGAAATGGCAGTAAGTAGACGGCCAATGGAATCGAGCGCTCGGTCTGCATCGTCACTGGAGAATGCGTTCTGATGTGCCCAGCTATTTCGATGACTGCGGATCTCACTCACCAAGCTGCGCTCTGCACGGCCAAGCGTCTTGCGGAATACGTCGTTCCAGCACTCCCACATAAGCTTGAGGAGCCCGGCGGCATCCCATTGTGAGACCGGCCTCTCGGCCAGCATCGGGTCTTCCGCAAAGCGGCGTATTGTGTCCATGCGAACCGTACCTGCCTTGACGGCCGCGTGGATTTCTCGGTCAACAAAAGGGCCAAGCCCGGTCTTCAAGAGGTCCAGTGCCTTGCCAACACGTTCCTGGTTGGTGATCGCCATGACTCGCCTCACCTAAACATTTCGGCCTGAGCCGGGCTCGCGTTGGACACTACCTCGCGTGCAAGCCGGATGATTTCCGGCCAACTCTGGACGAGGCCGTTGTATGAAAGTGCTTCGGCTGCCCGTTTCCTGCGTTCAGCAACGGTGTACAGGCGATAGGCGAGCTCGCGGACGATTTCCGCCTGGGCGCCGAGCTTGGCGACGAGTCCAGCGGCTGTACTTTCGCCTTCAGCCTCAAGTACGCGGATAATGTGATGTACGCTCTCCCAGATGGTCAGGCGTGGGTCAGTCGTTGGGTCCCAGTGCTCGGGCAGCTCTTGGGGTCTTAGAAGGCGCACCTTACCGGCTTTCGAGGTCGCGATGCCGGCTTCGACAAGGCCTGACACCGCTGTGTTCTTAGCGCGTGCTAGCACATCGGCAACGCCGAATTCGCCATCGTTGAAGCCGAACTGTTCGAACCAAGCGATGGCAAACCGGCTATCGGCGTCAAAATCGCCCTCCTGTTCGGCGAGCACCTCGTCAAGGACTTGATTGATGATGGCGAGCGCCCCGCGCACAGAAAGCTGCTTGCCCTCTGCCCCTACAACCTTTGAGTAGCGTGTAAAGACCGCCATACCTGGGCCGATGGAAGCCTGTGCGAGATCGACTGGTGCGATGTTGCCTCGTTGAAGCTGAGCGAGTGCGACTGGGAGCTCAGACTTGAGGGCGTTCAGAAAGTCACGCCGAGTTACGGTGGCAGCATCAATTGCACGTGGGCGACAGACGAGCACAACCGATGAGGCAAGTGCAGAAACGTTTTTCTTAAGATTTCCTGTGTATTCTGTTCGTATCGGCCATGTACCGCTAACAGCGAAGCCTGCTCGGATGACAGCGTCTAGAAAGGTTTCCCAACCCGTCGACGCTGTGCCGTTCTTACCGTCGGTCTCCGATTGTCTGAATGCGTAATATATTGTTGTTGGGAAGCCAGGATGTGTTTGATTAGCCAAGCGGTGCATCGCATTTGTCATCCCATCGAGAAAGAACTGTTCAGCGGCATCCTTTCCGCCATGGCGGTACGGAGTCGCTACAAGTTCTTCGGCTTTCGGAACCGCGATTGTGGAAAAGATATCTTTAAAAATCGGACGAAGCATGCGACGCATCCAAACATAAAAGAAGTCAGACAAATCGGCATAACCGATGTTGTCATAGTATGGTGGATCTGTAGAAACTATACGGTCAGATGAGATTTCCTGGGAGCTCGCATCATACTGCAATGAAAGGCCTGATGAATGATTGCCAAGCCCCTCCAACATCTGACATGCCTGCTTAATGCCAAGTAGGAAATTTCCGGACGAATCACTAATTGGATTTGCTTCTGCATAGTCCCATACCATGGGAAGCGCTTGGCGACCAAATGTAGAGACAATGCCGTCTCGTGTTTGGTGCCACGCGCAAAGAGATGACCAGTAATTGGCACCCTTATCGACCGCGAACGCCAAATACACTGCCACAGCGTTGGCGTAGGCATCCGCGCAGGTGTTGCTATCGTTCAGCAGCTTGCCGTCCTTGGATTTGCTGGCAGCGAGCGCATCGGTCTTCACCTTTTCCCGCGCCTCCTGGACGAGATCGGAAAAGGTGTTCAGCGCTACGAGCTGGCGCGGAGTGAACAGGTCGCCGAACGTCTTGAGGCCGTAAAGAGGTGGCGAGAACCACCGAGGATTCTTGGGCATGGGGACGTCAGGTTTCCATTTTGGCTGCGCTTGCCTTGCAATCTTCTCATGTTCTGGCGTTGGCGAAAGATAAACGCGACCCCGGTTACCTTCCGCGACGATTGCCATCAGACGGGCACCCATGCGATCCGCCCTAGCTTCAGAGTAGATATGCCCTGCCTCGATTGGTCCGCCGGACATGATACACCGGAAATTTGCGCCACGGCCGAGCTTCGTGCCGGCCTTCGCTGCCTTCACATCATTCGGCTTGCCAACCTTCACGTTGAAGCGGTGGCCACCGCTCTCGATCACCGGCTCGACATAGGCCTCTTTACCGGCCTTCGCGGAAAGCGTGAAGGTCGAGGCAAGCGGCACGTCGATGTGGCGGAAGGCTGGGTTTGGGCTCTTCACCGTGCGTGCCCAAAGCCAGGCAATTACCGTGAGCTTGCGGCCGATATAGGGCTTCAAGTCCGGTCGCTCACTCGTCATCTCAGTGGTGATTTCGACTTTTGGATAGAGATGGCCAATCCGCTTCGCCGCTTCGTCGCGCATCCATGTCCCGTAGTGACGCACGTCCTCGGCAAGACCCTGAGCACCCTTCCAGCGCTTGTGCAGGTCGCGCTCAGGACTAACCGGAGGCAGTCCGGCGAACTTCGGCGGGATCTCGATCATGGCCTTGTTGATTAGCACGGCGACGGGATTGAGGTCGGATGCCCAGGCTTCCAGCCCTAGTCGTTGCGCCTCGAGAGGCAGCGCTCCGCCGCCAGCGAACGGGTCATGGAAGGCTGGCAGCTGGCTGCGGTCGAACAGCTCCTTTGCTCGTGGATGGTCCGCGTTGTCGGCGCAGGCGCGCCGCCAGCTCTGCCAGATTTCGGCGCGCGCCTTCTCCAGAACGTGCTCGTTTGTCGTGTTCTCCCACTTAACTAGGTCCTCAATGATGGCGAACAGGCGCTTGCGCTCGATGTCTGCGGCACAGTCCTCCAGCGTTGGCTTAGGCCCCGGCTCGGGCACGTCCGCGCCGTTCGCAGCCTCATACTCTGCCTTGCGCATTTCCCAGAGGGCATGGCGCTTCTTGAGTTCGCGCTCGGCCGCCCGTCTCGTCTCCGGTATGCCAAGAAGCGTGTCCACATATTCCGACGGATCATCCACCATCTGCCCAAAGATCACAGCTCGCGCAGCGGCCAAGGGCCGCCGCGCCCACCACAGATGAAGAGTGGACGGATGACCATGTCGGATGGATTTTTCACGCGCTGAGGCGATGTTGATCGCCTCCAGCGGCAGGGCGACTTCAATGAGCTTTTTCGTAGTGTGCTTCATGGCTCAAGGATTTGTTTTGAAAGAGAATAAAATTCCTTGAGTCGCCCGTCTCCATCGGCGTGGAGATACTCCTGTCGCAACCAGTCCACCAAATCCACATCCGGCTCATCGCCCAAAGTAGCGATCAGACACTGAGCATGCCGTCGTCTACGATCAGTAAGGCGTGCACAGTCCAGGCCGAGATAGCCGATCAGGTAGGAGGCCTTGTCCCGATCCTCGCTCGTTGGCGCGATGCTGCCATTAGGGAGATATCGCAACAGTTTCGCGGTTGCGGGCTCATGTGGCGGGAGAAAACGGCTAGCATCCCACGAATGCGCGGATTGATGATCCTTGAAATGCCCGCAATGATTGGCATTTCCGCCGTTACATGACAATGCCAGGTTGGAATGGTCATAGGTTCGCGCTGGATTCCAGCTCCGCGGTTCCATGTGCTCGATATGACTATCCCTGTCATGCACCTCCGATTCACAGTAGCAACAAAGAAGCTGTTGCTCGCATTGTAGGCCCTGACGCACGGAAGCGTGGCACGGCGAGCCAATAAACCCATCCCAGCTTTGGTTTGCAGGCTGGTGCGCAAGACAGGAAGGCGGTGAAGTACGCTGGATTGTTTTCATTTTTTGCCCAATGCTCTTATCTGTCTAATCCGAAGATCTGCGCTGCGCAGGTCGGGATCACTCTGGCCAAGCGCTGTCTCCAATTCGCTCCTTAAGTCTTGAGCCTCTTTGCTGTCGTGATTGCCTTCTTCGATTAAACCCAAGTAAGCGTGCAATTTGCTAACAGTGTCGACGTTCTGTGGGCGCGCATGCGTGCCAAAGACCTCGGCAAGCACACGCGAGTTCTCCGCACCGTATGTTCCAACATCCTCAGGAAGATTTTCGAACTGATGATCGGAGCCGAGTAGATAAACGTGTTCGCGTTGCACCGTCGTCAGAACCGCCGGGCTGTGTGTGGAAACGATGATCTGAGTGTTGGGGAAGGCGGATTGAAGGCTGGGAACGATTGTCTGTTGCCACCGCGGATGAAGATGCAACTCTATCTCATCGATGAGCAGGATTCCGGGGGCATCGAGCGGATTCTGCCGATTCGGGTTGGCTAGTGCTAGGCGACGCGCGAAGTCGAGAACCAGCGCCAATAAGTTTCGATAGCCGTCACTGAGCTGCGCCAACTCAAAGGCCTGCGGTAAGCCTTCTGAATTCTGCAGGTCAATCATCAGGCGTGGCGGGCTGCCATCAAAGTAGATGCGTTCGACCCCCTCGATCGTGCTCCTTAGGGCCTGTCGGATAGCGCGCAAGCTTGAGAATTCGGTCGGGTCGGTTTCCCGACGGTCGGCCTGAGCGCGCAACTCTTCATTTTCGCGCAGATAGAGCCATTGACACATCGCCGTAAAACTCGCGCCAGCATTTAGAGCGTTGGCGAAGGCTTCGATTCGGGAGACCTCGACCCTAAAGATGTCGCCGAGATCCGGCATTCCGTTGATACGCCGGCTTGCACGGTAGTACGCTACCACCGGCAATGGGATGAGCGCCTGAGGGGAGCTCTTGCGAATTTCGTCCCAGATCGTTTGAAAGTAACGGTTCAATCGCGAAAGTCGCTCCGAAGCCCTTGTGTCATAGCTGAACGTATTGGGTCGGGTAAATTGAATGTATTCCGACCACTCTAAAGTTATTGGCTGGCCTGTCAGGGGTGTTTCGGTAAACTCGTCGACCTCGTAGAAATCTATAGCGGTAGCCCGCACCTGTACGAACGATTGCCGTCCTCCTATAGGGTCTGCCGCGCTCGGGTCGATGTATATATCCGTCGGCTCAAGCGCAGCGCCCTGAGCGGCACGCTGACGTTTCCCTCCTGCGTCATTGGCCGCGATGACCTCATAGAGAGCTATAGCGATGGCATCGAGGACACTGCTCTTCCCGGCACCGTTTGCGCCCACAATGACGTTTATGTCCGGCTGCAGATCGATCGTCAGGGACTTGAAGCAGCGGAAGTAAGTGATCTCCACCTTCGAAAGCTTCATCGGGGCACCTCCGCGCGCGCCAATAGGTGGTCAAATTTGTAGTTGACGCTCGCCGCATGAAAGTCGGGTTCACGCTGAAACGGTTGGCGGACGTAGTGGACCTTGTGGCTGTTGTCGCTGTCGAACTCGACGATGGCGAGGATGAAATCGTCCGGCTTGTTCAGCGAGTAGAGGATTTCATTGCGCGTGACGGTGACGGTCGCCGCCCCTGTAATTCGCCCCTTAACTTCGATGAACCTTAGCCGGCCAGTACCGGGAATGTGACTTTCGATGTCATAGCCGAGCTTCTCGGCTTCGCGATCGATCGGCTTGAAGCCAAGGCTGCGCTCGATCCGCATAACGATCTCGCGGGCTCGTGCCGCCGCGGCCTGGGTATCGACGGTGATTTGCTCAACTGACGTCGCCTCGCCGGTAATCGCTGTGACGAGACCAATGGGCACGATCAGCAGCCCGCTCAGTACAATGGGTGGCAGGGGTGAGAACTGCCGCTCCCGCTTGATCTCCTCCATACGCTTCTGCAAGCGCGCCTGCAATTCGTCGGCACGCTTGCGGGCTTCACCGGAGTTGAGCCGCGCGTTCGACCTACCGGCCTGCTCCTGTTCCTTGAGTTGCTCGGCACGGAAATCCCAGTAGTTGATCTCCTTCGTCAGTCGGTCCTTGACGGCCGCCTCGGTCTTGTTGAGCAGCGCTAGCTTGCGGCCACGTACTCCGTTTAGGTGCTCGGGGACGACTTGTGTGATGGCATGCTCCCGGGCCTGTGCCTCCATGTAGTGGTCGATCCATCCGCACTCAGGTCGGGCGAGGAGTTCGGCGATGGGGGGCTCGTCCTCCTTCAGCGGGCGATAATCGAGGTAGGGCGCATAGTTGAAATGTTTCGTCGTACCCTCGATGTCGATCTCGACGAATAGCAGCCGTTTCGAGACGACGCGCCGCTCGCCGCTCCTGGTTAGGCTCGCGTCCTGGATCGCATGCTCAAGGAAAAACAAGACGCGCGGAGTCAGACTGGTGTCGCGCTCATCGACCAATATGGCGCCCCGCCGCAAGAGATCGCGATGGCGTTCGAGCGTCAGGTCTATAACGGCGTCGAGGAGCGGATGGCCGGGGCACACGAAGGCCGCCAGCGGCTGGCCGGGCGGCGTTACTAAGCCCTTCTCGAAGGTGATCCGCTCGTAGCGTGGCAATACTGGTTCACCGATGCCGACCAGTTGATCTCGGTTGCGAACCAACGTCGGCACCCACGTCACCTGGAAGCGTCGAGGTTCTCGTCTCCGGACTGTACCGCCGAGCTGCTGGAAAGCTTCGAGAAAGAATGACTCAATGTAATGTGGCTGAAGCCTGCGTGCCTCTGCGCGCTCCATGTCCTCGCGGATGCGATGGACGCGGCTGACGTCCATGGTGTCGTGCGCAAGCGCGCGGTCTTCCAGAAGATCTCGAATCTGCGACTTGTCGAAGGCGTTTTCGACCACCTGAGTCAGACGCTCTCGCACCTCGGGCGTTTCGCCATACCGGATAGCCTCGATAAGCAGGTTCCTAAGAGGGCGGCCTCCGAACTGGAGCTTGCCGAGCACGTCGAAGACTTGGCCGCCCAGCGCGTGGCGGGCCTGTTCCAACTTCTCGAGGAGGCGCCGGTAGACATCGCCCTCACGCGTCTCTTCGGCAACGAGGTTCCAGAGGTGGCAGACCTCAGTCTGGCCAATGCGATGGATGCGCCCGAAGCGCTGCTCCAGACGGTTTGGGTTCCATGGCAGGTCATAATTGACCATCAGGTGGGCGCGTTGGAGGTTGATACCTTCGCCGGCGGCATCCGTCGCCAGCAGCACCTTGACTTCCGGGTCGTACCGGAAAGCTTCCTGAGCCTTCATCCGATCCTTGCGTCCCATGCCGCCGTGGATGATTACGATAGCTTCCGGGCGCCCCAAAAGGGTCGCGGTGCGGCCTTGCAGGTAGTTCAGTGTATCGCGATGCTCGGTGAAGATAACGAGCTTCTGGTTTGGTGACGGTTTCGGCTTGGATGGCGTCGGGATGCCCGAGTCATATGGCGCAGAATCTTCGGCGAACGCATTGGGGATAGCGGTAGGCGTGAAGATTTCGCTCAACAGCGCAGCAAGCTCGCGCCACTTTTTGTCGTCACCGCTGCGGCGGATAGAGAAGGCGAGCCCTTCCAGACGCTTCAGTGTGCCGATCTCGATGCGTAGCTCTTCGATAGATCGCGCGGCGGTGGCTTCGTCAAGGATTTCCTCTTCGGTCGCTTCCAGTTCGCTATCCGGGGCGTCTTCGAGATCCTCGACGTCCTCCTTGTCGAGAAGAGGAGCCTGGCGCGCCAAGCCCATATTGGCCTGACCACCGCGCTGGAGTATCTCCAGCTCGCGCAGACGGCTCTCAAGCCGTTCCCGGCGCCGCCTCAAGGACTGATAGATAGCTTCCGGCGAGGAGGCAAGACGGCGTTGCAGGATCGTCAGCGCGAAGCCAACCGTCCCGGCCCGCTTGTCGTTCTCTAACGCCTCAGCCCGGTTGAATTCCTCCCGGACGTACTCGGTGACTTCCTTGTAGAGCGCTGCCTCCGCGTCCGAGAGCCTATAGGGCACCGTGTAGGCGATACGCTCGGGGAAAAGCGGCCTTCCGTCGAACTTGAGCAGCTTCTCCTTGACCATACGCCGCATGAGGTCGGAGACATCAGCCGTATGCACACCGTCGCGGAACTTGCCCTCGAACCGATCGCCGTCGAGGAGCGCCATAAACAACTGGAAGTCCTCTTCCTTGCCGTTATGCGGCGTTGCCGTCATGAGCAGAAAGTGGCGAGTGAGGGACGAAAGCAGCTGCGCTAGGCGATAGCGTTTGGTGTATTTCACTTCCCCGCCGAAGAACGTTGCCGACAGCTTGTGTGCCTCGTCGCATACGACGAGATCCCAGCGGCAATCCGGAGCCTGGAGTTTCTGTTGCACATCCTCGTTGCGCGACAGCTTGTCAAGCCGGGCAATGACGAGATTGGTCTCGAGGAACCAATTGCCTGTCCGGGCCGCATCCAGCTTGTCGTTGGTCAGAATCTCGAACCGTAAGTTGAAGCGGCGATACAGTTCGTCCTGCCATTGCTCCGCAAGGCTACCGGGGCACACGACCAGGCAGCGCTGAAGATCGCCGCGTACCATCAGCTCCTTCATCAGGAGACCGGCCATGATCGTCTTGCCGGCGCCCGGGTCATCGGCTAGCAGGAAGCGCAGTGGTTGCCGCGGCAACATACTTTCGTAGACTGCCGTGATCTGATGCGGCAGAGGCTCGACGACCGATGTGTGCACCGCCAGTACCGGGTCGAACAAATGGGCGAAATGGATGCGCTGGGCTTCCGAGGCGAGCCGAAACAAACGGCCGTCACCGTCGAAGCTCCAAGGGCAGCCTTCTTCGACGACGTCCAGCCTCGGTTCGTCATGTCGATAGAGGAGCTCGTCAGCCACCTTGCCTGTGGCGTCCTTATAGGTCAGTTCCAGGGCTTGTGAGCCGTACCACTGCACATTAACGACCGTGACAAGCCCGTTGGGGAGAATCCCGCGAAGCGAAGCGTTGGGCTTGAGGTCTTCAAGTGACGTCATCATTCCCTCAGCTCTTATTCACCCACTTGAGTACAGGCCAGGGCGTCATGAATTCGGCCTGTTTCAACCCCCACGCCCTCGTTCGTTGTCGTTCCTCCCGGCTGACAGAGGGGCCGACTGCGTCGTAACTGCGTCGTAGAAGTAACATGGATTCCCTGCTTTCGGGATTCCCTGCGACGCACGCTTCCAAAGACGCAGGTTCCTTGCAGTGGAGAGTTATGTCAAATATTCCCTGCAAATTCGGTCATGGCATGGGTCCCCGATGTGGCGGCTGCCGTCCCGGCGGCCCCGAGTTCACCGATGCCGATATGGGGCATCGCCACGCGTTTTGGGGATCTGCCGGCAGGCGGTTACCACGCTGTCCATCCGCCGTCGATCGTAAGCGATGCACCGGTTATCAGCGCCGACGCCGGTGAGGCAAGGAACACGATGGCCCCCATTATGTCTTCGAGTTCACCGAGACGGCCCAGTGGGATGCGCGCCAGCGTGTCGTCCCGGAAAGCTCTGTTCTCGAAGAACGGTCGCGTCATTGGCGTCAGGATGAAGGTCGGGCCGATGGCGTTGACCCGGATCCCGTGCGGCGCAAGTTCAACCCCCATGGCCTTGGTAAGGCCTTCGACCGCGTGCTTGGAGGTGCAGTAGACTGTTCGCGTCGGAGCGCCGACATGGCCCATCTGCGACGACATGTGAATGATCGAGCCGCCTTCGCCGCGGTGGATCATTCTCCGCGCAACGATCTGGGACACGACAAAGAGTGACTTCACGTTAAGGCCCATGACGCGGTCGTAGTTTTCCTCCGACACGTCGACGAAGGGCTCCGGCGCGTTCGTGCCGGCGTTGTTGACGAGCACATCGACCCGTTCAAGGCCGCCGATCTTCTCCTCGATCTGGTTGCGGCTCGTGATATCGCAGACCAGAGCGCGGGCGATCCCGCCGTTGCCGCCGATCTCGTCGGCGAGCGCCTCGAGCTCGTCGCCTGTGCGGCTGACCGCCACGACCTCAGCGCCGGCACCCGCAAGCGCCAGTGCGCAGGCCCGTCCCAGACCGCGGCCGGCGCCGGTCACCAGCGCGACCTTGCCGTCGAGCCGCATTTCCGGGGTGGCGAGTTGTGGCTCTGCCGCCGCCTTCTCGTTCATCGGTTTCTCCCTTTTTCGGCCTTCTGCCCGCCGCGGCAGCTTGACATGTCGAGCGTTTGCTAACCTATATAGCGGCTGCGAAAAACGCCAATACGAACAGGGAGCAGCGTAATGGTCCACAGGCACACCGACGGTACGCTAGATATGAAACTTCTCCGCGAGACTGCGGAAAAATGCAAGAACTGGGGCAAATGGGGCCCCGACGACGAAGCCGGAACCCTGAACTATATCGAGCCGGCGGATGTCATAGCGGCCGCCGGACTGATCAGGAAGGGCAAGGTCTTCTCTCTCGGGCTCAATTTCGACAGCAACGGGCCGCAGGTTGGACTCTGGGGCAGCCGGTTCAACCCGATCCATACCATGCTTGCCACCGGCACCGATGCAGTTGCCGGCAACCAGGACGCCGGCGGAATCCGCTATGCCGACGACATGGTTTCGCTGCCGCTCCAGTGCGGCACGCAGTGGGACGCTCTCGGACACATCTTCTACGACGACAAGATGTGGAACGGCTACGACGCTGCGCTGGTCGATTCCGGCGGTGCCCAGAAGAACGGCATCGAGAAGGTCAAGGACCGGATGGTGGGCCGCGGCGTACTGCTCGACGTGGCGCGCCACATCGGTGTCGAGGCGTTGCAGGAAGGCGACGCGATTTCGCGGGACGATCTTGACTCCTGTGCCGAAGCCCAGGGGGTAGAGGTGAAGCGGGGCGATTTCCTTCTGGTACGCACCGGCATGATGGAAGAACGGCTGAAGAACGGCTGGGGCGGCTATGCCGGCGGGGACGCGCCCGGGCTCTCCTTTGATACCGCCGAATGGCTTCACGGCAAGGAAGTTGCCGCGATCTGCTGCGACACCTGGGGGTGCGAGGTGCGGCCCAACGAGACCGATGATGCCCAGCAGCCCTGGCACTGGGTGGTGATTCCGATGATCGGCATCACCATGGGCGAGATCTTCGTCATGGGCGAACTGGCTGACGACTGCGCCGATGACGGGGTGTGGGAGTTCTTCTTCTGCGCGCCGCCGCTGCCGATCACCGGTGGCGTCGGATCGCCGATCAATCCGATCGCCATCAAGTAGCGCGGTTCGTCAATCGATAGAAGTCCGGAGGCCGGCTGGCATGGCAACACATCTGAAGACCCGCATCGGCGAGGACGAATCGAAGGAGGCTGATGCGCGGGTGCGGCGAACGGTCGAGGACATCCTCGCCGATATCGAGGCGCGCGGCGACGAGGCTGTGAGGGAATATTCCGAACGGTTCGACCGCTGGGCGCCTGAGAGCTTTCGGCTCTCCGACCAGGAGATTTCGGATCTCGTGGCGTCGGTTCCGGCAGACACCATCGCCGACATCGAGTTCGCCCAGGCTCAGGTCCGGAACTTCGCGCAGGTCCAGCGCGACGCCCTGGTCGACGTCGAGGTCGAGACGCTGCCCGGCGTGCGGCTCGGACACCGTAACATCCCGGTAAGCTCGGTCGGCTGCTACGTGCCCGGCGGGCGCTATCCCATGGTGGCGTCGGCGCACATGAGCGTGGTGACCGCCAAGGTGGCCGGCGTGCCGCGGATCATCACGTGTACGCCGCCGACCGACGGCAAGCCCCATGCCGAGACCATCGCCGCGATGCATCTGGGCGGTGCCGACGAGATATACCTCCTCGGCGGCGTGCAGGCCGTCGGCGCGATGGCGCTTGGAACCGATTCCGTCGAACCTGTCGACATGCTGGTCGGACCGGGGAACGCCTATGTCGCCGAGGCCAAGCGCCAGCTCTACGGGCGCGTCGGCATCGACCTCTTTGCCGGTCCGACGGAAATACTCGTGATCGCAGATGACAGCTCGGACGTCGAGGTGATCGCGACCGATCTCCTCGGACAGGCCGAACACGGCCCGACCTCGCCGGCGATCCTCGTCACCACTTCCGCGGCCCTCGCCGAGGCCCTGCCGGCCGAGATCGAGCGTCAGCTCGCGCAGTTGCCAACGGCCGACGTGGCCGGCGTCGCGTGGCGCGATTACGGCGAGATCATTCTCGTCGACGATCTCGACGAGGCCGTGGCGGAAGGGGACCGCATCGCCGCCGAGCATGTCGAGGTGCTGACGGAGAATCCGCGCTATTTCCTTGAGCGCATGACCAACTACGGTGCGCTGTTCCTCGGGCCCGAGACCAACGTCTCTTACGGCGACAAGGTCATCGGCACCAACCACACGCTGCCGACCAAGGGCGCGGCGCGCTACACGGGTGGCCTCTGGGTCGGGAAGTTCCTCAAGACATGCACGTGGCAGGAATGCACCGAGGAGGCCAGTGTCGTCGTCGGCGACTACTGTTCGCGGCTCTGTGCGATCGAGAAATTCTGGGGACACAAGGAGCAGGCCGATCTGCGCCTGCGCCGCTATGGCGGGCGCAATATCGGACTTGGAGCGGGATGACGGCCGGAAAAGGGAGAGAGACGATGGCGAAAGTCAGTGTCAGCATGCAGGAGATGGAGGAGAGGATCGCCCGGTTCGACGGGCTGAAGCCGTCGAAGCAGGCGTTCGTCGACACCCGGATTCCCGAACATGTTCGCGACATCTACAACGTGATCGGTCAGGGCGTGACCGAGGATCCCGACCTCAAGCCCGCGATCTCGGCGGTGGAGGGTTTCAACATCACTTATGTCGGCGCCGAGCCGGGAAAGGGCGCGGCTCTGCACGCCCATTCGACGGTCGAGGTGTTCATTCCCATGTCGGGCAGGTGGGCGGTCTTCTGGGGCGACGAGGGCGAAAACGAGGTCGCGCTCGACCAGTTCGACGTGGTCTCCGTGCCGGTCGGCGTCATGCGCGGTTTCCGCAACATCGGCGACGACCATGGCTATCTGATGGCGATTCTCGGCGGCACCGACGCCGGACGCGTGGACTGGGCTGATTCCGTTCTCCGGCGCGCCCAGGAGACGGGGCTCAGCCTCGACGCCGACGGCAACGTGATGGCCGCCGCCGAATAACCGCCGCCGGCATCCGCTTCCGTCACTTGGGCGGCGTGGAGCGCCGGCCCGTAATTCGTCCGGCCGGAGTCCTTTCCGGCCGGCGTACAGCGAAGTTCGCGCGGCGGGCTGCGGGAGTACAGGCATGACAAATCGATCCGGCGTCGAGGTCATTTTCGACGCCGACACCATCTCTCGGCGGGTCGGCGAACTCGCCACCGAGATTTCGGGCCGCCTCCCGGAGGACGTCCTGATCGTCGTCGTCCTCAAGGGCAGCTTCGTCTTTGCCGCCGACCTCCTGCGGGCACTCGACCGGTCCGGCATGCAGCCGCGGGTCGATTTCATCAGCCTGTCCAGCTACGGCACGGGGACAGAAAGTTCACGCGAAGTGCAACTCACCCGCGATCTGTCGGAAGAGGTGCGCGGCCAGACCGTTCTTATCGTCGACGATATTCTCGACACCGGCCGGACCCTGGCCTTCGCCGTAGACCTGATCGTTGCCAGAGGCGCGTCCGCCGTGCACAGCTGCGTTCTTCTCGACAAGCGTGAACGGCGCGAGGTCAGGGTCGACGCCGATTTCGTCGGCTTCGATGTCGGGAACGTCTTCGTGGTCGGTTACGGCATCGACCTTGCCCACCGCTACCGGAGCCTCCCTTATATCGGCGCCGTGCGATCGGTCTGAAAACGGCCGCGGAGGGCGCTGATCCTCGGAAGTCGAATCCGGTCCTGCCCTGGAGCGTCCGCGTCAGAAACGCTCGAGCAGCCGGTTGATGTAGTCGAGTTCATCCGACGGGCGGTGACGCTGTCCGGCGCGCTTGCGCAATTCCTCGATGATCTCGCGAGTCCTCTTCATCGTCCCTTGGCTCGGAATGTTGATGCGCCGGACGTCGGCCGAGCCTTCTCCCTCTTCCCACTCGCGCCCGAGCGGGTCGCGCATCGTGTCGAGGGGGTTGAATAGCCCGAAACCCTGTGGCATTCCCATGCCGTTCTGCCCGGCCCTGTTCATCATCTGTTGCATCATCCCCTGTCCGGCGCGACGCAGGGCCTCCATCGCCTGTCCCTGCGGGCCGACAGCCTGTCCCGGCTGCCCCTGTCCGAGCGCGCGGGCTGCCTCTCCCATCGCCTGCCCGGCCTGGTCGAGCGCTCCGGATGCCGGACCATCCGGCGGCATGTTGCCTCCCAGCATCTGCCGGAATCGGCGCAGCATCTCCTGCAACGCCCGCTGTTCATCGAGCCCGCCCCGGATCCGGTCGCGGAGTCCGGGACCGGACTGCTGCGACTGCTGGAACGTGCGGTCCATCAGGCGACCCTGCCTGCGGATCATCTCCTGCAGCTGGCGGAAGGCCCGGTTGCCGGCAGCGGCGTCGGGGTTCAGCGGTACCAGGCGCGCGTTGCGCAGGTTCTCGAGCATCTGGCGGAGCTGAGCCAGCATCTGCGCGGCCGCGTCGCGCGCCCCGGACCGCATCATCTGGTCGATGCGGCGCAGCATCTCCTGCAGGTCGCGGGTCTGCATCATTCGCCCGGGATCGAGGGGCATGGCGTCCTGGTTGGGCGGCATCTCTGCAAGGCGGCGGCTGAGTTCGCGCAGATAGTCGTTGAGCGCACGCCGGAGATCGCGCATCAGGCGTTCAAGTTCGGCATCGGGAGTGTTGCGCGCCAGGGCTTCGCGCAAGGCTTCCTGCGCCCGCAGAAGTTCTTGCTCGGTATGCGAGAGCCGGCCGTCCTCGACCCTGAGCGCCGTGTCCCAGAGAAGGTCGCGCACTGGCGGAATGGCGGTGTCCTCTTCTTCGTGGGTCAGGCGCGAACGTGCAAAGGAAAGGCCCATGAAGACGACGCCGTCGTTCTCGTAGGCATTCGGCTGCGACGCGATCCTGCCGATATTGGAGATGATTTCCGGGCGCCGTTCGGGCGTCGTCGTCAGCCGCCGCCGCTCGACAATGATTTCCCTCGCAACCGGCTTCCGGAACTGGCGCTCCGGCAGCATCAGCATCACTTCATCCGAATTTCCCCGCTGCCCTGCTGCGTCGGTGGCGAAGAGGCGGATGACGACCGGTAGTCCGGCCCACGGATGCGGGGCAAAGTCGTGGAAGCTGACCTCCGAGAATTCCCGGGCGTCGGCAGGCGGCGCGGCGAGCTCCAGATGCGAGACTTCCTTTCCGATCACTGTGCCCCGTTCGTAGGTGCGCCGCATTTCGCCACGGATTTCCGTGATGCCGTAATCGTCCTCACCCTTGTACGAGATGCGCAGGGTTCCGCGTTCGAAGGGCTTCGGAGGTTCGGCAAATGCGATGCGGGGCGGCGTATCGGGGATGCTGCGGACCGTCCACGAGCCGAGAGGCTCGCCGTCGAGCAGAACCGAGAGGAAGCCGTCCCCGGTGATGGTTCTCGTCACCTTCCGGTTGCCCGGTCCTGAGGTGGTGAACGGGACTTTGGTTCCGCCGAGATCGAGTACGGCGTCACCGCGCCCGCCGGTGACCGTGGCCGTCAGCACGCTGCCGGTGGGGACGGTGATCTCGGGCGGTGGCGGCGGACCGGCATCCGGCGCAGCGGTCGTGCTGGTCCCGGAAGCCTTGCCGCCGTCCGCCTCCGCAGCCCGCAGCGGGAAGACCGGGGCGAGACGAGTATGGGCGGGGGGCGTGATCCAGAGTTCGAGCCTGGCTTCGAGCGAACGGTCGTCGAGGCTGATCGATGGCGCCAGCGCGCGTTCCAGCCTTGGCCCGGCGTCCGGTCCGGCAACGGCGAGGCCGACAAGCACCAACACTCCGAGTGCGACGCGCACGGCCCACGGATCGCGCGTCGCCAGTCCCGGTGCCGGTATGCCGACGCGAAGCCGGCCAAGTTGCTGCGCCATCTGTTCACGGTGGGCATTCCAGAGGATCTCGGCCTCCGGGCTGTGCTCCTGCCCCGGCAGCCGGTCCTCGAGCGCCTCCAGCGGCCGGTTCTCGAGATTGCTGGCGCGCTCCACGCGGCGCATCGCGTGATGCCGGCTCGGCCATGTGAAGCCGCGCACTGCGCGTACTGCCGCATATGCGGCAGCGCCTGCAAACGCCAGCAATGCAACCAGGTGCAGCCAGCCGGGAACGTACGAGAAGCCGTCAAGCAGCGCGATGGCAATGAAGGCGGCGGCGACCGCGCCGGGCGGCCATGCGGCCCGCCAGATCTTCTCCCAGGCCAGGGCGAAGCGGGCCAGCAACAGACGGCGACCGACCCGCGCCGTGCGCCGGCGAGCGGGCGCCTTGCTGTCGCTGTCTGCTGGAGTGTTCATCGCGCCACTCCCCGAAATCGCCGGTCAGGCCCGGTGTCCGGTGACCCAGTCGGGAACCCGATCCGCCGATATCAGATCAGTATAGCAGATTCGCGGCCGGATCACAGCAAGCCTGTCACTGTCGACCATAACTTCGGGTGCCGGAAGCCGGCAGTTGTAGGCGGACGACATGACCGCGCCGTAGGCGCCGGCCGACCTGATGGCGATCAGGTCCCCCGCTTGCAGGGCCGGCAGCGCGCGGCCGGCGGCCATCACGTCTCCGGTTTCGCAGATCGGGCCGACGACATCGACGGGTGCGGTTTCCGCGTGCGGATCGGGTTCGCGCACGGGATGGATGTCGTGCCAAGCGTCGTAGAGCGTCGGTCGGATGAGGTCGTTCATTGCCGCGTCGACAATCGCGAAACGGCGGCCTCCGCTCTCCTTGGTCCGGATGACGCGGCTGACAAGGATGCCGGCCTCGGCGGTCAGGCGCCGCCCCGGCTCGAAGGTCAGCGACACGTCGAGCGGCGCGAATATCTCGCGGACCAGAGCCGCGTAGTCGGTCAGGGGCGGGCGCGCCTCGTTGCGGTAGACGACGCCCAGGCCGCCGCCGAGATCAAGGCGCTCGACGGCGAATCCGTCGCGGCGGAGCCTCGAGACCATCCGGGCGAGCTGCTCGAAGGCAGCGCGGAACGGGTCAAGCTTTGTCAGTTGCGATCCGATATGCACGGCTAGGCCGACGGGCTTGATGCCCGGCAGATCGCGGGCGCGGCGGTAGATCTCCGGGACCCGGTCCGACTCGATGCCGAATTTGTCGCCTGCGCGGCCGGTCGAGATCTTGTGATGGGTGCCGGCGTCGACGTCGGGATTGACGCGGATCGCGACACTGGCCGGCCGGCCTCCGGATGCCGCGAGTTCCGCCAGGGTATCGAGCTCGGCCTCGGATTCGACATTGAACTGGCCGCACCCCGCCTTGAGCGCTGCGGCGATTTCGGCCGATGTCTTGCCGACTCCCGAAAACACGATCCGCGCGGCCGGGATTCCAGCGGCAAGTGCGCGGCGCAATTCGCCTTCGGAGACCACGTCAGCGCCGGCGCCGAGCCCCGCGAAGAGCGAGATCACGGCCTGATTGTCGTTGGCCTTGATGGCGTAGCAGATCTCCGCGGGCAGGCCGTCGAGCGCAGCCGCGAACTCGAGATAGGCCTCACGCATCAGGTTCGCGGAATAGCAATAGAACGGCGTTCCGACATCCTCGGCAATGTCCGGAACCGCCAGCCCGTCAGCGCAGAGAACGCCGCCGCGGTATGTGAACCCGCTCATGCCCATGGCGCGGTCACCGCGGCGCCGGGTAGGTTCGCGGATAGGTTGCCTCTCTGTCATCCGGGTGCTTCAACTCGGACGGCCTCTTGCCGCATGCGGCCTGCGCCGCGAGGAGCGCCACTGCGAGCAGGATCAGCAGGACCCTCGGCGCCCGCGTCACAGGAACCGCTCCCGCGCTGCCGCGGCCTGTGCGCGCACGTTGTCGGGCGCCGTGCCACCATGGCTCGTCCGGCTCGTGACCGACCTGTCCACGGTCAGCACGTCGAAGACGCCCTCCGTTATCCGGTCGTCGATTGTCCGCAAATCCTCGAGCGGCAGGTCTCCGAGGCCGCACCCCTTCGCTTCGGCCAGCGCCACGGCGCGGCCGGCTATGGCATGCGATTCGCGAAACGGCACCCCGCCTTCGCGGACGAGCCAGTCCGCCAGGTCGGTTGCCACCGTGTTGCCCGCCCCGGCGGCCGCGCTGAGCCGTTCGCGGTCGAAACTGAGATCGGCGACCATCGCGGCCGCAACCTGAAGGCAGACGGCCAGCGTCTCCGCGGCATCGAAGACGGGTTCCTTGTCTTCCTGCATGTCCTTGGAATAGGCGAGCGGCAACCCCTTCATGACAGTGAACACGGTCACGAAGGCGCCAAGGATGCGTCCGGACTTGCCGCGGATCAGTTCGGCCGCGTCCGGATTCCGTTTCTGCGGCATCATCGAACTGCCGGTCGAAAAGGCATCCGAAAGGCGCGCGAAACCGAACTGGGCGGATGACCAGATCACGAGCTCCTCGCCAAGGCGCGAAAGATGTCCCGCGCAGATCGTCGCCGCTGCAAGGAACTCGAGGACGAAGTCGCGGTCCGATACCGAATCGAGCGAGTTCGCGGTGGGCCGATCGAAGCCGAGAGCGGAGGCTGTCGCTTCCCGGTCGATGGCGAACGACGTGCCGGCCAGCGCCCCCGCCCCGAGCGGCGACTCGTTGAGCCTCTTGCGCGCGTCTGCCAGCCGGCCCCGGTCGCGTCCGAACATCTCGACATAGGCGAGCATGTGGTGCCCCACCGTCACCGGCTGCGCGGCCTGCAGATGGGTGAAGCCCGGCATCACCCAGTCCGCGTGCGCCTCGGCCTTGTCTATGAGGGTCGACTGTAGTGCGGCCAGCGCCGCGTCGCATCCGTCGATGGCATCGCGCAGCCAGAGGCGCAGGTCGGTCGCCACCTGGTCGTTGCGGGACCGCGCGGTATGCAGGCGCCCCGCCGCGCCGCCGATGAGTTCGCCGAGCCGGGCCTCGATGTTCATGTGAATGTCTTCGAGCTCGGTCCGGAAGTCGAATTCGCCGGCCGCGATCTCCGCAGCGATCCGGTCGAGCCCGTCACAAATCGCGGCGGCATCCTCGGCCGGCAGGATGCCGGCGGCGGCGAGCATCTCGGCGTGGGCGCGCGAACCGGCGATATCCTGCGCATGCAGGGCCTTGTCAAAACCGATGGATGCGTTAATTCCTTCCATGAGCGCGTCAGGCGCACCGGTGAACCTCCCGCCCCACATGCTGTTGGGGGCGGAACGGTCCCGGGAGCCGGCCGATGTCCGGCCGGACGCAGGTACGGGGGGGTCCTTCTTGCCCATGATGGCTGCTTGCAGACTGTTGCCGATTGCCCGAATCCGTGTGGCCGCGGGCGTCGTGCTCGCAGCGGGCCTGATAATGGCATCTCTCGGCGGGCAATCAAGTTCCCGGGCGCAGCCGGCGGGGCCGCCGCTCGCGGGATGGATGCAGAAGTTCGAACCGGCGGCGGAGCCCGTGGCGCCGCCCGCGGGCGTGTTCGTCGACGAGGACGGAAGCAGGGTGTCGCTCGGGGATTTCCGGGGCAGGCTGGTGCTGGTGAATTTCTGGGCGACGTGGTGCGGACCCTGCGTGCGCGAGATGCCGTCCCTCGACCGTCTTCAGGCGGAATTCGATGGCCGGGATCTCGTGGTCCTCGGGTTGTCCGAGGATCGCAGTGGATGGGATCGCATCGCCCCGTTCCGCGCCCGGCTGGGTTTGACGCATATGCGGCTCCTGCACGACGCGGGATCCCGGTTCATGTTCGCAAGCCGGATACGGGGCCTGCCGACGACCATACTGGTCGGGCGCGACGGCAGGGAACTCGGCCGGCTTGCGGGACCGGCGGAATGGGATGCGCCGGAAGCCCTCGCCCTGGTCCGCCACTATCTGGAGGCCGGCCGGACCCGGAACTGATCCGCAAGGCGCGGCGTTTCGCGGGACGGTCGCGGCGGGATTCCGCACCGGTCAGGCGGCGATATCCGGATCGCGAAAGACCTCGGAGGTATGCCACTTGAGATGGGTGGCTTCGGGCAGGTCGCGCTCGGGCCTCACCCGGAGCGGTCGACGGTCGAATCTGCCGAGCCATCTCTTCGATCCCGAACCGCTGACCGAGCGCGCGACGATCACCGTGAGATCGTCGGGGACGACCGTGAAGGCGCCCGTGTCGAAGAGCTTGTGATGCATGACGCAGAGCGCCATGCCGTTTCCGACCTCGTCCGGGCCGTTTGCCCCGTGCCAGCGGATGTGCGCGGCGTCGAGCGCGAGCACTTTGTCGGGGAGGCGGATGGCGAAGCTGCAGACGGCGCACCTGTGGTGGTAGGCGGCGAGTACGTTCTCGCGGAAACGGGGGTCGCGTGTGCGGCTCCCGCCGGCCGCCGCGGCAAGACCGTCGGGGCCGATCTCGGGATCGAGACCGACGGCCGCGAGGACTTCACCCCGGCGGGTGTCCGGAAAGTGCGCAGCCACGAGCACATGGGCGGTTTCGATGGCGAGAACGGGGCTGTTGCGAAAGGCCTGGTAGATCGGGTACGGGAAACCGCCGGCGATGTCCTGTTCCATGAGGAACTTGCGGGGCACGCCACCGCCCTTGCCCAGGGGGATCCGGTCCCGGTCCGGGATTTCCCATACGCCGTCACTCTGCAGGTGCCAGAACGGCAACTCGGGATGAAGGGACTTGCGGGGCGGTCCGAACTCCTTCAGCAGCTTCCGAAGATCCTCGTCAACGGCCCGGTAGCCGGCGAGCCGGTCTTCGCCGCGAAGGCAGCGCCCGATGGCCCAGAGCGCGAGGAGCGGCTTGTGCGGGGCGCGCTGGTTCTTGTTCTTCCACACCGTCAGCGTCTCGAACCGCGACCGGAGATTCGCTCCGGCCCTGAAGGCCGCCAGATCGTTGTCGGTGGTTTTCGGGGTCATCCGGCCTCCGGGGACACTCCGCATCTTCAGGGCGGCGGCAGCGGATCGATGGGTGAACCGCGCCGGCAATTCGCCGCTCGGAGGCCCATGATATGCGTCGGCAGCCTCTCCCGCCAGACGGCGGGATGCGGGTCACGGATGCGCTTCGGCGCCTTCCCCGGGGTAGTGCGCCGCCACGGCGCCCGCAAACGCCGGAACCGGGATACGGGTTCCGGACGCCTCCTCCGGGCGCGGTGCGTCAGGTCTTGCCGGCGGCCGTTTCCGCCCTGCGTCGGTGCCGACGGCGTCTGCGACGGCCGCGAATCCATCGCGCTGCAGATGCCGCGCGAGATCCGATTTGATCTGCCGGACGAGTCCCGGCCCGTGGAACACCATTGCCGTGTAGAACTGGATCAGTGAGGCGCCTGCGCGGATCATGGTATAGGCTTCGGCGCCGGAGGCGATGCCGCCCGAACCGATGATCGGAATGCGTCCCTGCGTTCTCCCATACACCCTGCCGACCGCGTCGATGGCCATAGGAAACAGTGGGGCGCCGCTCAGGCCGCCGGCCTCATGTCGCCCGGGATCGGACATGCCGCCGGGGCGCGCGACGGTGGTGTTGACCACAGTCAGGCCGTCGACGCCTGCATCGAGCGCGACATCGGCGAGTTCTTCGAGTTCGTTCCCGGCAAGGTCCGGCGAAATCTTGGTGACAAGCGGCGGCTGCCGGCCGCAGCCCGCTGCCGCGCGGTTGCGGGCTGCGACCGCGCTGGCGAGGAGGCGCGACAGCGCCTCGGGCTCCTGCATCGCGCGCAATCCCGGGGTGTTGGGCGACGAGATGTTGATGACGATGAAGTCGACGTGAGGCGTCACTGCCTCGATGCAGGTCTCGTAATCGGCCGCGCCGTTGCTGCTCGACTTGTTCCTGCCGATATTGGCGCCGAACGGTCCCGCGCCGCGTCGGCGCTGCGAAATGCGCCTCACGAAGGGTTCGAGCCCGTCGCTGTTGAAACCGAAGCGGTTGATCACGGCCTGGTCGGCGGAGAGCCGGAACAGCCGCGGGCGCGCATTGCCGGGCTGAGGCAGCGGCGTGACGGTGCCGGCCTCGGCGAACCCGAATCCGGCCGCCATCATGGCGTCAGGCACCTCCGCGCCCTTGTCGAACCCCGCGGCGAGGCCGACGGGATTGCGGAAATCAAGTCCCCAGACCGATGTTGCGAGAACGGGATCGTCCGGACTTCGGTCGCGCGGCCCAAGTCCCCACTTTAGAGCGGAAATCGCCAGCCGGTGGGACGCCTCCGGCGGCAACATCCGGAGGAACGGCATGAGGCTTGAATGAATGTCTGCCAAGATGACGGCTCCGACGGCTGGATTGCCAAAGGCTATCGCGAATTGGCCGAATCGGAAACACGATCGGAGGTGTTTTCTTCGCATTTTGGTGCATCGGCGACTGGCGTGATCCGTTCCCTCGCCCGCCCGGAACCGCCAGCCGTCATGTGCGATCGGTCCGCCAAGCGGTTGCCGGCACCGTTCCGATCCTGCCGCTGTTGCGGGTCCGGGAAAAAGCCTCCGGCAATCGGCCGGATGGATCAAAAGCCGGTTCGGGTGATCGGAGCCCGCGGACGGGGCCGACGGCGCCACGCCACGTCCGGGCGCCGTGCCGGGACCGGAGAAGCGCGGCAACGGGATGGGTCCTCGCCCGCCGGCAAGCGAGATGCGTCAGACTTCCCGACGGCCCTCGACCAGCATCACCATCGCCGGCAGCAGGAACAGGGTCGAGGCAGCGGCGGCGATAAGGCCGCCCAGCATGCTGACCGCAAACGGCACGAGGAACAGGAGTTCGTCGCTGCGCTCATAGAGGAGAGGCGAGAGCCCGAGCACGGTCGTCAGAGAGGTCAGAAACACGGCACGGAAACGATCGCGCGTGGCGCCGGACGCGGCAGCGATGGCCGGAATCGCGGGGTGCTCGCGGCGGATCGTATTGTAACGGTCGATCAGGACCAGCGCGTCATTCACTATCACCCCTGCAACGCCGATCATGCCGAACAGGGAAACCGCGGTTAGATCCCATCCCAGCACCCAGTGGCCGAATACCGCTCCACCGCAGGCAACCGGGACGCCGAGGATTGCCACGAGGGGTTTCCAATAGCTGCGGAGCAGGCCGGCCATCAATGCGTACATCAGAAGGAGGATGACCGGAAACAGCGCTCCCAGCGTCTCGAGCAAGGCCTTTTCTTCCCTGGCGCCCCCGTCCCGGGAAACCTCCAGGCGGGGGTAGTTGTCGATCAGGGCGGGAAGGAATTCCTGCGTGATTTTCCGCCTTGCCTGAACCGGTGTGATGCGGCTGACATCGGCATGGCCGTTGACCAGCGCCGCCTGCTTCCCGTCGATGCGGGTCAGTGTTGCCAGTTCGCGCTTCTCGGTGATGCGGGCGGCGGTGAACAGCGGAATTTCGGCGCCGCCCGGCCCGTAAATCCGCTCGTTGGCAAGATCTCGCAGGCTGCCACGCAGTTCGGCCGGATAGCGCACGACCACCCTGATCTCGTCGCGGCCGCGCTGGATCCGCTGGACTTCGATGCCATGAAGGTTCGCCCGCAACTGCTTGCCGATCAGGGCTGGCGTCAGGCCGGCCGCCTCTCCGACTGGCGTCAGCTCGATCTCGAAATTCCGTTTGCCGAGGGTCAGGCTGTCGGAAAGTCCGTAGATGCCCGGAATCGTGCCCATGAACGACTTCAACTCGTCGGCCGCCTTCCGGAGGATCTCAGGATCGTCATGAACCAGCGCATAGGCAACGGCCGGCTTGAAGCGGACGCGCGTTGTCTGGATGGAGACTTTTTCCAGACCCTGCATGTCGCCGAGATTCAGGCGCCATGCCTGCTCGATGGTTTCGGTGGATGCCTGGCGAACCGGCCGTTCATGGAGTTTCAGGCTTACGGTGGCAAGATGGCTCCGTATCGATTCATCGTCACCCGATCGCGTTCCGGCGCCAGCGCCGAATCTGCCGACAATGACGTTGATCGACTTGATCGAGGTTCCATCGAGCTGATCGTTGATCTTGCTTGCCGCCTGGGCGAAACGCTGCGCGGCGGCAGCGCTGGCGTCGAAGGGCGCTCCGACCGGCAGTTCCAGATGCGCCTGGATCGTGTTGCCGGCATTTGCGCTGCGGTCGAACACGACTAGCCGAACGGTTTCGGACCGCACGAGCCAGGCTGCCGCGGCCACGAAAACCACGCCGATCAGGAATGTCAGGAAGATATGGCGAACTGACCACGACACTATGGGGACGACGATTGCGTCCCGCATGTCGTCGATCCAGCCGCGGATCCGTTCCTGAACGTCGCGCAGCGGGGAAAGACTCCAGCGCCCCTCGTGCGACAAGTGCGCCGGGAGAATGAAGAAAGCCTCCGCAAGGGAAATAAACAGGACGAAAAACGCGACGAGCGGAAATACCTTGACGAGCTGGTAGCCTCCTGTCGTCACGAACATGAGCGGCACGAATGCGAGCACGGTCGTGAGCACGCCGACGGTGAGTGGGCCCACGACGGTTCTCGCCCCGGAGATCGCCGCGTCCAACGCGTTTTTCCCCCGCTCCCGCTCCGCTGCGATGTTCTCTCCGACAACCACGGCGTCGTCAACGACAATGCCGATCAGCACGAAGAACGCGAACATCGTTCCCATGTTCAGCGTCAGGTTCGAGATATCGAAGAACAACAAGGAAGCAATAAAGGACAACGGGATTCCCACCGTGACCCAGATCGCGACGCGAAGGTCGAAGACAAGAATGAGGCAAACGAACACCAGGAGAATTCCGATGATCGCGTTGTGAAGGATGTTGGAGAACCTGTCGAAGATAGGAGCAATTCTGTCGCTCCATACCCCGACTTCCACTCCCTCCGGCGGCTCGTAGGCTTCAAGCCAGCCCTTCACCTCGTTTGCGACCTCGAGGAGCGACTGCTCATCCGATGCTTCGACCCTGAGAAACAGGGTCGGCTTTCCGTCGACTTCGGATCTGACGTTTTCGTCGACGAAACCGTCGCGAATCTCCGCCACGTCGCCAAGTGTCAGGACTGCCCCGCCGGGACGGGTGATCAGCGGAATATTCTCGAACTCCTTGCCGACCTTTTTCTTGTTCACCACGTGGAGAATCAGGCTGCCCCCATCCGTGTGCAGTTCGCCGGATGTAAGGTTGAGGGATGAATGCCGCACCTTCCGCGCCACCTCGGCCAGAGACAACCCGTAGCGGCGCAGCTCGATTTCGCTCAGTTCAATCGAGATTTCCCTGTCACGGCTGCCTTTCAGCCGGACCAGCGAGACCGCGGGGAGGTTCAGCAACCCGTCGCGAATGTCCTCCGCCACGCCACGCAGCGCGCTCTCGGAAAGGTGCTGTGACGAGACGGATATCGCCATCACTTCCGCGGACAGCTTCTTGACTTCTATTCTTGGCGGTTCGGCGTTGGGTGGCGGAAAATTCTCGATACCGTTCACCGCGCCCCTGACGCTGTCCAGGACCGTAGCGGGATCGGCAAAGGTCTCGATCTCGATTTCGGTCTTGGCAAAGCCCTGCGATGCGACGCTGACCACCCTGGCCACTCCTGCCAGTCCGACCACGCTTTCCTCGATGCGGCGGTTGATGTCTTCCTCAACCTCCTTGGGCGAGGCGCCGGGGACAGCTGAAGTGACGACAATGGTGCGCAGGTCCACGTTCGGTATTTGTTGGACCCGGAGCTGAAGCCCAGCGATGATGCCGCCGAGGATCAGGAAGATCATCAGCATTGCGGCGGCGACAGGATTTCCGGCGAAATATGCGATCGGTCCGTGCTTCACGATAGCTCCCCGCTGTGGCGCCCGCCCGGCATCCTGCGGCCTCGGGCCCGAGTCCGGTCTACTGCGACGACGATGCCGGTCTGGTCGTAACCTTCAGGCCTTCCCTCGAACCTGACAGGGTGCTCACGACCACGCCGTCTCCGGCATCGAACGCTTCGACGATCCATCGGCCGGATGTGCGGCCGGCCGTGCGACCGACTGTCCTGGGCGTGAACGAACGCAAGGCGCCGTCCCTGACGACCCAGAGACTGTCCCGTTCGCGCGCAGCAGATTCCGGCAGAACAAATACGTTGCCGCGTTCGGGGCCCAGGATTCGGACCTGCGCGAACGTGCCTGGAACGGGCCGTGACTGTTCTGCCGCACCATCCGCGAGCTCGAGGAATACCGCGGCCATGCGCGTCTTGACTGCGACCACCGACGACACGCGGGCGACCCTGGCATCGTAGATCCCGGTGACCGTGCGGACCTTGGCCGGTCGGCCGATCGCCGGGGCGAGACTGGCCAACTCGTCCATCTTGATCGGTACACGGACCTGCACCGCGTCCGATCGATAGACGACGCCAAGGACCGACTGCCGCCCGACGGCTTCGGACGGACCGACCAGATCGCCGACCTCCAGATCCGTGGTCACCACCCGACTGGCGAAGGGGAGCGATATTTCCGTGCGCGCCAGTTGCAATTCTGCCAGGGCGAGCGCCGCTCGCGCCTTCCCGAGCCGGGCCTCGCTGGGGCCGATCGGCGGCGCTGCGCCTTCTCCGGCGTTCGCCTTGGCGATCAGCAGGAGGGCTTCGGCCTCCGCCACCGCCATTTCCGCCGCCTGGACTTCAAGCTGGTATTTGGCCGGATCCACCCTGATGAAGGTCTCGTTTGCCGGGATCGACCCCCCGTTGACGAAATCCGGAGACACCCAGACCACACGACCGACCACCTCGGATACCACGGTGACCTTCCCCTGCAAGCTCACCGTTCCTGTCAGATCGATCTGTAGGGAATGCTCCGTCGCAGCCGGCTTTACGACGTTCACTACCGGCTGGGCCTGTGCCGAACCGGCTGCCGCCTGGTGTTCCACCCGGCTTGGCGCCCTGGCGAGGTACAGGGCGCCGACAATAACGAGAAGGATCAGGGTAAGTTGCGCGAAGCCCAGCCATCGCGGCTTCCCGGAGGGTCTGTCAGGGGTGGTTGCATCCTGTGGCATCGCTCTTTCCGGCTTTGGATTCGGTTGGCCTGTCACAGTCTTCAGTTTACCATGGCAAGCTGCGAATTTGCATGCAGTATTCTCGTACTCCAAGAATAACGCCCGGACCACATTCGGAACAGTTCGAAACTCAACAGTATCGCCGTCCCGGATGCCCGAGCCGGTTTCATTGCGTCGGGAAACCCGCTATACCCCCAGCCATGACGGACCTATCCACCATCGAGCGCACGAAACAGGACATTATCGAGGAATTCGCCTTCTTCGACGACTGGATTCAGCGCTACGAGTACATCATCGAGATGGGGCGGAATCTCCGCGACCTGCCTGACGGCCTCAAGGACGACGCCCATCTGGTGCCGGGCTGCCAGTCCCGGGTCTGGCTGCATGCCTGGCGCCGTGACGGACATGTCCATTTTGCCGCCGATTCGGACGCGACCATCGTCCGCGGCCTGATCGCGCTCCTGCTGCGGGTCTATTCGGATCGCACGCCCCGGGAAATCATCGACACGTCGGCGGAATTCTTCGAGATTCTCGAACTCGGCTCCCATCTGAGCGGCAGCCGCGCCAACGGGCTCCAGGCCATGGTGCGGCGGATTCATTCCTACGCTGGGGTCTGTCTTGACGACGGAGCCTCCCTGGACATGCCTGCGGAGATGGCGGCGCAATGAGTCTCGGGACGATCACCTGGATCGACGGCGAGTGGATCGAGGGCAATCCGCCCCTCCTCGGGCCGATGAGCCATTCATGGTGGATGGCGTCGTCCGTCTTCGACGGCGCCCGCGCGTTCCGGCGCCTGGCTCCCGATCTCGACCGGCACTGTGCGCGGATGGTGGAATCGGCGCGGACGTTTCACATGAATGTACCGGTGTCCGCCGAGGAGATGGTTGCGCTCTCGTGGGAGGGAATCGAGCGGTTTCCGGAAGACGCCGAACTCTATGTCCGCCCCCTGATGTATTTCGAGGACGGCTTCATCACGCCGGATCCCGCGTCCTCCCGTTTCATCCTGACCATATTCAATGCCCCGCTTCCCAGGTGGCACGGCGTGACCGCATGCGTCTCGAGTTACCGGCGTCCGACACCGGAGGCCGCCCCCACCAACGCCAAGGCGTCGTGCCTCTATCCGAACGTTGGCCGGGCCCTGCTGGAGGCCAAGGAGAAGGGATGCGACACCGCCGTGGTCCTCGATGGGCTGGGCAACGTCGCGGAGTTCGCGGTCAACAACCTGTTTCTTGCCAAGGACGGGGTTGCGAAGACTCCGGCCGCCAATGGCTGTTTTCTTTCGGGCCTGACCCGCCGGAGGGTGATCGAACTCCTGTCGGATGCCGGCACGCCGGTCGAGGAGGCGACGCTCACGCTTGACGACGTGTTCGACGCCGATGAAGTGTTTCTCACCGGAAACTATTCCAAGGTCCTGCCCGTGGTGCGGGTCGCCGACAGCGACTACCAGATCGGTCCGGTTGCCACGCTGGCGCGGGATCTCTATTTCGACTTCGCGGAACGCGAGGGCGCCAGAAAAGGCTGACCGCGATTCGCAGGAGTTCAGGTTCCCGCGGCCCCGGCCTCGAGGATGGGCCTGATCGCGTCCCTGAACTCCCGCCTGCGGTCCGGGCTGTGCAGCCATTCATAGTCGTATGCGAGCGGCGGTGCGTCTCCCGCCTCGACCCTGAGGGCGGCGAATACCGGGCCCGGCATTTCCAGAAGTTCCGGCAGTTCGGACGCGAAACGGTTGAGGCCGTCGAAACTGCGGGCTTCCGCGTAGCCGGCGGCGCGCGCCAGGCCCGCGAAGTCGATCCGTTCGCGCCCCGGTATAGGGTGGCCTCCGTTGGCTTCGTAGGTGCCGTTCTCGACCACGAAGTGAACGAGGTTGTCTGGCGCCGCATTGGCGATGGTCACGAGGCTGGAAAGGTTCATCAGGAGGCTGCCGTCGCCATCGAGCACGATGATCCGGTGATGCGGCATTCCGAGCGCGAGCCCCAGGGCGTGCGAGGAGGCCTGGCCCATGGCGCCGACGCTCACGAAGTTCAGCGGATGCGGGTCGACCCGGTGCCATTCGAATGCCGACGAATAGGTCGGAACCACGACGGCCCCGTTGCGTATTTCGGCAATCTTCTCGAAACAGGCCTTGCGCTGCATCATTCCCTGATGGTCCTTCCGATCAGTGCCACGACAGGGCGCGATTCGGCGTAGGCCCGGTCGATGGCTGGCGGCAGGCGGGCGACGTCGTCCGAGCTCTCGATCAGCAGACGGTCGATGTCCATGGCGTCGAGGATCGGCTCGATGATCCGCACGCCGTAACTCTCCGAATCCTGCGGCGCGCGATCGGGTTCCTTGCCGAGGAGCCCTACCAGCATGCAGACCGGCTGGCCGTATTCGACCGCGATCGCGCGCACCGCGTTGAGCGAATCCATGAGTCCGGTTTGCTGCATGAGCAGCACGGCGCGCCGGTCGCAGAAGGCCAGCCCCGCGCAGACCGAGACGCCCTCGTCTTCCTTGCTGAGGCGGATGAGATGCAGATCGCGATCCGTCGACAGCGGCCACAGCAGCCCGGCGCTGGTCGTGATGTCGGGAAGGGCGGCGACATGCGTCACCTTCGCGGTTTTCAGCGCATCGATGATTTCGGCGCCGCGCGGGCCGTCGGGTGCTGCCATGGCTTCAGGCCGCAGCCATCGTCACTTCCGAGAGGAACTCTTCGAGCGCCTCGTTGAAGCTCGCGGGGTTCTCTATGTTGGAAATGTGTCCCGCGCGCGGCACCACGACATGGCGGCAGTCCGGTATGGCCCTGGCGGCCTCGGCGAGAATTTCGGGTGGCGCGCCCTTGTCCTCGCCGCCGCCGATGACCAACGTCGGCACGCTGATCCTCGCGAGGCCGGATCCGAAGGCGAGGCGTTTCAGGGCTTCGCAGCACCCCTCGTGCCCGGCCGGGCTGGTGGTGCGGAGCGCCGCGCGGATGCCGTCCAGGGAGGGCGGGTTCTGCTGGCGGGTCGCCGGCGTGAACCACCGCTCGATCGTCGGCTCGACGACCCCCTCCATCCCGCTGGCGCGGACGGTGTCGATGCGATACTGGAAATAGTCGGCGTAGTCGGGCGGCGCGTCGGGCCGGGCATCGCAAGCGGTCAATGACAGTAGCCGGTTTCCGTGTTCCTGGGCGAGGCCGTAGCCGAGCATGCCGCCGATCGAGAGTCCGACCCAGTGGGTTCTGTCTATGTCGAAATGATCGAGAAGCGCTACGGCGTCGGCCATGAGGTCGGCGAAGGAATACGGACCGGGGGGCGCGTCGGATCTGCCGTGGCCACGCTGGTCGTAGCGCAGGATCCGGAACCGGTCCTGCAGCAGCGACACCTGGCCGTTCCAGAGATCGAGGTTGTTGCCGAGCGCGTGGCTGAACGTCACCCAGGGAGCGCCCTCGGGACCGCTCACTTCACAGTTGAGCGCGTGGTTGCCTATGTCGACCTTCACCTGTTGTTCCTCCAGCTTTGCCCGTCGCCAGAATAACAGTCATCGCCGCGTTCGGCCAAGGAGCCGAGCTTGCCCGCACACAGGTCACGCTGGCGGGCAGGAGGGGTCTCGGCGTTGAAGATATCTGCTCCCGGCCTGCCCCTTCCGGACATCCGCCCCGGCAATCCTCGTCACGGGCATCATGCTCGGCCATCTGCACGAGAAGGCCATCACTTCAGGGGGCAATCAACATGCAGCGGCGACCGCGTGGAAAAGGGCCCGGAACCGGATCCCGGACGCGCATCCACATGGATTCGGATCAAGGATCGTCGCGACAACTGACCTTGAAATCACTGGGAGTATGCTCCACATAACTCTGCAACATGTGTACGGAATTCAAGAAACCGGAATCGGATGCCGGCCGCCGTGCGGCTGGCAGCGTTGTGTTCGGACCTTGGGCGATAGGATGAGCTCGTCGGGGAAGAGAAATGACGTTGCCATCGTCGGTTACGGCTATCGCATGCCCGGCGGCATTCAGTCGGATTCCGATTTCTGGACCCTGCTGACCGAGCGTGAGATCGTTCAGGAGCCGATCACGGACCGCTACGGAAGAGGCCACCTGCCCGTCGGTGAATTTTCCGGGCCGGGCCGGCTTGCGAGTCCTTACGAGGGCCTGATTCGCGATGACGACGAACTGCTCTTCGACCGCACGTTCTTCGGCATGTCGCACAACGAATTGACGCAGACCGAGCCGCAGGTAAGGATGCTGCTCAATTGCGCGTGGGAAGCCATCGAACACGTCGGTTGGAACCTCCACTCGCTGCGCAACAGCCCCACCGGGGTTTTCATCGGTGCACAGGTTCCGGCCGTGTCCAACTGGCGGCCGCAGCACGGCGTCACCGAATATTCCGTGTCCGGCATCAGCCTTGCCATGCTGGCCAATCGGGTCTCCTACCACTTTAACCTCATGGGGTCGTCGGCCACGTACTGCACGGCCTGTTCCGCCGGGCTGAGCGCCCTGCACGCGGCGATGAACGCGCTCGCGTGCGGCGATTGCGACCAGGCGCTGGTGGGTGCTGTCACCTATCTCGGCAGCGGCAGGCTGAGCAGCAGCTTCAACCTCATGGGAGTGATCAGTCCGGAGGGCAAGTGCCATTCCTTCGATGCCGAGGCCAACGGCTACATGCGCTCCGAGGGATCGTTCGTTTTCGCTATCAAGCCCTTGGCGGCGGCCGAGCGGGACGGGGATCCGATTTATGCAGTGATCGAGGCGACAGCGGTGAACGCTGCGGGGACGGCGGACGGAAGCGGGGGTCTGGCACCGGGCCGCTTTATCAGCGCGCCCACCCGTCATGCGCAGATCCGGTTGATGCGCGAGGCCTCGACTCGTGCCGGACGCACTCCCTCGGACTTCGATTACATCGAGGCTCACGCGACCGGAACCGCGGTCGGCGATCCCATCGAAGGCAACGCCATCGCGGAGGCCTATGGCGGACCCGATCGTGCGGCTCCGCTGCGGGTTTCCAGCGTCAAGAGCAATGTGGGGCACATGGAGGCCGCTGCCTTTCACTGCGCCCTGCTCAAAGTCGTCCTGATGATGCAACGGCGCACTTTTGCGCCGACGTCAAACAACTTTCAGGTGCCCAATCCGGAGATCGACTTCGGTTCTTGCCCAATGGAGGTACAGACGGAATGCGAGCCGTTCCCTGAGCATCCGGTCGTCGTGGGTATCAACTCGTTCGGCTTCGGCGGAGCCAACGGTCACTGTGTGGTGCGCGAGTACCGGCCGTCGCGGCCCAGGCTCTGGTCGGTGCCTCTGGCGCCCCGCGCGGGCTTCATGGTCCCTCTCTCGGCACGCGCGCCGGATGCGCTCGTGGAGAGCGCGCAACGCATGCGGGAGACGCTCGACGCGCAGCCGCTGGACCTCTACGCGCTTGCTGGCAATCTCAGCCGTCGCCGTACCCATTTCGCCACGCGTACGGCCTTCGCCGTCCGAAACCGTGAGGAACTCGCCGAAGCGCTCGACGCGTTCGCGGAAGAAGGCGCTCCCATCGGCACTGCCGAGGAGGGCGAGCAGCGGCTGTTGATGGTGTTTGCCGGGCAGGGGACGCAGTGGGCGGGCTGCGGCCGCTATCTCTACGAGGCCCACCCGGTATTCCGCCGCGTCATCGACGCGATTGACGGTCACTGGCGCGCCTATTCCCCGACCTCGTTGCGCGAGGCCTGTTTCGAGGCCCCTCAGGTGGCGCTCGACGAATGCGAGCTTGCCCAGCCCGTCATTTTCGCGATCCAGTGCGCCCTGGTGGAACTCTTCAAGACCTGGGGTGTCTATCCCGACTGCGTGCTGGGCCACAGTTCGGGCGAGGTGGCCGCAGCCTATGCCTCGGGGGCTCTCTCGCTTGCCGATGCGACGCGCCTGGTTTTCCATCGCGCCACCCTGCAACAGCGCGTGGCGGGATCCGGCCGCATGCTGACCATCGGTCTTGACCGGCCGGGCGTAGAGGACCTTCTGGATACTTTGGACATTCCCTTCCGACTCGATGGCGACCGGCCCGTCGAGGTCGAGATCGCTTGCGAAAACGCACCGGCCAACACCGTCATCTGCGGTCCCGAAGACGACCTGCAACCCGTTATGGAGGAACTGGACCGGCGCAAACTTCAGAATCGGCTCATCCCGGGCAACATCGCCTTTCATTCCCGGGTGATGGACGCAATCGAGGACGATGCGCTGGAGGCGTTCGCCTTCCTGGACGACATCTCCTTCGACGCCGACGTGCCTTTCCTCTCGTCGGTGACGGGTGCACAGACGGAGCGACTGGATAGCGCCTACTGGTGGTCAAACATCCGCCAGGCGGTCCGGTTTGCCGCGGCGATGGAGACCGCAAAGCGCGACCACCGGCCCGACGTGATATTGGAACTGGCGCCCCACTCGGCCCTGCAACCCATTATCGCTCAATGTGTGGAAGACACCGCTTCAACCCCGGTTTCGGTTCCAACGCTGATGCGCGACACCGATACATGCCTTGGATTTCATGACGCCCTGGGCAAGCTCTTCCTAGCCGGCGTGTCTTTGGACTTCGCGGCCCAGTATCCGCGCCCCGACCCGATCGTCCATCTGCTGCCGGGGCACCCGCGCGAAGAACGAAAGAGCGTCGATAACACCTTGGACGACGAGTTCCTGCAGAAGCGGAGCGAGTACTCGCACGGGCCGCTGGTCGGCCACCGGGTGCCCTGCGATCATCCGCTGCTGGAAGCGCGGCTCTCAGAGGCGGCCTTTCCGTGGCTGGCGGAGCATCGCGTGCATCACGCTCCGATCATGCCGGCCGCGGGCTTCATCGAGCTGGTCTTGGAGGCCTTGGAGGGCGCGCCCGCTCACATCGAGACGCTCGAATTCCTGCAGCCGTGCCCGATTCCCAGGGTACCCGTGCGACTGCAGACGGCACTTCAGCCGGTCCCCAATTCGCCGGACGAATATACCGTCACGATCTCGTCACAACCATACGACGTGGACGCGAAGTGCGAACTGCACTGCCGCGGGCAAGTCCGCCGCGTCGGGCCCGACCACGCACCGGACGTGCCGGGACACGTGTCGGAGATCGACACGTCCCGTTACGAGCCCCTGTCCTATGCGGCAGACGATGAGCTCTACGAACGTATCGAAACCGTTCTCGGCGAAACCTTCCAGTACGGGCCCCACTTCCGAAACATGCGGCAGCTGCAGCGCGATGTCGACACCGACCACCTGATGTTCGATGTCGAGGTGGACGAAGCGCTGTGGCGAGGCGGCCAGCAGGAGGGCTACGTCATGCTCCCTGCCCTGCTCGACGGAGGATTGCAGTCCTATCTCTACGACCTGATGCTCGGCGCCGATCTCTTCGCAATTCCGCGCCGGGCAGAGAACGTGACCTTCCTGCGCCCGCCCACGGTTCCGCGGATGACCTGTCGCGTCACCTATCCCGGCAACATTCGCTATGAGGTCGACGACAAGGGCCAATTTTCGGTGCCGACCGGCGAGTGGGTCTCGGGCAGCCTCTCCTGTTACGATGGCGCGACCGGCGATCTCGTCCTGCACATCGAAAAATACATCTCCTTTATCTCGAACCCGAGACGGCTCGACCTGCCGCACAGCAAGCATCGAGTCGTCTGGCAGCCCAAATTCGTCGCCGACGGCCCGGCAATCGCGGCCCGGCTGCCGGACGGCGATATCGAGCCGCCCGCCCTGCTTGTCGCCCTTGAGCAGGCAGACGGTGCCGGCGGCGAGCCGCGCGTCTGCCACACGCTGGAGTTCGCGGGCTCCAGAACCCCGGAGCAGACCGTGCTGCGGAGTTGCGTCGAGCATCTCTCGCGCGAGGAGACGCAAAGCGAGTTCTGGCTCGTGGCCGACGATGAGGAGGGCGCACGCGCGCATTACGATGCCTTCCACGGCCACGACGCGGCGCTGCGCTTCGACTGTCTCGATCCCGCGTCGCGGCAGGCGGCCGCGCTCGATAAGGGCCTGTTGCGCCGGCACGCGGCGGAAGTCCTGTTCCTCCATCGGGATGAGGATGCGTTTACGCCGGACGATTGGCGGTTCTGGCGGGAGACGGCGGTCCCCGGCGGCCTGGCCCTCGTTTCCCACGAAGAGGGCACGGCAATAGAACCCGGCGCGGGCTGGACCGCGCTTCGAGCCGGGCGGCGGGCGACGCTGCTGCAGGCTCCGGTGCAATATATGGCCGAGCCGAACGAGACGCCACTGCCGGCTCCGCGCTGGGTGATGGGTGAGCCCGCCAGCCTGGCGGGGGCGTGGATATCCGGGCTCGACGATCCGGAGGTTCATGCGATCCCCTCCGGTGCCCTCGCTTCGGGCGATTCCTTCGAGCCTGAAGCGTACCCGGATGCGGCGGACGTGCAGGCGATCGATTTTTTCTGCGACTCGGATCCGGAGGATCCGACCGGCGAGAGGGCGGTCTCCCAATTCGTTGCCCTCATTCAGTCGCTGGTTCCCTACAGAACCGAGCGGGCCAATTGCCGGTGCTGCGTCACCGTCGCGACCCGCAAGGCGGCCTTCGAGGCGGAGGACGCGCGCGGAAGCGCGCTCTGGGGGGCGGTGCGCAGCATGGCGATCGAGATCGGCGAGGAGGCCAAGCTTGATTTCCGCGTCGTGGATTTGGACACCGACGACGGCCTGGAGACCTTGGCGTGGCTCGCGCGGCACGACCTGCGAGAACGCGAGCTGGCTGTGCGCGAGGGCCAGCTGTGGGTGCCGCGCGTCTTGAGCGATCGTGATGAGTACCCGCGCGTCGCTCCCGACGAAGATACGTCCTACCGGCTGTTCCTGGACAACGCGGGGCAGATCGGCGGCCTGCGTATGAAGACCTACGACCCTCCGCCCCTCGGGCCGCACCATGTGGAGATCGACGTCGCCGCCGCAGCGCTCAACTTCCGCGATGTCATGGTGACGCTGGGGCTGCTGCCCGCATTGGCCTATGAGCGTTCCGCGCTCGGCCGCGAGGTCGGCATGGAGGCGAGCGGCGTGGTACGCCGCGCCGGCACGGCGGTGGAAGGGCTCGAGCCCGGTGATGAGGTGGTCTTCGTTGACGGCGGGTGCATCGCCAATCGCGCGACGGTCGGCCAGCACCGCGTCTTCCCCAAGCCCAGAGGCCTCAGCATGGAGGAGGCCGCGTCGTCGCTCTCGGTTTACGTCACGGCGTACTACGCCCTGATCCACCTGGCCCGGCTGCGCAAAGGGCAGCGCGTCCTCATCCACTCGGCCATGGGCGGCATCGGGCAGGCGGCCATCGCGCTCGCCAACAACGTGGGCGCAGAGATCTACGCAACGGCAGGCAGCGAGGCCAAACGCGACCGGCTGCTCGCGTTGGGAGTGTGGGCGGCGTTCGATTCCCACAGCGTGGAGTGGTACCGGGAACTGATGACGGCGACCCGCGGTGAGGGCGTCGATGTCGTGCTGAATTCGCTCGCCGGCCGTCACGTTCCGCTCTGCCTCGAGTCCTTGCGAGCGGGCGGCTGGCACTGCGAGATCGGCAAGATCGACATCTATGCCGACAGCGCTCTTGGTCTCCGCGTCTTCCGCAAGAATCTGCGCTTCGCGGCCATCGACCTCGACCGCCTGATGGTCGACGATCCGTACCTCTCGCGCGAGCTTTCCGAAGCCTGCCTCGACCTGCTCGATCGTGGCGCGCTGCCGCCTTTGCCGGTCACCGCCTTCCCCTACCGAGACTACGCAAAGGCGCTCCGCCTGATGACCTCCGGACAACATCAGGGGAAACTGGTGCTCAACGCACCGCAGGCGGCCGACGCTCCTGACTTCCCCATCGACGACCGGCAGCCGTTACTGGATCCGGATGCGACCTATCTCGTGACCGGGGGCCTGGGCGGCTTCGGCCAGCGGCTCTTGCCCTATCTGGTGACGGCGGGTGCCCGCCATCTCACTCTGATGGACCGGGATCCCGCGCGCCGCCGAAGCGAGCATTGGCTGCGACGGTCGACCACGCTTGCCGCCATCGGTGAAGGGGTCGAAATAGACCTGGTCCAGGGCGACGTCGCGGATGAGGCGGATGTGCGTCGCTGCGTCGACAACGTGAAGAAACCGCTCAAGGGTGTGTTCCACCTCGCGGGCACGCTGGACGATTGTCTGCTGGCGGATTTGACAGCGGAATCCATTCACCGGGTTTTCGCGCCCAAGGCCCACGGTGCCCTCCATCTGCACAACGCAACCGCCGGCCTCGCACTCGATCATTTCGTCCTGGTGTCGTCGCTGTCGTCTGCGTTCGGCAATCCGGGACAGATCAACTACAGCGCCGCAAACGCCTTCCTGGACGGTCTTGCTGCCTGTCGCCGCAGTCAAGGGCTGCCTGCCTTGTCGTACAACCTGGCAGCGGTCGCCGACGCCGGAATGGCGGCGCGCAATCTCGGCGTGTTGCGTCTGATGAGGGCCGCCGGCATGCCCGCCGTGAGCAGTTATTTTGCCATCGCCAACCTTGACTATGCCCTGCGTACCATGGGTGACAGCGACCATCTGATCACCGCCCTCTTCAAGCGGGTGCTCTGGAAGGTGGACTCCACCGATTACATGCGCACCGGACGCCTGATGAGCAATCAGGATGCTTTTGAGGTCGGCGCCGACGATCGGCTGACGGTCGATAGCGTCATGGCCCGGATCGCCGCCAAGGTGGCCGAGCTGTGCGGCCACGAAGAAGGCGGGCTGGAAGAGCCCCTCTCGAGTTTCGGCCTGAATTCCATCTCGGTCGCCGAGCTGGGGGCGTTCATACAGAGCGAGTTCAACTTTCAGGCGAGCGCGCTGGAGTTGATGACTACGGCCTCTTGCCGGTCGCTGGCGGAGGCCATCGTGTTCGGCACGAAAACAGACGAGGAGGCCGAGAAGGAGGACGACCCGATCGGCGCCGCGCCTCTGGCGGCGCCGCGCCGCGTATCCCGCAAGCCGTCGCCTTTCGCTAGCCCGCCCGACGACCATTTCCCGCCGGCGCCCTGTTCGCAAGGGGGCGTCGAGACAGCCTCGCCCGTCCGGTAGTGCGGTTTTGCGGCAGGAAAGCTGGCTCGACGTCGGCGTCGTGGATGACGGAGTAAGACCGCATGGCCGAACCGTTGTCCGCTGACCTGTCGGTGCCGACTCTCATCGGCCGGCTGCCGCCGCAGTGCCAGAGGGACGTGGACGAGTTGCGGCGCGTCGTTCATGCGGCGGTGTCGCAAGAGACGCCGGCCGACGCAACGGCGCCAACCGGTTTTCGTGAGGTTCTGCTGACCGGAGCAACCGGTTTCGTGGGGCGCTTCCTGCTGCACGCGCTTCTGCGCCAGAACGACCGGCTGATCGTGCACTGCCTGATCCGTGCCGAAAGTGTCGAGCTTGGGTTTGCGCGATTGCGGGACGCGCTGGAGCAGGCGGAAATCTGGGAGGAGATTGCCGAAGAGCGCCTGCGGGTGGTGCCCGGCGACTTCGCCCGGGAACGATTCGGTCTGAGCGAGTCGGCTTTCGGCGCGCTTTGTCAGCGGATCGAGGCGGTCTATCACCTCGCTGCCAGCACGCGCCTCGTTCAGTCTTATGCCGAAATGCGTGAAGTGAACGCGCGCGGCCTGCGTTCCGTGCTGGAGCTCTGTTTGCGGGCCCGTTTCAAGCATCTGTTCTACTTCTCCACCATGGGCATTTTCCCGGAATATTTTTGCGACTTTTCCAGGGAGTACAGCCAGAGCCGCATCGACGATCAGATGCAGCCCGATCTCGGCGCGATGAAGAATACATTTCCGCTCGGCGTTGTCGGATATCCATGGAGCAAGCTGGTGGCCGAGCAGGGCGTGTTTTTCGCGCAGGCAGCCGGCGTGCCGATCGCGATCTTTCGCCTTCCGCAGATGGGCTTTTCCAGCACGGGGTATACGCAGGCGAACGACTTTCCGACGCGCCTGTTCGCCGCGGCGACACAGGTGGGAATGGCGCCGCATGGCTTTTCCCTACAGAGAAACGCAGAGCCGGTCGATACGGTCAGCGAAATCTGCGCGGCGATCTCGCTCAACCCCGACCGCCGCTTCACCGTCTATCATTGCTGCGATCCAGAGCCCCCATACGAGGATCTGGAGGTTGCCGATCTTGGCTATTATTGGCAAAGCGTCCCCTACGCATCCTTCAGGCGCTCGTGTCAGGCCCTTCGCGACGGGTCTCCGTTGCGCGGCCAATGGGTGCTCATCGACCATTTTGCGCCTTACTGGTTTAGCGAGGACAAGACCCGCCGCACGGTACCGATCGCCGATCGCGCCATCCGGGAAGACTGTCCCCACCCGATAAAATGGCCCGCATTGCTGATCCGCCATGCGCGCTCCTATGACTGGATCAGGCGTCATCGGGACAGATGGCCCTATCCAGTTCCGCATGGGCGCCTGGACTTTGACGGTCTCATGGGGCAGGCCGAAAGGTACGCCGAGCGCATGGGCGTCCCCTTCGAGCGAACCTACCCCGAGTGGATGCGCACCGGTCTCCAGCGACTCGTGGAAGCGCTGAAATCGCCGGAGGCCGGACTGCAGGAAACGCGGCTAAGCCACATCGTCTACGGGCTGACGCGCGCCCTCCGCAGCAATGCGGAACTCGCCCGCGAACGGCAGCAGCACCCCGAGATCGAACGGGCGAAGATCGAGCGGCCGGTCTTCATCGTCGGCATCAACCGAACGGGCACAACTTTTCTGCATCGCCTGTTATCGCGCGACAGCCGCTTCTGGGCATTGAGGCGCTACGAGTTGACCGAGCCGGTGCTGCCCAACGGCGAGTATGCCACCGTGGCAGGCACGGCCAAGGATCCGCGCCGCGCCTATGCGGAGGAACTGTTAGGCGCGACCAATGTCGTCGATATCCTCGCCGGGGTCCACCGTACCGATATCGATGAGCCCGAGGAGGACCTATGGATTCTCTGGCTCACGTTCTCGACTTGGATATTTCCGGCCGCTTACCACTTACCGACCTATGGTCGTTGGCTGGCCGAGACCCAATCACGCGACGCTTACGCCCATCACCAGCGCGTCATGCAGCACTTCACCTGGCAGCGGCGCAAGCGCGAGCCGCGAGGGCAGCGGCACTGGCTGTTGAAGATGCCCTTCCACCTCATGGAATTGGAGGCGCTGTTGGAAACCTACCCGGATGCCGTCTTCATCCAGACCCATCGCGATCCCGTCGAGTTCATGGGTTCTTGGAACAGCATAGTGGAGCGGATACGAGGCTTTTCCACAGAGCCGAGGCCGCGGCACGAGACCGGCCCCGAGCAGCTCGTGTTCATGAGCGGCATGCTGAACGACGCAATGCGGTTTCGGGCGTCCCGGCCGGCGCTCGACGGGCGCTGGGTCGATGTCCGTTATGCCGATCTGGTCGATGACCCGATGGCAGTCGTTGGCGATGTCTACGCACGGTTCGGCTGGCCCTTGGAGCCGGCTGCGGTCGACGAGATGCAGCAATGGCTCACGGTCCAGGAGAAGCAACGCCGACAAGAGCCGCGGCACGAGTACAGGCTGGAAGATTACGGTCTCACGCCGGAGGGCGTGAATGAAGCGTTCGCGCCGTATCGGGATTTTGTCGCCACGCGCGGGTGCGGCTGAGCATGCAGGCCGCTCGGCGGTGTGGTAACCGCGGTCGCTGCGGACCGCGGCCGTTTCTCGATTTTCTGAGGCGGTCGCGAACATGCGGGAGCGTGGCATCGCCCGCGGGGCGCCCGCCGGAGGAGGCCGCAGGCCAAACAGCAAGGCCCCTTTGCCGTTTGGTCGTCTTCGTCGACTAGTGGTCAGGCGAAGTTTATGACGCTGTCGCAGAGTGGGCCAAGTCGCCTGTCCGGGCAGTCACTGTCTGTCGAAAGGACTGCAGTGCTTCGTCCAACCCATCTTCCCGGTACCGAAACTCATCGGATATGGACTGGTATAGCGACTGGGCCCGTTCAAGAGACGTTCGACCGCGGCTCCTGATCTCCTCTTCCGGAATGCGATCCCGAATCGCCTCCCGAAACATTTCCAACTCGTTTCTCAGGAAGCCCAGAAAGTCATGGATAGCGATCTGCTGACGGGTGATCTTTTCGAAGTGATACCCCATGGCTGCAAGGTAGATCGCATCGGGAAGCATGCCGGGATGGTCCTTGGAGACCTTGGCGATGAACTTCGAATAAGCGGGGAGCTGCTCGGCGGAAAGACGACGGCGAACGACCATGAAGGCTGCATCGATCTCGGTCCTGCTCTTGGGCTTTCGAAGATGCCGGACAGGCTTGAGGTGCGTGAACAGGTTCAGGCAGCGGCTGAAGTAATTTTCCAGGGTCGGGTCGTAGAGCGTGGCGATCACCCGCTTGTATCCGTCGATCAGTG